>NZ_JBIASC010000006.1:0-387727 GCF_042890485.1 Streptomyces sp. NPDC002181 | reverse complement strand
CGCGCCGGCCGCACCCTCGGCGCCACCGGCCTCGCCGGAGCCCGCCACATCGTCATGCCCGCAGCCCTCCCCGGCTACCTCGCCGGCCTCAAGCAGGGCTGGGCCTTCTCCTGGCGCTCCCTCATGGCCGCCGAAATCATCGCCAGCTCCCCCGACCTCGGCCTGGGCCTGGGCCAACTCCTCGAAAACGGCCGCAACAACATCGACCTCCCCGGCGTCTTCCTCGCCATCATCCTCATCCTCGTCGTCGGCATCGCCATCGACCTCCTCATCTTCAGCCCGGCCGAACGATGGGTCCTGCGCACCCGCGGCCTCCTGGTCAAGAGCTGAGCCGCGCCATGCGTCCCCTCTTCCGTCCCACCGCACCGGCGAGCGACCCCGTCCTGCTGGTCATCGCCCACGGCAGCCGCGACCCGCGGCACGCGGCGACCGTGCACGCCCTCACCCGGCGGGTGCGGGCGCTGCGGCCGGGGCTGCGGGTGGAGACGGCCTTCCTGGACTTCGACACCCCGACGGTGCCCCAGGTGGCCTCGTCCCTGTACCGGTCCGGCGTACGGGAGATCGTGGCCCTCCCGCTGCTGCTGACGCGGGCGTTCCACGCGAAGTCCGACATACCCGCGGTGCTGGCCGAGGCCACGTCCCGGATGCCGGACCTCTCGGTCCGGATCGCGGACGTCCTCGGCCCGTCCCCGCTGCTGGTCGGCGCCCTGGAGCGCCGCCTCGCGGAAGCGGGCCTCACCCCGGCGGACCGCGCCACCACCGGTGTGGTGCTCGCGTCCGCCGGTTCCTCCGACCCGGAGGCGATCGCAGTGATCGCTGAAATCGCGCGGGAGTGGCGGCACACCGGTTGGTGCGCCGTGCGGCCTGCGTTCGCCTCCGCCCGCCTGCCCCGTACGGAGGACGCCGTACGGGCCCTGCGCGCCGAGGGCGTCCGCCGGGTGGCGGTGGCCCCGTACGTCATCGCTCCCGGGCGCCTGCCGGACCGTATCGAGGCGGGTGCGGAAGCCGCCGGGGCGGATCTGGTGGCCGGCGTCCTCGGCGCGGCCCCCGAGCTGGCCCGGCTCCTGCTGCGCCGCTACGACACGGCGCCGCGCGGCCTGCCCCTGCTCGCCGCGGCGTGATGCCCGGCCCCGCCCGATTCCCGTTCGGGTGAATCAAGGGCTCGGGCCAGTGGATCATGGGTAGTCCAGCCGCGAGATTCCGTGCACCACACAACGGGATCGATCGTCCTGGCCGCCCCTGGAGGGCAGATGTCCATCTCACGCCGTATGCGCACACTCCTCACCACGTCCGCCGCCGCCCTGATCCTGTCCGCCGCGGGGGCGGGTCTCACCGCCCCCGCGAACGCCGTCCCCGCGAGCGCGCCGGCCGCGGTGCGACAAGCCCCGGCAGCGGCCTACTTCAACGCCGGCGGGGTCTGGACCATCTATCAGTCCAACGCCACCGTGCACATCGATCTGAGGCAGGACAGCGACGGCAACCTCACCGGATCCACGTCCTCCGGAAACACCGTGGGGACCGTGCGGGAGGGGTCCGTCACCGGGAACGACATCTACTTCATCGTCCAGTGGAACCACGGGCCCAAGGGCCGCTACACGGGCACCCGCGGCGCGGACCGCCTCCTCTCCGGCACCACCTACGACATGAACAACCCTTCCAGCCAGGCGACCTGGCGCAGCGACCGCACCTTCTGACCCAGCGTCAAACCCTGGCCGACGCCTCGTCGGCCAGGGCCGTCAGGTCCTCGACCGACATGGCGCCCGGCGGCAGGCCCTCGCGGGCGAAGATGTTCGCCGCGTGGCGGAGGGTGTCGTTCACCGGGGTCGGGACCCCGTGCAGGCGCCCCAGCAGCGAGATCTCGCCGTTGAGGTAGTCCGCCTCGATGGAGCCGGTGCCCCGGTGCAGGGACTGCCAGGACGAGCCGCCGCGCACGCCCGGGGGCTGCTCGACCTTGCCGTCACGGGCCGCCGCCTGCTCCTCGTCGGAGGCGTGGGCGATCCCCGCCGCCACGAGCGCCGCCCGTCCCTCCCGCTGGGCGCGCAGCAGCAGGGCCGCCTTGGCCGGGTGCGGCTCGGGGCCCGTCGTCGCCTGGACGGCGTTGCCCAGGTTCCCCAGCAGCTTGGCGTACTTCCAGCGCATCACGTCCTCGACGACCGGGGCCTCGAAGCCGGACTTCTCCAGGTCGGCGGCGATCCGCCCGGCCCGGGCGTCCGCTCCGCCGGCCGCGAGTCCGAGGTGCAGGATGCCCGTCAGCGGCGCGCACAGCGCGGACACCACGCCCGGCTCCAGGAAGGTGGCGGGCAGCCAGACGCAGACCCCGTACACGCGGGCGAAGCGGCGCAGCGCCAGCCGCTCGCTCTCCACCCCGTTCTGCGCGCACAGCACCGGCAGCCGCTGCGCCGCCGTACCGCCGCCCGCCACCTCCGCATCGCCCCACGCGTCGAGCGCGGCGATCGCGTCCTGCGTCTTGACGGTCAGCAGCAGCACGTCGTCCGGCCGCAGTTCACCGAGTTCCGCCGGGCCCTCGGCCACCGGGATCCGGTGCACCCGGGTCCCGTCCGCCGTGGTGAGCCGCAGCCCGTCCGCCTTGAGTGCCTCCGCGTGGGCGCCGCGCGCGACGAGGACGACCTCGGCGCCCGCCTCCGCCAGCCGTCCGCCGATGGTCGCGCCGATCGCCCCGGCGCCGATGATGATGTAACGCATGATCCGGAGCCTGGCACATCCGGAGCTCCGGGTTACCGTCGGGGCATGGTGAACGACGCGTTCCTTCTCGGCGGGGAACTCCCCGTACGGCGGCTCGGCCTCGGTACGGGAGGCCTGGTCGGCCCCGGGTACTGGGGCCCGCGCGGCAGTCGCGCCGAGGCCCGGACCCTGCTGCTCACCGCCGTCGAACGCGGTGTCACGCTCATCGACACCGCCGACAACTACGGCCCCGACCTGGCCGAGGAGCTGATCGCCGAGGCCCTTCACCCTTACGGGGAGCGGCTCGTCGTCGCCACGAAGGGCGGGGTGGTGCGCACCGGTCCCGACCGGTGGCACGCCGCGGGGCGGCCCGAGCAGCTCCGGGCGATGTGCGAGGCGAGCCTGCGGCGGCTGCGGGTGGAGAGCATCGGCCTCTACCAGCTCCACCGCTTCGATCCCGCGGTCCCGGAGGCGGAACAGCTGGGCGCGCTGGCGCAGTTGCGCGCGGAGGGCAAGATCCGGCACATCGGCCTGGACACGGTGGGCGCCGAACAGCTGCGGCGGGCGCTGGAGGTGGTGCCGGTCGCCGCCGTGCAGAACCCGTACAACCTGATGGACCGGTCCTCGGCGGAGGTGCTCGCGCTGTGCGCGGCGCGGGGGATCGCCTTCCTGCCGTACTACCCGCTGGGCAGCGGCGCCCTGACGCGCGAGAGCGCGGCGGCGGTGACCGCCGTGGCCGCCGAACACCGGGCGGGGCCGGGGCAGATCGCGCTGGCCTGGCTGCTGCACCGCTCTCCCGTGCTGTGCCCCGCACCGGGGACCGGCTCTCCCGTCCACCTGGCCGAGAACCTGGACGCGGCGGCGATCCGCCTGACACCACGGGAGCTGTCCGTCCTCGACGCGCTCGGCGGGTAGCGACGGCCTGGCGTCCGGGCGTCCTCGGCCTCAGTCCTCAGTCCTCAGTCCTCATTCCTCCGTCAGCTCGACGAGTTTGACGACGGTGTTCCAGTTGCGGGTCGTCGCGTCGATGCCCTTGAACACGGCGGGCCTGTGGAGGGCTTCGCCCAGCTTGGAGCGGCCGAGGCCGTCCGGAGCGTACAGGTAGACGACCCGGTCGCCGATCCGGTACTCCTCCGGGAGGAAGACGGGCCCGTCGATCGACGCGAACCGCTCCTCACCGGGCTGCGCGGAGAGGAAGGTGGCGTGCAGCTGCTTGCCCTCCAGCTCGGCGGCCGGGAAGGGGCAGGCCTCGGCGACGGCGCGCAGGTACTCCCCGTCGACGACGAGGCAGGCCACCCGGAAGCCGAAGTGGGCCTCGATGGCCCGCTCCAGCTCGCGGGCGAGGGCGGCCGGTTCCTTCTCCGGGCTCGTGAAGACGGCGTTGCCGCTCTGGAGGTACGTCTGCACCCCGGTCAGGCCGAGGTCGGCCAGGACCTCGCGCAGCTCGGCCATCGGGACCTTCCTGGCCCCGCCGACATTGATTCCGCGCAGCAGGGCCGCGTACTTCTTCGTGGTCATGGACGAACGATAGGACGGTCCGCCGACGGTGCCGCCGATGCGGCCAGCTCGGCCTCGATGAGGTCGGCTGCCTGTCGCGTACCGCCCTCGGTGGCCGTCCGCGCGCGGACCGCCTCGGCGCGGGCGGCGACTTCGGGGTCCCCGACGAGTGCGAGGACGGCCTCCCGCAGGGTCCGGGCGTCGGCCTCCCCCATGGGGACGTGCCGGGCGACTCCGAGACCCTGGAGCATGTCGGCGTTGCCGAACTGGTCGACGGCCTGCGGGACGGCGACCATCGGGGTGCCGGTGGCGAGGCCCTCCTGGCTGCCGCCCGCGCCCGCGTGGGTGATGAAGGCGTCGGCCCGGCGCAGGATGTCCAGCTGGGGAACCCAGCGGTGCACCTCCACGTTGGCGGGGACGGCGCCGAGTTCGGCCTCGTCGGTGAACTTGCCGATCTGGAGGACGACGTGCCAGTCGGGGAGGTCCCCGAAGGCCTCGATGCAGGCCCGGTAGAAGGCCGGCTGCCTGGTGAAGGTGGAGCCGAGGGAGACGAGGAGCAGCTTCTTCCCCGCGGCCGCGGCCGGGCGCTGCCAGGTGCCCTGGGAGGCGCTGCGGTCGCCCTGGCAGGCGCCGACGAAGGTGTGGACGGACTCGTCGACGCGGTCGGCGTGCGGCTGGAGGGCGCGCGGGATGAGGACGATGCCGCGCCGCGGCCGGCCGACGAAGGGGTCGCAGTCCTCTTCGATGCCGTTCTCGTCGAGCCAGGCGCGGAAGCGGGCGTAGTACGCCCGCCCGCGCTCGGTGGCGCGCAGTTCGGCCGTCATCGGCTCGCCGACCTCCTCCTCGTACCCGGTCCAGGCGACCAGGTTCGGGGAGAGGGAGACGGCGGGGACGCCCCAGCGGTGGGCGAGGACGCGCGCCGGGTAGGAGGTGATGTCGTGGAGGACGAGGTCGGGCTCGTCGCCCTCGAAGGCGGCCGCGAGCTGCGGCAGTGCCTGGACGGCGTCCGCGAGGAAGGGCTCGATGTTGTCGATGGGCTCGGTGCCCCAGGCATCGGGCTCGTCGTCGGTGGGGAGGGTGGAGTTCCAGATCACCGGCGTGGCGCCGGTCTCCGCGATCCTCTCGGCGAAGGAGGCGGGGATGGCGTAGCTGACGCGGTGGCCGCGGGCGACGAGCTCCCGGATCACCTCGATGCTCGGGTTCACGTGCCCGTGGGCGGCGATGGAGAACATGGCGATGTGTGCGGGCTTGGCTGGGGTCATGCATCGAGGCTAACGAGACGATACGTCTCGTGCAACATGGATGTCCGGCCGGGCACGGACCGCGGGTGCGAGACTGGGCGGATTCACGAAGATCCGGATCCGGAGAGACAGGGCATGGACGAGGCGCAGGCCAGGGACGTACTGACGGCAGCGGGTCTGACGGGGCCGGCCCGGCCGGCCGAGCTGCTCGCTCTCGGCGAGAACGCGGTGTTCGCGGTGGGTGATCTGGTGGTGAAGGTCGGCCGGGAGGCCGCGCTGCTGGAGCGGGCGGAACGGGAGATCGCGGTGGCCGGCTGGCTCGAACGGGCCGGGGTCCCGGCCGTCCGCGCGGCCGAGCCGCGGGCGCGGCTGGTGGCGGGCCGTCCGGTGACGGTGTGGCACCGCCTCCAGGACGCGGTCCGCCCGGCCGGCCCCGAGGACCTGGCGGTGCTGCTGCGGCAGATCCACGCCCTCCCTGCCGCGCCCTTCGCGCTGCCCGCGCGGGACCTGCTGGGCGGGGTCGAGCGCTGGCTCCGGCTGGCGGGCGAATCGGTCGACCCCGCCGACGCGGCGTACCTGCGGGCCCGGCGCGACGCGTACGCCGGCGAGGTGGCCGCCCTCACCCCGCGTCTGACGCCGGGTCCGATCCACGGCGACGCCCTGCCCCGCAACGTCCACGTGGGCCCGGACGGACCGGTCCTGGTGGACCTGGAGACCGTCTCGGCCGATCTGCGCGAGCACGACCTGGTGGTGATGGCCCTCTCCCGCGACCGGTACGGCCTGCCGGCGCGGTCGTACGAGGCCTTCACGGCGGCGTACGGCTGGGACGTGCGCGACTGGGAGGGCTGCGCGGTGCTCCGGGGCGCCCGCGAAACGGCCAGCTGCGCCTGGGTGGCCCAGCACGCCCCGGCCAACCCGAAGGCCCTGGCCGAATTCCGCCGCCGCGTCACCTCCCTGCGCGACGGCGACCCGGAAACCCGCTGGCACGCGTTCTAGGAATGCCGTACCAAGGACGGCACATGAAACTGCACACCACGATCCACACCGCCCGGCTGGGCGCGGCGGAGTTCAAGGTCATCCGCCCGGCCCGGACGCCGGTCCGCGCGCTGCTCGTCGACGACCCCTGGTACGTGAACGGCTGGTTCGACCGGGAAGCCGCGCGGATCACCGCGGGGCTGTGGGCCCTCGCGGCCACCTCGCCCCGGTCGCTGGTCCACCTGCCGCTGCGGGCCAACGCCGCGGCGGCGGGCGAACCGCAGGACGCCGGCGTCCGGCGCCCGCTCGAACTCGTCCTGCTGCACCACTCCCTGCAGTTCGCCCCGTCCCGGTGGAAGGAGCTGCGCGGCCGACTCGGACCCGGCCGCCCCCGCACCGTGGACCTGCCCTGCCCCGGTCCCGACGCGGCGCCGTACGCATCCGGCCGGTACCACCGGGAGAACCGGGACCGGTTCCGCCAGGACGTCCACAGCGAGACGCTGTTCATGACCGGCAGCGCCCGCACGCTCCGGGAGGCCGCCGGGGAGTTCGCCGAGCTCGCCCGCACGGGCCCCGGACAGGCGTTCAACCACGGGGGCCGGCACCACTGCCGCAGCGTGGGCTGCCATCCCGCCGACCGCGACCTGCACATCGTCCACCGCGAGGAGTGGCCGGCCTGAGCCGTCAGGCCGTCGCCGGGAGGGCTTCGCGCAGGGGCCAGTGGGGGTCGATCACCGCGTCCGGGGTGCCCTGGCGGCGCAGGTACGACTGGAAGTCGCGGGCCCAGCGCTCGTGCCAGGTGCCCTGGCGGGCGTGGAGCGCGGCCGGGGTGAGGGCCGCGACCTCCGGATGCCGGGCGGCTATCGCCCGGGCCACCTGCACCGCGGCCAGCGCGTCCGCGCCCGCGTCGTGCGCGGAGTCCAGGGTGACCCCGTACACCCCGCACACCGCCTCCAGCGTCCGCTTGCCGCGCCGGTAGCGGTCCACGGCCCGGTCGATGGTCAGCGGGTCCACCACGGGCCCGGTCTCCATCCCGCCCAGCCGGTCGGCCAGCGAGGGCAGCCCGTGCCGGGCCAGTTCGGCCGTCAGCAGGGTCAGGTCGAAGGCCGCGTTGTACGCGACGACCACCGCTCCCCGGCCCCAGTGCTCCACCAGCGCCCGCGCCACCTCGTCCGCGACCTCCCGCGCCGGGCGGCCTTCCGCCACCGCCCGCTCCGTGCCGATCCCGTGGATCGCCGAGGCCTCCTCGGGGATCGGTATCCCCGGATCCGCGAGCCAGCCGCGCCGCTCGCGCACCTCGCCCGCCCGTACCTCGACCACCGCCGCCGTCACGATCCGCGACTCCCCCGGCTCCGTGCCGGTCGTCTCCAGGTCGAATCCGATCAGCACACCGCCGTGCCAGTCCCCCATGCCGCGCCCCTCCCCCACACTCCCCGTACATCTTCGGTCTATGACTTTCAGCCTGCCACGGGGCACTGACAGTCAGGACACCGGGCGGGAGTCCTCCCAGATCGACTCGAATTCCTCGCGGTACGTCGGGAACAGTCCGTGCTCCGCGTCCCGCGCCGGGCCGCGGGTGCCGCCGCCCCGCAGGACCAGCACCGGCGCCTCCATTCCGCGCGCCCGCCGCAGGTACGACTGCACCACGGCGATGCCCGAGCTCTCCCCCTCCACCAGGTACGCGGTGAAGCGGGGCGTCTCGTCGAAGACGTGGATCTCGAAGCGCGAGGGGTCCCGCAGCCCCGCCCGCACCCGGCGCACGTGCAGGATGTTCATCTCCACCGAGCGGCTCAGCTCGCCCTTGCGCAGCCCGAGCTCCCGCTCGCGCCGCTTCACGGCGCTGCTGGCCGGGTTCAGGAACAGCAGCCGGACCCGGCAGCCGGCCTCCGTCAGGCGCACGAGTCTTCGGCCCGAGAAGTTCTGCACCAGCAGGTTGAGCCCTATGCCGATGGCGTCGAGCCGGCGCGCGCCGCCGAACAGGTCCTCCGCCGGGAGCTGCCGCTGGAGCCGCACCCGGTCCGGGTGGACGGAGATGACGTCCGCGTACCGGTCGCCCACCAGGTCCTCGACGGCGTCGATCGGCAGCCGGTCCGCGCCCGGGGAGCCCGCGCCGCCGCCCAGCACCTCCAGGAGCCGCGCCGAGGCCCGCTCGGCCTGCTCCAGCACCGCCCGCGACAGGGCCCGGTTGCGGGAGACCACGTTCCGGGTGACCTCCAGCTCGTCGAGCGCCAGCTCGATCTCCCGCCGGTCGTCGAAGTACGGCTCGAAGCACGGCCAGTGCTGGACCATGAGCTCCCGCAGCTGCGGGAGCGTCAGGAAGCTCAGCACGTTGTCGTCGGCCGGGTCCAGCAGGTAGCCCTTGCGCCGGCTGACCTCGCGTACGGCCACGGCCCGCTGCACCCACTCCTGACCGGCGGGCCCGGCGGCCGCGACCACCCAGTCGTCCCCGCCGTGCACGGGCTCGTAGATCGGCCGCAGAACGGCGCCGACGACGGCGCGCAACCGCTGTTCGATCAGATTCAGCCAGATGTACGCGCGGCCGGCCCGCTGCGCGCGGGTGCGGACCTCGCTCCACGCGTCCGCGCCCCAGTCCAGCTCGGCCCCGGCCGGCACGCTCCCGGCCGCCGTCGGGGCCAGCGACACCGCCCCGGCCGGCACCCCCGTCGCCGCGCCGCCGGAGACCCCGCCGGGCGCACCACCGGGTGCACCTCCTGGGGCGTCCGCCGGGCCGCCCTCGTGACCGCTGTCACCAGGGGGCAGCTCCAGACCTCCCGAGCTCACCCGTGCACCGCCTTCTGCGTCTGGACGCCCGTCTCCAGTGATCACGGAAGGGTACTCCGAGCTCGGTGCCCGATGCAGCCCGATGGGGTCCGACGGTCCCTGCGCAGGTGGTCCGTTGACCCATTATCGGATGCCCACATGGTCCGCTGACCCGCATATCAGCTCTCCGGGTCACCCGGTAGGAGCATGCCAAGTCCCCGCTTGTGAGCCCACTTTCGGGGAAGATCTAGCCGAGACGCGGTCCACGCCGGATCGGCACCGACACATCAGCCCGCCAGCCGGGGGAACGAGGGGAAGAGCCGTATCCATGCAGGTCTGGCCGGGACAGGCGTATCCGCTCGGCGCCACGTACGACGGCGCCGGGACCAATTTCGCGGTCTATTCCGAGGCCGCCCGACGCATCGAGTTGTGCCTCCTGCACGACGATGGCTCGGAGACGGCGGTCGAACTGCGCGAGACCGACGCCTTCGTACGCCACGCGTACCTGCCCGGGGTGATGCCCGGGCAGCGCTACGGTTTCCGCGTGCACGGGCCGTACGAGCCCGAGCGCGGGCTGCGCTGCAACGCGGCGAAGCTGCTGCTGGACCCGTACGCGCGGGCGATCGCCGGGAACGTCGACTGGGGCGAGGAGGTGTACGGCTACCACTTCGGCCGGCCCGATTCGCGCAACGACCTCGACTCGGCTCCGCACACGATGAGTTCGGTCGTGGTGAACCCGTACTTCGACTGGGCGAACGACCGCCCGCCGCGCCACGAGTACCACCACACGGTGCTGTACGAGGCACACGTCAAGGGGCTGACCATGCGTCACCCCGACCTGCCCGAGGAGCTGCGCGGCACGTACGGCGCCCTGGCCCATCCGGCGGTCATCGGGCACCTCACCAAGCTGGGGGTGACGGCGCTGGAGCTGATGCCCGTACACCAGTACGTGAACGACCACCGGCTGGTGGACGACGGGCTCAGCAACTACTGGGGCTACAACACGATCGGCTTCTTCGCCCCGCACAACGGCTACGCCTCGGGGGACCGCGGCCAGCAGGTGCTGGAGTTCAAATCGGCGGTACGGGCCCTGCACGAGGCGGGGATCGAGGTCATCCTCGACGTGGTCTACAACCACACCGCCGAGGGCAACCACCTGGGCCCGACGCTGTCCTTCCGCGGGCTCGACAACGCCTCGTACTACCGGCTCACGGACGACCCCCGGCACTACATGGACACCACGGGGACCGGGAACTCGCTGCTCATGCGGTCCCCGCACGTGCTCCAGCTGATCATGGACTCGTTGCGCTACTGGGTCACCGAGATGCACGTGGACGGCTTCCGCTTCGACCTCGCCGCCACCCTCGCCCGGCAGTTCCACGAGGTGGACCGGCTGTCCTCGTTCTTCGACCTGGTCCAGCAGGATCCGGTGGTGAGCCAGGTCAAACTGATCGCCGAGCCCTGGGACCTGGGCGAGGGCGGCTACCAGGTGGGCAATTTCCCGCCACTGTGGACCGAGTGGAACGGCAAGTACCGCGACACCGTGCGGGACTTGTGGCGCGGGCAGCCGCGCACCCTCGCGGAGTTCGCGGGCCGTCTCACCGGCTCCTCGGACCTCTACCAGGACGACGGCCGCCGTCCGCTGGCCTCCATCAACTTCACCACCTGCCACGACGGTTTCACCCTGCACGACCTCGTCTCGTACGACGAGAAGCACAACGAGGCCAATCGCGAGGGCAACCGGGACGGCGAGACCCACAACCGGTCCTGGAACTGCGGGGTGGAGGGATCGACGGAGGATCCCGAGATCCTGGAGCTGCGCGAGCGCCAGATGCGCAACTTCACGGCCACGCTGATGCTTTCGCAGGGCGTGCCGATGCTCAGCCACGGCGACGAGTTCGCCCGCTCGCAGGGCGGAAACAACAACGCGTACTGCCAGGACAACGAGCTGTCGTGGGTGAACTGGCCCGAGCCGGGCAAACCGGCGCCCGCGCTGCTGGAGTTCACCCGGCGGATGGTGTGGCTGCGCCGCGACCACCCGGTGTTCCGGCGGCGCCGGTTCTTCCACGGGCGGCCGGTGGAGGGGACCAACGACGAGCTGTCCGACATCGCCTGGTTCACCCCGCACGGGGAACCGATGCGGGCGCGCGACTGGCAGGCCCAGAACACGCGTTCGCTGACGGTGTTCCTCAACGGGGAGGCGATCTCCGAGCCGGGCTCGCGCGGGGAGCGGATCACCGACGACTCGTTCCTGCTCATGTTCAACGCGGGCGCCGATCCGCAGGACTTCACGATCCCGGCCGGGCACGGCGCGCAGTGGCGGCTCGTCGTGGACACGGCGCGGCCGGACGTACTGCCACCCGGCACCGGACCGCAGTACGCGGCCGGGGACCGGGTGGCGCTGACGGGACGGTGTCTGGTGCTGCTTCAGCGCCCGGCGTAGGAGGAGCCGGAGGAACCGGAGGAGCCGGAGGAGCCCGCCGACGGCGGCCGCGCGGGGCCCTCCCCCTCCGGGGAGGCCGTCTGCTGCGCCGGGATGAAGACCTTCGGCGACGCGGGGTGCGCGCGGGCGGCCGGCACGCCGGCCACGAGGGCGAGGACGAGGGCCAGCGCGGCCGCCCCGACGGCGACCGCGAAGGCCCCGGCGGGCCCGTACCACTCGGCGAGCCGCCCGGAGGCGGCGAGCGCCGCGGCCTGGCCGGCCACGAGCGAACTGGCGGCGTAGGCCGTGGCCTCGGCCAGCCGCGCAGGTTCCACGACCCGCTCGGTGAGCGCGAACGCGGTGATCAGGTGCGGGGCGTACGCGGCGCCGAGCACGGTGACGACCGCGTACAGCGGCCACAGGGCGTGGGTGAACAGGAGCGGTACGGAGAGCACCAGCGCGGCGGCGGTGGCCGCCCGCCAGCGCACCCGCAGCCCGATCCGGGCGGGCAGCACACCGAGGGCGAGGCCCACGGCGGCGCTGACCACCCCCATGGCGGCGTACACGATGCCCGCCTGGCCGGGGACGCCCAGACGAGCGGTAAGGGCGGCGATTCCGGCCTGGCAGGCGCCGAACATGGCGCCCTGGAGGAACAGGGAGGCCCGTACGGCGTACACGACGCGCGGGTGACGGGCGGGGCGCGGGGCGCCGCCGGCGACGCCGTCGGCGGCCTTCGGGCCCGCCCCTGCGGCGACCGCGGCGGTCGGGTGCAGGGCGAAGGCGGTGCCGAAGACGGCGACGAGGGCGGCGGCCCCGCCGAGGGCGATCGCGGGGTGCAGGGTGAGCGCGGCGAGTCCGACGAGGGCGGGCCCGAAGACGAAGGAGACCTCGTCCAGGGTGCCTTCGAGCGAGTGGACGGCGCCGATCACGCCCTCGTCGGCTCCGGCCCGGTGGGCGAGGGCCACGGAGCGGGTCCGGGCGAGCGGGCCGATCAGCGGCACGGAGGCACCCGTGACGGCGCCGATCGCGGCGAGCGGGACGGTGGCGAGGCCGCCGAGGGCCCCGGCGACCAGGGCGCCGGTGGCGACCGCGTTGACGGCCGCCGCGGCCAGCACCACGGACCGCTGCCCGTACCGGTCGGCGAGCCGGCCCAGGACGGGCCCGAAGACCACCTGGCCGGCGGAGAGGGTGCCGCCGACGATGCCGGCGGTGGCGAGCGAACCGCTGGTCTCGGCGACCAGCAGCACGCTCCCGAACTGGGACATCGCGACGGGCAGCCGCGCGAGGAAGGAGAGGAGCGGGAGGAGGGGCCCGGTCAGGGCGATGACTCTTCGATAGGTGTTGACGGTTCCGGCCACTTGATCAACGCTAACGCGACGCAGTCACCCGGATGCATTGGGTAATGGCACGGAATCCGGGAAGGTGGGTACGTACGTTCTCATGAGCCAGTCGCATGCGCGCATCCAGACGGAACCAGCCCCGAGTTCGACGTACCGGCTTCAACTGCGACCCGAGTTCCCCTTCGCCGCCGCCGAGGCGGTCGTACCCCATCTCGCCTCGCTGGGGGTCTCGCACCTGCACCTCTCGCCGGTGCTGGAGGCGGTCCCCGGATCGGCGCACGGGTACGACGTCACCGACCACAGCCGGGTCCGGGCCGAGCTCGGCGGCGAGCCGGGGCTGCGCGCGCTGGCCGCGGCCGCCCGGGGGCACGGGCTCGGCCTGGTGCTGGACATCGTCCCGAACCACATGGCGGTGCCCTCCCCGCTGCGGCTGAACGGGCCCCTGTGGGAGGTGCTGCGGGAGGGTCCGGACTCCCCGTACGCCCGCTGGTTCGACATCGACTGGGAGGCGGGCGGCGGGCAGGTGCTGCTGCCGGTGCTCGCGGAGCCGCCCGCGCCGGACGGGTTCACGGCCGACCGGGACCGCGGCCTCCTGCTCCACGGCGAGCTGGAGTTCCCGCTGCGGGAGGGGACGGCGGGGCTGGCGCTGCCGGACCTGCTGGCCGCGCAGTGGTACCGGCCGGCCTGCTGGCGGACGGCCCGGACCGAGCTCAACTACCGTCGGTTCTTCACCATTTCCGACCTGATCGGGGTCCGCGTGGAGGATCCGGAGGTGTTCGCGGCGACGCACGCGAAAGTCCTGGAACTGGTGCGGGACGGGGTGGCCGGAGGGCTGCGGATCGACCACGTGGACGGGCTCGCGGACCCGGAGGGGTACCTGCGGCGGCTGCGGACGGCCGTGGGCGACGGCTGCTGGGTGGTGGTGGAGAAGATCCTGGCCCGCCACGAACGGCTGCCGCCCGGCTGGCCCGTGGCCGGGACCACCGGCTACGACGCCCTGCACCGGGTGGACGGCGTGCTCACCGACCCCGTGGGCGCCTCGGAACTGGCCCGCCGGTACGTCGAGTTCACCGGAAGCGCGGACTGGCAGGAGACGGCCCGGGCGTCCGCGCGGGAGGTGCTGACCGGCGACCTGGCGGCCGAGCTGGCGGCGCTGGAGCGGGCCGCCGGACCGGAGCTGGCCGCCGGGGTGCGGGAGCTGCTGATCGCCTATCCGGTCTACCGGCCCTACCCCGGCGAGCCGGAGCCGCTCGACCCCCAGGCCCTGGCGGAGGCCGCCGCGCCGGCCGGGCCGGGCGCGGTGGCGGGCGTACGCGACCTCGTACGGCGCGATCCGGCGTTCGCGGCCCGCTTCGCCCAGACCTCGGCGGCGCTGCGGGCCAAGTCGCTGGAGGACCGGGCCTTCTACCGGTACGCCCCCCTGCTGTCGGCCACCGAGGTCGGCGGGGATCCCGGACAACCGGCGCTGGCGCCCGCCGAGTTCCACGCGTACTGCGCCGAGCTCGACCGGGACTGGCCCGGCTCCGGGACCGTGCTGTCCACGCACGACACCAAGCGCAGCGCGGACGTCCGGGCCCGGATCTCGGCCCTCTCCCAGACCCCCGGGGTGATGGGCCGGCCCACCGGACCCGATCCCCAACTGGCCTGGGTGGCCCGGCAGACGGCGCTCGGCCTCGGGGAGGCTCCCGAGCGCGCCGAGCGCCTCGCGGAGGCCCTCCTCAAGGGCGTCCGCGAGGCGGCCCTGCACACGAGCTGGACCGACCAGGACCCGGCGTACGAGGACACGGTGGCGGGGTACGCGCCGCAGGACCCGGAGCTGCCGCCCGAGCTCGCCGCGGCGGCCCGGGCGAACCTGCTCGGCATGACGCTGCTGCACCTGGCGATGCCCGGGGTGCCGGAGGTCTACCAGGGCGCCGAGACGGAGTACCGGGCCCTGGTGGACCCGGACAACCGGCGCCCGGCCCGGTTCCCGCACGAGGCCTTGGCCCGGCTGGACGCGGGGGCCGCGCCGCGGGGCCCTGCGGAGGAGAAGCTGGCGCTGACTGCCGCCCTGCTGCGGCTGCGCCGGAACCGGCCCGGGCTGTTCACCGGCTACACCCCGCTGGCGGCCCGGGGCCCCGCGGCCGAGCACTGCCTGGCCTTCGCCCGCCCGGGCGGGCTCGTCGCGGCGGCCACCCGGCTCTCGCACCGGCTGGCCGGGGCCGGCGGCTGGCGGGACACCGCCCTGCCCCTCCCGCCGGGGAGGTGGACGGCGGTGCTGGACCGGGGTGCGTCGTACGAGGGCGAGGCGCGGCTCGCGGAGCTGCTCTCGGCGCAGCCGGTGGCCCTCCTCGTGCGCGAGGGCGACGGCGGGGGCGGGAGGCGAACGTGAGGGCAGAAACGGGGGCGGCTGAGGACGGTCTGCGGGCTCGCGCGGGAGGCCGCCGCCCCGAGGCGTTGGCCAGGGGTTTCCGGGAAGTGTGGGGCGCGCGGAGCAGTAGGGGGCGTGCGCGGCGGGCATTGCATCAGACGTGACCCTCCTTCGTGACATGTGCTACCCCACACCGTCCGAACTCGCGTTGGCCGCCCGCGCACTGGCGGACGAGCACCCCGGCCCGGCCCGGCTCCGCCGGGCCGGCACCTCCCGGGGCGGCCGGCCCCTGTGGCTGCTCTCGGTCGAGCCGAGCGGCCGCCCGCGGGGCGCGGGCGTGCTCGTCGTCGCCGGAGCCCACGCCAACGAGCCCGTCGGCGGCGCCACCGCGCTCTCCCTCGCCCGGCGCGTGCTGCGCGAGCCGGCGGTCCGCGCCGGCCGCGGCTGGCACTTCCTGCTGTGCGCCGATCCCGACGGGGCGGCCCTGCACCGCACGCCCCGGCCCCGCTCCCTGCTCGACTACCACCGGAACTTCTTCCGGCCCCCCGGTCCGGAACAGCCCGAATGGGCGCCGTCTTTACTGCCTCCGGACCGGCTGCCGCCCGAGACCCTGGCCCTGACCGCCCTCATCGACGAGCTGCGCCCCGCCCTCCAGGTCTCCCTGCACGGCACCGACCTCGGCGGGTCCTGGGTCCAGCTCACCCGGGACATACCGGGCCTCGCGGAACCCTTCGCCAAATCGGCCGCCGAGCTGCGGATCCCGGTGGAGACCGGGGCCTCGGACGCGGCCGGCTGGCCCTCCCCCGGCCCCGGGATCTTCGTGATGCCGCAGGCCGGGGCCGACCCGAACGGGGCGTTCCACCCGGAGGACACCCGGCTCAGCACCTGGTACCACGCGCACCGCTACGCGGGCACCACCGCCATCGTGGAAGTCCCCATGTGGGCCTCGGACCTGGTGGACGACCCCGCCCCGCACCCGGACCCGCGCGGAGCCCTGCGGGTCCTGGCGGGACGGCTCGCCGCCGACGCCGCGCTCGTGGCCCGCGTACGGGACCGGGTGGCGGGGGCGTGGGAGCCGGGGGCATGGGCGCCGGGGGCGCGGGGACCGGGAGGCGATCCGGCGCAGGGCCCCCGAAGGCACCCGGGCCCCGGCGCGGACGCCGATGCGGCCGCGCTGCTGCGCGCCGTCGACTGGACGCTCGCGCTGATCCCCCGGATCACCGTGGAGTGGACCGGCGCCGGGGCCCCCGCCGAGGCCACCGCGGCCGCCATCGGCAGCATCGACGCCTTCGCGCGGCGGCTGTCGCTGCGCGCCGCCTCGATGCTGCTGCGGGTGCTCCGGGCCCAGGGGCACCCTGCGGCCCCGGGGCTGGACCGGCTCGTCACCGGCTGGTGCGAGGAGTTCGGCGCCCGCTTCCGGGCGCGCCGGATCCCGGTGGCCACCCAGGTCGAGCACCAGTCCCGTACCGTCCTGGCGGCGTACGAGCGGCTCGTCGCGGAGGGACTGGACGGTGCCGGGGAACCCGGCCGGCCGGCCGAACCCGACGGGACGGTCAGTGCGTAGGAGGTACTCCCCCGGCGCCGGCCGCCGGCTCCCCGGGCGGCGGCACGGCCAGGGCGTAGCGGCGCTTGGCCGCGCCGGTGGCACCGAGCCGGTCGTAGAAGCGGATCGCGCCCTCGTTCCAGTCCGGGGTCTGCCACTGGACCTGGTCGAGGCCGAGCGAGCGGGCGAGGTCCGCGACGGCGGCCGTCAGGGCGGCGCCGAGGCCGTGGCCGCGGGCCTCCTCGGCGAGGTAGAGGCAGTCCATGTGGAGGTGGTGCCGGGCGTCCCAGAACGCGAACTCGGCGGAGCAGGCCGCGTATCCGGCGACCGATCCGTCCGGGGCCTCGGCCAGCAGCACCCACAGCCGCGCCCCGTCCGCGAACAGCTGCGGCCCGAGCCGGTCGGCCAGGCCCGGGGGGCGCGGGGCGGACCTCTCGTACGCGACGTGCTCGTGGACGAGCTCGACGAGGCGGGGCAGGTCCTCGGGGCGGGCCGGGCGCACGACGGGCGGCTGCCGCTGCGGGTCTCCGTGTTCCATGGGCACCATCATCGGGCCCGGCGTGATCACGGCGTCGGGCGGCCCGGGGAACCCGGAATGATCCCGAACGATCCGGAAGATCAGGCGGGAGCGCGCGCCGGACTCTGCCGACCGGACGGGACTTCGACGGTACGGCCTAGCTCGACGAGAGCCGGAAGTTCATCCGGCCGAAGCCGATCTGGTCCCCGTCCCGGACCACCACCGAGCCGGTCACCCGGCGGCCGTTGACCGTGGTGCCGTTGGAGGAGCCGAGGTCGGTGAGGACCCACACCCCGTCGCGCATCCCGAGCTCGGCATGGACCCGGGAGACCGTCTCGTCGGTGAGCCGCAGCCCGTTCCCCGGGTCCCGGCCGATCCTCAGGGAGCGCGCGCTCGGGTGCGGCAGCAGCAGCTTCGGCAGCCGCTCGGCGTTCCAGGCCCGCCGGACCCCGGCGGACACGGCCGAGACCCGGCCCACCCAGCCGAAGACGCGGCGGGTCCACGCGCCTTCGCCGCTCCCGCGGCTGCCGAGGTCGGCGGTGAGGACCGCGAGGTCCTCGGAGCGGCGGGCGACGAGGGCGAGTTCCATACGGCGCAGGAACGTGTCGTGGGACAGCTTCCCGAGGGCGGCACCCTCGCGGAGCTGCTCCAGCGCCCGGTCGCGCTCCGCGTCCGAAAGGCGCGGTACCGGGAAGGCGGGGAACTCGAAACTCGACGTCACAGGGTGATTGTCGGCCCGTCAGGGCCGGAGTGTCCAGAACTCCTCCGGCCGTCCACGCGATGATGGGCCCGGCACACGTTCCGGGTACCGCAGCAGACGAGGGGAACCGTCCGTGCAGTTCGAGGTGTGGGCACCGCAGACAGACCGGGTCGCGCTGCGACTCGGCGGCGCGACGTACGAGATGGCACGCGATCCGGACCGGACCGGCTGGTGGACCGCCGGGGCACCGGCCGCCGACGGGGACCGGTACGGGTTCCTGGTGGGCGTGGCAGCCGGGGAGGAGACCGTACGGCCCGATCCGCGCGGGCGGCGGCTGCCGGACGGGCCCGACGGCCTCTCGGCGGTGGTCGATTTCGAGCCGCTCACCCCGCGGGGGCCGGCGCCCGGCACCCGGCTCCAGGAGGCGGTCCTGTACGAGCTGCACATCGGCACCTTCACCCCCGAGGGCACCTTCGACGCGGCCGCCGCCCGCCTCGGACACCTCACCGCGCTCGGGATCACACACGTGGAGCTGATGCCGGTCTGCCCCTTCCCCGGCCGGCACGGGTGGGGGTACGACGGGGTGGCGCCGTGGGCGGTGCACGAGCCGTACGGGGGCCCGGCCGGGCTGGCCCGGTTCGTGGAGGCGGCCCACGCGGCCGGGCTCGGCGTGGTGCTGGACGTGGTCCACAACCACCTGGGGCCCTCCGGCAACCACCTCCCGGCCTTCGGCCCGTACTTCACGGAGACCCACCACACCCCGTGGGGCGCGGCGGTCAACCTGGACGCGGCCGGCTCCGACGAGGTGCGCGCGTACCTGCTGGGCAGCGCCCTCGCCTGGCTGCGGGACTACCGGATCGACGGGCTGCGGCTGGACGCGGTGCACGCGCTCGCCGACGGGCGGGCGCTGACCTTCCTGGAGGAGCTGTCGGCGGCCGTGGACGAGCTGGCCGCCGAGACGGGCCGCCCGCTGTTCCTGATCGCCGAGTCCGACCGGTGCGATCCGCGCACCACGGCCCCGCGCGCGGCCGGGGGCCTGGGGCTGCACGCGCAGTGGAACGACGACTTCCACCACGCCCTGCACTGCGCGCTGACCGGCGAGTCCCAGGCGTACTACGCCGACTTCGCCGAGGCTCCGCTCGCGGCGCTGGCCAAGACCATGACCCGGGCGTTCTTCCACGACGGGACCTGGTCCTCCTTCCGGGGCCACAGCCACGGCCGTCCCGTGGACCGGCGCCGCACCGCCGCGCACCGCTTCCTCGGCTACACGCAGACCCACGACCAGATCGGCAACCGGGCCCTGGGTGACCGCCTCGCCGCCTCGCTCTCCCCCGGGCTGCTGGCGTGCGGCGCGGCGCTGGCGCTGACCGGGCCGTTCGTGCCGATGCTGTTCATGGGCGAGGAGTGGGCCGCGGGCACGCCGTGGCAGTACTTCACCGACCATCCGGACCCGGAGCTCGCCGAGGCCGTGCGCAGCGGCCGGCGCCGGGAGTTCGCGGCGCACGGCTGGAAGGCGGAAGAGATCCCGGACCCGCAGGACCCGGCCACCCGGGACCGCTCCTGCCTGGACTGGGCGGAGCCCGAACGCGCCCCGCACGACCGGCTGCTGGCCTGGTACCGGACGCTGATCGCCCTCCGGCGCACCCATCCGGACCTGCGCGATCCGGACCTGGCGGCGGTGCGGGTGGCCTACGACGAGGAGCGCCGCTGGGTGACGTTCCGGCGGGGCGACGTGCGGGTCGCGGTGAACCTGTCCCCCGAGCCGGTGACGATCGCCCTCGGCCGCAACGGGGTCCGGGTGCTGGCCGCATGGGACCCGGTGGACCACCCGGGGCCCGACGGCCGCGTGCACCTCCCCGCCGAGTCGGCGGTGCTGCTGGGGCCGTGACGGCCACCGGCCCGTCGCCGACGGGGAGTTGTGACCGGTCGGCCCCTCACTCCACGACGGCCAGCTCGCGCGGGGCGTTGTTGAGGCTGCGGCCGCCGTCCCCGGTGACCGTCACGATGTCCTCGATGCGCACCCCGAAGCGCCCGGGCAGGTAGATGCCCGGCTCCACGGAGAAGCACATCCCGGGGACCAGCGGCAGCTCCTCGCCCTCGACCATGTACGGGGGTTCGTGGGTGGTCACGCCGATGCCGTGGCCCGTGCGGTGGATGAACCGGTCGCCGTAGCCGAACTCGGTGATCACCGCGCGGGCCGCCCGGTCCACGTCCTGGCAGGCGATGCCCGGGCGGACGGCGGCGGAGGCGGCCCGCTGCGCCTCGCGGACGATGTCGTGGACGCGCTGTTCCTCGGCGCCCGGCTCGCCGACGTGCACCGTGCGGGAGATGTCGGAGCCGTAGCCGTGCTTGAGCCCGCCGAAGTCGAGGACCACCATGTCCCCGTGCCCGATGGTCCGCTCACCGGCCTCGTGGTGCGGGTTGGCTCCGTTGGGGCCGGAGCCGACGACCGTGAAGTCCACCTGGGAGTGCCCGTGTTCGCGCAGCAGCGCGGCCAGGTCGGCGGCGATGTCGCGCTCCCGCCGGCCGGCGAAGGGGACCCCCAGGATCTGCGCGTACGCGGCGTCGGCGGCCGCGCCGGCCGCCGCGAGCCGCTCCAGCTCCCGACGGTCCTTGACGGCGCGGAGCATCGGCAGGACGTCGGTGAGCGGGGCGTACGAGGAGGCCGGCAACTCCCGCTGGAGGCCCAGCAGGTGCAGCGCCCAGGTGTTGTCGCTGACCCCGAAGCGGCCGGCGCCGTCGAGGAGGGACGCGGTGACCCCGTACGGGTCCTTCCCGTCGGTCCAGTCCCGCAGGGTCAGGGCGGGCGCCCCGGGGGCCTCGGCGGCGTCGGGGGCCTCCAGGGCGGGCACGACGAGTACGGGTTCCCGCCCGGCGGCGAGCACCAGCAGGGTCAGCCGCTCGGTGTCGGCGGGCCGGTAGCCGGTGAGGTGGGCGAGATCGGGCCCGGGGGCGATGAGCAGGCCGGCCAGCCCGGCGTCGGCGGCGCTCTGCGCGGCGGCGGCCATCCGGGCGGCGTAGTCGGCGTGGGTGAACGGTTCGGGTTCGAGGTCCATGGGGCGATCCTCCCGCCGGGCCGGGCGCCGCGCGAGTGGTCACCGCGCCGCGGCGAGCCGGGCCGCGAGGGCCGCGGCGGCCGGGGTGGGGGTGCCGGGGTGACGGTGCCGGGGTGACGGTGCCGGGGTGGCGGTGCCGGGGGCGAGGAGCTCCGTACGGCACCGGGCGCGGGTCGGACAGCGGTACGGCGACCCCGGCGCCGGCCGCCCCCTGCCACCGCCGCCCGGACGGCCCGGCGTGCCCGGGCGGCGGTGGGGGGCGGGCTCCCTATCGTGGGGGCGTGAGCATCCCCAGTGGCATGTCCGCAGGTCGCAGCAGGCCGCACCGCGCCTCCCGGACCGACTCCGCGGGGGCCGTGTACGGCTCTCTCCTCGCCACCTCCGTGGTGGCGACGGCCACCACGGTCGGCGACCGGCCGCGGCTCCATCTCGTCCTGCTCCTGCTGGTCACGGGCCTGGTGTTCTGGGCCACGCACGTCTACGCCCATCTCGCCGGGGAGCGGGTGCTCGGCGAGCCGTGGAGCAGGGGCGAGATCCGGCGGGTCGCGATCCACGAGTGGCCGATCGTGGAGGCCGCCGTCCTGCCCGCGGCCGCCGTCGCCCTGAGCGCCCTCCTCGATCTGGACTACTGGGGGACGGCCTGGCTGGCCATGGGCGTGTCCGTGGCGCAGCAGGTCCTCTGGGCGTGCGTCGGCGCCGCCCGTGCGGGGGCCAGCCGCGGCCAGCTGGCGACCGAGGGGGTCGTGAACCTGTTCCTCGGCCTGATCATCGTGGCCACGAAGGTCGCCCTGAAGTAGCCGTGGCCGGTCCTGGGGAGGCGGCCGTACCGCCCGGAGTCCCGGATCCCCGGGCACGACGAGGACGGGCAGGTGCGGATCGCCGAGCTGCCGGGGCGCCCGTTCTTCCCGGCCACGCTCTTCCGGCCGGAGCCGTCGGGGGACGGGAGGCGCCCGCACCCCGTCGTGAAGGCGTGCGCGACGGCGGCCGCCGCACACGCCGCGGCCGGATATCGCGTGGCGGGACCACCCTCCTGATCAGCTATGCTGTGCATGCACATCGACGGGCGTTCGCCGCCCTTCGTGGTGGGTGTAGCTCAGTTGGTAGAGCACCTGGTTGTGGTCCAGGTGGCCGCGGGTTCAAGTCCCGTCACTCACCCTGATCCCCCGGGGTACGAGGTTTCCTCGTACCCCGGGGGTTTTTTCGTGTCCGCCTCCGGCTACCCCCGCAGGAACCCCTCCACCTCCGCGGCGAAGGCGACCGGGGTCTCGTGCGGCGGGTAGTGCCCGGCGCCGGCCACGGGGTGGACGCGGCAGTCGGGGTACGAGACCTGCCAGGTGGCCCGCATCACCTCCGGCGTGAGGGCGAGGTCGTTCTCCCCCACCAGGACCAGCACCGGGACGGTGCTGCCCTTCACGGCGGCGGACAGGTCCAGCGGCTGCCAGCTCTCGAGGTAGGCGGCGAAGGCCTCGGGACGGGAGACGCCGAAGGAGTGGGCGACCATCCGGTCCAGCCAGTGGCGGCCCGCGCGGTGGCCGGTGACGAGGTCGAGGATGGCCCGCCGGTTCTCGGCGCTGCCCGCGGCTCCGCGGAAGAGGGCGTGGGTCGCGTCGTCCATCTCGTACGGGGCGGCGGGGACCGGGTTGATCCCGATCAGCTTCTCGATCCGTTCGGGGGCCCGGACCAGCACCTGCTGCATGGCCTTGCCGCCCATGGAATGCCCCATGAGGGAGAAGGTGTCCCAGCCGATCTCGTCGGCGAGCGCGAGGACGTCGTCGGCGATCTCGGGGAGGGTGTAGCGGCCGGTGACGTCCCTGCGGTCCCCGTAGCCGCGGTAGTCGAGGAAGACGTACGAGAACCCCTCCGGGTCCAGGTAGTCGAGGGCGGAGCCCCAGTTCGCGGAGGTGCCGAACCAGTCGTGCAGCACGATGACGCGGACGGGGCCGGTGCCGATCCTGCGGTGGGCGATGGCCATGCGTTCTCCCTCGGTGACGGGGGCGGCGGAGGCGGACGTCGTACGTTCTGCCCAGCCGCCCCGCCGTCACACCGCCGGCCCGAACCCGCGAGGCAACGCGGGCGTTGGCCTCGCGGGCGCGAATGCCGGGGCGGGCGCCCCTTGGGGGTGACGTCAGACGGTCTTGATGGCCGGGTCCGAGAGGCCCGGGGCGCCGGTCTCGACGTGGCCGGCGAAGCGGCGGAGGAAGGTGGTGTCCGCGCCGGAGACGACCGTGACGTCGTACCAGCGGCCCGTCGCGGAGAGGTCCGCCGTGTACGTGGCCGTGCCGCCCGCCGCGACCCGCAGGGTCTGGGCGGCGCCGCCGTAGGCGTTGGTCACCGTGAGGTCGACCGCCGCCGTGCCGGAGTTGGCCAGCGTCAGCTTCAGGTTGCCGGTCGCCGCGTCGTGGCGGGCCGTGACCTCCGGGCCGGTCTTCTTCGCCGGGCCCTTCCAGGTGCGCAGGAACCCGTTCGGTCCCCAGACCGTCAGGTTGATCTGGTTGCCGGTGGAGCTGCTGGTGCTCCATGTGTCCGAGAGGGTCTTGCCCGCTTCGACCGTGTAGGGCCAGGGGCCGTCGGTCCGGTTGCCCGAGGTGCTGTGGAAGTGCGCGCCGAGGGCGGTGCCGGAGGAGAAGGTCAGGGTGAACTGGCCCGTGGAGGTGACCGCCCTGCCGTCCACGTACGGGGCGTAGCCCAGCGCGCGCGTGGGCTTGCGGCCCGCCTCCTGCCTGGGCAGGGAGCCCGTCGCCGGCGGGACCGGGTGGTAGGACGGGTGGGCGTTGTGGTCCGGCGGGACGTAGCCGGCCGTGGAGGGCAGGGCCGCGGGCGAGGCGTCCGCCTTCGTGAAGTCGAACGCCGAGGTCAGGTCGCCGCACACCGCGCGGCGCCAGGGCGAGATGTTGGGCTCCTGCACGCCGAAGCGCTTCTCCATGAAGCGGATGACCGAGGTGTGGTCGAAGGTCTCGGAGCAGACGTAGCCGCCCTTGCTCCACGGGGAGACCACGATCATCGGGACGCGCGGGCCGAGGCCGTAGGGGCCGGCCGCGTAGCCGCCGCCACCGGCGTAGAGGTCTCGGGTGACGTCGGCCGTGGACAGGCCCCAGGCCGCCGAGGCGGGCGGGTAGGGCGGGACGACGTGGTCGAAGAAGCCGTCGTTCTCGTCGTAGGTGATGAAGAACGCCGTCTTCGCCCACACCGCCGGGTTCGCGGTGAGCGCGTCCAGGACCTGCGAGATGTACCAGGCGCCGAAGTTGACGGGCCAGTTCGGGTGCTCGCTGAAGGCCTCGGGCGCGGCGATCCAGGAGACCTGGGGCAGCGTGCCGCCCACGACGTCGGCGCGCAGCTTGGCGAAGTAGCTCTCGCCCGCCTTGGCGTTGGTGCCCGTACGGGCCTTCTCGTAGAGGGCGCTGCCGGGGGCGGCATTGCGGTAGCTGTTGAAGTACAGCAGCGAGTTGTCGCCGTAGTTGCCGCGGAAGGAGTCGCTGATCCAGCCCCAGCCGCCGGCGGCGTTCAGGCCGTCGCCGATGTCCTGGTAGATCTTCCAGGAGACCCCGGCCGCCTCCAGGCGCTCCGGGTAGGTCTTCCAGCCGTAGCCGGCCTCCTGGTTTCCGAGGACGGGGCCGCCGCCGGTTCCGTCGTTGCCGGTGTGGCCCGTCCACATGTAGTAGCGGTTCGGGTCGGTCGCGCCGATGAACGAGCAGTGGTAGGCGTCGCACACCGTGAAGGCGTCGGCGAGCGCGTAGTGGAACGGGATGTCGTTCCGCGTCATGTACGCCATGGTCGTGGCCGTCTTGGCCGGGACCCACTTGTCGTACTTGCCGTTGTTGTACGCGGCGTGACCGCCGGCCCAGTCGTGGTTGAGGCCCTCGACGAACTGCATGCCCAGGTTGGAGACCTGGGGGTTGAAGGGGAGGACGTCCTTGGTCCCGTTGGACTGGTGGAAGACGGACTTCCCGTTGTCCTGGAGGACGGGGCGCGGGTCGCCGAAGCCGCGTACGCCCTTCATCGAGCCGAAGTACTGGTCGAAAGAGCGGTTCTCCTGCATGAGCACCACGATGTGCTCGATGTCCTGGATGGTGCCGGTGGCGCCCTGGGCCGGGATGGCGGCCGCGCGGGCGATGCTCTCGTTGAGCATCGCGGCCGCGGCGGTTCCGCCCGCTATCTGCAGGAACCTGCGGCGATTGAGTTCAGCCATGGGGTGACGACCTCTGCGGGTGAGGGGGATGTCGAGGGGCGCCCCAAGGAGAGCGGTCCCGGGGTACCGGATGGAGATCGGTTCGTGACGCGGCGCGGTACAGCTGGAGAACGGAAAGACCTCCCGGACACTGCGCGCATCTGCTGGAATGACCTCCCATACACACTGCACGGGGGGTGCGGAGCAGATGGCGGGGACCGAGTTCGGGCATGCCCTGGGGCGGTCCCGCGCACTCTCCGGCCTGCCCTCCGCGCCGCTGGTGGCACGGTACGGGGAACTCCTGTCCGCGCAACAGGCCCTGGGCTTAGGCCACTTGGGCGAGTTGCTGATTCCGGCCGGGGGGCGGCTGCGGGTGCTCGACGGAGTCTTCACGGTCGAAGGCCCGGGGCGGCGCAGGCACGTGGGGACGCAGGTCCTGCGCGGACTGCGGGCCGGCCGCGGGGACGCGGAGGACGAGGCGGGCGCGTTACTGGAACGCCTGGCCGGGATCCAGGAGCGCGACCCGGCCGCGCTGCGGCGGATCCTGCTCTACCAGCTGGTGCGGCTGCTCCACGAGCACCCCCGGGGGGACCTGCCGGACACGGCCGTCGGGTTCGGCGTCGACCCCGACGAGGCGGCGGCCCTGGTGCACGCCGCTCACGCGGGCCCCCGGCTGGATCCGGCCCAGCGGGCCGCCGCCGAGGGGCTGGAGGACGAGTTGCTGGCCGGGCGGGTGCGGGCCGCCGCCCGGAGCGCCGCCGTACTGCCGCGGGCCGCGGCCGGCGGCGACCCGCTGCTGGCGGGGCGGCTGGCCGGGCTCGCCGAACGGGTACGGGCGGCCGACACCCTGCTGGACGAGGCCCGCGCGCACGAGGGCCGCCGCGACCGGGAGCGGGCCGCGGCCGCGTACGGGCGGGCGGCCCTGCTGGCCTGGGACTGCCCGCGCGCGGTGCGGGGCCTGGTCCGCACGCACCGGCCGGCCGAAGGGGGTCCCGGCCCGCTGGAGGCGGCGCCCGTACCCGGCGGGGTGGCGCTGCGGCGGCCGGCCGGCGCCGACCCCGACGGGATCTGGCGGGTGGTCCGGCTGACCCGGCGGGAGCCGGTCACGACACCGCTCCCGCAGGTGCCGGGGCCGCTCGGCGCGGGGCCGCTGACGGACCTGCGGGCCCCGCTCGGCCGCGAGGTGCGGTACGTGGCCCTGCCGGGCGACGGCGGGACCCCGCTGATCAGCGCCCCGCTGCTGGTGGCCCCCGAGGTGACGGAACTGCGCCTCACGGACGGCCGCTCCCGCGTCGAGGCCACCTGGCTGCGCCCGCCCGGCGCGACGGGGGTACGGGTGACCCTGACCGACCCCCAGGGACGTACGAGGGAGCTCGGGGACCCGAGCGCGGCCGGCCCGGCGGACGCCGCGGACGCCGGCTCCGCGGGGACCGGGCCGGGGACCGGCCGGGAGGGCGTGCGGGAAGGCGTGCGGGAGACCGGCCGGGAGGGCGTACGGGCCGACGGGCTCGGGGCCGGGGAGTACGTGCTGCGGGTGCGGTGCCGGTACGCGGGGGCCGGGGACGAGGTGGTGTCCGGCGGGGTCGGGGCCGCCGTCACCGTGCACCCCTGGCCCGAGCCGGTGACCGGCCTCAGGGCGAGCGCCCGCGGCGCCGGGGGGCTGGAGCTGCGCTGGAACGGGGGCGCCGGGGGCGGCGTACGGTTCGTGCAGTGGCCGGGGGCGGCTCCCGCGGAGGGCGCCGAGCTGGCCGCCTCCGCCCTGCCGCCCGCGCTGGCCTGGGTGGACGCCGCCGGGATCGCGCAGCCGCCACCCGGCACGCTGGCCACCGTCAGCGCCGTCTCTGTCCTCGGCGAACGGGCGCTGGCCGGACCGGGCGTCGCGGTCGAGGCCCCCGAGGCGGTCACCGGGCTCACGGTCCGGCGGACCTCCGGCGGGCGGGCCAGGGTCAGCTTCGACTGGCCCGAGGGTGCGGGCCGGGTCACGGTCGCCGTCACCCCCGAGTCCGACGGCGAGCGCACCGAACACCCCGTCGTGCGCGCGGTGTTCCTCCGCGAGGGGCTGGAACTGCCCGTCGGTGCCGGGCAGGTCCGCGTGACCGCGTACGCCGCCCCGCGCAGCGCGCACGCGGTCGCCGCCGCCCCGCGCGGCGCCGGGCAGGTCTCCCTCCCGGCGGATGTGGCCATCGCGTACCGGCTCGTGCCCGGGCCCCGGCGGATGCTGCGGCGCGGTCCCGCCGTGCTCCGGGTGAGCCTGCTCTCCCCCGGCGGGGACCCCGGCTCCGGGCTGCCCGACTTCGTCCTCGTACGCGGGGCGGCCGGTGGCGGGCCCCGGCCCCGCCGGGCCACCGACGGCGCCGAGTTGTGCCGGGTGACCGGCGCCGAGCTCGCGGCCTCGGGGACCGTCGAGCGCGAGATCCTCCCCCACTCTCCCGGCGGCCCGTACGCCGTACGCGGTTTCCTCCTCGGCGGCCGTGCCGCCTCCGTCCGGCTCGACGAGCCCTCCCTCACCTCCCTGGTGGTCCGCTGACATGACCTCCGTCGTCTGCCCCTACTGCTTCGACCGCTCGGCGGCCGCCCGGCTGCCGTACCGCTGCCAGATGTCCGCCACCGGCGTCCGGGGCGGAAAACCGTGCACCGCCGAACTGGACGACACCTGGGCGGAGTTCATGGGCCCCAGCGTGCCGCCCGCACTGAAGATGCGCGGACCGGTCTTCACCGCCGCGCGCGGCCTCGCCGGCCGCCTCGGCAGCGGCGGCGCCACCCGCGCGGACTGCCCGCACTGCGGGGTCTCCACCCCGGTCCGGGTCTGCCTGCGCTGCCACAGCGACTTCCCGAGCGACTACACCGACCAGGACACCCGGATCATCGCCCTGCTGGGCCCCAAGGCCTCCGGGAAGAGCACGTACGTCTCCGTCCTGATCAACGAACTGCGCAACCGGGTGGGGCGCGCGTACGGGGCGTCCATCACGGCGATGGGCGGCGAAACCCAGCGCCGCGACCGGGAGATGGCCGAGGACCTGTACGACCGGCTGCGGCTGCCGGAGGCGACCAGACCCGCGGCGCTCGGTTTCAACGACCCGCTGCTGTACCGGCTGAGCCTGCCGCTGCGCCGCCGGCTGCGCGGGGACGGCAGCCGGCACACCGCGCTGGTGTTCTTCGACGCGGCGGGCGAGGACCTCGGCAGCGCCGAGGCCATGGACCGCTACACGCACTACCTGGCGGCCGCCGACGGGATCATCCTGCTGGTGGACCCGCTCCAGATGCGGGCCGTACGGGACCAGCTGCCGGTGGACGCGGACCTTCCGCTGCCCACGGTGGAGACCCCGCCGCAGCAGATCGCGGCGGACCTCGCGGCGCAGCTGCGGGCCCACGGGCGGGGCACCTCGCGCGGCCGGGTCACCACGCCGGTGGCGGTGGCGGTGACCAAGACGGACTCCCTGTTCTCGCTGCTGGGGGACCACTCGCCGCTGCGGCGCAACGCCGGCCACGCGGGCGGGGCCGTGGACGACGAGGACCGGATGGCGGTGCACGAGGAGATGCGGGGGCTGCTCGACGGCTGGGACTCGGGAGCCCTGTTCCGGCAGCTGGACCGGGACTTCGCGCAGCTGTCGCTGTTCGGGCTCTCCGCGCTCGGCTCCCCGCCGCCCGCGCACGCCCCGGCCGACGCGCCCAGATCGGGGCCGCAGCCGCTGCGGGTGGAGGATCCGCTGCTGTGGCTGCTGGGGCTGGGCGGGCTGCTGCCGCGCAGCACCACCGGCGGCGCCGGTGGTGCGGGGCGCCGTACGGCCACGGCCGCGGGCGTGAACGAGGGAGGACGGGCGTGAACCTCGCGCAACTGCACTACACCTCGGCGCCGCCGGGTCCGGACGGCTCGGGCTTCCGGTTCACCGCCGTCAGCCCCGGCGTGCCCGCCTCGCTGCTGCGCGAGGCCGAGCAGCTGATCGGGTACGAGCCGCCCCGGGACGCGCCGCCGCGCCCGAGCGCCGACCAACTGGGCTCCTTTCCCGAGGCCTTGAGTCTGAACGTGCTGTCCGACGGCAGCCGGCTGCTGGCCCGCTCCGTGTACACGGGCGCCGACTACAGCGGCCGCTGGGGCAATTTCCACGCCCACGCGGTGCACCTGCCCGAGCCCGCGGACACGCAGCGGCCCGCCCCGGGGCAGCTGCCGATCACCGCCTGGGGCTCCCCGCAGTGGGCGGCCGACTCCCCGCCGGCCGGGGCGCCCGTGCCGCCGCTGGCTTCGGTGCCGGCCCCGGGCCCCCTGGACCTCGGTGCGCTCGCGGCCTTCGTGGCCGCCCGGGGGCGCTGGCTCGCGGGTTTCTTCGCGGACGTGCGGCGGCTCGTCGAGGATCCGGCGGCCCCGCAGCTGGTACTGGTGGAGCAGGACAGCGAGGCCGTGGCCTGGTGGATCATGCTGGCCTGCAGTGTGCTGCCGCACCGGCGGGGGCAATGGCTCACCTTCACCACGTACACCCGGCGCCCGCACCTCGCCCGGCAGCAGATCATCGGCGTGGTGCCGGAGGACGGCCTGGGCCTCGCCGGGCAGGAGCACCGCTACCGGGTGTACGACGCCGCCCGCGCGGCGGCGCCCGCCGCGGCCCCCGACCCGTGGGCGCAGACGGCCGCGCGGATCTGGCAGGCGCGGCGGCAGGAGCTGTTCGCCCACGTCCGGCGACTGCCGGTGCGGCCCGGCGATCCGTCCGGCCGGCCGGGGCCGTACGAGGCGGGCCCGCTGGCCGCGCTCGCGCTCGCCGCCGGTGTCGGCCTGGACTCGGCGGGGCGGGCCGCGGCCGCCGACTGGGCGGCAGCGCACCGGACCGCGCTGGACGACGCTCACCTGCGGGCCCTGACGCTGGCGCTGGCCCGGCCGGCCGAGGACCGGGGGCCCGAGGAGACGGCGGCGAGCGGGCGGCTGCTGTCGGCGCTGGCCGGGTGGGCGCCCCCGGAGGTGATCGAGCCGCTGGTGGAGCCGGCGCTGGCCGCGGCGGTCCGCTCGGGCGGCACGGCCCCGCCCGCCGGGCTGCTGGGCGAACCCGCCCGGCTGCGGCTCGCGGCCGGGCTGGCGCCGGAGCTGCGGGCGGCGCTCACCGACCCGGCACGCCGGCCCGCCGACCGGGTCGCCCTGTTGCGGGTCGCGGCGGAGCTCGGCGTGGACACCGGGGAGCAGCTGCCGGACCTGGCACGGCAGTTGGCGCAGGCCCTGATCGACGACCCGGGGACGGCGGACGGGGAGGCGGTACGGGACGCGCTCGCGGAGCTGCCGCGGCTGCGGGAGCTCGTACTCCACCGGCTCGACCGGCGCGCGGCGGGGGATCCGGCGGCGGGAGCCCGGCTGTTCGCCGGCCCGCCGCTGCCGCTGGCCGGGGCCGGGCCGCTGCCGAACCTGCGGATGTGCGCGCAGGCACAGGCCTGGGGGGCGGCGGTCGGGGACCGGGTGCGGGCGCTGACCCGGCTCGTGGAAACGTCCGGCGCCTCGCTGGAGGAGGATCCGCTGGTGCTGCGGACGGCGATGCGGCTGGTGTGGGGCGAGCAGCCGCCGACCGCGGGCGAGGCCTCACTGGCGCTGTCCGCCCTGGGCGAGCGGGCCCACCAGGAGGCCGGCACCTGGGAGCTGCTCGCGCGGGCCGCCGCTTCCGCCCCGGCCGGGGACCGGGACGCGGAGGTGCTGGCGGTGGAGTTGCTGCGACGCTCCGCATCTCCACTGCCCGCCCCGCTGCGGTCCTCACTGCTGCTGCTGGAGCTGGCCCTGAACGTACGGACCCGGCAGACCGGACCCGGATGGGTCCGCCGGGCCCTGGCCCTGGTCACGGCGGACCCGACGCCCACGGCCCGGGAGCACGCCTACGCGGCGGTGGCCGCCGAACTGCTCGACGAGAACCGGCACGAAGGCGAGGTCCGGGCCCTGATCGAGAGCGAGGACGCCGAGTTGCTGGCGGCGTACCGCCGAGCCGCCCGGCAGCCGCGGGTCGCGGACCGGCTCAGGCTCGACCCCCGGTACGCGGCGGAGTGCTTCGCCACCTGGTCCTCGCAGCCCCAGGCGGGCCCGGTGTGGCAGGAGGCCCGCGCCGACCTGCTCGACGGCGTGCTGCGCCCGGTCGTACGGGGCCTGCCGGCGCCGCAGCTCGCCGCGCTGGAGGAGGTGCTGGGCGGCCGGGGGGCGGACTTCCGCGGCTGGCAGCGGCCGGGCGCGTTCGGACGGCTGCGCGACCGCTTCGCCGGCTCCGGCCGGCGCGGCGCGAAGGGCGCGCCCGCGGACCCGCCGCCGCGCGGCGGGTCGGGCGGCCCCATCGCGCCCGGCGACGCGGGCGGCCCCCTCGCGTCCGGCGGGTCCGGAGGATCCGGCGACGACCGGAGACGGCCGTGAACGTCGGCGGGGTGGACCCCGGGTTCCTCGCGAGGACGTTCGGCTGGACCACGGTGGCGATCGGGGTGCTCGTCTGCCTCGGGTACGGGCTGTGGCGGTTCCTGGCGCTGGCCCTGGGCGCGGTCATCGCCTCCTTCGCGCCGCGGACCCCCGGTGTCGCCGACCCGCGAATCGACCCGTACCCCGGGCCGGAACCCGTCCAGCCCGCCTATTGGGCCCGGCAGATGTGGATCGACGCGGTGGCCGCCGTGCAGGCGGCCGCGCACACCGTGTGGTACCTGCTGGTGTACCACTGGCTCGACGAGATCGTCCGCGGCCGGCTGCTGAGAGGACGGGGCGGATCCAGCGGGGTGCGCGCCGGGAACGCCTTCGGGCGGCTCGTGCTGCGGCTGGTCGCCCCGGCTACGGCACTCGCCGCGCTGCTGTCCGCGCTCCTCGCCTCCGCCCTGCTCCTCGCCGTCGCCGCGGCCTTCGCCGTGCAGCTGCTGCTCGTCGGGGGCGTCGCACTGGCCGGGGTGACGGGCGGCAGGAGCGCGGAGCGGCTGTGGAAGCTGGCACGCGGCATCCGCATGAAATGCCCGTACCCGGGCTGCTACCGGCCGTTCCCGCTGGCCGTGCACGTGTGCCCGGGCTGCGGGGCGGCCCACCGCGAGCTGTGGCCCGGGCGGTTCGGGGCGCTGCGGCACGTCTGCCGGTGCGGGCGGGCGCTGCCCACGACCGCCCTGGCCGGGAGGCGCAAGCTGACCCTGCGCTGCCCGCACTGCGACAAGGAGCTGCCGGCCGCCGTGGGGACGACGCGGGTGGTGCACCTGCCGCTGATCGGGGGCACCTCGGCCGGGAAGACCATGCTGATGGCGGCGGTGCTGGAGGGGCTGCGGTCCTGGTCGCACGAGAGCGCGCTGACGGTCGAGTTCGCCTCCACCGCCGACCGGCGCGAGGCGAACACCCTGGGCCGGCAGCTGGAGACCTCGGGGTGGGCGCTCAAGACGCAGGGCGGACAGCCGCGGGCGCTGATGCTGCTGATCGGGTGGGGGCGCGGGCCGCTCAAGCGCAGGCGGCTGCTGTACCTGTACGACCCGATGGGCGAGTCGCTGCGCGACGCGGCCACCACGCGGCTCCAGCAGTACCTCGCCCACGCCGACGGGGTGGTGCTGGTCGCGGACGTGCTGGCCGCGCTCGGCGTACGGCGCGCGCTGCACGGGGGCGACGGGAGGCTGGCGGTGGAGGCCCGGCCGGCCGACCTCGGTCCGGTGGACACGTACGCGGCGTTCACCGGTGAGCTCCAGGGCCTGGGCGGCCGGCGCGGGCGCCTGGGGGTGGCGGTGGTGGTGACCAAGCGGGACGTACTGGACCGGCTGAGCTCGCTGCCGCGGCCACAGGACCCGGTCGACGCGTGGCTGGAGGAGATCGGCCTCGGCGAGCTGGTCCGCATCCTGGGCCACGATTTCGCGGCGCGCCGCTACTGGGCGGTCAGCGCCCGCGCGGCCACCGGGGCGGGCGCCCTCGTGTCGGAACAGCGGCGGGCGGCGGAGCCCGTGCTGTGGCTGCTGTCCCGGACGGGCCTGCGGTTCGGCGGGCGGCCTGCGGCGGCGCCCGGGCCGCGCCTGCCCCGGATGCCGCGCCCGCGCCGCCGTACCGACACGGCCGCACCGGATCGATCAAGCCTGTGACGTGGGGCGAGGGAGCCCCTATGGTCACTGAGAGGAGCAACTGCCCATGGTGACACCGCAGATCGCACGGGGACGGCTGCTGATGCTGGTCCTGTTCGTGGCGGCGGTCGTGATGACGGTGGCCGCCGCGGTGGCGGCGCTCGTGCGGTACGTACCGCAATGGCTCGGGAGTTGAAGGAGATTAGCGGTGAGTGACATCCCCGGCGGGCCGATGGCGAACCGGCCCGTCCACTTCATCTGGCTGCTCGACTGCTCGTACTCGATGCAGGGCGAGAAGATCGGCCAGCTCAACTACGCGATCAGAGAGGCCGTTCCGGAGATGCGCTCGGTGGCGCAGGACAATCCGGCGGCCCAGCTGCTGCTGCGCACCCTGACGTTCTCCACGACGGCCCGCTGGCACCACCGGGACCCGGTACCGGTGGAGAACTTCACCTGGCAGGACGTCCAGGTGGACGGCATGACGAACCTGGGCGAGGCGCTCCAGATGGTGGCCCGCGAGCTGGACACCCCGCCGATGCCGCAGCGGGCGCTGAAGCCGGTGCTGGCGCTGGTCTCCGACGGGGTGCCGACGGACGACTGGAAGGCGGGGCTGCGGGCGGTCGACGCGACCCCGTGGGGGCGCAAGGCCGTACGGGTGGCCATCGCGATCGGTGCGGACGCCGACCGCACCGTGCTCCAGGAGTTCCTCGGCAATCCCGAGCTGCAGCCGCTGGACGCGAACACGCCCAAGCAGCTGGCGGCGGCGATCCGGTGGGCCTCGACGGCGGCGGTCAAGGCGGCCTCGCAGATGGTGGCGGGCGCGACGGACCCGCTGGCGAAACAGCCGGCGTACGCCCCGCCCGTGCTCGACGACGACGATGACGACGACGTGTGGTGAGCGGGCCCGTGCCACCGGAACCACCGGTACCACCCACACCGGCCGAACCGCCCCTACCGGCCGAACCACCCGTGTCGGCCGTGTCGTCCGGGCCTCCGCCCGCCGCGCCGCTGCCGCTGTGGACCACGCTCCGCGAGAGCGTCCAGGGCGTGAACAAGAGCCGCAACCAGGACTACTGCGAGGTCTCGGGGCGCGGCACGGCGGAGGAGCCGCTGATCATGGCGGTGGCCGACGGCCACGGCTCGGCGGCGCACGCCCGCAGCCACCTGGGCTCCCGCTACGCCGTGGACCTCTTCGTCCAGGAGGCCCGCCGGTTCGGGGTGCTCGCGCAGCCGCGCGGTGACGAGCGGCCGCCCAGCCTGGCCTGGCTGATGCACTACGCCGAGCACGCCTTCCCCCGCCAGCTGGTCAACGCCTGGCGGATGAAGGTGCTCGGCAACTGGGAGCGGACCAGCTCCCACGAGGAGCCGGGGCTGTCCGAGGAACACAAGGTGCTGCTGTACGGGAGCACGCTCGTCGGCGCGGTGCTCACACCCCGGGTGTTCGCGGCCTGGCAGCTCGGGGACGGTGAGCTGACGGTGGTGGACGACGCCGGGCGGGTGACCGTACCGCTCGCGCCGGCCGAGGCGGACCTCGGGGACGAGACGGAGTCGCTGTGCACCCCGGAGGCGTGGCTGCGCGTACGCACGTACTGGGCGCCGGTGACGGCCCCCTGGCGGGCGCCCCGGCTGGTCGCGGTCTCCACCGACGGGCTGTCGAAGAGCTTCGCCTCGGACCGGGGGTTCCTGCAGTTCATGGCCGGGCTGGACGACCGGCTGTCGGAGGAGGGCACGGCCACCGTACGGGCGGTCCTGCCCCAGTGGCTGGCCCGGGCCTCGCAGCACTCGGGGGACGACACCACCCTCGTGGCCGCCTGGCACCAGAGCGCCCCGCCGGTTCCGACGCCGGTTCCGACGCCGGCCCCGGCCACGGACACGGCCCCGGAACCGGCGGCGGCCGCGGGACCGGGCCCCGCCACCGACCCGGCACCACCGACCGACCCTCACGGGAGAGACGAATGAGCGGCATGCTCGACAGCGGGACCCTGCTGACCACCGACAGCGGTCTGGGCGTGGAGGTGTTCGACCTGCTCGGTGCCGGTGGCCAGGGGGAGGTCTACCGGGTGCGGACCCCCGCCGGGTACCAGGCGCTCAAGTGGTACTACCCGGCCTGCGCGACCCCCGCGCAGGAGGGCATCGTCCGCCAGCTGGTGGGCCGCGGCTTCGACGACGACCGCTTCCTGTGGCCCCTGGACTTCGTGGCCGACGGGCGAGGCGGGTTCGGGTACCTGATGGACATCCGCCCGGACCGGTTCAAGGGCCTGCCCCTGCTGTTCCGTCGGCAGTTGCGCACCTCGACGCGGGCCCTGCTGAAGGCCTGTCTCTACACGGTCGAGGCGTACCAGGCCCTGCACTCGCGGGGGATCGCGTACCGGGACATCTCCTGGGGCAACATCTTCTTCGACCCGGCCACCGGCGACGTGCTGGTCTGCGACAACGACAACGCGGTGGTGGAGGGCGACAGCACCGGCATCTCGGGGACCATGGAGTTCATGGCGCCCGAGCTGGTGCGCGGCGACCCGGGGGTCACCCCCGGGACGCAGAGCGATCTGCACTCCCTGTCGGTGCTGCTGTTCATGCTGCTGATGAACCATCATCCGCTGAAGGGCAAACGCGAGTTGGCGATCCACTGCCTCGACGAGGTGGCGGAGCGCAAGCTGTACGGGAGGCAGCCGCTGTTCGTCTTCGATCCGCAGGACCGGTCCAACGAGCCCGACCCGGCCGAGCAGGCGACCGTACTGGCCACGTGGGCGGCGGCTCCGGACTCGCTGCGGGAGCTGTTCACGAAGAACTTCACGGCGGGCCTGCACGATCCGTCGACGCGCGTCCGCGAGTCGCAGTGGCGGGACACCCTGCGGGCGGTGCTCGACGCGGTCGTGGAGTGCGCGCACTGCGGGCGGCAGAACATGACGGAGCCCCGGTCCGCCGATCCGGGCACCTGCTGGGGGTGCGGCAGCAGGCTGGTGCTGCCGCCGCGGCTGGTGCTGATCACTCCCCCGCCCCGCACCGAGCACCACATCCTGCTCCACCGGTCCTCGCGGGTGCAGGCCCACCACTTGGCCCCGGAGCCGGCCCGGCACGACTACGGCGACGGCACGCTGGTCGCGGTGCTGACCGAACACCCGCAGAAGCCGGGCCGGTTCGGGCTCGCGAACCGGTCGGCCTCGACCTGGACGGGCACCCGCGCGGACGGCTCCACGCAGCGGATCGACCCGGGGCAGACCGTGCCGCTGCGCTCGGGCCTGGAGCTGGACTTCGGCGGCGCGCGGGCCGTCGTACGGGCGAAATAGCGCCTTCGGGCGGCTCAGCTGCCCAGGAGGCGGCTGATCTCCTGGGCGAGGGCGAGTCCGCCGCTGCCGACTCCCAGACCGAGGGTGATGGTCTCCAGGGAGCGGCGGATCACCCCCGGCTCGGCGGGGCGGCCCTCCTGCGCGGCCCGGTCCAGTTCGCCGCGCAGGACGTCCGCCGCCTCGATGCGGCCCGGGGCCGCACCCTGGTCGCGGAGCCACTGCGCGAGCTCGGCGGCCAGCCGCAGGGTCTGGGCGGCTCCGCCGTCCTGCTGCCCGATGTTGACGGTGCCGTTGTCGCCGATGACGCCGGCGTTGACGTCCCCGTTGAAGTTGAAGGTGCCCATTCGCTCTCCTGTGTTCCGAAGGCCGGTGGTCGGGGGGGGTGGGTGGTCGGTCGGCGGTCGGCGGCGGCGCGGTCAGGGCGCGCCGCGGCCCTGGCCCCCCGGAGGTCCGCCGGGTGGGGCTCCCTGACCGCCGTGGTGGTTGACGGTGCCGTTGTCGCCGATGACGCCGGCCTGCACACTGCCCTGGAAGGTGTAGGTGTGCGTGTTGATGACCTGCTGCGCCTGGTCGTAGGAGCTGGTGTCGACGTTGTGGTCCTTCAGGAACCGCTCCGTCGCTATCAGCACACCCTGCTGGAGGCGCTGGAGGAAGTCCTGGGAGTCGGTGCGTTCGGTGTAGCCCAACTGGTTCCAGTCCGCGACCCGTTCGCGGATGCTGTCGACGGCGCCGTAGTCGTACAGCACGTGTCGCTTGTCGATCTCGCGGCGCACCTTCTCCAGGGCGCGCACGCGCCCGCGGCGGGCCGAGGAGCGGCGGGAGATCCGTGAGGCCGCGCCGAGCAGCGCGGGCCCGGCGGCTCCGGTGGCGTGGGACACCAGGCTCCACCAGCGCTCGAAGCCGTCCACCGGCAGCCTGTTCACCCGGTCGAAGCGCTCCTGGAGCGGGGGGATGCCGTACGCGGAGACCTCCCAGGTGAGGCTGGGGTGGTGGAGGCGGGCGCGCAGGTGCATGGAAACGATGGCGCGGCCGCCCTCGCCGGCCCGGACCAGGCTCAGATAGGTGCGCATGCCGGCCCCGGACTGCATCAGGCCGGCCTGGACGAGCTGTTTGGGGATCTGGGCGAGCGGCCGGCGGAGCCGGTCCGGCAGCAGTTCGTCCCCGACGTACGGCACGTGATTGCCGATGACGTAGAGCCGGTTGCGGACCTGGAGGCCCTTGAGGCCGGCGATGTTCTCCATCTCGCGGGCCACGTAGGTGTGCAGGTCGACCGCGTCGAAGGGCTTGATCACCAGCTTGGCGCCGTTGCCCGCCGGGTCGTCGGCGGGCCGGCTGACGTCGATGGGCTGCCAGACCATCTCCTTGAGCCTGGAGCCGCTGCCGACGAAGGGGTTGGTGCGCTCGGCGCTCGCGGTGTAGGGGACCACGTTGGCCCGTTTCTGCTCCAGCAGCCGCCGCTCCACCTCGGGTTCGACGGCCGGGGCGAGATCTGCGGGGCGCTCCGCGCCGTGCTCCACGGCGAGGGCGGCGGTACGGGCCCGGCTCTCGGCCTGGTGGACGAGCCACCAGGCGCTCGCGTAGGCGAGGAGGACGAGCCCGGCGGCCGTGTACACCAGCCCCCACGCGCCGCTGACCAGCGCGTACAGCAGCAAGGGCACGGCGGCCCACACCCCGGCGCCGCAGATCCAGGCGAGCCGTCGGTCCCGTACGTCGATCCGCCGGACCGCGGCGCGGCCGTGGCGGGCCAGCGCCACCAGATCGATGCCGAGGGAGAGCCCGGTGGCGCGCAGCCGGTCCTCCGTGAGCTCCACGTCCACGTCCCGCGCGAAGCCCTCGTCCAGATGCGCGCCGGCGCACAGATGGCGCGTGACCGCGTCGTTCCGGTACTGCGCGAGCGCGGGTAACCGCCGTGCCCCCATGCACACCTCCCCCGTGTTCCCGCCACCCTACGGATCCGACCCCACCGTGTCCGCCGATTACCCCCGCCTGTTGCGCACCGCGAGCACCGCCCCGGCCAGTCCGGCGATTCCACCGCCGATCAGCGGCACCGCCTGCAGGGAGGCCTCGTGGTCCACGGCGTAGACGCCCAGCCAGACGAACGCCAGGCCGAAGCCGATGACGATCAGGTATTCCAGCAGGCGGAACCCGTATCCCATCCACTGGTCCAGTCGCTCCTGCCGCAACTGGCGCTCGACCAGTTGGCGGCGCCAAGCGAGGTGGTCGGCTTCGATGCCGTTCCACTTCAACGCCTCTTCGGCGTCGGGGAACGGCGGTACGAGGCCCGCGGACGACGGCGTGAACGCCGGCTGCCCGTCAACGCCTCCGAGAGCCGCCGCCGGGGGCGACGGTGGTACGGGGCGGGGCGAGGAGTCGTACTCAGACATCGGTCCCACCGTCCCCGCCACGGCCTCGTGAGACCTCGGCCGTCAGCCGGTCCAGCCTCAGGAGTGCCTCGTCGACCGTTCTCCCGGCGCGCTCGCGTCGTGCCCGGTGCTCCTGCGCCGACCAGGGCGCGGGCGGCGCCACCGACCTCAGGACCCGAGCGGCGGGTGCCGCGGCGCGGGTCCCCCGTACGCGTCCGCCCCGGCGCAGTGCGGTGCGGGCCTCAAGGCCCAGCAGAGCCAGCGCGAGCCCGAACACGGCCCATGGCACCGCCGCCGCGAGGAACGCCGGCGCGCCCTCGGTCCTGATGCCCGCGACGAGCAGCCACACGACCAGTACGGCCGGGATCAGCACCCGGACCAGGTCGAGACCGAACGGGCCGACCGGCACCGGCCGGCCGGGGGACGGGGTCATCGCGGGGGCGGGATCCGGATCCGGCGGCGCGGATGCCAAGGTGGCCGGTTGCGGAAGGGCGGCGGTGCTACGGGCGGACGCCCGCGCGGCAGCCTCATACCCGTGGTCGAGGTCGTCGAGCAGGCGGCGTGCCTCGCCGGGCGTCAGGCGTCGTGCGGGATCTCTCCGCAGAAGTCCGCTGATCAGCGGAGCGAGAGCAGGGTCGCGCAACGGTTGCGGTGGGTCCTCGCTCACACCCAGGACCGCCGCGAGGGTCGCCGCCAGGGTGTCCCGATGGAACGGCCCGACACCCTGGACCAGGTGGTGGAGCGTCGCCCCCAGGGCGAACAGATCGCTCTCCACGCTCGGTTCGCGGCCTTCGAGCTGCTCCGGGGACATGTACTGCGGAACCCCGGTGACGCTCCCCTGCGCGGATCCCGCCGGCGACAACCGGATGCCGGTGAGCCACGCCCGGCCGGAGTCGTCGAGCAGCACACTGGACGGTGTCACGTTGCCGTGCACCATGCCGACGTCGTGCATCGCGGCCAGTGCTCCGATCAGCGCCCTCGCGACCCGCCGGGCCCGGAGGGCGGGCACGGGGCCGTGCTCCCTCACGTACTCGTACGCGGTCCGGTCCGCCACGTGCTCGGTGACCAGCCAGAGGACTTCGTCAGTGGCGAAGAGGTCGGCCACGGGCACGATGTTCGGGTGGGAGCTGACGGCCGCGAGGACCCGGGCCCTGCGTACGACGCCTTCCCGCCACCGCGCGCGTCCTTCGTCGGTCAGCCCGTAGGGAGCCCGCACCTCCTGGATGTCCATGCGTCTGTGCAGGGTCTCGTCCAGGGCCTCCCATACGACGACGGGCTCCGTATGAGCACTGGACGCGGACCCGCTGATCAGCCGGTAGCGACCACCGACCAGCGATCCGGGCCCTCTCTCCTGCGCCATGGCCCCCCTCGCGGCGTCCGATCACGGCTTCGGCGGAGCACCAGTTCTACCCCGAACCGCCGCGCCCCGCCGGGAAAGAGCTGTTTTCGGGCGCCACGGCCCGCGTGCCACGGCCCGCGCGCCCGCGCGCCGTCGGCGGCGGGCCTCCCTGCGGCCCCGGGTGGTGCACCGGTCGGCGGGGCTCCGTTCCCCCGCGGCTCAGCCGCGCCGACCGGCGTTTCGAGCCCCCGTTCAGGATGCCGCGGCCATGCGGCGGCGCAGGCTCAGCGGGCGCATGTCCGTCCACACCTGCGCGATGTGGTCCAGGCACTCCTGGCGGGTGCCCTGCGTGCCCTCGGCCTGCCAGCCGGCCGGAAGCTCCCGGTCCGCCCGCCAGATGGAGTACTGCTCCTCGTCATTGCGTACGACGCGGTAGCCGCTCTCGTCCGTCTCGGTCATCGGTCCGGCCCTCCCTTTGTTGTTCGGCTGTTCCGTGATGGGTCACAGCGTGCAGGGCCGGGGCGGGGGCGCCATAGGGACAAACGCGCAGAAGGACCGGCGGTCGGTGCTGCCGCTCCTTCCCTGGTGGCGCCGGTGCGCGCGGCGGCAGTGTTCGGGGCAGCCAGGGTGGCGACCGAGAGGTACAGCGCCGCCGGCCACGTCACCCCATCAGGCTGGAAGGAGCTCCGCCATGTCGGACACCCCAGAGACCGTGCACCTGCCCACCGGCGGGTGGCGGTTGTGGGAGCACTTCGCACTCCGCGGTCCGGGTTTCCCGGCCGAGGGGGTCCTGCGCATGGCTCCGCCCGGACTCGCGCCGGCCGCCGACAAGTTCGGCCCCTCGGACGCCCTCGCCGGCCCGGACTGGGAGGCCTTCACCGGGGCCTTCGACGACGGCGCCGTCGCCACCGCCGGACTGCTCCAGTCCATCGCCGCCTCGCCGCGCTTCCGGGCCGCCGTGGCCTGGCAGAACCCGGCCGTGCTGCGCACCGGCATCGCCCCGTTCCTCAACTGGACGCCGACCGCGGCGGGCCGCACCAGCATGCCCCGCCAGCGCGAGGAGCTGGTGGCCCACTACTGGCAGCGGTTCTGCGTCAAGAACGACACCATCGGATTCTTCGGCCCGGTCGGCTGGGGCCGCTGGGACCTCTCCACCCACGGGGTGGAGGTCGACCCCGGCACCGGCGGGTTCCTCGCCGACTCGCGGGTCTACTTCGCCAGCTGGGCCGTCGACGCCCTCGCCAAGTCGCTGAACGCCGACCCCGCGATGCGGGCGTGGATCCCGCCGCGCCGGGTGTCCTTCGTACGGGCCGAGGGCCTGTCCGTGCACCTGCCGGGCCGGCCGGCGCAGCCCATCGGCGAGACCGCCCGGGCCGTACTGGACCTGTGTGACGGGACCCGGCCGCCGGCCGCGATCGCCGCCGCGCTGGGGATCCCGGTGGCCGAGGCGACCGAGGCCGTGCAGTGGCTGGTGTCCAAGCGGTGGGTGCACTGGCGCCTCGACGTGCCGACGGGCACCTACCCCGAGCGCGAGCTGCGCGCCGTCCTGGAGCGGATCGGTGACCCGGCCCTGCGCGGGCCGGCCCTGGAGAAGCTGGCCGTACTGGAGCGCGGACGGGACGCCGTGCAGGCGGCCGGCCTCGACGCGGAAGCGCTGACCTCGGCGATCGCCGCGCTGGAAGCGGACTTCGCGGCGCTGACCTCCACCGACGCCCAGCGGTCCAAGGGCGAGCGGACCGCGCCCTGCCGGGGGCTCGTGTACTCCGACGCCCGGCGCGCGGCGACCGCCACCCTCGGCACCGCCCTGCTGGACGAGCTGACCCCGCTCGCGCAGTGCCTGACGGCGGCGCGCTGGATGACGAACCGGTTCGCGGAGCGGGTCCGGCCGCGCCTGCGCGAGGTGTACGAGCGGCTGAGCGCGAACGGGCCGGTGGACCTCGGCGCGATGTGGCTGGGCTGCCTGCCCTCCCCGTACCCGGAGGCGACCCGCGACCTGGACGCCGTCCAGGCCGAACTACGGGCGAAATGGGCGCGGATCCTGGCCGTGCCCGAGGGCGCGCGCCGGGTCCGGGTCTCCTCGGCGGACATCGCGGAGCGGGTGCGCGAGGAGTTCGAGGAGGCGGGCGCCGGCTGGTCGCTGGCCCGCTACTTCAGCCCGGACGTGCTGCTGCTCGCCGACAGCGCGGACGCGGTGGCCCGCGGGGACTTCGAGATGGTGCTGGGCGAGATGCACAGCGCGCTCAACACGATGGGCGCCTCGCTCTTCGTCCACCAGCACCCGGACCGCGAGGAGCTGATCGCGGAGACCACCCGCGACTTCCCCGGGCCCCGGCTGCTTCCGATGCTGCCCAAGGAGCTGCCGCTCAAGTGGTCGACGCGCAGCAGGCCTTCGCTGGACCGGCCGCAGGACTACTACGTCTCCCTGGTCGACGACACCGGTGACCCGCACCGCCCGCGCACCGTCCTGTGCGCCGACGTCCGGGTCGAGGACCAGGACGGCCTGCTGATGGCGGTGCTGCCCGACGGGGCCGCGTTCGACCTGCTGGACGTGTACGCGAACACCCTGACCCAGCGCGTCATGGACCGGTTCACGCTGCGCCCGGAGGGCGACCACACCCCGCGCATCAGCATCGACAAGATGGTGGTGGCGCGCGAGACCTGGGCCTTCCCGGCGTCGGAACTCGCCTTCGCCGACGAGAAGTCCGAGACGAAGCGGTTCGTGAGGGCCCGCCACTGGCGGCAGGAACACGACCTGCCCCGCTTCGTGTTCGTGGTCTCGCCGACCGAACCCCGTCCGTTCTACGTGGACTTCGACAGTCCGGTCTACCTGACCATCCTCGCGAAGGCGGCCCGCAGGCTGGCCCGCAAGGACCCGGGCGCCAGGCTGAAGGTCAGCGAGATGCTGCCGACCCCGGAGCAGGCCTGGCTGACCGACGACGAGGGCGCCGCGTTCACCTCGGAGCTGCGCTTCGTCGCCGTCGACCAGACCGTCACCGACGTCTCGCGGCCGGCGCGGGAGCCCGCCGGGGACGGGGGCGCGTGATGCGGACCTTCGTCGACGACATCGCCGGGCACGCCGCCCTGGACCCCGGGCGGATCGCGGTGACCACCCCGGCCGGCGAGCTGACGTACGGGGAGCTCATCGCCCGTGTCGAGGTGCTGGCGGCGGCTCTGCGGGCGCGTGGCGCCGGGCCCGAGACGGTGTGCGCGGTGGCCGTGGAACGCGGGGTGGACTCCGTGGTCGCGCCGGCCGCGGTGATCCGCTCCGGGGCGGCCTTCCTGAGCCTCGACCCGGAACAGCCGCCGGCCCGGCTGGCGGCGCTGGTGCGCAGCGGCGGCGCCGACATGCTGCTGACCTCCTCGGCCCTCGCCGGCGGGCTCGGCCTGCCGATCCCGGGGCCCCCGGTCCTGCTCGACCGCCCCGGGAGCCCGGACGGGGCGGAGCCGCGGGGCGGCGGTCCGCTCGACGGGCGGGCCCTCGCCTACGTCAGCCACACCTCCGGGAGCACCGGGGAGCCCAGCGCCGTCCTGGTCGAACACGCCGGTCTGGACTCGTACCTGCGCTTCGTCGCCCGCGACTACGGCCTCGGCCCGGACACGGTGGCCCTCCAGGTGGCCCCGCTGGGCTACGACGCCTCGCTGCGGGACACCTTCGCCCCGCTGCTGGCGGGCGGGCGGCTGGTCGTCGTGCCGCGTTCGGCGCTGCTGCGGCCCGAGGAGTTCGGCGCCGCCGTACGGGAGCACGCGGTGACGGCGCTGCTCAGCGTGACGCCGTCCTTCCTGTCCTTCCTGGCCGGGCAGCCGGACGGGGAGCGACTGCTCGACGGCGTACGGGTGGTGGTGTCGAGCGGTGAGTCGCTGCGGCCGTTCCTGACCGCCGGCGGCCGGGCCTTCGTGCCGGGCGCGCTGGTCAACCAGTACGGGCCGACCGAGTGCACGATGACCTCGACCCGCCACGCCGTACCGGCCGAGCCGGACGTCCTGGCCGACGTCGTGGGCACGCCGATCGACGGGGTCGTGGTCCGGCTGCTGGACCCCGGGCTGTCGCCGGTGCCCGACGGGTCCGCCGGGGAGGTCTGCATCGGCGGGGTGGGGGTGGCCCGGGGGTACCGGGGGCGTCCCGCCCGTACGGCCGAGTGCTTCGTACCGGACCCGTTCGGGCCGCCCGGCGCGCGGATGTACCGGACCGGCGATCTCGCGGCCCGGGGCCCGAACGGGCTGGAGTACCTGGGGCGCCGGGACCGCCAGGTCAAGATCCGCGGCTACCGGGTGGACCCGGCCGAGGTGGAGGGCGCGCTGCTGGCCCATCCCGGGGTGACGGGGGCGGTCGTCACCTCCGACACCGACGCCCAGGGGCGGGTGTTCCTGATCGCCCACGTCACCGGGGAACTGGCGGAGGTGAAGGACGCGGCGCTGCGCGCCCATCTGGGCGCCACGCTGCCCCCGCACCTGATGCCGCGCCGGTTCGCGCGGCTGGCGGAACTGCCCACCACCCGCGGCGGGAAGGCCGACCGCCGCGCCCTGTCGCAGACCGGAGGCCGGACATGACCACCGCACCGAGCGCACCGCGCCCGCCCGTGACGGCCAAGACCCCCATGACCCCCGTCTCACTGCCCGGACCGCGCGCGCCCCTGACACCCGGGGCACTGGCCGCACTTGCCGCACCGGCCGCACGGACCGCCCACGCCGCCCGGGGAATCCCGCTCGGCCGGGCCGACGTGGAGGCCGCGGCCGCACGGATCGCCGGCCGGGTCCGGCGGACCCCGCTGCTGCCGGGACTGCCCGCGCCCGGACTCCACCGGACCGGCCGGGGGCTGCTGCTGAAGGCCGAACACCTCCAGTACGGCGGATCGTTCAAGCTGCGCGGGGCCGCCAACGCCGTGCTGGCGCTCGGCGCCCGCCGGATGGTGACCGGCTCCTCCGGGAACCACGGCATCGCGCTGGCCCGGCTGGCCTGCGCGCTCGGCGCCGAGGTGACCGTGGTCCTGGCCGGCGGGGCGCATCCCGCCAAGATCGCCGTGATCAAGGCCCTCGGCGGGCGCACGGTCCGCGTGCCGGGCGGGGTCGCCGAGCGCGACGCCCGGGCGCGGGAGCTGGCCGAGGAGACGGGCGCGGTCCTCATCCCCTCCTCCGACCACGAGCTGGTGGTCGCCGGGCAGGGCACGGTCGGCCTGGAGATCCTGGCCGAGGCGCCCGACACCGAGACCGTGTACGTACCGACCGGCGGGGGCGGGCTGCTCGCCGGAGTGTGCCTCGCCGCGTACGGGCACCCGGTACGGGTGGTGGGCGTCGAGCCCGCCGGCACCCCCCGCTACGCCAGGTCGCTGGCCGCGGGGCATCCCGTGCGGCTGGCGCCGGGCGACTCCGTCGCCGACGGGCTGCGCGGGCAGCAGCCGGGGGAGGTGCCCTACCCCGTCATCCGGGACCGGGTCGACGACCTGATCGCCGTGTCCGACGCGGAGATCCTCGCCGCGGCCGCGCTGCTGCGCCGGCGCGGGATCGAGGCGGAGCCCTCCGGCGCGGTCGCGCTGGCCGGGGCGATCCGCGCGGGCGGCGGCGGCAGCGGCAGCGGCCCCCGTGTCGCCGTCGTCTCGGGCGGCAACACCAAGGCGGCGCTGATGGCGGCCGCCGCGGCCGCGCCCCCTGCCCGTACGCACTGCACCACCTGAACCCCCTGCCTGTACGCACTGCACCACCTGAACCCCCCGACCTGCACCACCCGCACGGCCCCCGCACCACTCACCGATCCGCTCCTGGAGGAGACCTCATGACCGCGACCGTGAACGAGACCGTGAACCCGACCGCGCAGCTGACCGCCACCGCCCTGACCGAGCTGGTCGTCTCCGTCTACCGCGAGACGCTGGGGGTCGCCGAGCTCGACGAGCAGAGCGACTTCTACGAGTGGGGCGGCGATTCGCTGACCGCCTTCCGGATCACCGCACGGCTCGAAGAGGCACTGGGGGCGGAGGTCCCGGTGGCCCTGGTCTTCGCCTACCCCTCGCCGGCGGACCTCGCCGACGTCGTCCACGCCGACTTCGTCCAGGCGTGAGGGCCGGTCATGACGGACACTTACGTACCCGGCGGCCGCTGGCGGCTGTGGGACCAGTTCGCCCTGCGCGGGGCGGGCTTTCCGGCCGGGGGCGTGCTGCGGCTGGCCCCGGCCGGTCTGGCCTCGGCCGCCGACAAGTTCGATCCCGGGGAGGGCGCGGCCGGCCTGGCCGGTGAGCGGTGGGGGGAGTTCGCCGCCCTGTTCGCCGACGCGCAGGTGGAGACGGCGCACGCGCTCCAGGACATCGCCCGGACGCCCGCCTTCCGGGAGGCGGTGGCCTGGCAGAACCGCCCGGTGCTCACCTCCGGGATCACACCCTTCCTGAACTGGACGCCGACCGCGGCGGGCCGCACCAGCATGCCCCGCCAGCGCGAGGAGCTGGTGGCCCACTACTGGCAGCGGTTCTGCGTCAAGAACGACACCATCGGATTCTTCGGCCCGGTCGGCTGGGGCCGCTGGGACCTCTCCACCCACGGGGTGGAGGTCGACCCCGGCACCGGTCTGATCGCCGGATCGCAGGTGTACTTCGCCAGTTGGGCCATCGACGCCCTGGCCGCCCGGATCGACAGCGACCCGGCGGTACGGGAGTGGGTGGCGCCCCGGCGCGTGCCGTTCGTCCGCCAGTCCGGCATGGACGTGACGGTGCCGGGCCGGCCGCGCCAGGCCCTCGACGGGGGAGCGCGCGCGGTGCTCGCCCTCTGTGACGGCGTACGCCCGGCGCGGGAGATCCGGGCCGCGCTGCCGGAGGTGGACGTGTCCGCCGTGCTGGCCGACCTGGTCGCCCGCCGGTGGGTGGTGTGGAAGCTGGAGGTGCCCGCCGACGCCCGCCCCGAGCGGCATCTGCGGGCCTGGCTGGACCGGGTCGGGGACGCGGAGCCGCGCGAGAGCGGCCTGGCCGCCCTGGACGCCCTGGAGCGGGGCCGGGACCGGGTGGGCGAGGCGGACGGGCCCGAGGCGCTGGTGGCCGCGCTGACGGAGCTGGAGACGGAGTTCGTCGCGCTGACCGAGACCGCCGCCGTACGCGAGAAGGCGGCGGGTACGGCGCCCTGCCGGGCGCTGGTGTACTCCGACTGCCGGCGGGCGGCAACCGCCACCCTCGGGCGGACCGTGCACGAGGCCCTCGCCCCTCTGGACCCGCTGCTGACCAGCGCCGGGTGGCTCACCGCGCGGCTCGCCGATGCCGTGATGGCCCGGGCGCGGGAGGTGTACCGCCGGCTCGCCGGGCAGGGGCCGGTCGACCTGGCCGCGTTCTGGTTCGCCTGCATGCCGATCCTGCACGGCGCCGCCCGCGAGGAATCCGCCGCACTCCAGCAGGAGTTCCGCAGGCGCTGGGACGCCATCCTGTCGCCGCCGCCGGGCACCCGCCGGGTCAGGCTGCCGCTGGATGCCGTCGCGGGGCCCGTCGCCGAGCAGTTCGGCGGCCCGGGCGGGGGCTGGGCCACCGCCCGCTACCTCAGCCCCGACATCATGATCGCCGCCTCCGGGGAACAGGCCGTGGCCCGGGGCGACTTCGAGCTGGTCCTCGGCGAACTGCACGTCGCGGCCAACACCCTGGGCTCCTCCCTGTTCGTCAACCAGCACCCGGACGCCGGCGAGCTGCTCGCCCTGACCGGCCGGGACCATCCCGGTCCCCGGCTGCTGCCGCTGCTGCCCAAGGAGCACCGCTCCCGGCTCTCCGTGCGCACCCGGCAGGTCCTGGTCCGCCCCGAGGACCACTACGTCGCCCTCGTCGACTTCACCGCCGATCCGGGCCGGCCCCGGACGGTGCTCAGCGCCGACGTGGTGGTGACCGAGCGGGTGGACGGCGAGCTGGCGGTGGTGCTGCCCGACGGGTCCGAGTTCCCTGCGGTGGACGTGTTCTCGCACGTGCTGACCACCCTGGCGATGGACCTGTTCCAGATCCTGCCGGACGGGGCGGACCACTCCCCCCGGGTCACCGTGGACCGCCTCGTCGTGGCGCGCGAGACCTGGCGGCTGCCGCCGTCGGACATGGACTTCGCCGACGAGAAGGACGAGGCGCGCCGGTTCGTACGGGCCCGGCAGTGGCGGGAGCTGCGCGAGCTGCCGCGGTTCGTGTTCGTCGTGCTGCCGACCGAGACCAGGCCGTTCTACGTGGACTTCGACAGCCCGGTGTACGTCAACATCCTCGCCAAGGCGGTCCGCAGGATGGCCCGCAAGGAGCCGGGGGGCCGGGCCGTGTTCACCGAGATGCTGCCGAGCCCCGAACAGGCCTGGCTGACCGACGACCGGGGCGGGACCTACACCTCCGAGCTGCGCTTCGTGGCGGTGGACGAGGGCTGACCCGAACACGGCACCACGCGGGGAGCGACGCGTACCGGCGGCGCGCACGGCGGAGCGACAGACGCCGTGCGGGGCCGCCGTTGCGCGTTCTACCCCCCGCGGCTGCGTGCGCGGCTGCGTCTTCTTCCCTACTGACGGATCTCCGCAGACAGCAGTGTTGAGGAAAACACCGCTTGGAGGCCCACAGTGAAGGTTGTCGCAGCGCACGGCGGACCGGCGAGGCACGGCAGCGAAGCCGGCGACGCCGTACGTGACGGTGACGGAGTGTCGTTCGCGCAGCGGAGGCTGTGGTTCCTCGACCAGCTCACCGGAGGTTCCGCCGAGTCCCTCCTCCCCCTGGCCCTGCGCATCCGGGGCTCCCTGGACGCCTCGGCACTGGAGCGCTCGCTGGCCGGCATCGTGGACCGGCACGAGGTGCTGCGCACCCGCTTCACGGCCGTCGACGGCGAGCCCGTGCCGGTGGTGGACCCTGCGGGACGCACCCGCCTGGCGCGGACGGAGGCCGGGAGCACGGAGGAGCTCTTCGACCGGGAGCTGGCGCGGCCGCTGAACCTGGCCAAGGAGCACCCGATGCGGGCCACCCTCGCCCGCATCGGCCCGGACGAGCACGTGCTGCTCCTGGTGGTGCACCACATCGCGGTGGACGGCTGGTCCTGGGACGTGCTGCTGCGCGAACTGGACGCCGGCTACCGGGGCGAGGCGGTGGACGCGCCGCCGCTGCAGTACACCGACGTCGCCCGGACCGAGGCCGAGCGGCTGAGCGGGCCGCGGATGGAGCGGCTGCTCGGGTACTGGCGGGAGCGGCTGGCCGGGGTCGCCCCGCTCGCGCTGCCCGCCGACCGCCCGCGGCCGGCCTTCTGGGACGGCTCCGGCGACGTGGTCCGCTTCGAGCTGCCGGCCGAGCTGGTGGCCGAGGTGGACCGGGTGGCCCGCGAACAGCGCGCGACCCGCTACATGCTGCTGCTCGCCGTGTACCAGACCCTGCTGGGCCACTACTCGGGCCGCCGCGACATCGCCGTCTGCACCACCCTGGCCGACCGCGGGCGGGCCGAAGTGGCCGATGTGATCGGCCCGTTCGTCAACACGATCGTCCTGCGCACCGACCTGTCCGGGGATCCGACCTTCGCCGAACTGCTGGGCCGGGTCCGTGCGGGGGCCCTGCGGGACTTCTCGCACTCCGAGGCACCCTTCGACCGGGTGGTCGGCGAGGTGGTCACCGAGCGCGACCTGTCCCGCCACCCGCTCGCCCAGGCCTCCTTCACCCTGCTCAACACCGTCCCCTCGGCGGCCCGCCTCGACGATCTGGACGTCGGCCTCGTACGGACGCCGCTGACCGGCACCCCGCTCGACGTGTTCCTCGACCTGAGCCTGCGCGCCAACGGGGACATCGCGGCGCGGCTCCAGTACTCGACCACCCTGTTCGACCAGAGCACGATGGTCCGCTTCACCGAGGGGTACCTGGAACTGCTGCGCGCGGTGACGGCCGAGCCGCAGGCCCCGGTGGCCCAACTCGCGGGCCGCCTGGAGCCGCTGCCCGGCAAGGAGCGGGCCCGCCTGCTCGCGATGGCGGGCTCGGAGCGCCCCGCGCCGGCGGCCACGCCGTTCTCCGTGGCGGGCGAGCCGAACGCGGTGGCGCTGGTCTGCGGGGAGCGGATCCTGCGCTACCGCGAGCTGGACGCCCTCGGCGGCGGCCTGGCCACCGCCCTGCGGGCGGCCGGCGCCGGCCCGGGGACCCCGGTCGGCGTGTGCATGAAGCGCGGGGTCGGGTCCGTGGCCTCGATGACCGCGATCTGGAGGGCCGGCGGGGTCTACGTACCGCTGGATCCGGCGCTCCCCGAGGAGCGGCTGCGGTTCATGGCCGAGGAGGCCGGGCTGGCGTACGTCCTCACCGACGCCGCCACCGCCGAACTGGCCGGCGCGCTCGGCCCTCGGGTGCTGCGGGTGGAGGACGCCGGGCCCGACGCGGGCGCCCCGCACCACACCCCCGACCCGCACGACCTCGCGTACACCATCTTCACCTCGGGCTCCACCGGCCGCCCGAAGGCCGTCGGGATCGAGCACGGCGCGATCGACGCCCATGTCGCCGCCGCCCGGGCGGAGTTCGGGATCACCGCCGGGGACCGGGTGCTCGCGTTCTCGTCCTTCTCCTTCGACGCCTCGCTGGACCAGCTGCTCACCGCGCTCGGCTGCGGGGCCACGCTCGTGGTCCGGCCGGACGAGCAGTGGCTGCCCGCGCAGATCCCCCTGGTGGTCGAGCGGTACGGGATCACCGTGCTGAACCTGCCCCCCACCTACTGGGCCGAGCTGGCCTTCTCGCTCACCGACCGCACCGCCGCCTCCCTGGCCCCGCTGCGCCTGCTGGTCCTCGGCGGAGAGTCCGTCCCGGCCGCGGCACTGGCCGCCTGGCGGGCCCGCGCCCCGCACGTACGGATCCTCAACGCGTACGGGCCGACCGAGACCACGGTCACCGCCACCACCCACGAGATCGGCGCGGCCGGGGACGCCGACCCCGGCCGGGTGCCGATCGGCGGGCCGCTGGGCTCCCGCCGGGTGTACGTGGTGGACGCGCACGACGAGCTCGTTCCGGTGGGCGAGCCGGGTGAGCTGCTGATCGGCGGTCCGGAACTGGCCCGCGGGTACCTCGGCCGGCCGGCCCTCACCGCCGCCGCGTTCGTGCCCGACCCGTACGGCGGGGACGGCGGACGCCTCTACCGCACCGGCGACCTCGTACGCCGGCTGCCCTCCGGGGAGCTGGAGTTCCTCGGCCGCACCGACGACCAGGTCAAGATCCGCGGTTTCCGCATCGAACTCGGCGAGGTCGAGGCGGCGTTGGGCGAATGCCCCGGGGTGGTGGCCGCCGCGGTCGCCGTCGGCGCGGACGCCCAGGGCGGCAAGAGCCTGACCGGCTACGTGGTGGCCGGCCCCGAAGGCCCGGTGGAGCCCGCCGTACTGCGCGCCTTCTGCGCCGGCCGGCTGCCGCACTACGCCGTGCCCGCGGACTTCGTGGCACTCGACGCACTGCCCGTGAACGCCTCGGGCAAGCTGGACCGGGCCGCCCTGCCCGCCGCCCGCCCGGACGGGGAGCGGACCGAGCGGGACCGGGCGGCCGCGGGCGGCCCCGAGTTCATCGCACCGCGCGACGCCACCGAGCAGGTCGTCGCCGACATCTGGGCGGAGGTCCTGGGCGTCGACCGGGTCGGCATCGACGACGGGTTCTTCGACCTGGGCGGCCACTCGCTGCTCGCCACCATGGCCGTCTCCCGTATCGCCGAGCGCCTCGGACGCGAGGTCGAGCTGCGCACCCTGTTCGAGAACCCCTCCATCCGGGCCTTCGGCCCGCTGGTGGCCGCGGCCCGGCAGGCGGGAGCCGCCACCGTCGTCCCGGTGGACCGCTCGGGACCGCTGCCGCTGTCCTTCGGGCAGGAGAGGATGTGGTTCCTGGACCGGATGTCCGACGTCGGCGACGAATACGTGCTCTGGTTCTCCTGGCGGATGCGCGGCGGACTCGACCGCGACGCCTGGCAGGGCGCCCTCGACGAGGTGGTGGCACGCCACGAGGCGCTGCGCACCGCCCTGGTCGAGGTGGACGGCAAGCCCGCGCAGCGGGTGGTCGACGGGGTGCGCGTACCGCTGGTGTGGCAGTCGGCCCCGCCCGGGGACGAGGAGGCCGTACGGCTGGAGCGGCTGCGCGCGGTGGCCGTCCCGTACGCCACCCGCCGCTTCGACCTGGCCGGTCCGCCGCTGCTGCGGGCGGGGGTGTGGGAGCTGGACCCCGCGGACCACGTGGCGGTCATCGCCTTCCACCACGCGGCGACCGACGGCTGGTCCAAGGACGTGATCATCGGTGAGCTCGCCGAGTCGTACGCCGCCCGCGTGGCCGGGCGCCCGGCGGAGCTGCCGCCCGTTCCGCTCCAGTACGGGGACTTCGCGGTCTGGCAGCGCGACCGGATGGCCGGCGAGGTGCTGGAGCGGCAGCTGGCGTACTGGGAGGAGGCCCTGGCCGGTGTGCCCGTACTGGAGCTGCCGACGGACCGGCCGCGTCCGGCGGGCTGGTCGGGCCGGGGCGGGGCGGTCGAGATCGACCTGCCGAAGGAGCTGGAGACCGCGCTCGGCGAGCTGGCGCGACGGCACGGGGTGACCCGGTTCACGGTGCTGCTGGCCGTGGTGCAGATCGTGCTGGTCCGCTGGTCCGGGCAGCGGGACGTGGCGGTGGGCACCCCGGTCGCGGGCCGCGGACAGCTGGAGCTGGAGCGGCTGGTGGGGCTGCTGGTGAACACGGTGGTACTGCGCGGGGACCTGTCCGGCGAGCCCTCGTTCACGGAGTTCCTGGACCGGGTGCGGGAGTCGGTGCTCGGGGCCTTCGACCACCAGGAGGTGCCCTTCGAGCGGCTGGTGGAGCAGCTGCGCCCGGAGCGGGACCCCTCCCGCAACCCGCTGTTCCAGGTGATGTTCGACGTACAGGAGAGCGCGGCGGGCGGGCCGCGCGTCGAGGGCCTCGACGTGGAGCACTTCGTCCTGCCCTGGGGTTCGGCCAAGTTCGACCTGACCGCCACCTTCCTGCTCTATCCGGACCGCTTCGCGCTGAACGTGGAGTACGCGAGCGACCTCTTCGACGCCGCCACGGTCACCCGGTTCGCCGGGCACGTGGGCCGGGTGCTGGGGGCGGTGGTGGCCGATCCGGAGCAGGCGGTCGGACGGCTGGAGCTGCTGTCCGCCTCCGAGTACGAGGAGCTGGCCGAAGCGGCGGGCACCGCGGTGGCCGCACCCGCGCAGCCGTTCGCCGTGTCGGGCGCCCCGGACTCCGTGGCCCTGCTCTGCGGGGACGAGACCCTGACGTACGCGGAGCTGGACGGCCTCACCGGCGGGCTGTCCGCGGCCCTGGCGGCCTCCGGGGCGGGGCCGGGCACACCGGTCGGCGTGTGCCTGCGCCGCGGCATCCGCTCGGTCGCCGCGATGGCCGCCATCTGGCGGGCCGGCGGGGTCTACGTACCGCTGGACCCGCGGCTGCCCGAGGACCGGCTGCGGTTCATGTGCGCCGAGGCGGGCGTGCACAGCGTCTTCAGCGACGGCTCGACGCGGGAGCTGGCCGCCGCGCTCGGACCGCGGACCGTCCCCGTCGACTCCGTCGTGCCCGACCCGGACGCGCCGCGCCACACCCCCGGTCCCGGCGACCTCGCCTACGTCATCTTCACCTCGGGCTCCACCGGCCGGCCCAAGGCCGTCGGCGTGGAACACCACGCCCTGGCCGCCCACACCGCCGCGGCCCGCGAGCTGTTCGGCATCACGGCCGAAGACCGGGTCCTCGCCTTCGCCTCCTTCTCCTTCGACGCCTCGCTGGAGCAGGTGCTGCCCGCCCTCGGAGCGGGAGCCTCGGTGGTGGTCCGCCCCGACGAGGTGTGGTCGGTGGAGGAGCTCGCGGAAGCCGTACGGACCCGGGACATCACGGTGATGGAGGCCACCCCGGCCTACTGGGAGGAGATCGTCGCCCGGCTCGACACGGTCGCGGGGGACCTCAAGGGCCTGAGGCTGCTGGTCACCGGCGGGGAGGCACTGCCCTCGGCGCCGCTGGCCCGCTGGTTCGCCCACCTGCCCGACGTGCCGGTCGTCAACACGTACGGCCCGACCGAATCGGTCATCTCGGCCACCGCCCACACCGTCACCGCGCCCGTCGAGGGCCGGGTGGCGATCGGCCGGCCGCTGGGCTCCCGCCGGGCGTACGTCGTGGACGCGCTCGACCAGCTCGTCCCCGTCGGGGTGCCGGGCGAGCTGCTGATCGGCGGCCCGGAGCTGGCCCGCGGCTACCTCGGGCAGCCCGCCCTCACCGCGCAGCGGTTCGTACCGGACGTGTACGGCGGAACCGGCGGGCGGCTCTACCGCACCGGCGACCTGGTGCGCCGGCTGCCCTCCGGGGAGCTGGAGTTCCTCGGCCGCACCGACGACCAGGTCAAGATCCGCGGCTTCCGCATCGAACCGGCCGAGATCGCGGCCGTCCTCGAACAGCACCCGCAGGTGCACGCGGCGACCGTCCTGGTCCGCGAACTGCGCGGGGAGCGCGCCCTCGTCGGCTACGCGGCCGTCCAGGACCGGGGGCCGGACGCCGAGGCGCTGGCCGCCTGGTGCCGGACCCTGCTGCCCGGCTACATGGTGCCCGCCGCCTTCGTCCTGCTCGACGCCCTGCCCCGGACCGTGCAGGGCAAGGTGGACACCGCCGCCCTGCCCGATCCTGAACTGCCCGCGCCGGCCGCGTCCGTGGCGCCGCGCACCCCGACCGAGGTGGTGACGGCCCAGATCTGGGCCGAGGTCCTGGGCCTGCCCGAGGTCGGGATCCGGGAGGACTTCTTCTCCCTCGGCGGCCACTCGCTGCGCGCCGTGGCGGCCGCCTCCCGCCTGCGCACCGCCTTCGACTGCCCGATCCAGGTACGCGACCTGTTCGACCACCCGACGGTCGAACTGCTCGCCATCGAAGTGGAACGACAGCTCATCGACCAGATCTCCTCGATGAGCGACGACGAGATCGACCTGTCCCTGACCTCCGAGTTCTGACCGCCCCCGCGTTCCGGACCTCGATCCCAGCCTTGATTGGACGGCACTTGCGATGACCACTGCACAGGTCGAACCCTCCACCACCGCCTCGTCGAACACCCCCGGCGGCCTCTCCCCCGCCGCCCGCCGGCTCCTCGAAATGCGCCTGCGCGGCAAGGCCGCCGCCGCGCCCGCCGGAATCCCCCGCCTCGACCCGCGCCCCGCGCAGGCCCCCCTGTCGGCCGCCCAGCAGCGCCTGTACTTCCTCGACCAGCTCGACCCGGGCGGCGTCGAATACCTGATGCCCGCCGCCTGGCGGTTCACCGGCCCCCTGGACACCGCCGCGCTGAGCGCCGCGATCGGGGACCTCACCGCCCGCCACGAGCAGCTGCGGGTGGTCTTCTCCCACGAGGACGGCGTGCCCGCCCAGCGCGTGCTGCCCGCCCCCGACGCGGCCGGCCTCGACGTGACCGACCTGCCCCCGGCGGTCCGCGAAGGCGGCCCCGACGCGATCTCCGCGGCCGTACGGGAGGTGGCGCTGCGCCCCTTCGACCTGGCGGCCGCGCCCCCGTTCCGTGCCACGCTGCTGCGGATCGGCGCCGAGGACCACGTACTGGTCCTGGCCATGCACCACATCGTCTCGGACGGCTGGTCGCTGGACATCCTGACGGAGGACCTCGGCACCTGCTACCGCGCCAGATGCCGGGGCATGGCCCCGCAGCCCGCGCAGCCGCCGGTCGAGTACACCGACTACGCGCACTGGCAGCGCGGGGCCGACGAGAGCACCGACCTGGACTACTGGCGTACGGCGCTGGCGGGTCTGACCCCGCTCGAACTGCCCACCGACCACCCGCGGCCCTCCGTCCGCAGCTCCGCCGGCGCCGTGCACACGGTGGAGCTCCCCGAAGGGCTGACGGCGGCGCTGGCCGAGCTCGGCCGCCGGGCCGACACCACCTCGTACATGACCCTGATGGCGGCCTTCCAGGCGGCGCTCGCCTTCCACAGCGGCCAGGACGACATCGCGATCGGGACCGTCGTCGCCAACCGGGAGCGCCCGGAGATCGAGCAGCTGGTCGGCTTCTTCGTGAACACCCTGGTCATCCGCACCGACCTGGCGGGCGACCCGACCTCGGCGCAGCTCCTCGCCCGGACCCGGGAGAGCGTCCTGGGCGCCCTGTCCCACCAGAGCCTGCCGTTCGAGCGGATCGTCGACGAGCTGAGCCCCGAGCGGGACCTGTCGCGCAACCCCCTGTTCCAGGTGCTGTTCTCGCACTCCGCCGCCGCGCGGCAGGGCGGGTACGCCCTCGGCGGGGCGACGGGCACCGCCTTCCCGATCGACCTGACCACCGCGAAGTTCGACCTGACGCTGGACGTCAGCGAGGACGCGGACCGCATCCGGCTCCGCTTCGTCTACCGCCCCGACCTGTTCGAGGCGGGGTCGGTGGCCCGGCTGGCCGAGCACACCGTCGCGGTGCTGCGTGCCTTCGCCGAGGCCCCGGACGTGCCGCTCGCCATGGCCGACCTGCTGACCGCCGGCGAGCGGGCCGCGCTGCTCGGCCCCGACGGCCCGGCGAACCGCCTGCCGGCCGGCGCCGTGCCCGAGCCGGCTCCCCGGCTCGCGATGGAGCGCCTGGCCGAGCGGATGCGGCTGGCCCCCACCGCCGTGGCCGTCTCCGGCGGCGGCCGCAGCCTGACGTACGCCGAACTCGACGCGGCCTCGCGGGCCCTGGCCCGGCGGCTGCGGGCGGCGGGCATCGGCCCGGAGTCCCTGGTCGGGGTGTGCCTGGGCCGCTCGGTCGACCTGGCCGTCGCGCTGCTCGGCGTATGGCGGGCGGGCGCGGCGTACCTGCCGCTGGACCCCGCCCACCCGCGGGCCCGGCGGGAGTTCACGGTCGGTGACGCGGGGGTGGAGTGGGTGGTCGCCGACGCGGTGGGCCGCGCCGCGGTGCAGGGGCTGCCGGTGGGCGTGATCCCGCTGGCCGACCCCGCCGACGACACCTCCGACGACCGCCGCGACGACACGGACGACCTGCACTGCGCCGCTCCCGGCCCCCAGACCCTCGCGTACGTCATCTACACCTCCGGCTCCACCGGCCGGCCCAAGGGCGTCGAGATCACCCACGCCAACCTGGCCTGGCTGCTGGGCGCCGCCGACCACCACTTCGACTTCGGCGCCGACGACGTGTGGACGCTCCTGCACTCCCCCGCCTTCGACTTCTCCGTCTGGGAGCTGTGGGCCCCGCTGACCTCCGGCGGCCGGGTGGTCGTGCTGACCGAGGACGAGGTGCGCGACCCCGCCGCCGTCCACGCCGTCCTGCGCGACGAGCGCGTCACCGTCCTCAACCAGACCCCGGCCGCCTTCAAGGGACTGCGGGCCCACATGGCCCAGCAGGGCGAGGAGTTCGGCTCGCTCGCGCTGCGCACGGTGGTCTTCGGCGGTGACGCCTTCGACGCCCGCGACTACCGCGACTGGTTCGCCGTACCCGGGGGCGGGCGGCCCGCGCTGGTGAACATGTACGGGATCACCGAGACGACGGTGCACGTCACGTACCGGCTGATCACCGAGGAGGACACGGTCTCGCCCGTGTACTCGCCGATCGGGCGGCCCCTGGCCGGCCAGCACGGCTACGTCCTGGACCGGGCGGGCCGCCTGGTGCCGCACGGCACCGTGGGCGAGCTGTACGTGTCCGGCGGCGGGGTGGCCCGCGGCTACCGCAACCGGCCGGAGCTGTCCGCCGAGCGCTTCCCCCTCGACCCCTTCGGTCCCGCCGGGACCCGCATGTACCGCACCGGGGACCTCGTACGGGTCCTGCCCGACGGGCAGTTGGCGTACGCCGGGCGTGCCGACCACCAGGTCAAGATCCGCGGCTTCCGCATCGAGCCCGGCGAGATCGAGACCGCGCTGCGCGCCCTGCCCGGCGTACGGGACGCCGCGGTGGTGGCCCGGCCCGACGCGCACGGCGGTGCGCGCCTGGTCGCCCACGTGGTGCTGACCGAGGGCCGGCCGCTGGACGCGCCGGACCTGCGCGACCGGCTGCGGCTGACGCTGCCGGAGTACATGGTGCCCGCGCTGTTCGTCCGGCACCCGAAGCTGCCGATCACCGCCAACGGCAAGGTGGACCGCAAGTCCCTGGTGGCGGTCGCCGTCGAGGGGGCCGGCGCGCCCGCCGGGCACGTCCCGCCGGCCGGTGCGACCGAGGAGGCGCTGGCCCGCATCTGGTCGGAGGTGCTGGGCGCGGAGCGGGTCAGCCGTACGGCCAACTTCTTCGACCTGGGCGGCGATTCGATGCTGGCCCTGCGCGTGATCGGGCAGGCCCGCAACGCCGGTCTGGGCCTGAGCGTCCCGGACCTGTTCCGGGCCCGCACCCTGGGCGACCTCGCGGCGCTGGCCACGGAGGCGGCCGAGGGCGCCGGCCCCGCGCCCGTGGAGCCGTTCTCCCAGCTGGATCCGGCCGATGCGGCCCGGCTGCCGCAGGGGCTCGACGACGCGTACCCGCTGACCATGCTCCAGGCCGGGATGCTGCACGAGATGCTGGCCGACCCGGGACGCGGCGCCTACCACAACGTCACCGACCTCAAGATCACCGTTCCGGAGGGCTTCGACCTCGCCGCCTTCCGGACCGCCGTGGACACGGTCGTACGGGGCCACAGCATCCTGCGCTCCTCCATCGACCTGGTCTCCTTCTCCGAGCCGCTCCAGCTGGTGCACGCCACCGCCGCGCTCCCGGTCGGCTACAGCGACCTGCGCGCTCTGCCGCACGAGGAGCAGTGGGCCTCCGTACGGGGCTATGTGGACGCGGAGTTCGCCCGGCGCTTCGACCTGGCGGCCCCGCCGCTGGTCCGCATCCACCTGCACCACCTCACCGACCGGGAGCTGCGGCTCACGCTGACCGACTGCCACGTGGTGCTCGACGGCTGGAGCCTGACCTCCCTCATCGCCGACCTGCTGGACCTGCACCGGCAGGCCGTGGCCCAGGGCCGGACCCCGGAGCTTCCCCCGGCACCCCCCTACGCCGAGTACGTGGCGCTGGAGCGGGCCGCGCTGGCCGACGAGGAGGCTCTGGAGCACTGGCGGACGGCGCTCGCGGACCTCAGCCCGGTCCTGTTCACCCGCCGCGGCACGGAGGCCTCCGACAGCGGTCACTTCGTCCACGAGGTGCGGCGCTCGTACGCGTCCCTGGCCGAACCGATCGGCCGGCTGGCCCGGCTGGCCGGGGTGCCCCGCCGTACCGTCCTGCTCACGGCGTTCCACCACACCATGAGCCTGTTCGCCGAGCGCGACGGCTCCGCCGAGGGGCATTCGGTCGGCCTGGTCACCAACGGCCGGCCCGAGGTGCCGGGCGCCGACCGGATGCGCGGGCTGTTCCTCAACACCGTGCCGTTCGGGGTCAGGCGGCCCCGGGGCAGCTGGCTGGAGTACCTGAAGGCCGCGTTCGCCGCCGAGCAGGAGATGCTCCCGTACCGCAGGGTGCCGCTGGCGCGGATGGCGCAGCTGAGGCCCGGTGCGCCGAGCGTGGCGGACACCCTCTTCAACTACGTCAACTTCCACCGGTTGTCCGGGGACAGCTGGGACGACTCGCTGGAGATCGCCCGCACCGCGTTCCCGCTGATGCTCAACGCGAGCGTGGAGTCCCTCATCCTCGACGTCGACCCCGACTACCTGGCCCCCGCCACGGCCGAGCAGCTCGCGGACCTGATGTGCGAGGTGCTGAAGGCGATGACCGCGGGGCCGCAGGCCCCGGTCACGGCGCCGGCGCTGGCCGGCGAGGCGCGCATGCGGGCACTGGAGGAGTGGGGCCGGGGCCCCGAACTGCCGAACACCTCGCTCATGTTCCACGAGTGCGTGGCCGAGCACGCCGTGCTGACACCCGGCGCGGTGGCCGTCCGGCAGGGCGACCAGGAGGTCACGTACGCCGAACTGGACGCCTCCGTGCAGCGTCTGGCCGACCGGCTGCGGGCGCTCGGGGTCGGGCCGGAGGTGCCGGTGGGCATCTGCCTCGACCGCGGGCCGGAGATGGTCCGGGCCGTGCTGGGTGTGCTCCGCTCGGGCGGCGCCTTCCTGCCGCTGGAGTCCCAGCACCCCTCCGACCGGCTGAAGTTCATCGTCGAGGACAGCGGGATGCCGGTGCTCATCACCCAGTCCTCGCTGCTGGACACGGTGCCCTTCGAGGGGCCGACCCTGGTCGTGGACGACCCGCGGACGTGGGCCGCTCCCGCCGGGGCGCCGGTGCCCGCGCCGCCCGTCACCGCGGACAACGCCGCGTACATCCTGTACACCTCGGGCTCGACGGGCACCCCCAAGGGCGTCACCATCCAGCACCGCAGCCTGACCAACATGCTGGAGGGGCAGCGCGATCTGTTCCCGGTGACCGCCGAGGACCGGGTGCTCCAGTTCGCCTCGCTCAGCTTCGACGTCTCGATCATGGACCTGACGTGGGCCCTGGCCAACGGCGCCCAGCTGTGCACCCCGCCCCGGGAGGCGCTGCGCGCGGGGGCCGATCTGGCGAACACTCTGCTCGACTACGGGATCACCGTCGCGATGCTGGCCCCGAGCGCCCTGGCGGCCCTGGGCGAGGACCGCTTCCCGGCGCTGCGGATCCTCCAGGTGTGCGGCGAGGCCTGCCCGGCGGAACTGCCCCAGAAGTGGGCGCGCGGACGGCGGTTCTACAACGTGTACGGGCTCACCGAGACGGCCGTGTGGTCCGTCTCCACCCTCCTGAAGTCCGACTGCAAGCGCCCGCCGATCGGCTGGCCCATGCGGAACACGCAGGTCTACGTACTCGACGAGGACCTCCAGCCGGTCCCGGTCGGGGTGCAGGGCGAGGTCTACCTCGGCGGGCGCGCCATCGGCCGGGGCTATGTGAACCGCCCCGACCTGACCGCCGCCGCCTTCGTCCCCGACCCGTACGGGACCCCCGGCGGCCGGCTGTGCCGCACCGGCGACATCGGCGTCCAGCTTCCCGACGGCGCGGTCGAGGTCCTCGGCCGCCGCGACAGCCAGGTGAAGCTGCGCGGGTTCCGCATCGAACTCGGCGAGATCGAGCACGGGCTGCGGGAGCTGCCCGAGGTGCAGCAGGCGGTGGTCCTGCTGCGGCGCGACCTGCCGGAGCCGGCGCTGGTGGCGTACGTGGTGCCGGAGGCGGGCGTGGAGCCCGTGGTGGAGCCCTTCCGCCAGGCGCTGCGGGCCAAGGTGCCCGCGTACATGGTCCCCGCGCGGTTCGTCTTCCTCGACGCGATGCCGGTCAACAGCAGCGGCAAGGTGGACAAGAAGGCCCTGCCGCTGCCCGCGGCGGACCGGCTGGGCAGCGCCACGGACTACGTCGCGCCGGGCACGCCGGCCGAGGTGGTGCTCGCCGAGGTGTGGCGCACGGTGCTCGGCATCGAGCAGGTCGGTGTCCACGACGACTTCTTCGCCCTCGGCGGCAGTTCGCTGTCGACCGTCCGGGTCGCCGCGCAGGCGGCCGCCCGGGGACTGAGCGTCTCCGTACGGGACCTCCTCGAACTGCCCACGATCGCCCGGCTCGCCGCCCGCGCCGCGCAGGCGGCGGCGGGTGCGGAGGAGGCTCCTCCCGGGGCCCGGGCCGTCACCTCGGAGGTCCGGCTGCGCGAGGGCGACGGCGCCCCGCTGTGGTGCGTGCACCCCAGCGGCGGCAGCGGCGCCTGGTACGTGCCGCTCGCCCGGGCCCTGCCGCCCGGCCGGCCGGTCCGGGCCTTCCAGGCCCGGGGCCTGCTCGGCGGGGTGGACCCGACCACCATCGCCGGGATCGCGGCCAACTACGCCGCCGAGCTCGCCGCCCACGGCGGGCACGGCCCGCACGACCTGCTGGGCTGGTCCATGGGCGCCAACATCGCCCTGGAGATGGCCACCCAGCTGCACGCGGCCGGTCACACCGTGGCCCCGCTGACCCTGATCGAACCGCACCTGCCCCACCCGGCTTCCCGCGAACGCCTCGCGGCGGTCGGCCGGGACATGGAGCGGGGGCTGCGGATGCGCGACCGCCTCCGTACGCTGCCGCCCTCGGCGGAGCGGGAGGCGGCCGTGGCCGAGCTCACCACCCTGCTGCTGGGGGCCGGCATGAGCCCCGGCGAGGCGGCCCTGGTGGAGCACGCCCCCATCGAGGTCTGGCACTCGCTGCTGACCGCCCTGTCCGCGTACGAACTGCGCCCCTACGCCGGCCACGTCCACCTCCTGGTGGGCAGCGCGGCCGCGGAACTGCCCGACGGCGAACCGATGCCCGGGCTGGACGTGGACTTCCGCACCTACGTCGAACGCTGGCGCGAGACCGCGCTCGGCGGACTGACCGTCCACGTCACCGAAGGCGACCACATGTCCATGATGTCCGAACGGCTGATGCACAAGACCGCTGCTGCGCTCGGCCGGATCCAGTCGGAGGCACGCCGATGACCGTCCTGACCACGAACACGAACACCCCTGCCGCCGCCACCGCCGCGGACCTGTCCCCGCTGGTGTGCCCGGTCACCGGGCGCACCGCCCCGCCGGCCGCCGCAACCCGTACGAGCCCTCCGGCCCCGGCGGCCCCGGCGGCCCCCGCGGCCCCCTTCACCGAGCGCTACCTCCTCGACCCCGCCGTCAACGCGGACCCGTACGGGTACCTCAACTCCCTGCGCGACCACGACCCCGTGTACTGGTCGGCCATGCACCGGGCCTGGCTCGTCACCGGGCACGCCCAGCTGATGCACTGCCTGCGCGCCCCCGCCGTCTCCGCCGAGCGGGTGCGCCCGCTGATGGACGCCGTGCCGGAGGGCGCCCGCGAGGACGCCGAGCGCGCCTTCGGGATCCTGTCCCGCTGGATGGTGTTCAACGACGCCCCGCAGCACCGGCGACTGCGCCAGGTGTTCCAGGAGCAGTTCGCGGCCCGCTCCATCGGCCGCTACCGGGCCTTCGTCGAGCGCGCCACCCGCGCCATGCTCACCCGCCGGGCCGTCCCCGGCCGGATCGGGGACCTGGTCGCCGACATCGCCCGGCCGCTGCCCGCGCTCGTCTTCGCCCGCTGGCTGGGCGTCCCCCAGGCGCACGGCCCGTCCTTCTGGTACTGGAACGCCCGGGTCGGCGACCTGGTGCTCGGGGCCGCCCAGGAGGAGCGCGAGTACCGCACCTCGCTCCAGTCCCTGGTCAACCTGGACGACTACCTCGCCGACCTGGTGCGGCAGCGCCGCGCCGACCCCAAGGACGACCTGATCAGCGCCGTGCTGGCGGGCGGGCAGATCGGGAAGTCGGTCAGCGAGGAGGAGTTCGTCGGGATGCTGACCCAGATGGCCTTCGCCGGCGGCGAGACCACCAGCAACCTCATCGTCAACGCCGTACTCGCCCTGCTGGAGCACCCCGAGCAGATGGCCGCCGTACGGGAGGACCCGGCGCTGGTGCCGATGGCGGTGGAGGAGGCCATGCGCTTCGACGGCCCCTCCAAGATGTCGATCCGCACCGCCGCCCGCGACTTCGACCTCGACGGGCGCCCCGTCCGCGCCGAGGACCGGCTGTTCCTGGTCACGGCGGCCGCCAACCGGGACCCGGCGCGCTTCGCCGACCCGGACGCGTTCGACGTCCGGCGCGGCAGCGCCTCGCACCTCGGGTTCGGCTTCGGCGCGCACTTCTGCATCGGGGCGGCCTTCGCCCGGCTGGTGGCGGGCGCGGTGGTCGACGTACTGGTCCGCGAGTACCCGGGGCTGGAGCTGCTCGGCGGGCAGCACACCTGGCAGCCCTCCCTCCTCAACCGCGCGCTGACGGCCCTGCCCGTCCGCTACTGACCGCGGCCGGCCCTACGGATGGGATGTTGTTCATGGCTTCGACCCTGGTGGACGCGCGGGACCGGCTGAGCGCCCCCGCCCGGCTGCCCTCGTTCCGGCTGCTGTGGCTCGGGCAGTCCCTGTCCCTGCTCGGCGACGGGTTCAGCTACATCGCCTTCTCCTGGATCACGCTCGGTCTCACGCAGTCCACGCTGGCCCTCGGTTACGTCCTCGCCTTCCAGGCGGTGCCGCGGGCCCTGCTGACCCTGGTCGGCGGCTCCCTCAGCGACAAGTGGTCCTCGCGGACCCTGATGAAGCTCTCCAGCTGGGCCCGGGCCGCCCTGATGGCGGGCGTGGGCCTGGCCGGCCTCGCCGGATCCCTGACGCTGTGGATGCTGTGCTGCGCCGCCGCCGCCTTCGGGGCCGTCGACGCCTTCTTCCAGCCGGCCCGGGCGTCGATCCTGCCGTCGGTGGTCGGCAAGGAGCAGCTCGCCCCGGCCAATGCCCTGCTCGCGGTGGGCACCAAGGTGGCGGCCGTGCTCGGCCCGGCCGTCGGGGGCATGGTGGTGGCCTTCTCCAGCGCTCCCGTCGCCTTCCTCGTCGACGGGGTGTGCTTCGCGCTCTGCGGTGTGTGCGTGGCGGGGATCCGCCCGCTGCCGCGCCCCGCCGAGGAGGAGAAGGGCCCGGCCGCGGGGGGCGACCCGCCCGAGCCTCCGCTCTCGCTGGGCGCCCGGATCCGCGCCGGGCTGCGGTACGCCTTCGAGGACCCGCGGATCCGTACGATCCTGGCCGTCGACGCGGCGGTGACCTTCTGCCAGGCGGGGCCGTTCACCGTCGGTTTCGCCACCCTGGCCAAGGTCGACCTGCACGGCGGCTCGGCCACCCTCGGCCTGCTCAACGGCGCGCTGGCCGGCGGGGCCATGCTGGGGACCCTGGTCGGCGGCGCCGTGAGCAGCCGCCCGCGGATCGGCCTGCTGATCGCCGCGCTGGCCGGCTGGCTGGCGATCGGCACGGGCCTGCTCGGCTTCGTCGGCAACACGGCGGGGGCGCTCGCCACGGTGCTCGCGATGGGCTTCGGGATGGGTTTCCAGGGGGTCTTCGGCCTCAGCTGGATCCAGCGCACCATCGACGGCTCCGTGCTGAGCCGGGTGATCTCGGTGGACATGGTGATCGGCTACGCGGTGGCCCCTCTCTCCCTGGTCCTCTGCGGCGCCCTGGCGCAGTCCGGCACCGCCCCGATGTTCGCGGTCTCGGCGGCGGTCCTGGCGGTGACGGCGATCGGCATCCTCGGCTCGCGCACGGTCCGCGAGATGCGATGACCGTCCCCGGGCCCTCAGCTCCCCGCCGCCTCCAGGGAAGCCGAGAGTTCGCAGAGCGCGGCCCGGTTGGCCCGGCCGGTCTTGGCGGCGAGGGCCGCGATGTGCTTCTCGACCGTCCGCGGGGAGATGTAGAGGCGGTCGGCGATGTCCTTGTTGCCGAGGCGCTCCGCGAGGAGCCGGAAGACCTCGTACTCGCGGACGGTCACGCCCTGGGTGCGCAGGACGTCCGGGATCGTGCTCGAACCCGTGCGGCGCTGGCGGCCCGGGGCGCCCATCCGGCGCAGGGCCGCGCGGCAGGCGCCCGCGACGGTGGCCACCCCGCCCTGGTGGAAGTGCTCCTCGGCCTGGCGCAGCCAGGCCACCGGCTCGCCCCAGCCGTCCTCGTACGCCGCGTCGGCGATCAGCCTCAGGCCCAGGTGGAGGGCGGTGGCGTACGGGGCGGCTACGCGCAGGGCCTCGGCCACGGCCGCCGCGGCCTCCTCGGGGCGGCGTTCGCGGCCCAGCAGGACGGCCCCGGCGAACAGGACGAACTGCCGGTTCCAGCGCATCCGGCCGGGTGCGGTCGCGGCGATCTCCTCGTACGCGGCGCGGTCGGCCTCCCCCGACAGCACGTCCAGGAGCAGGCCGATGCCGTACCGCCCGCTGAGGTAGTACGTACTGGGGTTGGTGTCCTCCATGTCGGCGACGGCGCGCAGTTCACCGACGGCGCCGGGCCGGTCCTCCTCCATCAGCGCGCAGAAGGCCCGGGCGAGGCCGAGGGTCAGGGGTTCCTCCTGGGAGCCGGCGCCGTCGCATCCGGCGAAGGTCGCGAGCGCGCCCTCCATCGCGGGCCGGTCGCCCCGGTGGGCGGCCAGCGCGGCCAGCGCCATGAGGACGTAGCGGGTGGCCGGGGCCAGCCGCAAGCGCTGTACGACGGCCAGGCACTCCTCGGCGGACCGCTGCGCGGCGGTGAACTCGCCCCGCAGGACGGCGTCGAGGATCATGATGCCGTCGATGGTGTGGACGATGGTGGCCGAGCCGAGCCGCTGGGCCTCGCTCCGGGCGGCCAGCAGGGGGGCGGTGGAGCCCTCGGTGAGCCAGTAGTTGCCGCCGATCCGGGTCAGCGCGTACATGCGCTGGAGCGGGAGCTGGTGCTGTTCGGCGGTCTGCAGGGCCGATTCCAGCAGGGCGGTGGCCTCGTCGAAGTCCCGTTCGCGGGCGAGGGTGGCGAGGAGTTCCAGCGCCTGGCAGGCGACGGTGGCCAGGCCGTGGCGCTGGGCCGCCTGGAGGGCGGAGTTGCCGAGCTTCTCCGCCAGTTGGGTGCGGTCCGGGCCGGGGGTGTCGAGCGCGAGGTAGGCGGCGGTCACGTCGATCGAGGCGGTGGTGCGCTCGTCGGGGTGGGCGCCCAGGAGGGATCTGGCCTGGGCTATCTGTCTGTTGCCGTCCTCCCAGCGGCCCGCGGTGTGGGCCACCTTGGCGAGCCGGGTGTGCAGTGCGGCGAGCCGGGTGGCGCTCAGGCCGCTGCCGCCGAGGGTGTGCAGGTTCTCCGCGAAGCCGAAGGCCCGGGTGAAGTCCCCGGCTTCGGCGAGCGCGGGGAGCAGGGCTTCGAGGGCGTCGGTGCGCCCGGCGGGGTCCTGGCTGGCGGCGAGCAGCCGTTCGGCGCGGCTGAGCAGGGTGATCGCGGAGCCGATCCCCCCGGCCGCGAGGGCGCGCAGGCCGGCGGTGGTGAACAGGCGCCCGGCCTCGGCGTCGTCGCCGGCCTGGGAGCGCAGCTCGGCCACCAGGGGGCACCAGTCGCCTTCGAGGTCGGGGTAGAGCGCCTGTACGGCGTCGGCGGCGCGGCCCGACATCTGCGCGCGGTTGCCGGGTGTGAGCTGGGTGTGCAGGGCTTCGGCGGTGAGCGAGTGGCGGAACGCGTACCAGTCGGGGGCGGGTTCGTCGGGGACGACGAGCTGGGCGGCGACGCCGGCGTGCAGGTGGCTGAGCAGGCCGCGGTCGTCGATGCCGGTCATCCGCTGGAGCACGGTGAGCGGGAAGCGCCGGCCGATGACGGCGGCCGCGGAGAGCAGGGTCAGCCCCTGCGGGCCGAGCCGGTCGATGCGCCGCAGGATGCCCCGGGCGAGGGCGGTGGACACGTCGCTGCGCAGGTCGCCGACGACCCGCCAGCCGTCCTCGAAGCGGACGAGGGCGCCGCTGCCGATCATGCCCTGGAGGAGTTCCTCGACGAGGAAGGGGCTGCCGGCGCTGTCGTCCCAGAGCCGGTCCAGGGCCGCCTGGGGGACGAGTTCGGGTTCGGTGTCCAGCTGGGCCGCGATGACCGCGCCGACTTCGGGGCGGGTGAGCGGGGCGAGTTCCAGTACGGTCCCCACGCCGCGCCGGCGGGCCGAGTCGGCCATGTCGAGCGCGTCGCAGGGCTCCGTACGGATGGTGGCCAGGAGCACCACGTTCGTGTACTCCAGGTTGTCCACGAGGTACTCGACGACCGCGAGCGTCTCGGGGTCGGCGTCGTGCAGGTCCTCCAGGAGGAGGAGCTGGCCGTGCTCCTTGCCGGTGGCGATGAGCAGCCGCAGGACGGCCTCGCCGAGGATGACCATGGAGCTGTTGTTCTGGGCGTCGCTGCTCCAGTCCGGGATGATCCTGCCGAGTGCGGGCCGGTAGGGGCCGAGCGGCAGGTCGTCCAGGGGTTCGCCGCTGCGGAAGAGCGACATCAGCGCTTCGGTGAGTGGCCGAAAAGGGACGGTGGGGCCGGTGGTGCTGCTGCGGCCCCGCAGGGCCCGCACGCCCATGCCGAAGGCCATGCCCACCGCTTCGGCGGCGAGCCTCGATTTCCCGATTCCGGCCTCGCCGACCAGGAAGACCACCCCGCCGCGGCCTTCGCCCGCGTCGGTCAGTGCCTGCTTGATCTCACGCAGTTGCGGGTCACGACCGACGATGTACCGCGAACGGGAACGCATGTCCGCAATCTAGTTCATGGGATCGACCGATTGTGCGACGAAAGTTGGCCGTTTCGAACAGGGGCGGGGTGAAGATCCGGGAGAGATCCGGAGAAGATCGGACACGCTCTACCAGGTGACGTTCGGGGCCGAGACGCTCGTGTCGATCGTGCTCAGGGTGATGACGATGCCGCTGGTGAGCACCACACCGGCCAGGGCACGGGCCCTGGCGCACGCCTTGTTCCGTCCCGACAGGGTGATCCCGCCGGCCGGGTCCTCGGTCCGCGCCTCGGTGACGGCCGTCCGGGCGGCCTCGTCGGCGGCGGCGACGGACTGGGCGTTGACCTGGGGCTTCTGCATGGTGGTGAGTACCTTTCTCGATGCCTGAAGGGAGTGGTGCTCAGTGCTGAAGTGCTGAAGTGCTCAAGGGGCGAAGTGCCGGAGTGCCGGAGTACGGGGGGCGCTGTGCGGTCTCGAGGAGCAGGACGGACGGGACGCTCGCCGGGAAGCCCAGCCTGAGCAGGGCGTATCCGATGCCGGAGAGCCCGGTGAGGAAGCCGGGGGACGGTACGTGGTCGGGGGTGCCGCAGCGGTTGCCGTGATCCTCCAGTCGGCCGAGAACCTCCCCGGCGCGCTGCCCGAGGGCGGCCCGGGCCCCCTCGTGGCCCTGCCCCGCGAGCACGCCGAGCAGTTCCAGGGATCCGAGGGCGCCGCGGTGCAGGCTGAGGTCGGACGAGGCGCTGGGAGCGCCCAACAGGGCGGCACACCGGTCGAGTTCCGGCGCCGGGACCGGCTGCCCGGTGACCCCGGGCGCGCCGGCTCGGGACACGTCGGCTCCGGACACGTCGGCTCCGGGCAGCTCGGCTCCGGGCAGCCCGCGCCCGAGTACGTCGGCGGCGGCCACCGCGGTGCCCGCGAGGCCCGTGTGCCAGTCGAGGTCGGCGGGGCGCAGCAGGGCCTCGTCCAGCGCCGGGCGCAGCAGGGCCGCGCCGGTCCGCGCGTACGCGGCCCCCGGCTCCCCCGCCTCCTCCAGGACGGTGGCGTAGCGCAGCAGGGCCCAGCCGATGCCGGCGTCGCCGTGGGCGAAGCCGGGGGCCGCGGGGCGCTGTTCGGCGAGGATCTTCTCGCCCCGGACCAGCAGCCGGTCGGCGAGCCGCCTGGCCGCTCCCCGCGCCACGGACCCGTGCGCGCGCTGTGCGGCGACCGCGGCGGCCAGGGCTCCGGCGAGACCGTCGGCCAGACCGGCCGGCCCTTCGGCGCCTTCCCCGGCATCGGCCAGGGCGGCGCGTTCCAGGGCGGCGAGCGCCTCGGGCAGGCAGTCGGCCAGCTCCCCGCCGAGCAGCGGGGCCAGCCGGGCCACCGTGTAGACGATGCCGCCGATCCCGTGCAGGGCCCCGGGTCCCACCGCCGCCCCCAGCTCGGGGTCGGCGGCGAGCGCGGCGAGCAGCGCGGGCAGCGGGCGTACGGCCTGCCGGGCCAGCGCGGTGTACCGCTCGGCCCCGGTCAGGGCGCCGAGCTGGGCCAGGAAGAGCGCGACCCCGCAGTAGCCCTGGGCGAGCCCGCCGCCCATCGGCAGGACGGCCCAGTGGTCCCCGGAGACCTGCTCCAGGCCCAGCCAGTTGACGCGTCCCGCGCCGTGCACCGCCCGGGCCGCGATCTCGTCGGCGATCCCGCAGGCCGCTGCCAGCAGCCGGGAGGGCTCGGGGACGACGACCGGCGCGGCGGGGCCCGCCAGGGTCGAACGCGGGCCGCCGAAGCTGAGGTTGGCGCCGGTGACGGCGAGCGTGGCCGAGATGATCCACTCCTGGTCGTGGCGGTCCACCTCCCCCATCGCGGCGATCTTGGCGCGGGCCGCGTGCAGGCTCGGGGCCGGCAGCACCCCGTCGATGCGGGTGCCCCGCGAGGTCTTCAGCGCGGTGTCCGCGGGGTGGTGGAAGAAGAGCGGCACGTCTCCGGACCACAGGTCGGCGATCTCGTCCTCGACCAGCCGCCCGCGCGCCGGGTCGTGCTCGGATTCCGTCCAGAGCACGGCGAGCACGGTGTCCCGGGTCAGCGCGTCGCGCAGCAGGTCGGGGTGGGTGGATTCGTCGAGCAGGGTCGTGTAGAGGCGGGTCGAGCGGGCGATCAGGCGCCCCGGGCTGGTGGCCCAGCGGGCCAGCAGCCCCCCGTCGGCCGGACCGGCGCCCAGCAGTTCCGCCCGGTGTTCGGTGATCGCGTCGTACCCGGCCCGGAACCCCTCCAGCAGCGCCGCGCGGTGGTCGGCGTGGCCGGCCGTCCCGCCCTGCGGGCCCGGCCGGTTCTGCCCGGCCCCCGTGGCCACCGGCGCTCGCAGCAGCCGCATCTCGTCCGTTCCGGCGGCCTCCCAGCGCAGTCCGTCGCTCGGGTACGAGCCGCCGTCCCCGCCGCCGAGGGCCGAGATGTCCATGGCGCCGTTCTCGCCGATCAGCAGGCTCGGCAGCAGGCAGGTGCGGTACACCGAGGCCGCGAGGGCCTCCGCCGCCGGGTCGGAACCGCAGGTCACGGCCGCCGGCAGCCCGGCGTGCAGCAGGGTCTCGGCGTCCACCAGCACCGGCTGGTCACCGCAGGCGATGACGTTCTCGTAGTGCATGTCCACGCCGTCGACCGCGTAGAGCAGGGCGAGCAGCGCGCCCTGGCGCCGGTAGAACCGGTCCAGTTCGGTGGGCGTGGAGCACCAGCCGTGCTCGATGAACTCCATCCAGCCGTAGCCCTCGCCGCGCACCGAACGCGGGGTCCGCAGGCCCAGGCCCGCCACCTTGGCGTTGGCCCAGCCGACCGCCCGGTCCAGCAGGACGTGCTGGTCGAGCGGCCGGGGCTTGTAGACGACGGTCGCGCCGCCGGCGAAGCTCAGCAGGGCCACGGAGCGGTTGCCCTGGTGGACGTCGCCCCGGCCGAGGTCCACCCGTACGAGGGCCCCCGGGTCCGTACCGTCCAGCAGGCCCGCGAGGATCCGCGGGCGGTCGGCGGTGAAGCGGGCGAACAGTTCCACGGTGGCCGCGGCCGCCTGGTCGCAGGCCTGGCCGAGCATCCGGCCGAGCACCGGGTGGCGGGTGAACAGTTCGGCGAGCCCCTGCCGGGTGCCGAGCCGGGCCACGAAGTCCGCGAACCGCTCCCGCGGGGTCTCCCCCGCCAACAGGCCTCCGGTCCGGGCCCGGTGGAGTTCGAGGACCAGGGTGCGGGCCGACTGGCGGACCAGCCGGTCGCCGAGGCGCTCCTCGAAGGCGGCCCGTACGGCGTCGAGTTCGCCGTCGGCGAGGTCGAGGTGCGGGGCCGCCTGCTCCCAGGCGGATCCGGTCAGGGGGCGCAGCGCCGGCAGGAACACCGCGGCGCCGGCGGCGTCCGCCGCAGCGGAGGGACCGTCTGCGGCGAGGTCGGAGGCGGGGGCCTCGACGGGGGCCGCGGACAGCATCCGCTCGACGGAGCGGGCCCATTCGGGCTTGGCCGCACGGGCGGCCAGCCGGCCGGGGGCCTCCGCCGCGAGGGCGTGGGCCGTGTCCTGCGTGACACCCAGGTTCGCCAGCCGGGCCGCGAAGCCGTCCGCGTCCCCCAGGGACCAGGAGGCCGGTCGGCTGTGGGGGGCGTCGGCCGGTGCGGGTACCGGGGTACCCGGGGCGGCGAGCCGCTCCCGCAGGTTCAGGGCCCGGGCCCACCAGGTGGGGGCCAGGCCGCCGACCTGGGTTTCTTCGGCGGTGGTGGCGGTGTCGGTCACAGGAGAAAACTCGCAGAGAGCGGGGGGCGCGCACATGGGGGCCGATCCCCCATATTCCGCGGGACCGCCCCCATGGGGGCGGCGGGCCTGCGGGCAGGGGTGGTGCGCAGGCCTCCCGCCGGGTCCTCGGGGGTGGCGTTCCGGCAGGTCGCGGGCGCGCCCGGGCCCGGGTGGCGCCGGCGGACCCGCGCCCGCCCCGCGGACCGGGGCCGGGCCCGGCCCGCCGGACACGCCGGGTCCGTACGGCAACCACGCCTGTGGAAGGGGTCCTTCACAAATGTGGGGGCTGCGACCCGATGCCGCCCCCGGCCCCCCACCCGCAACCTGGGTGCAGTGCCCCTTCCGCCCTGTCCGGCACCCCGGCCGGCGGATGATCATCGGAGGACCTGGTGGGAGTACCCGTCCCTGTCGACGTCGTCGCGTTCGACCCCGTGCTGGAAGCCGGAACCAAGAGCACCCTGTTCGCCTGCCCCGAGGTCTCCCTGACCGCCGTGGGCGAGGCCGCGCGGGTCGTGGTCATGACCGTGGACCAGGTCGGCCGTCCGGAGCTCGACGTCCTGCGCACCGTCCGCGACACCCCGTCCCGGCCCGATGTCGTACTGGTGGCGGGCGAGTTGTCACCCGACGGCGCCCTGCACGCCATCGCCGCCGGCGCCCGGGGGCTGCTGCGCCGCCGCGAGGCGGACGTCACCCGCCTCTCCCGTGCGGTGCTGGCCGCCTCCCGGGGCGACTGCACGCTCCCTCCGGACCTCCTGGACCGGCTGCTGGAGCGCTCCGGCGCCGGCGGCCGGGCGGCGGGCAGCGGCTCCGACGGGGGCACGGACCCGTGGGCGGCGGCGGGCCTGAGCGACCGGGAGCGCAGCGTGCTGCGGCTGGTCGCCGACGGGCACGAGACCAACGAGATAGCCAAGCAGCTGTGCTACTCGCCGCGGACCGTGACGAGCGTCGTCCACGACATCACCCAGCGGTTCCGGCTCCGCAACCGCGCCCACGCGGTCGCCTACGCGATGCGAGTGGGCCTGCTGTGAGCGCCGTTGCCGAACTGACGCGCGGGACGCACGAATTGCGTCACCTGCGCGAGCTGCCTGAGCTGCGCGAGATGCACGAGATGCACGAACTCGCGCCCGTACGGACCCCCGCCGCCGCGGACCGGCTGACCCTGCTGCGCCAGGCCGGCGACGGCCGGATGCCCTACCCCGCCCTGGTCCGCCTGCTCGGCGCGGCCACCTCCGCCGCCTCCGCCACGGCCGTCGCCGCCGGCGCGGACACCCCCGCGGCCCGCTCCGCGGCGGCCCCGGCGGACGCTCCCCGGCTCACGGCCCGCCAGACCGCCGTCCTCACGCTGATGGCCGAGGGCCACGGCAACGCGGTGATCGCCCGCACCCTGTCCTGCTCCGAACACACGATCAAGAACGTCATCTACGAGCTGATGTCCCGTCTCCAGGCCCGCAACCGGGCCCACGCCGTGGCCTGCGCCGTCCGCCACAGCATCATCTGATGGCCGGAAAGCCACGCTTGCCCGTCGCTCCGCGGGTGTACGGTCAGCGCTCAGGCGGGGGAACCGGTCGGGGGGTCGGGGGAACATGAGCGACGCGATGCGACGTCGGAGCGCGGACGTCCGGCGCAGGGTGGAACAGATCGCGCTCGGCCTGATGGCCGCGTCGGGTGTGGTGGTCCTGCTGGCCGACCTGTTCGGATGGCTCGACGCGCTCGCCCCCGGGGGCGCGCTCCCCAAGGTCACGCTGCTCATCCTGAGCACGGTCACGGTCTTCCTGCTGCTCGAACTCGACCGGCTGAAACGGCTCGACGAGGTCCACGACGACGTCAAGGCCCTGGACACCAGTGTCCAGACGAAGATCGACACCCTGAACGCCAACGTCGAGGCGCACCTGTCCAAGCTGGACATCGACGCCATCGCCCGGCGCCTCAAGCGGCAGCACTACGGCGGCGTGGTCGCCGTGCACACCCGCTTCCCCGAGGACGTGTTCAACGGGTTCCTCGCGGACGCCGCGGACGAGCTGGTGATCCTGCAGACCTGGATCCCCAACCTGCACCACCTCAGGACCTCAGTGCACAAGGCGCTCGCCGACCGGCAGGTCCACGTCCGCATCCTGCTCCTGCACCCCTCGTCGCCGGTGGCGGGACTGCGGGACGAGGCGCTCAGGGCGGTACGGGATCCGGCCCTCGCGGTGAACGTGCGCGCCGGCGTGGAATCCTGCCTCGCCGGGCTCGCCCAGCTGAACGCGGAGCTCCCGGCCGGGTGCCGGGCGCGCCTCCAGGTGAGGCTCTACAACTCCCTGCCCTCGATCGCCGTGTTCAAGGCCGATCAGCATTTCCTGGTCAGTTCGTTCCTGCACGGCCAGCTCGCCATCGACTCCACCCAGATCGAGATCGACGGCGCGGACACGGTCATGGGCGAAGAGGTCCAGCAGGAGCTGCGCACGCTGTGGAGCGTCGGCAGGGACGTGGACCTCCTCGACTGGCGCACGTCGGTGGCAAGCATCAGCCTGTGATCCACGGAAGGGTACGGCCATGCACGATCTGCACGCTCTGGACGGGTTCGAGGACGCACTGATCGGGGAGTTCCGGGCGCATCCGGTCCTGGCGAACGTCTCCGGGCTCGCGGAGGAGGACTTCGCCGCGCTCCTGCTCCAGCGTCGCTTCGTCTCGCTCGCCTTCACCCCCTCCTACGACCTCGCGATCGACCTGCTGCGCGACGAGGCGGGGCTGCGGATCGCCCGGGTCATCCTGCGCGAGGAGTATCCGGACGGCCACGGCCACACGCCCTCGCACCGGGAAGACATGACACAGGACATGCGGCGGCTGGGGATCTCCCGCCAGGCCCTGGCGGCCTCCCGGCCCACGGCCGCCACGCAGGAGGTCGTCCGGGACACGCTGGAGCTGATCGCGGACGCGGGCGGCCACGCCGACTCCGACCTTCGGCTGCTGACGATCCTGCGGTTCTGGGGCGAGGTGCTGGTCTCCGTCGAATACGGACGGCTGTGGGAGCGGATGGCCCCTCTGCTGACCGAGGAGGGCAGGAACCGCTCCCGCTTCTACTACCCGCACCACGTCCACGACGCGAAGACGCACTCGCTGGCGACGGTGTCGCTGCTGTCCGGCTCCCACTCCGACCGCCTGGCCACGCGGGTCACCGAGCTCCTCGCCCAGGAGGAGTCGACCGACTGCTTCCGGGAGCTGGAGGAGCGGGCCCTGCGCCTCAAGACCCGCTTCTACGACCAGTTCCTGCCCGCCGTGGACCGCGTGGCGGCGACCCCCGTCAGCCCGCGTCTGGGGTGAGGCGCAGCGAGATGGAGTTGATGCAGTAGCGCTGGTCGGTGGGGGTGGGGTAACCCTCGCCTTCGAACACGTGCCCGAGGTGGGAGCCGCACTTCGCGCAGAGGACCTCGGTGCGGACCATCCCGTGCGTGGTGTCGGACTTCAGCTCGACGGCGTCGGAGTCCTTCGGGTCGTAGAAGGACGGCCAGCCGCAGTGCGACTCGAACTTCTCGGTGGAGCGGAAGAGCTCGGAGCCGCAGGCACGGCAGGAGTAGACGCCGGCCGTCTTGGTGTCGGTGTACTCACCGCGGAACGCAGGCTCGGTGCCCGCCAGGCGCAGCACCTGGTACTCGGACGGCGTCAGCTCGGCCTGCCACTGCTCGTCCGTCTTCTCGACCTCGTACGACATGACTCTCCCGCTCCCTCGTTCTCAGTCCGTCAGGCGGGCGAGGATCGCCGGACCCAGGTCCGTGACGTCACCCGCGCCCATGGTGAGAACGAGATCACCGGGCTTCGCCATTCCCGCGATGACGTCGGCGACCTCGGCCTTGTCGTGCTCGGCGGTGACGTCGGCGCCGGCGCTGCGGGCGGCCGCGATGATGATCTCGCTGGTGATGCCGGGGATCGGGTCCTCGCGGGCCGGGTAGATGTCGAGGACCACGGCGGAGTCGGCGAGGGCGAGCGCCTGACCCATCTCCTTGCCCAGCTCCTGGGTGCGGGAGAAGAGGTGCGGCTGGAAGACGACCAGGATCCGGGAGTCCCCGGCGGCGCCGCGGATGGCCTCCAGGTCGGCGGTCATCTCGGTCGGGTGGTGCGCGTAGGAGTCGATGACCTGCACGCCCGAGGCCTCGCCCTTGAGCTGGAGGCGGCGCTTGACGCCGGTGTACTTGCCGAGGGCGGAGGCCAGGTTGTGCACCGGGATGCCGAGGGCCACACCGGCGGCGAGGGCGGCGACGGCGTTGTGCGCGTAGTGGCGGCCGGGCACGGAGACGGTGAAGGTGAGCATCCGGCCGTCGATGAGCACGGTGACCTCGCTGGTCAGGCCGCGCGGGGTGATCTTCGTGATCCGGACGTCGGCGCCCTCCTCCTCGCCGTACGTGACGACGTTGAGGCCCTCCGTGCCGCGGACCCGGGCGGCGATCTCGGCGGCGCCCTCCTGTCCGTGGGCGACGACCAGGGTGCCACCGGGCACGATCTTGCCGACGAAGGTCTCGAAGGACTCGTAGATCTCGTCCATGGACGCGTAGTTCGCGTGGTGGTCGAGCTCCGCGTTCAGGATGATCGCGACCTGCGGGGTGTACTTGTGGAAGCTGCGGTCGCTCTCGTCCGCCTCCGCCACGAAGACGTCGCCCTCGCCGTGGTGGGCGTTGGAGCCGGGGGCGTCCAGGTCCCCGCCGATCGCGTACGAGGGGTCCAGGCCCAGGGCCGACAGGGACACCGCCAGCATCGAGGTGGTGGTGGTCTTGCCGTGCGTACCGGCGACCGCGATCGGCCGCAGGCCGTCCATCAGGGCGGCCAGGGCGTCCGAGCGGTGCACGACGGGGACGCCCAGCTCGGCGGCGCGCGCCAGCTCCGGGTTGTCGGCGCGGATGGCGCTGGAGACGACGACGCAGGTGGCATCGGGGGCGAGGTGCCCGGCCGCGTGCCCGATGTGGACCGTGGCGCCGAGGGCGCGCAGCGCCTGGGCGGTCTCGGAGTCCTTGGCGTCGCTGCCGGCGACCCGTGCACCGCGCTGGGCGAGGATCTTCGCGATGCCGGACATCCCGGCGCCGCCGATGCCGATGAAGTGCGGGCGTTCCATGGCGTTCGGCAGGCCGGGCGGCGTCATACGGGATCTCCCCAAGGTACGGGTCGGTACGGAATCGGTGTGCGGGAGGCGGTACGGGGCGGTGTCCCCCCGGCTCGCACGTCCCGGCGCGTGTGTCGGATGCCAGCCTATTCGTTGTGGGCGAAGAGCTTGAGCACCGGAACCCCGACCTTGTGGCGCGCGCGGGAGGCCCAGTCCCGGTGGAAGAACTCCTCGACGAAGTGCGGGGAGGTCAGGACGATCACCTCGTCGGCGCTCGACTCGTCCACGACGGCCTTGAGCTTGTCGAGCGGGTGGTCCTCGATGATCTGCCCGCTGGCCTTGGCGCCCTTCTTGCGCAGGGCCTCCAGGGAGTGGACGAGTGCCTGCTCGGCCGGGCCGCGGGCGGCGTGGCCCTCGGGGATGTCCGCCTCGTGGAGCGCCTCGGGGAGCTCGCCGAGCGCCACGTCGTCGATGGCCCGCAGCAGCCGGTCCTGGTCGCCCCGGGGCTGGAGGAGGACGAGGAAGGAAACCGGGTCGTCCCCGTGCAGGCTGGTGACGAAGTCCACGTCGACGCTGGTCAGCGGCTGCTCGATCATCAAAACGCTCGTGAACACGGACGCCCTCTCCTTCATGGGCCGGGGCCGGTCGGCCGGCCCCTGCGGAAACCATCCTGCCCCGCTCTCACGGGGCCCTGCGTGGATATATCTGCCCAGGTATGTGCCCACCGGAAGCTAAGCGGAACTACAAATTCCGCTCCTTCTCAGATCCGACGGTAGCTCGTGTAGAGGAACCCGGCCTCCTCCAGTACGGAGGCGGGCGCCAGCCGGTGCGGCACCGCCACCGGGGGTCCCCCGGAGATCCGCTGGGCCCCGCCCGCGGCCAGCATCGGCGAGATCGTCAGGCACAGCTCGTCCAGCGCGTCGGCGGCCACGAACTGCCCCAGCAGCCGGGGACCGCCCTCGGTGAGCTGGCGGCGCAGCCCCCGGTCCGCCAGCTCCCGTACGATCCGGGCCGGATCCACGGCCGCCCCGTCGCCCGCCAGGACGACCTCGGCCCCGGCCCCGGCGGCCGCCGCCACCCGTTCGGCGGATGCGGCCGCCCCGGTCACCACGAGGGTCGGCACGAGGGGCGAGCTGAACAGCGGCAGCGAGAAGTCCAGGTCCAGGCCGGCCGTGACCACCGCGATGGCGGGGGCGGGGCCCTGTCCGGCGGCCGCGCGCCGGGCCGCGAAGGCCTCACGGGCCCGCGCCGGGCGGTACCCCTCCTGGCGAACCGTTTCGGCGCCGACGACCACCACATCGGCCAGCGCCCGCAGGGTGCCGAAGATCCGCATGTCGGTCTCGCTGGAGATCGGCTGCGAGCGCCCGTCGTGCTGGGCCGCGCCGTCCAGGGTGGAGACCATGTTGGCCCGCAGCCAGTGCCCCTCCGGGCCGAGTGCGGGGTACGCGTACGCCTCCGCCAGCTCGTCCAGCGACCACTCGCGGTCACTGCGGTCACCGCGGTCCGCGGGGGCCGACGTCTCGTCGGCCGATGTCTGATCGGTCACAGGGAACAGGCGTCGCATCGGTGCAGTGTGCCACGCCCCGTAGAGTTAAGAGCTGTGTCAACATCACTCTCCACCTCCGGATCCACCTACGGGCGACCCCCGATAGCCGGCCCGGCCGAGGCCGGCCCGCAGGCCCTGTGCGCCCGCGAGCCCCGGGTGCCCGCCGAGCGGCTGGTGGCCGAGATGGTGCCGCCTCCGCGTTTCGACTCGGTGCGCTTCGACACGTACGACCCCGACCCCGGTCAGCCCAGCCAGGCCGAGGCCGTCACCGTGCTCAGCGGCTTCGCCGCCGGGCTGGGCGGGGCCCACGCGAGCGGCGGCGCCAAGCGCCGCTGGTTCGCGAAGAAGGCACCGGTCCCCACCGGCCCGCGCGGGGTCTACCTCGACGGCGGCTACGGCGTCGGCAAGACGCACCTGCTGGCCTCCCTCTGGCACGCCACCCCGGCCGAGCCCGCGCTCAAGGCCTTCGGCACCTTCGTGGAGCTGACCAACCTGGTCGGGGCACTGGGCTTCCAGCAGACCGTCCAGACGCTCGGCGGCCACCGCCTCCTGTGCATCGACGAGTTCGAACTGGACGACCCGGGCGACACCGTCCTCGTCTCCTCGCTGCTGAGCCGGCTGGTCGAGCAGGGCGTGGCGCTGGCCGCCACCTCCAACACCCTGCCCGGCAAGCTCGGCGAGGGCCGGTTCGCCGCCGCGGACTTCCTGCGGGAGATCCAGGGGCTCTCGGCGCACTTCCGCCCGCTGCGCATCGACGGCCAGGACTACCGCCACCGCGGCCTGCCGGAGGCCCCGGCGCCGTTCTCGGACGAGCAGGTCACGAAGGCCGCGTACGCGACCGAGGGCGCGAGCCTGGACGACTTCCCGGGACTGCTGGAGCACCTGGCCAAGGTCCACCCCAGCCGGTACGGCGCCCTCACGGACGGCATAGCGGCGGTCTGCCTGACCGACGTCGGCCCGGTCCCGGACCAGTCGACGGCGCTGCGCCTCGTCGTCCTCGCCGACCGCCTGTACGACCGGGAGATACCGGTCCTGGCATCGGGCGTGCCCTTCGACAGGCTCTTCAGTGAAGAAATGCTGAACGGCGGCTACCGCAAGAAGTACTTCCGGGCCATCTCAAGGCTCACCGCACTGGCGCGCGACGCGAAACCCCTGGTGTCCCAGTAGGTTTGGGGACGTCGGCCGTTCCGTACGGGCTACGGGCACGGTCCGGCCGTTCCCACTTTCTCCGAAGGGATCCACCATGGCCACCACGCGTACCGCGCACACCGACTGGGAAGGCAACCTGCTCAAGGGCGCCGGTGTCGTCACCCTCGACTCCTCGGGTCGGGGTTCGTTCGACGTCTCCTGGCCCTCGCGCGCCGAGGCCGCGAACGGCAAGACCAGCCCCGAAGAGCTGATCGCCGCCGCGCACTCCAGCTGCTACTCGATGGCCCTCTCGCACGGCCTCGACGGGGCCGGCACGCCGCCCACCCGGGTGGAGACCAAGGCCGACGTGACCTTCCAGCCGGGCGAGGGCATCACCGGCATCCACCTGACGGTGCGCGCCGAGGTACCCGGCCTGGACGCGGAGGGCTTCGCCGCCGCCGCCGAGGACGCCAAGAAGAACTGCCCGGTCAGCCAGGCCCTGACCGGCACGACGATCACCCTGAGCGCGGAGCTGATCTAGCCCTCCGGCGGCCCGGCGCGTCCGGGGCAGGGGGGCGGGGGCCCGTGGTACCACGGGCCCGTCACCCCCCTCGCCCCGGGAGCCGCCGATGTCCGTCAGCCGCCGCACCCTGCTCGCCGGAATCGCCTTCAGCGGATCCCTCGGCTCCGTCTTCGCCGGCAGCTCCCGCGCCGTCCCGCTGTCCGCAGAGGGCTACGGCCCGCTGGTGCCCGACCCCGGCAAGCTGCTCGACCTGCCCGCCGGGTTCCGCTACCGCGTGCTCTCCCGCGCCGGCGACGCCCTGCGCTCCGGCGAAGGACCCGTACCGGCCAACTGCGACGGCATGGCCGCCTTCGACGCGGGCTCCGGCCGGGTCCGCCTCGTCCGCAACCACGAGAACCGCGCCACCGCCGCCCTGCGCGTCCCCGCCGCCCGGGGCCTCACCTACGACCCCCACGCCCTCGGCGGCTGCACCCTCCTGGAGCTCGACGCGGACGGCACCGTCACCGGCGAGCGCGTCGCCCTCGCCGGCACCGCCGTCAACTGCGCGGGTGGCCGTACCCCCTGGAACACCTGGCTCAGCTGCGAGGAGACCGAGGACCGCGCCGGGACCTCCGGCTACACCGAGGACCACGGTTACGTCTTCGAGGTCGACCCCGCCGACCCGTACCGCTGCGGAGCCGTCCCGCTCACCGCGATGGGCCGCTTCGCGCACGAGGCCGTCGCCGTCGATCCGCACCGCGGGACCGTCTACGAGACCGAGGACGCCTTCACCCGTCCCTTCGGGCTCTTCTACCGCTTCCTGCCCGCGCGGCCCCTGGCCGGCCCCGGCTCCCTGCGGGCCGGCGGCACCCTCCACGCCCTGCGCGTCCCGGGACTGGCCGACCTCTCCGTCGTGGACGTGCCCGGCGCCGAGTTCCCGGTCGAGTGGGTCCCCGTACCGGACCCCTCGGCGGCTCGGACCCCCATCCGGTTCCAGGACTTCGGTCCGGGCGGGATCACCCACGCGCAGAAGCTGGAGGGCTGCTACTGGGGCGACGGAGGCGTCCACTTCGTCTCCAGCTACGCCCGCCGCCTCGAGGGGGCGCCCGCCGACCACCACGGCCAGGTCTGGTTCCACGACCCGCGGCGCTCCACGATCCGGCTGGACGTGCTCTTCGGGCCCGCCGCCGACGTCCGGCTGCCCGGGGACTCCCCCGACAACATCTGCCTGGCCCCGGACGGCGGCCTGATGGTGTGCGAGGACGGCGGCGGGGCGCAGTACGTCTTCGGCGTCACGCCGGGCGGCGAGGTGTACCCGATGGCCCGGGGCGCCGATGACATCGGCCGGCCCGGGGCGCCGGAATGGGGCGAGTTCGCCGGGGTCACCTTCTCCCCCGACGGGCGGACGATGTACGTCAACGCCTACGCCCCGGGGACCACCTTCGCCGTGACGGGCCCCTGGCACTGACCCGCCGGCCCCGCGGCCCCGCCGCCGCGCCCTCGCGACCGCGTCCGTTCTGATGGATTATCGGAGGAATCGACTGGATCGGGGTAGGTGGCTGTGGCCAAGGAGAACAAGAAGGCCGACAAGGGCGGGAAGAGCGGCAAGAAGGCCAAGGACGCGAAGGACGCCAAGGACGCGAAGGACGCCAAGGACGCCGAAAACGGCACAGCCGCCAAGGACGCCAAAGAGGCCAGGGCCGGCGAGAAGGGCAAGGGCGACGGGAGGGGCGGGAAGGAGAAGGGCCGCAAGGCCCCGAAGCCCCGGCCCGAGGCGGAGCGGCAGGACACCGCCCTGCGTCCGCTGCTCCGCGCCCCGGCCGGCGAGCGCCTCGACCTCGGCGCCTTCGATCCCGCCGCGACCCCCGGCGGCCCGGCCGGCAAGGCCGCGGCCCTGGCCGCCACCGCCGCGCTGGCCGAGCCCCTCGCCGCCCTCCAGGAGCGGCTGTACGCGGCGAGCACCGCGGGTGACCGCCGCCGCGTCCTGCTCGTCCTCCAGGGCATGGACACCAGCGGCAAGGGCGGCACGGTGAAGCACGTGATCGGCTTCCTCAACCCCGCCGGCTGCCGGGTCAGGTCCTTCAAGGCGCCCACGCGGGAGGAGCACGAGCACCCCTTCCTCTGGCGCATCAGGAAGGCCCTCCCCATGGCCGGCGAGATCGGCATCTTCGACCGCTCGCACTACGAGGACGTCCTCATCGCCCGCGTCCGCGAGCTGGTGTCGCGCAGTCAGCTGAACCGCCGCTACGCCCAGATCAACCGGTTCGAGCAGTCCCTCGCCGACGACGGCGTCACGCTGGTCAAGGTCTTCCTCCACATCGGCCGCGAGGAGCAGCGCGAGCGGCTGCTGGAGCGGCTGGACAACCCCGAGAAGCACTGGAAGTTCAGCCCGGGCGACATCGAGGACCGTGTCCTGTGGCCCGAGTACCAGCACGCGTACGAGCTGGCCGTGCAGCGCTGCTCCACCGGGGCCGCGCCCTGGTACGTGGTTCCCGCGAACCGGAAGTGGTACCGCAACTGGGCGATCGCCAAGCTGCTGCTGGAGCATCTGGAGGAGCTGGATCCGCGCTATCCGGAAGCCCGTTTCGACGTGGCGGAGAGCCGGAAGCGGCTGCTGGAGACCTGATGCCCGTCACACGGGCGGGCGATTCGTATGCCTGCCCCGGCGCCGCTGCGATCCGCTTGGCAGATGGTCATATATTTTGCGTTCGTGACCCTTTCTGTGCGCAATGTGGCGGTCGCGGCCGCCCTCAGTGCCGCTCTCTGCACCGCCCTCGCCGGATGCGGAGGCGGCAGCGGCAGCTCCGCGTCCGGCTCCGGCTCCGGCTCCGGCTCCGGCCACCAGGCCGCCCGCCTGGGCACCCCCGGGGCCTCGACCCCGCCCTCGGCCGCGGCTTCGGCCGGCGCGCCGCAGGCGGCCGGCTCCTCCCCGGCCGCCGCCCCGCCGCCCGCCAAGGCCCCGACCCTGGCACCCGGGCCGAACGGCCTGACCCCGGTCTTCGAGCGGGCGAAGCAGCAGGCGGACAAGACCGTCGCGCTGACCTTCGACGCCGACATGACCTCCGACCAGGGGCAGCGCGCCGCGGACGGGGAGCACTTCGACAACCCGCAGCTCATCTCGACCCTGCGCACGCTGAAGGTGCCCTCGACGATCTTCATGACCGGCCGCTGGGCCGAGGAGTACCCGGACCAGGCCAAGGCCATCGGCACCGACCCGAACTTCGAGATCGCGAACCACTCGTACAGCCACCACGCCTTCAAGTCGCCCTGCTACGGGCTCCCCACGCTGGACGCGGCCGCCGCCCGGGCCGATGTGGACCGGGCCTTCGCCGCCTTCCGTACGGCCGGTGCGGTCAACACCGTCCCGTACTTCCGTTTCCCCGGCGGCTGCTACGACGACCAGGCGCTGCGGGCGATCTCCACGGCCAAGGTCACGGCCGTCCAGTGGGACGTGGTCAGCGGGGACGCCTTCGCCAAGGACCCGGACGCGGTGGCCGAGCAGGTGCTCACCGGTGTGAAGCCCGGCTCGGTGGTGGTCATGCACTGCACGCGCAGCGCCGCCCCCGTCACCGAGGAGGCCATCCACAAGATCGTCCCGGAGCTGCGCAAGCGCGGCTACCGCTTCGTGAAGGTCTCCGAGCTCATCGGAAAGTAGGCGGGCCGGGGCGGGCCGGGCCCCGCGTCAGCCGGAGCAGGCGGTGCGCTGCGCGTCCTGCCATTCGCACACCGGGCACAGCACCCGGCCCGGGGTCGCGGCCCCGTACTCGGTGGGCCTGCCGCACTCCACGCAGTCCGCGTACGGCGGCCCGGGCACCCCGCCGGCGGGCGCCGCCGGGGCGGCGCAGTACGACTCGGTTCCGGCCGGCGCGTCCACTTCGTCCATGTCCGCGAGCGTACTCAGCTCCGCCGCGCGCTGACGAGGCAGGCCACGGCTCCCGCCCCGCAGGCCAGCGCCAGCGCCCCCGCGAAGGCCGCCACCGGCAGGGTCACGGCGTGTGCCCGCGAGCCCTCCACCAGCGCGGTCACCGCACTGCGTGCCGGGGAGCCGGCAAGGCCCCAGGCCAGCAGGGATCCCAGGCCGCCCGCCAGGACCGCGATCCCCGTCGAGCGCAGCAGGGGCCGGCTGCACAGCGCCCCCACGGCCGCGCCGGTCAGTGCGCACGCGAGGACCGCCAGCACCCCGGCCAGGGCGGCGTCCTGCGGATCCACGTGCTCCGCCCGGCCGGAGTCCCCGATCAGCAGCACCGCCGCCGTGCCCGCGGCCCCGGCCAGCAGCGCCCCGCCCAGCGCGGTCAGCAGGGCCGCGGCGTGCACCCGTACGGGACCGGCCGCGGCGGCCGCGCAGTCGCGGGCGGCGGCGGGCTCGTTGGTCGCGCAGACCCGGACCAGCCAGGCCGTGACCGGCACCAGCCCGGCGGCGGCGAAGCCCAGCGAGTCCAGCAGCGGATCGCCCGGCCGGACCCCGGCGGCCAGGAAGGCCGCGTACAGCAGGAGCGGGGCGATCCAGCGCTGGGAACGCAGCAGCAGCGCGCACTGGTAGCGCAGCAGGCCGGTCACGGAAGTTCCTCCACGGAGCGGATGTGCCAGGGCTCGGGCGCCGTGAGCAGAGCGCGCAGCACCGCGTCGGACCGGGCGGCGGGAACCGTCAGCAGCAGTCCCCCGCCCGGCGCGGGCGCGCCGGTCAGCCCCGGCGGCAGCTCGGCGCCCGGCGCTCCGGCGGCCTCGATCCGTACGTACGCCCCCGCGCCGGCGGGCTCCCGTACGGGGACCAGCGCGGCCCCCTCGACCCGGTGGTGCGCGTCGGCGGCGCCGGCGAGCCGTGCCGGGTCGTGGTCGACGAAGACCACGGTGCCCCCGGCCGCGGTCCGCTCGGCGACGGCCCGGTCCAGCTCGGCGCGGGCGGCGGTGTCGAGCCCGGTCCAGGCTTCGTCGAGGACGAGCAGCCCGGGCTCGGCGAGCAGGGCCTGGGCGACGGCCACCTTCTGGCTGCTGCCCTTGGAGAGTTCGGCCAGCGGGGTCCGCGCGTACGCGGCCGCGCCGAACCGCTCCAGCCAGTGGGCCGCCCGGTCCGCGGCCCGCGCACGCCCGAGGCCGTGCACCCGGCCCATGTGGGTCAGGTAGGCCGTCGCGGTGAGCGGCAGCGCCGCGGGGAAGCGCTCGGGCACGTAGGCAGTCCGGCGCGGGCGCCCGGTGACCCGCCCCTCGGACGGGGTGTCGATCCCCGCGACGATCCGCAGCAGGGTGGACTTGCCTCCGCCGTTGCGGCCTTCGACGCGGACGAGCGCGCCGGGCGGCAGCTCCAGGTCGACCCCGCGCAGCACCCAGGGCCGCCGCACTCCGTGGCGGCGGCCCACACCGTCGAGCCTCAGTGCGCGGCCGCCGTCTCGGTGACCTCGCTGGGCCGGACGATGACGAAGCCCTCGCCGCGCAGCATCAGCTGGACGGCCTCGCCGGAGCCGCCGCGGATCATCGAGCCGACGGACTGGGAGCGGTGCAGCCCCGTCTCCAGGTGGGCGCTCCAGCCGACGACCGCGTCGGTGTCCACGTACACGGGGTTCTGCGCCGTGACCGGGATGACGATCGGGTGGCCGTCGCAGACCAGGGCCAGCTTGCCGGTTCCGGTGAAGAGGCTGTTGAAGAGGCCGCCACCGGTCATGCCGGCGCCCTTCAGCATCTTTATCTCGTAGGAGAGCGTCGGGTCGAAGCAGAGCACGTTGCGCCCGTTGACGGTCAGCGAGTCGCCCGGCTCGAAGTCGACGATGAAGCAGTTGCCGGCCTGGTGCGCGAACCAGGCCTCGCCCTGGCCGCGTACTGACATCAGCGCGAGGCCCTCGCCGGTGACGGCGCGCTTGAGCATGCCGCCTATGCCCTGGCCCTTGCGCTCGAACTGGAGGTTCCCCCGGAACGCGACCATCGAGCCCTGGCGGGCGAGCATTTCACCGTTGACGGTGTACTTCACGGACTTGGCGTTCTGCAGGGTCATGCCCGGAGCAGCCGCCGGCTGGGCCAGGTTCTCGGAGGCAAAAAGGTCGCTCTTCATGCGCCTGATCCTCGCCCGGCCGCACCCCCCGCGGCATCATCCTGAAGGGGGAGCCTGGCATCCTTGGCGGGATGAGCAGCCAGCACCAGAACCACACTTCAGAGGTACCGGCGGTCGGGGCGGACAGCCCCTTCCGGCAGGAGCACGCCGCCCGCGACGAGGCGCCGCAGTTCGTGCTGCCGCTGGTCGTGCGGATCGAGAAGGCCGAACCGCCCGCCCGGACCGACGCGCTGGAGACGGCGGCCCGCGCCGTACTGGTCCTGCTGACCGACGAGCGGTCCCACGGCGAGGGCGAGTGGGCCGAGGCGGTCCGGGACTGGCAGGACGCGCGGATCCGGAAGGTGGTGCGGCGGGCGCGCGGGGCGGAGTGGCGCAAGGCCGGGACGCTGCCCGGTGTCACGGTGCACGGGGACAGGGCGGAGGTACGGGTCTTCCCTCCGGTGCCGTTGGACGGCTGGCCCAAGGAGCTCGCGAAGCTCCAGGTCTCGGGGACCGATCTGGACGACCCGGAGCCGGCCGCCCCGGCCGCGCCCGCAGTCGCGGTGCTGTGGCTCAACCCGGAGCTGGAGATGTCCGCCGGCAAGGCGATGGCCCAGGCCGGGCACGCGGCGCAGCTGGCGTGGTGGGAGCTGACCGGCGCCGAGCGCACCGCCTGGCAGGACTCCGGCTTCCGGCTGGCCGTACGGACGGCGCCGCGCGAGCGGTGGGCGGAGCTGAGCGGCAGCGGCCTGCCGGTGGTCCGGGACGCCGGATTCACGGAGATCGCGCCCGGCTCGGCGACGGTGGTCGCGGACCACCCGGCCCTCAGGACCCGCCTCGCCGGCGGCGTGACGGGCTGAAATCGGCCACGCCGGGGCGGAACCTCAAATGTTGCTCTGAACGTCCCTTTCCGCGGTTGGCCCGACTCCGTGAGGGCCATCACATCGGCAGACGACCGATGAGAGGGGGCGAGGGGACATGAAGAGCATGGCGCACCTGGGGGTGGGCATCGGATGGCGGCCGGAGATCGCTGACGCGGTGGAGCGGCTGCCGGGCCTGGACTGGGTCGAGGTGGTGGCCGAGAACATCTGTCCCGGCCACCTGCCCGCCCCGCTGCTGCGGCTGCGCGAGCGCGGGGTGCGCGTCGTCCCGCACGGGGTCTCGCTGGGGCTCGGCGGCGCCGAGCGGCCCGACGCCGGGAAGCTGGCCGCGCTCGGGGAGCGGGCCCTCGCGCTGGGGGCGCCGCTCGTCACGGAGCACATCGCGTTCGTACGGACGTCCTCGCCGGCGCTGGAGGCCGGGCACCTGCTGCCGGTGCGCCGGACGCGGGACGCGCTGGACGTGCTGTGCGAGAACGTGCGGATCGCGCAGGAGGCCCTGCCGGTGCCGCTGGCGCTGGAGAACATCGCCGCGCTGGTCTCGTGGCCCGGGGAGGAACTGACGGAGGGGCAGTTCCTGACGGAGCTGGTGGAGCGGACGGGGGTCCGGCTGCTGATCGACGTCGCCAACCTGCACACGAACCGGGTGAACCGGGGCGAGGACCCGTTCGCCGTGCTCGACGCGATCCCGCTGGAGGCACTGGCGTACGTGCACGTGGCCGGGGGCGTGGAGCGGGACGGGGTCTGGCACGACACGCACGCCCATCCGGTGCCCGCGGTGGTGCTGGACGTCCTGGCGGAGCTGCGCAAGCGGGTCGCTCCCGCGGGCGTGCTGCTGGAGCGGGACGACGACTTCCCCGCGGAGTCGGAGCTGGCCGGGGAACTCGCCGCCATCCGGGCCGTGGTGGGCCGGGTGGACCCGGCGGGCCCGGCGGTGGACTCCCCCGGCCGGCCTTCCGCCCTGCCCCGGGGCTCCACCGCGGACGCCGCCCCGGACGCCGCGCCGGACACGCCGGCGGGGCCGCGGAAGCGGGCCCGCGTCGGGGAGGAGCAGGGTGCGCTGCTCGCCGCGCTCGTCACGGGGGCGGAGGTGCCCGAGGGCTTCGACCGGGAGCGCGTGGGGGTGCAGGCGCGGGCGCTGGCCGCGAAGCGGGCCGGGGTCGTCGCGAAGCTCGCGCCCGAGCTGCCCGGGATCCTGGGGGGTGAGGCCCCGTACCGCGAGGCCTTCCTCGGGTACGCCCGCAGCCGGCCCATGACCGCCGGATACCGGCGCGACGCCCTCGACTTCGCCGAGCACCTGCTGATCCGGGACCTGCCCGCCGACCCCACGGCCCGGCGGCGGCTCACCACCTGGTGGCAGGACCGGGTCGGGGCGCGGCCGCCGCGCCGGATCGTGCGCTGGGCCCGGACGCTCGTGGGGCGTGCGGCATGAACGTTCTCGCCCTCGCGATCTGGATCGCCGTAGTCCTCTCCACCCTCCTGCTGGTCCTCGGCGTACGGCGCTCCCGGCCGCGCCCGCCGGCCGGCCCCGCGCCGCGCCTGCACGATCTGTCCGAGGCCGCGTTCATGGCCGGCGGCCCGGGCGCGGTCGTGGACAGCGCGCTCGTCTCGCTGCTCGGGGACGGCCGGCTGGTGGCCGGCGGGCCGGGGATCGTCGCGCTGCGGCCCGGGGCGCGGGCCGGCGACATCGCCGAGCGGGCCGTGTTCGAGGCCCTGCGGCAGGCGCCGTCCGGCTGGCTCTACCAGGTGCGGTACGCCGCCATGCTCGACCCCGCCGTCCAGGAGACCGGCGACGCGCTCGCCGGCCGCGGGCTGCTCGCGGTGCCCGGCTCCGGGCGCAAGTGGCGGCGGTGGGCGCTGGCCCAGATCGTGGTGTGCGCGGTGTGGGTGGTGGTCTCGCTGCCCCTCACGTTCGTGGCGCTGGCGCTCGATTCCGGTCCGCAGGTGCCGTTCGTGGTCAAGGTGCTCCCGGTGCTGGTGGGCGGGATCGTCCTGGGCTGCGTCCTCGCCGCCAAGGCCCGGCAGCGGCTCACCCCGGCGGGGCAGGCCGCACTGCGCGAGATCCGCACGCACTACGTGAACGACCGGACCCCGCACGTGCAGACGGCCCTGTTCGGGCTGAGGGGGCTGCGGGATCCGCACCTGCGGGGGCAGCTGGTACCGGCCGCGCGGAGCACCAGGCTGGCGGCGGCGCAGGCGCGGGGCGCCCGGCGCGGCTCAGCCACCTCGTCCGGTTCTTCGTCCTCGTCCTCCTCGGGTGTCAACTGCGGGTCTTCCGCGGAGGTCCTGCCCGTCGTATGGTGCGCGAGCAGCGACGGTGGCTCCTCCTCCGGCAGCTGTGGGAGCAGCGGTTCGGGTTGCTCCGGCGGTTCCGGTGGTTCGAGCTGTTCCAGCGGATCGAGTTGCTCCAGCGGATCGAGCTGTTCCAGCGGTTCCAGTTGCTCCAGCAGTTCGAGTTGCAGCAGTTCGTCCGGTTCGAGCTGCGGCAGCAGCAGTTCCTGACCGGGCACTTCTCCACCTCGTGGGAGTCAGCCATGTTCTGGGTCCTGCTCCTCCTGACGGCCTGGGCGGGGGTGCTGACGTCCTGCACCCTCCTGCTGAGGGCCGCCGCCATGGCCTCGGTGCCCTCGCCCGCTCCGCCCGAGGTCGGTGCGGGCGCCGGACACCGCCCCGGCGAACTGAACCTGTACGAGGCCGCCTACCTCGCCGGCGGCCCCCGGCGGGTCGCCGAGCTGACGCTGCTCTCCATGCAGCGGGGCCGCCGGCTGCTGCTGGCCCACACCGGCTGGGCGACCGTCGTCGACCCGGTGGGGCGGGATCCGCACGAGCGGTCGGTGCTCGGCGCGTTCGGTCCCGACGGACAGGCTCCGGTGGTCGCCGTACGCGGAGCGGCGGCCCGGGACGAGGCCGTACGCATCCTCGCGGACCGGCTGGACGCGGCGGGCCTGGCCCTGCCGGCCGCCGCGCGCAGCGCGGTGGCCGGCGGGGTCCGGGCGGTGCGGCGGGCCGCCGCGATGGTGGCGGCGACGGCGGCGGCCGCGCTGTGCCTCCCGGCGGAGGGGACCACCTGGGCCGTGATCCTGGGCTGGTTCTCGATGCCGCTGCTGCTCACGCTGGGGTGCCTGGCCATCGCCCGCTTCGAGACGTACCCGTATTCCGCGTGGGCCTCCCCGGCCGGGCAGCGGCTGCTCGTCGCGCTGGACCGGGAGCGGGGTGAGGGGGACTGCCTCACGGCGGTGGCGCTGCGCGGGGTCCGCGTGCTGACGGATCCCGCCCTCCGGGCGGCACTGGCCTAGGCAACGGGGGGATTGCGCCCGACACCGGGCGGCGGTCCTGTACAAGAACCCCGCTCAGCACATCTGATCGCTTCATCCGAAGAGATGAAGGCGGCCCGTGATGCTGACTCCGCTCGCCCGCTGCGGAGTCGCCGCGGCGGTCCTCTCCCTCACCCTGTGCATCCCGTCCCCCCACGCCCACGCCCACTCCCACGCCCCCTCCGCCGCGGCCCGGACGGCCGCCGCGGACGCGGGCGCCGAACTCGTGGCGGCGCGTGCCGCGAAGGCGGCCGGAGCCCGACCCGGCGGCGCGCTGGACTTCCGGGCCTGCCCCGCCGCCGAGGAGCTGCCCGCGCCCGTACGGTGCGCGACCCTGCGGGTTCCGCTCGACTACGCGCGGCCCGACGGGCCGCAGATCTCGCTCACCGTCAGCCGCGTCGCCGCGACCCGGCGCGGCGGGGCCGCACGACAGGGCGCGCTCGTCCACAACCCCGGCGGCCCCGGCGCCTCCGGGATGTTCTTCCCCCTCGTCGCCGACCTCCCCGAGTGGCAGCGGATCGGCGCCGCGTACGACCTCGTCGGCTACGCCCCGCGCGGAGTGGGCCGTTCCGCCCCGCTGTCCTGCGAGGACCCCGCCGTCCGGGCGAAGGGACCGACCCAGGTCCCGGCCGAGCCCTCCGCCGCGTACAAGCGGCAGCGCGTCGCCGAGGCCCGGGCCTACGCCCGCGGCTGCGCGCGGCGGGCCGGCGCGGCGCTGGCGTACTACACGACCCTCGACAACGTCCGCGACCTGCACGTGCTGCGCGCCGCGCTCGGCGAGGAGAAGCTGTCCTTCTTCGGCGCCTCGTACGGCACCTACCTGGGCGCCGTCTACGCCACCCTCCACCCCGGCCACGTCCGCCGGATGGTCCTCGACTCCGCGGTCGACCCCGACCCGCGCCGCATCTGGTACCTCGACAACCTCGACCAGTCCCCGGCGTTCGAGCGCCGCTGGCTCGACTTCCGCGCCTGGGCCGCCCGCCACCACGCCACGTACCGGCTCGGCGCCACCCCGGAGGCGGTGCGGGCGAGCTACGAGCGCGTACGGGAGGCGGTGGCGCGCACTCCTGCGGGCGGGGCGGTGGGGACCGGCGAGCTCCAGGCCGCTTTCCTCCAGGCGGCGTACTACGACGACGTCTGGCCGGAGCGGGCGGCCGCGCTCAGCGCGTTCCTGGCCGGCGATGCGGGCCCGCTGGCCGAACAGGCCCGATCGGACCCGGAGTCGGCGGCCGCGCGCGAGAACGCGCGGGCGGTGTACACGGCGGTGCTGTGCAACGACGCCGCCTGGCCCGCCGCGTGGGAGACCTGGGACCGCGACAACACCGAACTGGCCCGCCGGGCGCCCTTCGAGACCTGGGCCAACGCCTTCCTGAACCTGCCGTGCGCGTACTGGCCCGTCCACGAGCGGCAGCAGCCGGTGGAGGTCGGCGCGCGATCGGCACCGGTCGGCGCGCGATCGGCGGCGCTCCCCCGCACCCTGGTCGTCGCGGCCGAACGGGACGGGGCCACCCCGTACCCGGGTGCGCTGGAGCTGCAGCGCCGGCTCGGCGCCCAGGCCGCGCTGGTCACGGAGGAGGGGGCGGGGACCCACGGAGTGGTCGGCGGACGCAATGACTGCGTGGACCGTCACGTGGAGCGGTACTTGCTCACGGGTGACACCTCAGGGTGGCGTGTCACGTGTGCGCCGCATCCGGAGCCCGCACCGGTGTCGCTGGACGACCGGGCAGCACGAGGCCCCGGGAAGGTACCCAGGGCTCTGCTGCCGCCAGTCGTCTGAACTTCCGGGCGGGATCTCCGGCTGCGTCGTTTCGGGGGTCAGGCCGTCATCCGGACCAGCCTCCCGATCCACCGGAGGCCGCTCCCCAGTCAAGAGAGCGTCTTCCGGTTCCTTCCCCCCAGGGGAGGTATCAGGCGAGTCCGGCCACCAGATCGGCGACGGACTTGCGGCGCCCGGTGTAGAAGGGCACCTCTTCACGGACGTGCATACGGGCCTCGGAGGCGCGCAGGTGACGCATGAGGTCGACGATGCGGTACAGCTCGTCGGCCTCGAAGGCCAGCATCCACTCGTAGTCGCCCAGCGAGAAGGACGCGACGGTGTTGGCCCGGACGTCCGGGTAGCCGCGGGCCATCTTGCCGTGGTCGGCGAGCATGCGGCGGCGGTCCTCGTCGGGCAGCAGGTACCAGTCGTACGAGCGCACGAAGGGGTAGACGCTGACGTAGTCGCGCGCGACCTCGTCGGCCAGGAAGGCCGGGATGTGCGACTTGTTGAACTCGGCCGGGCGGTGCAGGGCCATGTTCGACCACACCGGCTCCAGCGCGCGGCCGAGCTTCGTGCGGCGGAACAGGTTGTACGCGGTCTGCAGCTCGTCCGAGGTCTCGGCGTGCCACCAGATCATGATGTCCGCGTCGGCGCGCAGGCCGGAGACGTCATAGGTGCCGCGGACGGTGATGTCCTTGGCGGCCAGCTGGTCGAACAGCTCCTGGACCTCGTCGGCGTAGCCGGCGCGGTCCTCGGGCAGGACGTCCTTCAGCTTGAAGACGGACCACAGGGTGTAGCGGATGACCTCGTTGAGGTCCTTCGCCTTCTTCCCCGCGTTGGGAATCTTCTCTGGTGCAGTCATGTGTCCATTGTCCCGTGTGCTGATCAGTGGTCTGTGCCAGGGGTGCCTTACGCGGAAACCGCGGCAAACGTGGCCTTCACCACGTCGGCGGCCCTTCCTGCGCTCGCGATGCACGCCGGGATGCCCACGCCGTCGTACAGCGCCCCGCACACGGCGAGGCCGGGCAGTGCCGCGACGGCGGATCGGATCCGCTCCACTCGGGCCAGGTGGCCGACCGGGTACTGGGGCAGTCCCGCGTCCCAGCGGGTGACGGTGGAGGCGACCGGCCGGGCCGCGAGGCCCACCGCCTCGCCGAGGTCGCCCAGCGAGACGTCGACCAGCTCCGGGTCCTCGCGCCCCAGGTCGCCCTCGTCCCCGTACCGGCCGACCGAGGTGCGCAGCAGGAAGAGCTCGGGATCGGCCCCGGCCCAGGCCCACTTGTTGCTGGAGAAGGTGGAGGCCTTGATGGTCCGTCCGTCGACGGGGGGTACGAGGAATCCGCTGGCGCCGCCCCCGGTAATCGCGGCGGGCAGCTCGGAGCGGCGGAAGGCCATCGTCACCAGTGCCATGGAGGCGTACTCGACGGTCCGCAGCTCGGTGGCCGCGGCCGGCGCGAGCGCCTCCAGCAGCCGGGCGGCGGGCCCGGCCGGCAGGGCCAGGACCACGGCGTCGGCGTCGATCGCCGCTCCGTCGGTGACGACCTTCCAGCCGCCGGCCGTGCGCAGGAGCCCGCGGACCGGGGTACCGGTGGCGATCCGCGCCCCGGCCGCCCGGCAGGCCTCGGCCACGGCCTGCGGGAGCCGGCCGATGCCGCCGTCGATGCCGGCGAAGACGGGCCGGCCGGCCTGCCCCGCCTGTTGCGCGGCCGCCCGGTCCTGGAGTTCGCGTACGCCCTCGCCCAGCGAGGCGTGCGTACGGGCCGCCTCGAAGAGCTGCGGGACGGCGGCGCGCATGGAGATGCGGTAGGCGTTGCCGGCGTAGACCCCGCCGAGGAGGGGCTCCACGAGGCGGTCGACGACCTCGTGGCCGAGGCGGGCGGCCACGTACTCGCCCACGGCGACGTCCTCGCCGATCTCGGTGGGCGGCAGCTCTCGTTCGGCTTCGATGCGGGCCAGCCCCTCGGCGGAGAGCACCCCGGAGGCGGCGAGCGGGGCCAGGTCGCCGGGGACGCCCATGACGTGGCCGCGCGGCATGGGGCGCAGCGCGCCGCGGGTCCACAGGTGGGCGGTGGCGGTGGCGGGCGGCTGGAGGGCCTCGCCGAGGCCCACGGCCCGGGCCAGGTCCAGGGCCTCGGGGCGGCGGGCGAGCACGGATTCGGCGCCGAGGTCGACGGGGGCGCCGGCGAGTTCGCCGGCGAGCAGTTTGCCGCCGAGGCGCGGGCCGGCCTCCAGGAGCGTGACGCGCAGGCCGTCGGCGAGCAGCCGGTGGGCCGCCGCGAGGCCGGCGATGCCGCCGCCGATGACGACGGCGTGGCGGGCCGGGGCGCCTTCGCCGGCCGCGCCGGCGGGGCCGTCCGTACGCATGTCCGCTTCGTGCATGGACACATCGTCTCAGACCGTGCCGCGGACGATCACCGAGGCCGGACCGTGACCGCATCGGGATCGGCTCGGGACCGCCCGGGCGAAACCCGGGGCGCCACCCCGTACGTCTCACCGGCGACATCAGCCGACCCCCGGGGGGACCACCGATGCGCACCGTCCGCAGCACCAGAGGCACCGCAGTACGTCACCGCGGCGCGGCCGCCCTGGCCGGGCTGTCCCTGGCCGGGGCGCTCGCGCTCACCGGGTGCTCCGCCGGCCAGGACACGGCGGGCTCCGCCTCCGCCGACAAGGCCGCGGTCCGTGCCCCGGAGGGGGCGGCCCAGGGCAAGCCGGGAGCGGCCGCGGCTCCCCCGGCGGCCGCCGGGCAGGCCGGCACCGGGGGATCCGACGCGGCCAAGAACGGGCAGCAGCCGGCCGCCGTACGCCCGCACGTCATCCGTACGGCCACGCTCGCCCTGGAGACGGCGGACGCGCAGAAGGCCCTGGCCGCGGCCCGTACGGCGGCGGAGGGCGCGGGCGGGTACGTGGGCAACGAGTCGACCCGGCGCGGCGGGGACGGCCGGATGACCTCGACGCTGACCCTGCGGGTGCCGGGCGACCGCTTCGACGCGGTGCTCGGCGCCATGGAGGGCAGCGGCAGGCTGCTCCAGCGCAAGGTCGAGGCGCAGGACGTGACGGAGAAGGTCGCCGACGTCGACAGCCGGGTCAAATCGCAGCAGGCGAGCGTGGCCCGGGTGCGGGACATGATGGACAAGGCCACGGCGCTCTCCGACGTGGTGATGCTGGAGAGCGAGCTGAGCAAGCGCCAGTCCGACCTGGAGTCGCTGCTCGCGCAGCAGACGGCGCTGAAGGACCAGACCTCGATGGGCACGATCACGATGGAGGTCTCGGAGCCGGCCCCGAAGGCGGAAGAGAAGAAGGACGAGGAGCCCTCCTTCACGGCCGCCCTGAGCAAGGGCTGGAACGCCTTCACGAAGATCCTGCGCTACCTGGCCCTGGCGGTCGCCGTGGTGCTCCCGTTCGCGGTGACGGCGGCGCTGGTGCTGCTGGCCCTGCGCGTGTACCGGCGGCTGCGCCCGGCGAGGCCGAAGACGGGCCCGACCCCGAAGACGATCCCGGCGGCCCGGCCCGCTGACCCGACGGAAACGGCGGGGGTCTCCGACTGAACACGCCTTGCGCCCGTAGCGTGTTCCGTACGAGACGGCGGTGACCGTACGCGCGGAGCACGGAGAACGGGGCGGACGATGGCGACGGAACGACTGGTGGTGGTCGGCGGTGACGCGGCGGGGATGTCCGCCGCGTCCCAGGCCCGGCGGCTCAAGGGCCCGGCGGAGCTGGAGATCACGGCCTTCGAGCGCGGGCACTTCACCTCGTACTCCGCGTGCGGGATCCCGTACTGGATCGGCGGCCAGGTCCCCGGCCGGGACGACCTGATCGCCCGTACGCCCGAGGAGCACCGCGCCCGGGACATCGACCTGCGCATGCGCACGGAGGTGGTGGAACTCGACCTCGACGGGGGCCGGGTGCGCACCCGCGATCTGGACTCCGGTTCCGAGGCGTGGACGGGCTACGACAAGCTCGTCCTGGCCACGGGCGCCCGGCCGGTCCGCCCCAGGCTGCCCGGGATCGCCGCGCACGGGGTGCACGGGGTGCAGACCCTGGACGACGGCCAGCGCCTGATGGACACCCTGGAGCGGACCGAGGGCACCGAGGGCCGCAGGGCGGTCGTCGTCGGCGCCGGCTACATCGGCGTGGAGATGGCGGAGGCGCTGGTCGCGCGCGGGTACGAGGTCACGGTCCTGCACCGCGGACCGCAGCCGATGGCCACGCTGGACCCGGACATGGGCACGCTGGTGCACACCGCGATGAACCGGATGGGGATCCGCACGGTGTCCGGGGCGGAGGTCACGAAGATCCTTGAAGACGACCGGGGCGCGGTCCGCGCGGTGGCCACGGCCGCGGGCGACGAGTACCCGGCGGACGTGGTGGTGCTCGGCATCGGCGTGGAACCCCGTACGGCGCTGGCCCGCGAGGCGGGGCTGCCGCTGGGCGAGTCCGGGGGCATCCTGACGGACCTGTCCATGCGGGTGCGGGGCCACGAGAACATCTGGTCGGGCGGCGACTGCGTGGAGGTCCTGGACCTGGTGGCGGGGTGCATGCGGCACATCCCGCTGGGCACGCACGCCAACAAGCACGGTCAGGTGATCGGTTCGGGCGTGGGCGGCGGCTACGCCACCTTCCCCGGGGTGGTGGGCACGGCGGTGAGCAAGGTCTGCGACCTGGAGATCGCCCGTACCGGCCTGCGCGAGAAGGACGCCCTGGCGGTGGGCCTGCGCTTCGTGACGGCGACGATCACCTCGACGACGACGGCGGGCTACTACCCGACGGCCGCGGACATGACGGTGAAGATGCTCGCGGAGCTGCGCACGGGCCGCCTGCTCGGAGTCCAGATCGTCGGCGGAGCGGGCTCAGCGAAGCGGGTGGACATCGCGGCGGTGGCCCTGACGGCGGGGATGACGGTGGACCAGGTGGTCTCCCTGGACCTCGGTTACGCCCCGCCCTTCTCCCCGGTCTGGGACCCGATCCTGGTGGCCGCCCGCAAGACCGTCTCGGCCCTGCGGGCGGCGGGGTAGCCCGGCCGGGGCAGGTCCCGGGCCGCCCGATGCCGGTCGTGAGGATGCGCAGCGGGCGATCCTCCCCGAGGCCGGCCACCGCTCCGGCCCGGCGAGGTCGGTCTCCTCGTACCGGCCGACGGTGATCCGGCCGTCCGCGTGGACGAAGAGGTTCTCGGGGCGGTGCTGCGCGATCAGGTCGTGCCTGCGCCGTACGAGGCACCGGGCCCCGTCGATCCGCTCTCCGTCGGATATGCGAAACGTCGGTCCGTGCCATGTGGTGCAGGGCACGGTACCGACGTCAGCGATCTTGTCGAGCCCGTCCGGCTCAGCGGGCCGTCCGGGTGTGGACGTAGTCGACCAGGCGGGTCAGGGCGTCCGGCGGGGTGGTGGGGAGGACGCCGTGGCCGAGGTTGAAGACGTGGCCCTCCAGGCCCGACGCGGCCGCGAGGACCTCGTCCGTCTTCGCCCGTACGGCCTCCTCGGTGGAGAAGAGCACCGCCGGGTCCAGGTTGCCCTGGAGCGCCTTGCCGGGGCCGACGCGGCGGGCCGCCTCGTCGAGCGCGACCCGGTAGTCGACGCCCACGACGTCCGCGCCGGCCTCGCCCATCAGGCCGAGCAGTTCGCCCGTGCCCACGCCGAAGTGGATGCGCGGGACCCCGTACGAGGCGACGGACTCCAGGACCTTGGCCGACGCCGGCATCACCGAGCGGCGGTAGTCGGCCGGGGCGAGCGCGCCGACCCAGGAGTCGAAGAGCTGGATCGCGGAGGCGCCGGCCTCGATCTGGACCTTGAGGAAGGCCGAGGTGATGTCCGCGAGGCGGTCCAGCAGGTCGGCCCAGAGCTGCGGGTCGCCGTACATCAGCGCCTTGGTGTGCTCGTGGTTCTTCGACGGGCCGCCCTCGACCAGGTAGCTCGCGAGGGTGAAAGGCGCACCGGCGAAGCCGATCAACGGCGTGGCGCCGAGTTCACCCGTGAGCATGCCGATCGCCTCGGTGACGTACGAGACGTCCTCCGGGGTGAGGTCGCGCAGCTGTGCGAGGTCCTCGCGGCGGCGGATCGGCTGGGCGACGACCGGGCCGATGCCCGGCTTGATGTCCAGGTCGACACCGATGGCCTTGAGCGGGACCACGATGTCGGAGAAGAAGATCGCCGCGTCGACGTTGTGGCGGCGGACCGGCTGGAGCGTGATCTCCGTGACCAGGTCGGGCCGCATGCACGACTCCAGCATCTGGGTCCCCTCGCGCACCTTGCGGTACTCGGGGAGCGAGCGCCCGGCCTGCCGCATGAACCACACCGGGGTGTGCGGCACCGGCTCCCGCCGGCACGCCTTCAGGAAGGCGGAATCGTACGTCTGACTCGGCTGGCCCTTGGGGCGGTCGTTGGCGCTCACGCGCCAAATCTTCGCACGTATGAAGAAGTGCCCGGCCCGGCGCGGGTGTCCCTGCGCCGCACGGACGCTCGTTCCGCCTAGTCTTCCCCGCATGGCTGCGGCTCAGGGACGATTTTCAGATGGCGCTGACGGTATGGACAGCGCGAAGGAGAGCTCCGTCCCGCTCCCGTTCCGGCGGGCGGTCGACGGCTTGAAGAAGGCTCGCCTGCGGCCGGGGATCGAGATCGACCCCGCCAGACCGCCCCAGCGCCTGGCCCCGCACGCCTACGCCCTCGAGGCCGCGGTGGTGGACGGCGAGGACGATCTGGCCGACGGCCGGCTCATCCTGCTCCACGACCCCTCCGGCCACGAGGCCTGGCACGGGACCTTCCGCCTGGTGACGCTCGTACGCGCCGAACTCGAACCCGAGATGGCCGCCGACCCCCTCCTCCCCGAGGTGTGCTGGTCCTGGCTGACGGGGGCGCTGGAGGCGCGGGGCCTCGCGTACGGGGAGGCGAGCGGGACCGTGACCATGGCGGGCTCGCACTACTTCGGCGGGCTGTCGGAGCGGCGGCCCGCCACCCAGATCGAGATCCGGGCCTCGTGGACCCCGCGGGAGGGCGTCGGCGGGGTCCCGGACACCTCGGCTCACCTGTCGGCCTGGTGCGAGCTGCTGTGCCAGATCGCGGGGCTGCCGCCGGTGGGGCCGACGGACTCGGGGACGGGCGTGGTGTCCCTGCCACAGCGGCGCGGTCCGCACCACCCGTAGCCGTGCCCCCGTACGGCGGCACGCGTGCGGCCGTACGCCGGAGCCGCCGCCGGGCGGACGGGGCGGCCGAATGCGCTGCGCCCCGTAGAACGGCCGATCGATCTTCGGCGGCCCCGTGTCGGAACCGGGCGCCCGTTGTGGGCTTCTGATCACCCGATGATCGATCGTGCGTCCGAATTGCCCGAATTGTTACTCACCAAATCGTGATCATTCCCTAAAGCCGGGCGGGTGACGTGCCGAAGGAGTCAGTGACCATCCGCACGGTTCGCACCGGCTTCCTTCCCCGAGCCGGCCGTCCCGCCACTCCCCCAGGAGGCCTAGGTGTCCGTTCTTCTCGAGCAGCCCGCAAGCCTGGTCGCCTACCGCCCGAACAAGCCGACGGCCATGGTCGTCGTGGCCGACCCGCGCGTCCGTTCCACCGTGACCCGCCATCTGTGGGCCCTCGGAGTACGTGACGTGATCGAGGCGTCGTCCATCGCGGAGGCCCGCCCCCGCGTCGGCAGCCCGCGCGACATCTGCGTGGCCGACGTACACCTGCCCGACGGTTCCGGTCTCACCCTGCTCTCCGAGACGCGGGCCGCCGGCTGGCCGAACGGCCTGGCCCTGTCCGCCGCCGACGACATCGGCGCCGTGCGCAACGCCCTCGCGGGCGGCGTCAAGGGCTACGTCGTCACCGGCACGCGGACCAACATCGGGCTCCCCACCCGGCCCGGCGCCGCCCCCATCGGCGCCGCCGCCGCCCGCATGCACCGCCGCCCCCCGGGTGCCCCGAGCCACCCGGGCGGCTACCGCGAGCTCTCCGGCCGCGAGGTCGAGGTCCTGCGCCTCGTCGCGGAGGGCCAGTCCAACAAGGCCATCGGCGTCTCGATGGGCCTGTCCGCCCTGACCGTCAAGTCCCACCTCGCCCGCATCGCCCGCAAGCTGGGCACCGGTGACCGCGCCGGAATGGTCGCCGTCGCCCTGCGGACCGGGATCATCCACTGATACCCGCCCGCCGGCCCACCCGGGCCGACACACCCGGGCCGACGCCCGCACCGGCCCGGCGGCTCCCGGGCAAACTCCCGGCGAACCCGGAGAAACGCCCCCGCCTGCGCCCCGCGCCCGTCGACGGAACGTTCCGGCGACGGGTGCGCCGCATCCACGGATACCCTTGAGCGGTGACCGACGCCCAAGAGACCGCAGCAGACCTGCGCACCACCACCGGGGGCGGCCCCCCGGACGACGTCGAAAAGGCGCCGATTCCGTTGCTAGAGCCCCGCGAGGGGATCCCTCCGGTGGTCGCCGACGAGGACGCCCTCGCCCGGGTGGTCGCGGCCTTCGCCGCGGGCACCGGCCCCGTGGCCGTCGACGCCGAGCGCGCCTCCGGATACCGCTACGGCCAGCGCGCCTACCTGGTGCAGCTGCGCCGCGAGGGCGCGGGATCCGCGCTGATCGACCCGGTCGGCTGCCCCGACCTGTCCGCACTGGGCGAGGCCCTGTCCGGAACCGAGTGGATCCTGCACGCCGCCACCCAGGACCTGCCGTGCCTGCGCGAAATAGGCATGGTGCCCACCTCCCTGTTCGACACCGAGCTGGCCGGCCGCCTCGCCGGCTTCCCCCGGGTCGGACTGGGCGCGATGGTCGAGAGCGTGCTCGGCTACGCGCTGGAGAAGGGCCACTCCGCCGTCGACTGGTCCACCCGCCCCCTCCCCGAGCCGTGGCTGCGCTACGCCGCGCTCGACGTGGAGCTGCTGGTGGACCTGCGGGACGCGCTGGAGAAGGAACTGGACCGGCAGGGCAAGCTGGAATGGGCCCGCCAGGAGTTCGACGCCATCGCCGCCGCCCCGCCCGCGCCGCCGCGCAAGGATCCGTGGCGCCGTACGTCCGGGATGCACAAGGTGCGCCGGCGCCGGCAGATGGCCGTCGTACGGGAGCTGTGGGAGTCCCGGGACCGGATCGCGCAGCGGCGTGACGTGTCGCCCGGCAAGGTGCTGGGGGACGCCGCGATCGTCGAGGCCGCGCTCGCGCTGCCGGCGAACGTGCACGCGCTGTCGGCCCTGCCCGGGTACGGGCAGCGGATGGGCCGGCGCCAGCTGGAGCAGTGGATGGCGGCCGTCGACCGGGCGAAGGCCCTGTCCGAGAACGAGCTGCCGCAGCCGGGGGCGACCCCGGCGGGTCCGCCGCCCCCGCGCTCCTGGGCGGACAAGGACCCGGCGGCCGCGGCGCGGCTTGCGGCGGCGCGGACCGCCGTGTCGGCGCTCGCGGAGGGGCTGAACCTGCCCCAGGAGAACCTGATCACCCCGGACACGGTCCGCCGGCTGTGCTGGGAGCCGCCGCAGCGGCCGGAGCCGGAGGCCGTGGCGCAGGCCCTCGCGGGCCACGGTGCGCGCCCGTGGCAGATCGAACAGGTGACGCCGGCGCTGGTGCGCGCACTGGCGGCGACCGCCTGACACGGCACCACATCACGCAGAGCCCCCGGCCGTTGGCCGGGGGCTCTTTTTCGTCCCGGTTCCGCAACAGGGCCACCGGGGCACTTTTGAACATGCTCAAACAGGGCTAGCTTTTGAACATGCTCAACAACGGATACGACACATGGGTACGCCAGTTCGAGGCCGAGCGGGAGCGCCGCGCGGCGGTCGGGGACCCGGAGTGGGAGCGGGGAGCCGCCCTCGATCCGGCGCTCGTACGGAGCCTCCAGCGGTTCCAGGTGGGTGAGGACGGGGACGGCTCGGCCCTGATCGGCAAGGCGGACCGGGCCGGGGACCCGGTCTACGCGCGGGCGGTGCGGCTCTTCGTGGCCGAGGAGCAGAACCACGCGCGGATGCTGGCGCTGCTCCTGGCGGCGGGCGGGGCCGGGACCCTGGCCGGGCACTGGAGCGACGCGGTGTTCGTTCGGCTGCGGCGGCTACTGGGGCTGCGGGTGGAGCTGCTGGTCCTGATGGTGGCGGAGGCGGTGGCCCTGCGGTACTACCGGGCGGTGCGGGACGGGGCCCCGGATCCGCTGGTGGCGGAGGTCGCGGGGCGGATCCTGGCGGACGAGGAACGCCACGTCCCCTTCCACTGCCGGCGGCTGAGCGAGGCGCTGGCGCCGCTGCCGGCACCGGCCCGCCGGGCGGCCACGCTGGCCTGGCAGGGGCTGCTCGCCGGGGCGGGCGCGGTCGTGGCGGTGGACCACGGCCCGGCCCTGCGCCACCTCGGCGTCCGGCGCGGCCGTTTCACCGCGGACGTGCTGCGCTCCTCGGGCCCGCTGGCCAGGGCCATGCGCACCGAACCCGCCGCGACGCCCGCCCCCGCCCCTGCCCGCCCCGCCGGAGTGTGACGTTCGCCGCTCCTCCCGGAGGGGGTGTGCACGTCGGTTACCGGCAAGTAGCATGGCCGGGTGAGCGGGCGCTCAGCCACTGGCCGACCGCCCCCGCGCAGCAGTGCACACCCGCACCTGGAGGAGAGCCAACGTGCCTCGTACCGTCAGGGACGTCGTCTTCGTCGACGGCGTCCGCACCCCGTTCGGCAAGGCGGGCCCGAAGGGCATCTACAACGGGACCCGCGCCGACGACCTCGTCGTGAAGGCGATCCGGGAGCTGCTGCGCCGCAACCCGGACCTGGACCCCAAGAAGATCGACGAGGTCGCCATCGCCGCGACCACGCAGATCGGCGACCAGGGCCTGACGCTGGGCCGTACCGCCGGCATCCTGGCGGGCCTCCCGCAGTCCGTGCCGGGCTACTCCATCGACCGCATGTGCGCCGGCGCGCTGACCGCCGTGACCGCTGTCGCGGGCGGCGTGGCCTTCGGTGCGTACGACGTCGCCCTCGCCGGCGGTGTCGAGCACATGGGCCGCCACCCCATGGGCGAGGGCGTCGACCCGAACCCGCGCTTCGTCTCCGAGAAGCTGGTCGACGAGTCCGCCCTGTTCATGGGCATGACCGCCGAGAACCTGCACGACCGGTACCCGACGATCACCAAGCTCCGCGCCGACGAGTACGCCGTGCGCTCGCAGGAGAAGGCCGCCAAGGCGTACGCCGACGGCAAGATCCAGCAGGACCTGGTCCCGATCTCGGTGCGCAACACCAACGAGGCCGCCGGCGAGACCGGCTGGGGCCTGGTCACCACCGACGAGCCGATGCGCCCGGGCACCACGCTGGAGAACCTGGCCGGCCTGAAGACCCCGTTCCGTACGCACGGCCGGGTCACCGCGGGCAACGCCGCCGGTCTCAACGACGGTGCCACCGCCGCGATCATCGCCTCCGAGGACTTCGCCCGCGAGAACAACCTCCCGGTCAAGATGCGCCTCGTCTCGTACTCCTTCGCGGGTGTCGAGCCGGAGGTCATGGGCTACGGCCCGATCCCGGCCACCGAGAAGGCCCTCGCCCAGGCCGGCCTGTCCATCGAGGACATAGGCCTGTTCGAGATCAACGAGGCGTTCGCGGTCCAGGTCCTCGCGTTCCTGGAGCACTACGGCATCGCCGACGACGACGCCCGCGTCAACCAGTACGGCGGCGCGATCGCGTTCGGCCACCCGCTGGCCTCCTCCGGCGTCCGCCTGATGACGCAGCTGGCCCGCCAGTTCGAGGAGCAGCCGCACGTCCGCTACGGCCTGACCACCATGTGCGTCGGCTTCGGCATGGGCGCCACGGTCATCTGGGAGAACCCGAACTTCAACGCCGAGGGAGACTCCAAGTGAGCACCACCGCTGAGCTCCTGAAGGGCGCGGCCGAGCTGTTCCCGGACGAGGTCGTCACGTCCGCGCACGTGCGCCACCTGGACCTGCCGTTCGGCGCCGGGCGCTTCGCGCTCGTCACGCTGGACAACGGTTTCGACCACACCAAGCCGACCACCTTCGGCCCGCAGTCCCTCGCCAACCTGAACGCGGCGATCGACCAGGTCGAGCAGGAGGCCCTCGCGGGCTCCATCGTCGGCGCGGGCATCACCGGCAAGCCGTTCATCTTCGCGGTCGGCGCCGACCTCAAGGGCGTCGAGCTGCTGAAGAACCACGACGAGGCGCTCGCCATCGGCAAGGGCGGCCACGACGTGTTCAAGCGCCTCTCGGCGCTGGCCGTCCCCACCTTCGCCTACTACAACGGCGCGGCGATGGGCGGCGGTGTCGAGGTCGGTCTGCACTGCACCTACCGCACCGTCTCGAAGGCCATCCCGGCGTTCTCGCTCCCCGAGGTCTTCCTCGGCCTGGTTCCGGGCTGGGGCGGCTGCGCCCTGCTGCCGAACCTGATCGGCGCGGAGCGCGCGGTCTCGGTGATCATCGAGAACTCGCTCAACCAGAACAAGCAGCTGCGCGGCAAGCAGGTCTTCGACCTGGGCATCGCCGACGCGCTGTTCGAGGGCGCGGACTTCCTGGAGCAGTCGCTCCTGTGGACCGCGAACGTCCTGAACGGCACCACCGAGGTCGTCCGCGCCGAGATCGACCGCGGCGAGGCCTGGGACGCGGCCGTCGCCAAGGGCCGCTTCATCGCGGACTCCAAGGTGCACGGCGCCGCTCCGGCCGCCTACCGCGCGCTGGACATCATCGCCGCGGCCAAGGACGGGGACCTCCAGGCCGGCTTCGACGCCGAGGACACCGCGCTCGCGGACCTCATCATGGGCGGCGAGCTGCGCTCGGGCATCTACGCCTTCAACCTGGTCCAGAAGCGCGCCAAGCGCCCGGCCGGTGCCCCGGACAAGTCCCTGGCCCGTCCGGTCACCAAGGTCGGCGTCGTCGGCGCGGGCCTGATGGCCTCGCAGCTGGCGCTGCTCTTCCTGCGCCGCCTGGAGGTGCCGGTGGTCCTCACCGACATCGACCAGGAGCGCGTGGACAAGGGTGTGGGCTACGTCCACGCCGAGATCCAGAAGCTGCTCGGCAAGGGCCGCATCAACCAGGACAAGGCCAACCGCCTGACCGCCCTGGTGACCGGTGTGCTCGACAAGGCCGAGGGCTTCGCAGACGCGGACTTCATCATCGAGGCCGTGTTCGAGGAGATGTCCGTCAAGCAGAAGGTGTTCGCGGAGGTCGAGGCGGTCGCCCCGGCGCACGCGATCCTCGCCACCAACACCTCCTCGCTGTCGGTGTCGGAGATGGCCTCGAAGCTCCGGCACCCGGAGCGCGTGGTCGGCTTCCACTTCTTCAACCCGGTCGCGATCCTCCCGCTGCTGGAGATCGTCCGCGGTGAGCAGACCGACGACGCCTCGCTGGCCACGGCCTTCGGTGTCGCGAAGAAGCTGAAGAAGACCGCGGTGCTCACCAAGGACGCCCCGGCGTTCGTCGTGAACCGCATCCTGACCCGCTTCATGGGCGAGATCCAGAACGTCATCGACGAGGGCACCCCGGTCGTCACGGCGGAGAAGGCCATCGAGCCGCTCGGCCTGCCGATGTCCCCGCTGGTGCTCCTGGAGCTCGTGGGCCCGGCGATCGGCCTGCACGTGTCCGAGACCCTGAACCGCGCCTTCCCGGAGCGCTTCACCGTCTCCCCGAACCTGGCTGCGGTCGTCAAGGCCGGCAAGCGCGGCTTCTACGTCTACGATTCCGGCAAGCCGGAGCTGGACCCCGAGGTCGCCGCGCTCCTGGTCCAGGGCGACTCCGTCCTGACCGAGGAGCAGGTCCGCGACCGCGTCCTGGACGCGGTGGCGCAGGAGATCGGCCTGATGCTGGAGGAGGGTGTCGTGGCCGAGGCCCAGGACATCGACCTCTGCCTCATCACGGGCGCCGGCTGGCCCTTCCACCTGGGCGGCATCACGCCGTACCTGGACCGCGAGGGTGTCTCGGAGCGCGTGAACGGCAAGAAGTTCCTCGCCCCGGGCCTGGCGAGCGTCCCGGCCTGAGGCCCGTACGCCTGAACGCCCCGGACGCCCGTCCCCCGCTCGGGGGGCGGGCGTCCGCCGTTTCGCGGGACGAGGCGGGGCCCGGCGCGGAACTCTCCCGTCCGGACTGACAGAATGCGGCTCATGGCGGATGGCACGACACATTTCAGCCGCCGGAACCTGCTGTTCGCCGGTGGTGCGGTGGCCGCCGGCCTCACGGCGGGCGGCCTGTCCTGGGCCCTGCGCACCGGGGCCGGCGAGCAGGACGACGCGAGGCCCGTCGACCCGGGCCCGACGGCCGGCGCGTTCGACATGCGGACCGGTGCGCAACTGCTCGCCCCGACTCCGCTCTTCAATACGACGGGCCCGCAGTCCTTCGCGTTCGACGATACGAACGGCCAGGTCTACGTACTGCAGACCGTCGAGGCCGGTATCCGTCTCGACGACGAGGAGGAGCCGCTCGACTCCGGCGATCGGAAGACCTCCGGCGATATGTGCCTGACCCGGCTCGACAGTTCGGGGAAAACCCTCGGGCATATGTATCTGCGCGGCTTCGGCCACGGAATTTCCTGCGGTGTCGAGCCCACCGGCCAGCGTACGTACATATGGCTGGAGGGCCGCGCCGACGCCGAGAGCGGCTACGGCCGCACCGTGGTCCGGGTCCCGTTCAAGGACGGTTCGGTCCTCGACAGTTCGGACGAATCCGTCCGCCATTTCGATCCGGTGCCCGGCTCCACCGAGGTCTGCCCCGCGCTCGACCTGCCCGGCGGGCGGGTGCTCGTGAGCCACGAGGAGGACGGCGTGCACCGGTTCTCGGTGTACGGGACGGCGGATTTCCTGGAGGGGCGCTTCGACGCCGCACAGACCCTCAAGGCCGGGGTACAGGTCAGGCAGGAGGAGTGGTTCCAGGGCTGCGCCCTGTACGGGGACCACGTCTACGTCCTTACCGGCGGTCCGTACACTGGCAAGAACGGGGACAACCCGCGGAAGTCGGGCGGAAATACCTATGTCTCCGCAATTGACGTGCGCACGGGGAAGGCACAGGGCCGTCATCACGTGACCGTCGCCCCGGATCTGGTGTACCGGGAGCCGGAGGGAATCGCGGTCTCCATGGCCGGCGGCCGGGCGGCATTGTGCATCGGCTTTTCCGTGAAGACGCAGGACCGGCGTGAGCTGGCGTTGTATCGCTTCACGGCCTGACGGCATTGGCCCTCGGTTAACCCTGCGTTCCTCGGCCATCAATGTTGCTGCTTATACTACTGCGACACTTCACAGAATCCTTATACCTCCACGGGGGAGGAACCGCACGATGGGCTCCAAGCGGCTGCGCGCCGCGCTCGGCGTTCTGATCACTTCCGGGCTCATCCTCAGCTTCGTCGGGATGCTGGTCGCCGTCGCGTTCGCCTCCCTCCCCCTGTTCGCCGGCTGCGCGGCTCTCAGCTACGTGGCCGACCTCATGCTCCACAACACCGAGTCGCCCACGCTGGAGAAGCTGCGCGACTCGCGCTTCGGCCTCACGATGCGCTTCCTCATCCGGCAGTTCCTGCTGCTGGGCCTGTGCGGGGCCATCGCCGACATCGAGTCCTTCGTGTCGCAGATGACCACCATCGGCCTGCTCCTGCTGTTCATCCTGCAGCTCGCGTACGGCGCGCTCCTCAAGCACGTCCGCAAGATGCGCAACGAACTCCCGTTCACCACGCGCGGGCTGGACCTGGAGGCGCTCGGCATCCGCCGCATGCCGCACCCGTTCCTGATGAACAAGCACGTCCGCAAGACGCTGCACCTGGACATCCCGCTGGTGGCCGGAGCCCTGGCCACCATCGCGACGGACGACTGGCGCTTCGTCACGTACGGCATGATCACCACCGTCTTCCTCGCCTACTTCTCGCTGCTGGTGCTGGTGCCCGACGCGCGCAACGCGCTCAAGCTGCCCACCACCGACGAGGCCATCGAGGAGCTCAACCACCAGCTGGCCGAATACCGGCCCCAGGTCGCGCTCTACTTCACCTTCGCGGCGGTCTCCAAAGACTTCATGTACCAGGTCAACATGTGGCTGGAGTCGCTGGAGTCGCTGGAGCTGCGGCCCATCATCGTGCTGCGCGAGCGGGCCACCCTGCGCTACCTGGACGCGACCTCGGTCCCGGTCATCTGCATACCCAAAGCGGACAACCTCGCCCGCATCGAGATGAACGAACTGAGGGTCGCCCTCTACCCCGGCAACGCGGGCAAGAACGTGCACATGCTCCAGCGCGCCGAGGTCAAGCACGTCTTCATCGGCCACGGCGACAGCGACAAGCTCGCGAGCAGCAACCGCGTCAGCAAGGTCTTCGACGAGATCTGGGTGGCGGGCCGGGCCGGCCGCGACCGCTACGAGCGCATCAAGCACGCCGTGTCGCACCACCAGATCGTCGAGGTCGGCCGCCCCCAGCTGATGCCCCTGCACCGCTGGACCGGCAAGGTCGCCGCCCCCGTCCCCACCGTCATCTACGCCCCCACCTGGGAGGGCTGGACCGACGACGCCTGCTACACCTCGGTCATCCCGGCCGGCGAGAAGCTGATCAAGGCGCTGCTCGACTACGAGCGCGACATCCGCATCATCTACAAGCCGCACCCCCTCACCGGTTCGCGCTCCGCCGAGGCCGCCGCCGCCCACCGCCGCGTCATCGCCCTCCTCGAAGAGGACAACGCCCGGCGCTTCGGCCGCAACCTCACCGACTCCAAGGCCGCCGCCAAGAAGCTCGCCCGGATCGACCAGCGCATCGCCGACCTCTCCGAGCGCGGCGTCCGCTCCAAGTACCCGGACCTCACCGAGGAGGAGCGCACCGCGCGCATCCGGCGCAGCCGCAACCAGGCGGGGGCCCTGTACTGGAACGCCGTCCCAGAGGCCGCCCACCACGTGGTCACCGAGCGGATCCCGGCCCTGTACGACTGCTTCAACCAGTCCGACCTGCTCATCGGCGACATGTCCAGCGTCGTCTCCGACTTCGTCGCGACGCTGAAGCCGTACGCCATCTTCAACCTCGACGGCCTGCCCGACGACCAGTTCCGCAACGAGCAGCGGACGGCGTACGCCTCCTACCTGCTCGACGGCGACTGCAACGGCCTCACCGAGGCCATCGAGGCCACGCTGAACCCGCGCGAGGACGTCATGGCGCCCTACCGCGAGCAGTTGAAGGAATACCTGCTGGGCGAGGAGTACCCGCCCTCGATCGTCCGCTTCAACGCGGCCGCCAACAACCTCTACCGGCGGGGGCTGCGCGACTTCCCCATCGAATACCCGGAGCAGGTCCCCCACCCCGTGTAGGCGGACCTCCCCCGGGCAGTCGAGTCGCACCGCCCGCCGACCGCCGCCCCGCACCACTGCCGTGCCGCACCCCTCGCTCAGGAAGAAGGCGCCTTGTCCTCCAGGCCCGTCCCCCACCGCACCGTCGCCGTCGTTCTCGCCGGTGGAACCGGCCAGCGCATCGGGCTCGAAATACCGAAGCAGCTGCTCAAGATCGCCGGAAAGCCGATCCTGGAACACACGCTCCACGTCTTCGAGAACGCGCCGGACGTCGACGAGGTGATCCTCCTGATGACGCCCGCGTACGTGGAGGACGCCCGCCGCATCGTCGAGCGGGCCCAGCTGGGCAAGGTCACCCGGGTCCTGGCGGGCGGCTCGACCCGCAGCGAGACCACGCGGATCGCCATCGAGGCCGCGGCCGCCGGACTCGGCGAGGGCGAGGACTGCAACCTCCTGTTCCACGACGCGGTCCGCCCGCTGCTCTCGCAGCGCGTGGTGCGCGAATGCGTGGAGTCCCTGGAGCGCTACCAGGCCGTCGACGTCGCCATCCCCTCCTCCGACACCGTCATCGTGACCCGTACCCACGGCAACGACGGCGAGTTCATCACCGAGGTCCCGGACCGCTCGCGACTGCGCCGCGGCCAGACCCCGCAGGGCTTCCGGCTCTCCACGATCCGCGCCGCGTACGAGCGGGCGGCCGCGGACCCGTTCTTCCAGGCCACCGACGACTGCTCCGTCGTCGTCAAGTACCTGCCCCACGTCCCGGTCCACATCGTCACCGGCGACGACTACAACATGAAGGTCACCCAGCCGGTCGACGTCTTCATCGCCGACAAGCTGTTCCAGCTCGCCTCCCACGCCGCGCCCGCCCAGGCCGGCGAGGCCGCGTACCGCGAGCAGCTGGCCGGCAAGACGATGGTGGTCTTCGGAGGCTCGTACGGCATCGGCGCCGACATCTCGCGCATCGCCGAGGGCTTCGGCGCCCGCGTCTTCGCGCTCGGCCGCTCCACCACCGGTACGCACGTGGAGAACCTCGACCACGTCGAGGAGGCCCTGGCCCGCGCCTACGCCGAGACCGGCCGCATCGACTACGTCGTCAACACCGCGGGCGTCCTGCGCGTCGGCCGCCTCGACGAGACCGACAACGACACGATCCGCGAGGCGCTCGACGTCAACTACCTCGCCCCGGTCAACATCGCCCGGACCTCGTTCAAGTACCTCAGCGAGACCCGGGGCCAGCTGCTGCTCTTCACCTCCAGCAGCTACACCCGCGGCCGCGCCGAGTACAGCCTGTACTCCTCCACCAAGGCCGCCATGGTCAACCTGACCCAGGCGCTGGCCGACGAGTGGGCCGAGGACGGCATCCGCGTCAACTGCGTGAACCCGGAGCGCACGGCCACCCCGATGCGCACCAAGGCCTTCGGCCAGGAGCCCTCGGCCTCGCTGCTCACGTCCGAGTCGGTCGCACTGACCTCCCTGGACGTGCTGCTCTCCGAGATGACCGGCCACGTCATCGACGTACGCAAGCAGGACCCGACCACGACGCCGGCACAGCGCTCCGGGTTCGAGGCGGCGCTGGCGTCCGTACTGATCCAGACCACGGAGGACCAGGGGGTCTAGGCGTGACGTACGCACCCGGACAGCAGGAGCGGCCGCCCGCGCCACGAAGGATCTTCGTGGCCGGCGACTCGGTGGCGGTCACCCGTCCGTACAGCTACCTGCCGATGGCGGGCTGGGCCCAGGCCCTGCCCCTTTTCCTCACCGGCGCGGTCGAGGTGGTCAACTGTGCCCGTGCCCGCGCGAGTTCGAAGAGCTTCCGCGAGCGCGGCCGGCTCCAGTGGATCCTCGACAACCTGGAGCCGGACGACCGCCTGCTGTTCGGCTTCGGCCAGATCGACTGGAAGACCGATCCCGGCCTGCACACCAAGCCGTTCTCCACGTTCCGGGAGCACATGGCCGCGTACGTGCACGGCGCCCGCGAGCGCGGGGCCCACCCGGTGATCGTGCTGCCGTACGAGCGGCGCCGCGTGGACGCGCACGGCAACGTCGCCCGCTTCCTCGGCGACTATCCGCTCGCGGCCCGGCAGCTGGCCGAGGACGAGCACGTGCCCGTCGTCGACCTGTACGGCCAGAGCCTGCGGTGGTGGGAGGAGCTCGGGCCGGAGTCGTCCAAGCTCGTCTTCACCCATCTGCGGCCCGGTGAGCCGCTGCTGGAGAAGGTCCAGGACGGGGACAACGTGCACCTGCGCGCGGAGGGCGCGATCGAGTGCGCCCGCTTCGTCGCCGGCAGCCTCGCCGAGCAGGGCGCCGTCCCCCGCCCGTGGATCCGCGACCTCGACCGGCGCCGGTTCTCCTACGAGGAGATGGGCTGGCTGGACGAGGAGACGTTCGAGCACCGTACGAAGTCCCGGGTGTCCGAGCCCGCGGCACGCAAGGAGTCCAGCGCGTGAACCTCCTCCTCCGCGGGCAGGCCGTCGGCGACGCCCCGTCGCTGGGCACCGTGTACGCGGCCCTGTACGTCTCGGCCGACCCGCGCCGGGGCGTGTCCCCGGGCGAGACCGTCCAGTTCGGCCTGTCCGTCGCCCCCGACCAGGGGGCCTCGCGCGGCTGCGCGTACCTGACCGAGGAACCGCTGGCGGCCGTCGGCGAGATCGTCGGCGTACAGGGGCTGGAGTACTTCCCCCGCCAGCGCTGGTTCCGGGCCCGCGCGGACGCCGGGGAGCAGACGACGGGGGTGCTGCACCTGCGCGTCGGCGACCGGACCGCCGCGCGCAGCGTCCGGCCCCGGATCGTCGTGGGCATCCCGGACGCATCGGGCCGCAAGCTGGTGCGGACGGGAAAGCTCGCCGCCGAACCCCTGCCGGTGCGCTCGTCCGCCCCGCGCGGCCTGCGGCTCGTGACCGAGCCGGGCGCACCGGGCACCGTCAACGTGCTCTCGGCGGCCCCGGCGGGCAGCACCGCCGTCTCCGTGACGCAGCCGCGCGGCGGCAGGGCGCAGCTCTCGCCGGACGGCTGGGTCACGTACGCCCCCGCCCCCGGTTTCACGGGCTACGACCGGTTCGAGTACACGGTGGGCACCGCCGCGGCCGGGCAGCTGAGCTCGCACGTGAACGTCTTCGTGGGCTCCTTGGAACACGTCCCGGGCGCCTTCCCGCAGCATCCGGCGGACAGCGCCCCGCGGCCTTGGCAATGGCCCGAACTCACCGGGGAGATGCCCTGGCCGCGTCCCGCCGCTCCGCAGAACTGACGAGGATCCCCCCATCATGAACACCGCCGCCGCCGGGCCCACCGGCGTCAAGGACGTGACGGTCGCCGTCCGGGTCCGCAACCAGGCCGCCGCGCTCGACGCCTGCCTGGCCTCCGTCCTCGTACAGACCATCGGCACGGACCGGCTGGAGCTCATCGGCGTCGACGACGGGTCGACGGACGAGAGCGGGTCCGTGCTGGCGCGGGTGGCCCACCAGTACCCCGCCTTCGTACGCGCGGGGCAGGTCTCGCCGGGGCTGAGCGCGGCCGGGGCCCGCAACTGGGCGCTGAGCCAGGTGCGCGGACGGTACGTCATCTTCCTGGAGGCCACCGACCGGCTGGCGCCGGACGCGCTGGAGCGGATGGTCACGGCGGGCGACTCGTACGAGGCCGACGTCGTGCTGGGCAGGCTGGAGGGCTCGGGCCGGCCTGCGGCCGAGACCTCGGTGTTCCGCAAGAGCCAGGCCTACACCGACCTGTACGCCTCGCGCGTGTACTGGTCGCTGACCCCGGACAAGCTGTTCCGCACCAGCCTGCTCCAGCGCCGCGGGCTGGCCTTCCCCACCGACATGCCGATCGGCGACGACCAGGCGTTCACGGCCCGCGCCCTCGTCGGCGCGGACAACGTCGCGGTCGTCGGCGACGCGACCTGCGTGGTCAAGGGCGCCCCGCCGGCGGAGCGGGCGACGCTGCCGGACCGGGTGGCCCTGGCGTCGCGGATGCTGGCGCTGGTGGCCTCGCAGCTGCCCGAGGGGCCTCGCCGGGACAAGCTCCAGTCGCGCCACCTGGAGGTGGAGCTCGGCGGGGCGACCGCGGCCGCGCTGCTCTCCGCCGCGGACGCGGCGGAGCGGGACCAGGCGCTGTGGGCGGCTGCCGAGGTGCTGCGCACCCAGGCCGCCCCGGGCGCGCTGGCGCTGCTGCCGCGCATGGTGGCCGTACGGTTCGCCCTGCTGGCGCAGGGCCGCTTCGCGGAGGCGCAGCGGATCGCCGCCTTCGAGGCGGACAAGGACCGGCCGGTGGTGCGCAAGACGGTCGAGAACGGCCGGGTGTTCACGACGCTGCCGTTCTTCCGCGATCCGCAGGTGGCCCTGCCGGATGAGCTGTTCGACATCACCGGTGACATGACGGTCACCCACCAGCTGGAGAAGGCCCAGTGGGACGGGCCGATGCTGCTGCTGGAGGGCTTCGCCTTCTTCGAGCAGCTGTCGACGAAGGACCGTGCCACCCGGGTCGTGCTGCGCGAGCGGACGAGCGGGGCGCAGGAGAGCTGCTCCGTCACGGCCCGCCGGGACGACGACCTGACCAACGCCAAGGGCAGGCCGCGGGCGATGGGCCGGTTCTCCTGCCGGGTCAACCTGGGGCAGACCTCCAGCGGCTGGCCGCTCCCCCCGGGCACCTGGGACCTCCACCTCGCGGTCGGGTTCGAGGGCGTGACGCAGGAGGTCCGGCTCGGCCCGAAGCGCTCCGCCTCCCTGGACACCACCGCCCGGATGCCGGTGCGGATCGCGGCGGCGCCCGATGCGCAGGGCATGGAGCTGACGGCCACCCCGTACTACACGGAGTCCGGCGGTCTCAGCATCGAGGTGTCCCGGAGGACCCCGCTGCCGCGGCAGGCCTGAGGTGCGGTGTCCGAGGCCACGCCCCCGGCCTCGGACCGCCTCGGACCGCCTCAGACGGCCTCAGACGGCCTCAGACGGCCTCCCAGGAGCCGAACACCAGCCCCTGCTGAGTGGTGTCCTGACGGGTGCAGATCAGCGCGCCGCGCGCGTCGAAGGCGGCCACGACGATGCGGCCTGCCGCGTCGACCGCCACCTGGGGGGCGTGCGCGCCGTGTCCGCCGAGGGAGGCCCACCAGGCGCCGTAGCCCTCGTTCTCGGTGACGTAGGCGGTGAGTTCGACATCGCCCTCGGCGCCGGTCTGCGCGAGCACCGTGCAGTCGTAGCCGCCGATCACGGACCGGACCACGCCCGGCGCGCCCCTGCCCCCGGCCCCGCCGAGGCCCATCAGGCCGCCCGGCGCGCCCTGGTGGCCGGCCCGCCAGGCGACCAGCGAACCGTCGCCCGGGTAGCGCCAGAAGTACGTCACCCGGCGCGGGCCCGTCTCGCACAGGACCGCGGTGCCGGGCAGGACCGGTGTGGGGATGCGGTCGGCGAGCTGGAAGCGGCCCTGGCCGACGCCCACCCAGCGGTCGGCGCCGGCCGGGCCGAGGGCGAGCAGTTCGAGCGGCCCGCCCGCCGACATGAGCGGGGCCACGTCGCCCTCGTACGGCTCCGGGGCCACCTGCTTCCAACCGCCCCACGCGCCCTCGGCGTTGCGGCTGCGGCGCAGCACGCCGCCCCGGCGCAGCGAGACGAGGACGTGCGTGGAGCCGGAGCGCTGGTTGACGGCGATGCGCGGCGGGCCGGTGAGCCGGTCGCCGTCGGGGCCGCCGCGCAGGGCGGGGGTACCGAGGCTGTGCCAGTCGGTCAGGGGGCGGCCCGGCTGGAACTGGGTGGCGACGATGATTTCCGGCCGCCCCGAGCCGCCGGGGCCGTCCGAGCCGCCGGGGCCGCCGGGGCCGGCCTCGCCGGTCCGTACGGCGACGAAGTGCACGTACCCCTCGCGGCTCTGCGCCATCGCGGCGGTGCCCGTCCAGCCCTCGACCTCGAAGGTCTCCGGGCCGGTCCAGCCGGTGCGGGGCGCCGCGGCCTCGGTCCAGCGCAGCAGGCCGTGCGGGGTGCAGGCGTAGGCCGTCAGGCGGCCGTCGCCGCCCTTGAACAGCCAGTTTCCGGCCGGTGGCGAGAACGGGCGGGACCCTGGTCCGCCGGGGGGTGCATCCTGCGTCGCGCGGACGGAAGTGGCGCCCCGGCCTCCGCTTTTGCCTCGGACCACGCCGCTCTTCACCCTTCTGCCGAGAATGTCCTGCTCAAGCGGCCCGGTTCCTCACCGGAGAGAACCAGCCACTCGAAAGTGTGTCTTATGATGCACCCCATCGATAATAGAAGGGCCCTGCTTCCATGACCGACCTGCCCTCTGCCACCTCTCCTTCCTCCCGGCGCAGGCGGCGGCGCGGCGGCAGGCGTGCCCTGCGGATCGTGCTGCTGACGGTGGCCCTGCTCGTCCTCGCCGCCGCCGGCGGCGGCTGGTGGGCGTACAGCCACCTCAACGGCAACATCGACAGCGTCGACCTCGACCAGGCCCTCGGCGACAACCGCCCGAAGAAGGTCGTCGCGGGCGCGCAGAACGTCCTCGTGCTCGGCTCCGACTCGCGCGCCGGCGCCAACGGGGACCTCGACCACGGCGACGTGAGCGGGGCCCGCTCGGACACCGCGATGCTGGTGCACATACCCGAGGGCCGGTCCAAGGCCACCGCGGTGAGCATCCCGCGCGACACCCTGATCAGCCGGCCCGAATGCAAGGACGCCGACGGCAAGACCGTCAAGCCGGCGAACCGGGTCATGTTCAACTCGGTCTACTCGCTGGCCGGTCCGGCCTGCGTGGTCAAGACGGTGGAGCAGATGTCCGGGATCCGGGTGGACCACTTCGTCGAGGTCGACTTCGCCGGGTTCAAGGGCCTGGTGGACGCGCTCGGCGGGGTCACCGTCACCCTGGACAAGCCGATGAGCGGCGCCAAGGGCGGGCTCAAGCTGGACGCCGGCACGCACCGGCTGAACGGCACCGACTCGCTCAAGTTCGTCCGTACCCGCTACGGCTACGGGGACGGCAGCGACCTCGGGCGCATAGGCCTCCAGCAGCAGTTCATGATGGCGATGCTGTCGGAGATCAAGAAGCAGGACGCCCTCGGCAACCCCGCCCGGCTCTACAAGCTGGCCGACGCCGGTACGAAGTCGCTGACGACCGACTCCGACCTGGCCTCCCTCACCTCCCTGGCCGACTTCGCCCAGAGCATGAAGGGCGTGGACCCGGACACCATGGAGACGATCATGCTCCCGGTCGCCTACGACAAGGTGGACCCGAACCGCGTGGTCGTCGCCGAACCGCAGGCGGGCAAGTTGTGGGAGGCCCTGCGCACCGACCAGAAGATCCCGGCCGACGCCAAGAACTCCCCCGCCAAGGGCTGAGACCGCCGCAGCGCCACCAAGAAGCGGGCCGTTACGGGAACACCTCCCGTACGGCCCGCTTCTTCGCGTCGTCCCCTCCCGCTCAGTACTCCGCGTCCTGGCCGGACTTGCCGAGGCGGCTGTGCTGGCGGCCGTACAGGAAGTAGACGATGATGCCGATGACCATCCAGATGCCGAACCGGATCCAGGTCTCGGCCGGCAGGTTGAGCATCAGCCAGAGCGAGGCCGCGATCGACAGGATCGGGATCACCGGCACCCACGGGGTGCGGAACGCCCGGTGCAGGTCGGGGCGGGTCCTGCGCAGGATGATCACGCCGAGGGCGACGAGCACGAAGGCGAACAGCGTGCCGATGTTCACCAGTTCCGCGAGCTTCTCCAGGCTGGTGAAGCCCGCGACGACCGCGATGATCCCGCCGAGCAGGATGGTCGCGCGGTAGGGGGTGCGGTACTTGGGGTGGGTGACGGAGAAGACGCGCGGCAGCAGTCCGTCACGGCTCATCGCGAAGAACACGCGGGTCTGGCCGAGCAGCAGGATCATGCTCACGGTGATCAGCCCGACGGCCGCCCCCAGACTGATGGCACCGGAGAAGAAGGGCTGGTTCACCGATTTGAAGGCTTCGGCCAGTGGCGCGGTCGGAGACATCTCCGAGTACTTCTGCATGCCGGTGACCACCAGCGTCACGGCGACGTAGAGGAAGGTGCAGATCAGCAGGGAGCCGAGGATGCCGCGCGGCATGTCCCGCTGGGGGTTCTTCGTCTCCTCCGCCGCGGTGGCCACGACGTCGAAGCCGATGAAGGCGAAGAAGATGAGGGAGGCCGCCGTGAAGATGCCCATGACGCCGAAGTTGGTGGGCGCGTAGCCGAACATCAACTGGACCAGCGGCGCGTGCAGCCCGTTCCCCGCCTCCTGTGGCTGGGCCGGCGGGATGAAGGGCGAGTAGTTGTCGGCCTTGATGAAGAACAGGCCCGCGACGATGACCAGCAGGACCACGAACACCTTGATGGCGACCACGATCGCGGTGATCCGCGCCGAGAGCTTCGTCCCGACGACCAGGATCACGGTCAGGACCAGGATCAGCAGGAAGGCCAGCAGGTCGAAGCTTCCTCCCGCGTCCGGCCCCTCCAGCGCCTTGGGCAGGTCCCAGCCCAGGTTGGTGTGCATGAGGTGGCGCACGTACCCGGACCAGCCGACCGCCACGACGGCGGTGCCGAGCGCGAATTCGAGCACCAGGTCCCAGCCGATGATCCAGGCGGGCAGCTCGCCGATGGAGGCGTACGAGAAGGTGTACGCCGATCCGGCCACCGGAACGGTGGACGCGAACTCGGCGTAACAGAGCGCCGCGAGGGCGCAGACGACGCCCGCCGCCACGAAGGCGAGGGAGGTGGCGGGTCCGGCGTTGTTCCGGGCCGCGATGCCCGTGAGCACGAAGATGCCGGTGCCGATGATGACGCCCACGCCGAAGACCGTCAGGTCCCAGGCCGAGAGCGACTTGCGGAGTGCGTGTTCCGGCTCCTCCGTGTCACGGATGGACTGCTCCACCGTCTTGGTGCGGAAGACGCTGTTCAGGTCCTTGCTCACCGACGCACCTCCGACGGGTGACGACGTACGCGAACGGGCCGGGAGGCCCACCCTTCAAGGGTGATCTCCCGGCCCGTGACGTGCAACCGCGCGATCGGCCGCGACCCGTTGTGGCCGGAGCTAGTCGACGGCGGCGGCCGGCTCGCTGTCGTAGCGCCCGTCCAGCTTGGCGACCAGGCCCGTGACCTGCCGGGCGATGTCCGGCGCGGTCAGGCCGATCTCGGCCATGATCTCCTTGCGCAGGGCGTGGTCGAGGAAGCGCTGCGGGATGCCGAAGTCGCGCAGCGGTACGTCGACGCCCGCGTCGCGCAGCGCCTGCGCGACGGCGGAGCCCACGCCGCCGGTGCGGCCGTTGTCCTCGACGGTGACCACCACGCGGTGCCGCTCCGCGAGCGGGGCCAGGGCCTCGTCCACGGGCTTGACCCAGCGGGGGTCGACGACGGTCGTGGAGATGCCCTGCTTGTCGAGCAGGTCGGCGATCTCCAGGCACATCGGGGCGAGCGCGCCGACCGAGACCAGCAGTACGTCCGGACGGGTGACCTCGGCGCCCGGGGCGCGCAGTACGTCCATGCCGCCGATCCGGCCGACGGCCGGTACGGCCGGGCCGACGACGCCCTTGGAGTAGCGCACGACGGTCGGGGCGTCCTTGACCTCCACGGCCTCGCGGAGCTGGGCGCGCAGCTGCTCGGCGTCGCGCGGGGCGGCCAGGCGCAGGCCGGGGACGACCTGGAGGATGGACATGTCCCACATGCCGTTGTGGGAGGCGCCGTCGTCGCCGGTCACACCGGCGCGGTCCAGGACGAAGGTGACCCCGCACTTGTGCAGGGCGACGTCCATCAGGACCTGGTCGAAGGCCCGGTTGAGGAAGGTCGCGTACACCGCGAAGACCGGGTGGACGCCGCCGGTGGCCAGGCCCGCCGCCGAGGTGGCGGCGTGCTGCTCGGCGATGCCGACGTCGAAGATCCGGTCCGGGAAGGTGTCCGCGAACTTCTTGAGGCCGACCGGGTGGAGCATGGCCGCGGTGATGCCGACGATGTCAGCGCGCTCGTGGCCGAGCCTGACCATCTCGTCGGCGAAGACGGAGGTCCAGCTGGCGGCGGCCGTCTTGATCGGCAGGCCGGTGTCCGGGTGGATCGGGCCGATCCCGTGGAAGCGGTCCGCCTCGTCCTGCTCGGCGTGCGTGTAGCCGCGGCCCTTCTGGGTCAGGCAGTGCACGATGACCGGTCCGCTGAAGCGCTTGGCACGCTGCAGGGCGGACTCCAGGGCCTCGACGTCGTGGCCGTCGATGGGGCCGATGTACTTCAGGCCCAGGTCCTCGAACATGCCCTGCGGGGCGATGAAGTCCTTGAGGCCCTTCTTGGCGCCGTGCAGGGTCTCGAAGAGCGGCTTCCCGACGACCGGGGTGCGCTCCAGGAGCTCCTTGCCGCGGGCCAGGAAGCGCTCGTAGCCGTCCGTGGTGCGCAGGGTGGCCAGGTGGTTCGCGAGGCCGCCGATGGTGGGGCCGTACGAGCGCTCGTTGTCGTTGACGACGATGACGAGCGGGCGATCCTTGGCGGCGGCGATGTTGTTCAGCGCCTCCCAGGCCATGCCGCCCGTCAGCGCGCCGTCGCCGATGACGGCGGCGACGTGGTGGTCCTCGCGGCCGAGCACCTCGTTGGCCTTGGCCAGGCCGTCGGCCCAGCCCAGGACGGTGGAGGCGTGCGAGTTCTCGATGACGTCGTGGTCGGACTCGGCGCGCGAGGGGTAGCCGGACAGGCCGCCCTTGGTGCGCAGTCCGGCGAAGTCCTGGCGGCCCGTGAGCAGCTTGTGGACGTAGGCCTGGTGGCCGGTGTCGAAGAGGACCTTGTCCTTGGGCGAGTCGAAGACCCGGTGCAGGGCGATCGTCAGTTCGACCACCCCGAGGTTGGGGCCGAGGTGCCCGCCGGTCTTGGAGACGGCGTCGACGAGGAAGGACCTGATCTCGGCGGCGAGCTGGTCGAGCTCCTCCAGGCTGAGCCGGTCCAGATCGCGCGGTCCCTTGATGCGGGTCAGCAGCACCCGTGCCTCCTTGCAGTTGCTTGCTGGTCTGTCGAGTCTAATGTTCCGCTCGCGGCGGTGGTCATCGGGCGGTCCCTGGCGGGTCACACCTTTGTCATACATGTACACGGCGCCGCACGGTCACACATTCCAAACGGGCGCATACCCGCACAGTTGTACGCATCTTTGTACGCACGGGTGCCCGGTGCCACACGAAGTGGCACCGGGCACTGTGACCGTTCTTACCGCACGAGCGCGGTGTCAGGCGCGTCCGGCCGTCTTCTGGGTCTTCCGGGTGACCGAGTCGATCACCACGGTGGCCAGCAGCACCGCACCGGTGATCATGTACTGGATCGGGGTGGCGATGCCCTGGAGAGCCAGACCGTACTGGATCGAGGTGATGACCATGACACCGAGGAGGGCGTTCCAGGTCCGGCCCCGGCCGCCGAAGAGGCTGGTGCCGCCGATCACGGCCGCCGCGATCACGTTCATCAGCAGGTCGCCGGCGCCGGCGCTCTGGTTGGCCGCCGCGATCTTGGAGGCCCAGAACAGTCCGCCGATGGCGGCGAAGGTGCCCGCGATGGCGAAGACCGTGATGCGGATGCCGGTGACGTTGATGCCCGCGCGCCGGGAGGCCTCGACGCTGCCGCCGAGCGCGAAGATGCTGCGGCCGAACGAGGTGCGGCGCAGGAGGAAGTCCGTGCCGACCAGCACGAGCACGAAGAGCACCACCGCGAGCGGGAGGCCCTTGTACTGGTTGAACACCGCGGCGGGACCGAACGTGAACAGGGCCAGCAGGCCCGTGCGCAGGGCGATCTCGCTCACCGGGCGGGACGGGACCCCCGCCGCCTCGCGGCGCCGGTTGTCGAAGAAGCTGGCCAGGAAGTACCCGATCACGGCGACCGCGGCGAGGCCGTAGCCGGCCGCCACGTCCGTGAAGAAGTACGTGGTGAGCTGGCCCACCGGACCGTCGGGGTCGATGTTGATCGTGCCGTTGCTGCCGAGGATCTGCAGCATGGCGCCGGACCAGAAGAGCAGGCCCGACAGGGTGACCGCGAAGGCCGGTGCGCCGATCCTGGCGAAGAAGAAGCCGTGGATTGCGCCGATCAGGGCACCGGCGGCGACCGCCGCCAGGATCGCCACCCACTGGTTGACCCCGTGGGTGACGGCCAGGACGGCGAAGAGGGCGCCCGAGACACCGCTGACGGAACCGACCGAGAGGTCGATCTCGCCGAGCAGCAGCACGAAGATGATGCCGACGGCCATCATGCCGGTGGCCACCATCGTGATCGCGATGTTGGTCAGGTTCTCCGGGGACAGGAAGTTCGCGTTCAGCCCCTGGAAGATGCCGCAGATGACGATCAGGCCGATGACGACCGGGACGGAGCCCAGGTCGCCGGCCTTCATCTTGCGGCCGAACTCGCTCAGGTAGCCGGACAGGCCCTGCTCGCGCACGAGCAGGCGCGGGTCCACCGCGGGGATCGCGTCCGCCGGGGCGGCGGGGTTGGCCAGCTTGGCCACGTCCTCCGCCGAGGTGTGGTGTTCGGTGCTCACTTGCCGGCCTCCCCGGTGCGGGCCGCGCGGCGGGTCACGGCATTGTCCGTGGCACCCGTGATGGCGGAGATGATCTCTTCCTGCGACGTGTCCTTGACGTTGAAGACGCCGTTGTTGCGGCCCAGCCGCAGGACCGCCACCTTGTCGGCGACGGCCTTCACGTCGGCCATGTTGTGGCTGATGAGGATGACGGCGTGGCCGCGCTCGCGCAGCCGCTCCACCAGGTCGAGGACCTGCGCGGTCTGCTCGACGCCGAGGGCGGCCGTGGGCTCGTCGAGGATGACGAGCTTGGGCTCGCCGAGCATCGAACGGGCGATCGCCACGGTCTGGCGCTGACCGCCGGAGAGCGAGGCGATCGGGATGCGGACACTGGGGATGCGGATGGACAGCGTGGTCAGGAGCTCGCGGGCGCGGCGCTCCATCTCGACCTCGTCCAGGACACCGCGGCGCTTGAGCTCGCGGCCCAGGAAGAGGTTGCCGACGACATCGATGTTGTCGCACAGCGCGAGGTCCTGGTAGACCGTCGCGATGCCCAGGTTCTGGGCGTCGTGGGGCTTGCCGATCGCGACCGGCTTGCCGTCCCACTCGATGACTCCGTCATCGATGGGGTGGACGCCGGCGATCGTCTTGACGAGCGTGGACTTGCCGGCGCCGTTGTCGCCGACCAGGGCGACCACCTCGCCGGAGTGGATCTCGAGCTCTACGTCGGTGAGCGCCTGGACGGCACCGAATCGCTTCGAGACCCCTCGCAACGCCAGCACGGGCGCAGCGGACACATGAACCATCTCCTTCGCCGCCTGACCGGCGGGGATGTCGTGCAGTAAGTGCAGGAGCGGGGTGGGGTGGGGTGGGGTGGGGTGATCGTTTCTGCCCGGCGCCCCGCGGGTGGCGGGGAAGGAGGGGGCGGGGCGCCGGGCAGGCGCGGGGGTCCCGGTGGACCGGAGGTCGCGGGGGCGGGCCTCCGGCCGGCGGGACGACGGGCCTCGCGGGAGGCCGGAAGGGCCTGGACGAGGCCCCGGGGCCTACTTCAGGCCGAGGGTGGTGCAGGCGGCCGCGTACTTGTCGGTGCAGATCTCGTCGGCCGTGTAGACACCGTCCTTGATGACAGTGTCCTTGATGTTGTTCTTCGTCAGCGAGACGACGGGGACCAGGACCGACGGGATGCCCTTGGTGGTGGGGCTGTCGACCTTGGAGGTGGTGACGCCGTCGAGCTTCTCGCCCTTGGCGAGCGCGACGGCCATCTTCGCGGCGGCCTCGGCCTCGGGGGCGTACGGCTTGTAGACGCTCATGAACTGCTCGCCCGCGACGATGCGCTGCACGCCGGCGAGTTCCGCGTCCTGGCCGGTGACCGGGGGCAGCGGGTCCATGCCGGCCGCCTTGAGGGCGGTGATGATGCCGCCGGCCATGCCGTCGTTGGCGGAGTAGACGCCGACGATCTTGTCCTTGCCCAGCGCGGAGATGGCGCCCGCCATGTTGGTGTTGGCGTTCTCCGGCTTCCACTCCTTGGTGTCGTACTCCTTGCCGATGGTCACCTTGCCATCGAGGACGGAGTGCGCACCCTTCTTGAAGAGGGCGGCGTTCGGGTCGGTGACCGAACCGTTCATCATGACGATCTGGCCGGATCCGGCCTTGTCGCCCAGGGCCTCCAGAAGGGCCTTGCCCTGGACCTTGCCGACCTCTTCGTTGTCGAAGGAGGTGTAGGCGTCGATCGGACCCTCGGCGAGGCGGTCGTAGGCCACGACGGGGATGCCCGCCTCCTTGGCCTTCTTGACCGAGCCGGCGATGGCCTTGGAGTCCACCGCGTCGACGACGAGGACGTTCACCTTGTTGGTGATCATCGTGTCGACCTGGGAGTTCTGCGTGGTCGCGTCCTGCTTGGCGTTGGCGTAGACCACCTCGGCCTTGCCGCCGGTGAGTTCGGCGACCTTCTTCTCGAAGAGCGGCTTGTCGAACTTCTCGTAACGCGCGGTCTGGTTCTCCGGCAGGAGCAGACCGATCTTGATCGCGCCACCCGCGGCGGCGGAGCCGGACTCCTTCGGCTTCTCGCCGGCCTCCTTGGCGCTGCCACAGGCGGCAAGGGAAGCGGCCATGGCGGTGGCGGCTACGGCAACGGCGGCTCTGCGCATACGCGTGTTCATTTCCTGAACCTCCCTGACGAGGCCGCAACATTGCGGCCGAGGTGGACGTGAGTCAACCTCGGCCGCAGTTTGCCGTCAAGGAGTGAATCCTTAACGAGATGACAACGGTGCCATCCGTTATCTAACTGAAGGCAAGAGCTTGAGGGTCGGCGAACCGGCCAGAAGGGTCGAATCGCCCATCTCGCTCAGCACCAGGGCCAGCGCTCCCAATACCTCGGCCCGGCCGCCCAACGACCCTGTGAGCACGGAGAGTTGGCGTGCCGCACTGGGGATCGCGTACCTCCCCACCGACTCACGTATGGGGGCCAGGATCAGTTCACCGGCTTCCGCCAGCGAACCGCCGAGGACCACACGGCTCGGATTGAGGACGTTGCACAGGTTCGCGACACCACTACCCACATGGCGGCCCACGTCGGCGATCACGCGACGGCAGCCCGGATCGCCCTCCCGCGCCAGTTCGACGACGCGCTCCATGGTGAGTTCGGGCCCGTGCGTGCTCTGCAGCAGAGGCAGTACGTAGCGGGCCGCCGCGAAGGTCTCCAGGCAGCCGCGGTTGCCGCAGCGGCAGACCGGGCCGGACTCGTCCAGGGTGATGTGCCCGATCTCGCCGGCGGTGCCGCCCGGCCCCCGGTAGATCTGCCCGTTGATCACCAGGCCCGCGCCGACACCGCTCGCGACCTTGATGTACGCGAGGTCCTTGACCCCCCGGCCGCTCCCCCACACCAGCTCCCCGAGCGCTCCGAGGTTGGCGTCGTTGTCCACGTACACGGGCACGCCGAGGCGCTGCGACAGCTCCTGGCGCGGGTTGATCCCTGCCCACCCCGGCAGGATCGCGGTGGAGCCCAGGGTCCCGGATTCCACGTCGATGGGGCCGGGGACGCCGAGCCCGACGCCGATGACCTTCTCCAGGCCCACCCCGATGCCCGCGATCAGCTCTCCGACCAGCGCTTCCGCCCGGTCGAAGCCGTCCGCCCAGGAGGCGTCCACGTCCAGCGGGGCCGATTTCTCGGCCAGGACCTGGTGGGCGAGGTTGCCGACGGCCACCCGCAGGTGGGTGTGGCCGAAGTCCACGCCGATCACGATGCCCGCGTCACCGCTGAGCGAGACGCTGCGTGCGCGGCGTCCGCCCGCCGAGGTGTCCGTGACCTCGACGGTCCCACCGTCCTTGAGCTCGCGGACGATGTTGGAGACCGTGGCCGCCGACAGTCCGGTGGACCGGGCGATCTCCGCCTGGGTCAGCGAACCCGCGAGCCGCACCGCCCGCACGACCCGTTCGAGATTCGCGCGGTGCAGCGAAGACTGCGATCCGGGAGTCTGCACGACTCATCCACTCCTGCCCATTAGCGACGGCTGGCCGTCGCCCCCCGAGCCGGCGGTCGCGGCTTGGTGCTCCGAGACCCCGGCGTCTCTCCAACTTGTGAACCTTAAGTCGAGCCTTTGGCCCTCCAGACGTCAAGAGGCTGACACAGAACGAATCGGCCACTACCGGTCATAAGTATGAGAGACATCCCTCTGGATCGTGTTACGGTCGCTGAGGCAACCGGTTCTCTGCGGCTTTCGAGCCGGATCGGCTGCCTCGCAATGACGGCGCTACGCAAGGAGGTGTTCGGGATGAGTCCCGATCGAAGTCCTTGCAGCGCTCTCGTCGGCTGACCTGATCGGCCGATCTTTCCCTGAGTGCGCACGGCCGTGATCTTCACGGCGTGGCTGCGGCACATCCCGCCGCCCGCGTGCGGTTCTGCATTCCTTCATCTTTCCCCCCTCCCTTTCCTTCCGCATGCCCCGGCCCTTCCGTCCGGGCGTGCGTCATCCATGCCCCTCGGCGTGCCCGGCGGCGTTTCGCGCCGCCGCGCGCCGACCCGCGATCACTCCACGTGACCGTGCGGCTTCGCGCTGCCCGGACGCGGTGGAGGGAGGTATTCGTCATGACCATGCTCACCCCCCGTACCCCGACCAAGCTCGCACCGCCGGGCAAGGGCCGCCGCGAGCGCAAGGCCGCCGAGCTGGAGGGCCGTACCCGCATCGCCGGCGAGCGGCTCGCCGGATTCAGCGCCAGCCCGGGCGTCCGGGTCCTCCAGGAGGTCGACGCCTCCCGCAGCGGCCTCACGCACGCCGAGGCGGCCCTGCGCCTGGAGCGGCACGGCGCCAACGTCGTCGCCCACGAGCGCGCCCCGCGCTGGTGGTTCCAGCTGGCGAAGGCGTTCTGGAACCCCTTCATCGGCGTCCTCGTTTTCCTGGCCGCCGTCATGTGGTGGCAGGACCCGGCCGATCCGGGCGTCGTCATCCTCTCCGTGATGGTGGCGATCAGCGGGCTGCTGCGCTTCTGGCAGGAGTTCCGCTCCGGCCGGGCCGCCGACGCGCTCAAGAGGCTCGTCACCACCACCTGCGCGGTGCAGCGCCGGGCCGGCAGCGGCTCCGCGCCGACCACCTTCGAGGTGCCCATGGACCAGGTGGTCCCGGGCGACGTGGTGAAACTGGCCGCCGGCGACCTGATCCCCGCCGACCTGCGGCTCATCACCTCCAAGGACCTGATGGTCGGCCAGGCCGCGCTGTCCGGCGAGTCCCTGCCCGTCGCCAAGGCCGACACGCGTACGGACGACCGGGGCCAGTCCGAGACCACCGACCCGGTCGAGGCCGACAACCTCTGCCTGATGGGGACTTCGGTCACCTCCGGCACCGCCACCGGCGTGGTCGTCGCCACCGGCGCCGACACCTGGTTCGGCTCGATGGCCGGCTCGCTGGTCGGCGAGCGCCCGCAGACCAACTTCGACAACGGCGTGCGCAAGGTCAGCTTCCTGCTGATCCGCTTCATGCTGGTCATGGTCCCGGTCGTGTTCGCGATCAACGGCCTCACCAAGGGCGACTGGAACGAGGCCTTCCTCTTCGGCATCGCCGTCGCCGTCGGTCTGACCCCCGAGATGCTCCCGATGGTCGTCTCCGCCAACCTGGCGCGCGGCGCGGTCGCCATGTCCCGGCGCAAGGTCGTCGTCAAGCGCCTCAACGCGATCCAGAACCTGGGCGCCATGGACGTGCTCTGCACGGACAAGACCGGCACCCTCACCGAGGACCGGATCGTCCTGGACCGCTACCTGGACGTGCACGGCAACGAGGACGGCGAGGTCCTGGAGTACGGGTACCTCAACTCCCACTTCCAGACCGGTCTGAAGAACCTGATGGACCAGGCGGTCATCAACCGCGTGGACGAGGCCGAGGAGGTTGTCGTCGACGCACGGTTCTCGATGGTCGACGAGATCCCCTTCGACTTCGCCCGCCGCCGGATGTCCGTGGTCCTGGACCGCAACAGCATCGTCGGCGGCCTCGGCCGCCCCGAGCACGTGATGATCACCAAGGGCGCGGTGGAGGAGGTCCTGGACCTGTGCACCCACATGCGCGACCGCGGCGAGACGGTCGAGCTCACCGATCAGCTGCGTGCCCACGTCACCCGCATCGCCGAGGAGAACAACCGCCGGGGCCTGCGCGTCCTCGCCGTCGCCACCCGCACGATGAGCACCCCGCGCGAGACCTACTCCGTCGCGGACGAGGACCGCCTCACCCTGGTCGGCTTCCTGGCCTTCCTCGACCCGCCGAAGGCCGACGCCGCGCGGGCGCTGCAGGCCCTGGCCGACAAGGGCATCGCGGTCAAGGTCGTCACCGGCGACAACGACCTCGTGGCCGCCCGGGTCTGCGCGGACGTCGGCATCGACGTCGGGCGCGTGGTGCTCGGCCCCGAGACCGACGCCCTCGACGACGCGGCGCTGCGCGCGCTGGCCGCCCGTACGACGGTCTTCGCCAAGGTCAACCCGGTCCAGAAGGCCCGGATCGTACGCGCCCTGCAGGCGGACGGGCACACCGTCGGCTTCCTCGGGGACGGCATCAACGACGCCGCCGCGCTGCGCGACGCGGACGTCGGCATCTCCGTCGACACGGCGGTCGACATCGCCAAGGAGTCGGCGGACATCATCCTGCTGGAGAAGGACCTGACCGTCCTGGAGCAGGGCGTGATCCAGGGCCGGACCACCTTCGGCAACACGATCAAGTACATCAAGATGACGGCCTCGTCGAACTTCGGCAACGTCTTCTCGGTCCTGGTGGCGAGCGCGTTCATCCCCTTCCAGCCGATGCTCGCGATCATGCTCCTGGTGCAGAACCTGGTCTACGACATCTCCCAGCTGGCGACGCCGTGGGACCGGATGGACGAGGAGTACCTGCGCAAGCCCCGCAACTGGGACGCCAAGGGCATCGGCCGGTTCATGGTCTGCATCGGCCCGATCAGCTCGATCTTCGACATCGCCATGTTCGTGATCATGTGGAACGTGTTCGCGGCCGACAGCGCGGCGCACCAGGCGCTGTTCCAGTCCGGCTGGTTCATCGAGGGCCTGCTCTCGCAGACCCTGATCGTCCACATGATCCGTACCCGGAAGATCCCGTTCATCCAGTCCCGCGCCTCGTGGCCGGTGATGGTGATGACGGTCCTCGCGGTGCTGACCGGGCTCTACCTGCCCTTCTCGCCGCTGGCTTCCTCGCTGGGCTTCGTGGCCCTGCCGGCGAGCTACTTCCCGTGGCTGATCGGCGTGCTGCTGGCGTACTGCACGCTCACCCAGCTCCTGAAGACCCTGTACATCCGCAAGTTCGGCACCTGGCTGTAACCGGCCGCGCCGAGGAGGGGGAGACCGATGCTGCTCAACGAATGGGAGATGGCCGGGCACCTGGCCGCCGCGCTCGGCTTCGGGGCGGCCATCGGCCTGGAGCGCCAGTGGCGGGCCCGGATGGCCGGACTGCGCACGAACGCCCTGGTGGCGGGCGGCGCGGCGCTGTTCGTACTGCTCTCGCAGTACGGGTTCATCGGCGCCGTCTCGGAGGTCCAGTACGACGGCTCCCGGGTCGCGGCCCAGATCGTCTCGGGCATCGGCTTCCTCGGCGCCGGAGTGATCATGCGCGACGGGCTGAGCGTACGAGGCTTGAACACGGCCGCCACCCTGTGGTGTTCGGCGGCCGTGGGCTGCCTGGCCGGCACCGGGATGTTCGTCCTCGCTGCCTTCGGCACGGCGGGCGTCGTGGGGGCCAACCTCCTGCTGCGCCCGCTGGGCCGGCGCCTGGACCGCGAACCGCGCGGCGGGGCGGAGGTGGCCACCGACTTCCACTTCGAGGCCGTGTGCCTGGAGGCGGAGGAGGCCCACATCCGCCACCGGCTGGTCGACGCCCTCGGCCGGCCCGGCTACACGCTGCGCTCGATCCGCAGCCAGGACGGCCCGGGGGCCGGCCTGGTCACGGTGTCCGCGCTGCTGACCGCCGAAGGGGCGGCGGGGGGCCGGATGCTGGAGGAGGCGGTCAGCAACCTCTCGCTCGACCCGTCCGTCTCGGCGGTCAGCTGGTCGGTCGTGCCCGACCCCTCGGCCTCGGCTACTTGAGGGTGGACGAGGTCAGGCCGGCCTGGATCTGCCGCTGGAAGGACAGGTAGACCACCAGCATCGGGATCATCGCGATGGTCACACCGGCGAACAGCACCGGCAGGTCCGTCTCGTACCCCATCTGGTACTGCAGCTGGATCAGGCCCTGGGTGAGCATGTAGCGCTCGGGGTCCGATCCGGTCTGCGGCTGCATCAGCACCGACGGCAGGATGTACTGGTTCCACTGCCCCAGGACATTGAATATCCCGACGCTGATCAGGCCGGGCTTGGCCATCGGCAGCATCACCTGGAAGAAGATCCGGGTGTCGGAGGCCCCGTCGATCACCGCCGCCTCGTGCACGGCCGTCGGCAGCGTGCGGAAGAAGGAGTGCATGAAGAAGACGGTGAAGGGCATCGAGTAGGCCACGTAGACCAGGATCAGACCCTGGTACGTGTTGAGCATGTCCAGGCGCTTGACCATGAAGAACAGCGGGACGAGCGCCAGGAACACGGGGAACATGGCCCCGCTGACGAAGAAGTAGTAGAAGAGCCGGTTCCCCGGGAAGGGGTAGCGGGCCAGCACGTACGCCGCCATCGAGCCGAGCAGCATGGTCAGCGGGACCGAGAACACCATCACGATCAGCGTGTGGGCGAAGTAGTCGCCGATGCCCTTGTCCCAGGCCCGGGAGAACGCGTCGAAATGCCAGTTGGAGGGCCAGCTGAGGGCCGAGCCGCCGATCTGGGCGTCGGTCTTGAACGAGCCGAGCGCCAGCCAGATCAGGGGCAGGACGATCAGTATCGCCCAGACGGCGAGGAACCCGTGGGAGAAGACGTTCAGCACCATGCCGTCGGAGCCGCGCTTCGCGCCCTGCCCGGGGCGGCCGCTGCCGCCGGCGCGTTCGGCCGAGGCCTCGCCCGGCGCCTTGATCACCGTGGATTCTGCAGTCATCGTGGAACTCCGCTCAGAACTCGATGCGCTCGCGGCGGGTGGCGCGCAGCGTGACGACGGAGAGGATCATGGTCAGGACGAGCATGACGACGCCCATGGCGCAGGCGTAGCCGCTCTTGCCGAAGTACAGGAAGTTGCGCATCAGCACCGTGGCCATGACCTCGCTGTGGTGGTCGGGGCCGCCGCCGAACTGGCCGGAGGTCATGGTCGACACCAGTACGAACATGTCCATGGCGGCGATGCCCAGGTAGACCGCGGAGGTCTGCACGGAGTCCCACAGCAGGGGCAGGGTGACCTTGAGGAAGGTCTGGGCGCGCCCGGCGCCGTCGAGCAGGGCGGCCTCGTAGATGTCCTTGGGCACGGACTGCATGGCGGCCGAGAAGAGCACCAGGTAGAAGCCGACCCCGTGCCAGACGACCACCAGGAGCAGGCACCACAGCACGAGGTTCGGCTGGTTCAGCCATTCGACGGGGTGGGCCGGGTCCACCAGGCCCAGCTTGGTGAGGAATCCGTTCAGCAGGCCGCCCTCGTCGCTGCGGTACACGGCGCCGAACAGCACGGCGAGGATGGCGAGCGACAGGACCTGCGGGAAGAAGTAGACGATCTTGTAGACGGAGGAGCCTCGGACGCCCCGCACCCCGCCCGCCCCGCTGCGCCCTCCCGCGTTCACCATGAAGGCGAAGAAGAGGGCCAGCAGGATGGTGATGGTCGGGACGAACACCAGGAGCAGCAGGTTGTGCCAGAGGGCTCCGCGGAAGACCTCGTCCTCCATCAGCGCGGAGTAGTTGTCCAGGCCGACGAAGTCGAACGTGGGCGACTGTCCGGACCAGTTGGTGAAGGAGTAGCCGAACGTCTGAACGTACGGCCAGATGACGAAAGTCAGGTACAGCGCGAGCGGCAGGAAGAGGAAGCCGGCGATGAAGCCGGTCCTTCCCTTGCCCCGGGCTACTTGGCTCATGGTGTCCGCCCCTTGGACGATGTCAGCTGCGGTGGTTGTTCTTGGCGTTCGGGTCCTTGGCAGCCTTGTCTACCGCAGCCTGGGCCCGCTTGATCCATTCCTTTGGCTGGATCCGCTTGGCCATCAGCTCATTGGACGCGTTCTGGATCTCGGTGTCCATTTCGCTGTACCAGTCGGGGTACAGGTAGTTGAAGGTGTTCGTCCCGGCGGTCTTGACGGCCGCGACCGCCGAGGCCGTGCCCGGGCGCAGCTTGACGTTCGGGTCGACGCCGTCCTTGACCACGGTGAGGGAGTTGGCCTGCTGGGCGAAGAGGGTCGACCATTCGCGCGACAGCATCGAGCGGAGGAACTCCAGGCCGCCGGCCTTGTTGGCGGCCTTCTCCGGGACGATGAAGGGCTCGCCGGCGCCGGCCCGGATGGCCTCGAAGGGCAGCTTGCTGTCGGCGAGGGTCGGAACCGGCAGGAACTTCATGTCGAAGTCGTCCGGGGTCTGCTTGAGCTGCTCGTTCTCCAGCCAGGAGCCGGAGGGGATGAAGGCCGCCTTGTACTGGTTCCAGGCGGTCTGGGACTCCGTGTGGGTGAGGCCGTTGGTGCCGGCCATCAGCAGGTCCTTCTCGACGACCTCGTAGACCGCCTCGACGGCGGCGAGGGCGGCGGGGTTGCCCTCGAAGGCGTTCGGCTCCAGGTTGTCGATCGCCTTCATGGCCTCCAGACCGCCCTTCTTGGCGATCAGGTCCATGATGACGACGTTGATGTAGTACGGGTACTTGCCCTGGTGGGCGAGTCCGCCGATGCCGGCCGCCTTGGCCTTGGTGCAGATGTCCAGGAACTCGTCCCAGGTCTTCGGCTCGGCCCAGCCCTTCTCCTTGAAGAGCTTGCCCGAGTACCAGAAGCCGAACACGGTGTAGACGTAGTAGAGGGCGACGAACTTGCCGCCCTGGGTGCCCTGTTCGACGGTGCCGGGGATGAGCATGTCCCGGACCTTCTTGGCGGGGTCGTCGAGCGAGGGCGCGTCGAGCACCGGGGTGAGCTCGGCGAGCTGGCCGCCCTTGGCGAGGACGTCGACCTTGATCTGCTGGGCGCCGGAGTCGTCGATGACGTCCGGCGGGTTGCCGCCGTTGAAGCGGGGCTGGAGTTTCGCGGCGATCTCCTGGGTGCCCAGGTGGGAGCTGGTGGTGCCCCACTTCTTGTCGAAGGCGGCTTCCCAGGCCTTCGCGTAGTCGTCGCCGAAGCCGCCCTTGAAGACGACGACGTCCAGCTTGCCGCCCTTGGCGACGCCGAACGGGTTCTCCTTGGTCACCGCACCCTTGTCCGGGCCCTTCGTGGTGTCCTCGCCGCCGGAGGCGCAGGCGGACAGGAAGCTCATCGTGGGCACCGAGATCAGTCCCAGCGCTGCGGAGCGCTTGATCAGGTCACGGCGGCCGAGGCCCTCACCAGTGGATCCCATGCTCATGTCCTCGCCTTCGTCAGAAGTGTGAAGGAGGCCGGAAACAGCGGCGGTCACCGCACGTACGGACATCACCGCAGGTCCCCGCCGTCCCCCGGTCCGGTGCCGCTCGTAACGCGATGATCCGGACGAGGCACAGGTATAGTCCACTTCCGTTCATGTGAGCAAGATCATGCACACGGTTGTCCGTCAGCTTTTCCGAGTTGAGACCTCCCCGAAACCTGGCCCGGTCCGGAAAAAAGCGGAAGGGCCGTATCCCCTTAACGGGGATACGGCCCTTTGGTGCCGCTACTGCCGTCAGCCTCGGATGAGGTTGCGGAGCACGTACTGCATGATGCCGCCGTTGCGGTAGTAGTCCGCCTCACCGGGGGTGTCGATGCGGACGACCGCGTCGAACTCCACACCGGTGTCGGTGGTGACCTTGACGGTGCGCGGGGTGGTGCCGTTGTTCAGCTCCTCCACACCGGTGAAGGAGAAGGTCTCCTCGCCGGTGAGGCCCAGGGAGGCGGCCGAGGCGCCCTCCGGGAACTGGAGCGGGAGCACGCCCATGCCGATCAGGTTCGAGCGGTGGATGCGCTCGTAGGACTCGGCGATGACGGCCTTGACGCCGAGCAGCGCGGTGCCCTTGGCGGCCCAGTCGCGGGACGAGCCCGAGCCGTACTCCTTGCCCGCCAGGATGACCAGCGGGATGCCGGCGGCCTGGTAGTTCTGGGAGGCGTCGTAGATGAACGCGACCGGCGCGCCCTCGACGGTGAAGTCGCGGGTGAAGCCGCCCTCGGTGCCCTCGGCGATCTGGTTGCGCAGGCGGATGTTGGCGAAGGTACCGCGGATCATGACCTCGTGGTTGCCGCGGCGGGAACCGTACGAGTTGAAGTCGCGGCGCTCGACGCCGTGCTCGGTGAGGTACTTGCCGGCCGGGGTGTCGGCCTTGATCGCACCGGCCGGGGAGATGTGGTCGGTGGTGACCGAGTCGCCCAGCTTCGCCAGCACGCGCGCGCCGGCGATGTCGGAGACCGGGGTGGTCTCCATCGTCATGCCCTCGAAGTAAGGGGGCTTGCGCACGTAGGTCGACTGCGGGTCCCACTCGAAGGTGTTGCCCGTCGGGATCGACAGCGCCTGCCACTGGGCGTCGCCCGCGAAGACGTCCTGGTAGGACTTGCTGAACATGTCCTCGCCGATGGCGTTCGCCACGACGTCGTTGACCTCGGCCTCGGAGGGCCAGATGTCCGCGAGGAAGACCGGCTTGCCGTCGGTGTCCGTGCCCAGGGCGTCCTTGGTGATGTCCACCTTCATGGAGCCCGCGATGGCGTACGCGACGACCAGCGGCGGGGAGGCCAGGTAGTTCATCTTGACGTCGGGGTTGATGCGGCCCTCGAAGTTGCGGTTGCCCGAGAGCACCGAGGTGACCGCGAGGTCGGCCTCGTTGATCGCCTTCGAGATCTCCTCGTCCAGCGGACCGGAGTTGCCGATGCAGGTGGTGCAGCCGTACCCGACGAGGTTGAAGCCCATCTTGTCCAGGTACGGGGTCAGGCCGGCCTTGTCGAAGTAGTCGGTGACGACCTTCGAACCGGGGGCCAGGGTGGTCTTGACCCAGGGCTTGCGGGTCAGGCCCTTCTCGGACGCCTTCTTGGCCACGAGCGCCGCGGCGACCATGACGTAGGGGTTCGAGGTGTTGGTGCAGGAGGTGATCGCGGCGACGGTGACGGCGCCGTGGTCGATCTCGAAGGAGGTGCCGTCGGCCAGGGTCACCAGGGTGGGCTTGGTGGGCACACCGTTGGAGGACGCCGGGGCGTCGGACGCCGGGAAGGACTCCTTGCCGGCCTCCTCGTCGTCGCTGACGTAGTTGCGCACGTCCTGCGCGAACTGCTGCGAGGCGTTGGCGAGGACGATGCGGTCCTGCGGGCGCTTCGGGCCGGCGATGGAGGGGACGACCGTGGAGAGGTCGAGCTCCAGCTTCTCGGAGAAGTCCGGCTCGGCGGCCGGGTCCAGCCACAGGCCCTGCTCCTTGGCGTACGCCTCGACGAGCGCGACCTGCTGGGCGTCGCGGCCGGTCAGGCGCAGGTACTTCAGGGTCTCGTCGTCGATCGGGAAGATCGCGGCGGTGGAGCCGAACTCCGGCGACATGTTGCCGATGGTGGCGCGGTTCGCCAGCGAGGTGGCGGCGACGCCCTCGCCGTAGAACTCGACGAACTTGCCGACGACGCCGTGCTTGCGGAGCATCTCGGTGATGGTCAGCACGAGGTCGGTCGCGGTGGTGCCGGTCGGCAGCTCGCCGGTCAGCTTGAAGCCGACGACGCGCGGGATCAGCATGGAGACCGGCTGGCCGAGCATCGCGGCCTCGGCCTCGATGCCGCCGACGCCCCAGCCGAGCACGCCGAGGCCGTTGACCATGGTGGTGTGCGAGTCGGTGCCGACGAGGGTGTCGGGGTACGCCTGGCCGTTCCGGACCATGACCGTGCGGGCCAGGTGCTCGATGTTGACCTGGTGGACGATGCCGGTGCCCGGGGGGACGACCTTGAAGTCGTCGAAGGCGGTCTGGCCCCAGCGCAGGAACTGGTAGCGCTCCTTGTTGCGGCCGTACTCCAGCTCGACGTTCTGCGCGAAGGCGTCCTTCGTGCCGAACTTGTCGGCGATGACCGAGTGGTCGATGACCATCTCGGCGGGCGAGAGCGGGTTGATCTTCGCCGGGTCGCCGCCGAGGGCCTTCACGGCCTCGCGCATGGTGGCGAGGTCGACGACGCAGGGGACGCCGGTGAAGTCCTGCATGATCACGCGGGCCGGCGTGAACTGGATCTCCTCGCTGGGCTGGGCCTGCGAGTCCCAGTTGCCGAGCGACCGGATGTGGTCGGCGGTGATGTTCGCGCCGTCCTCGGTGCGGAGCAGGTTCTCCAGCAGCACCTTCAGGCTGTAGGGAAGGCGGGCAGCGCCCTCAACCTTGTCCAGCCGGAAGATCTCGTACGACTCGTCGCCCACCTGCAGCGTGCTGCGGGCGTCGAAGCTGTTCGCCGACACGACAGTCTCCTTCATGCATGAAATTCGCGCGTTTTACCGCAATCCTGCCGCCACGCCCTGTGGCCAATCCGCTAAGGTAAGGCTAAGTTAGGTGAGCCTTACCAGCAGGGGCGGCTGCGGTACGCCTTCGGCAGATATCTCGATGTCGAGATAACTCTAGTGCATTGCCGCGCCCTGGTCATGCACGGCATGGGCCAGATCACAGTCCGGGTGACCGCTCTCATCCAATCGAGGCGTTTGCTCACCGAACCCAGTCGTTCGGCCTTCCGTCTCAGCGAACCCGGTCGTGCGGGCCATCCCGCTGGGGGTTCTGGGTGGCCATACCGGCCGGGGTGGATCTTGCGGGTCTGCACCTTCTGGCTGCACTGGCACGACGGGCTGCGGGAGCGTCGGCACCCTCCGGACTAAGCACGGCTGCGGACCGCCTGCGGGAGGTCTTCGCGACGCTGCCCGCACTGTTCCACCTCCTCTGGCACCACGAACTGGTCGCCGAGGACACGGCGGTCCGGTTGTTGGGCCTGGACCCCCTCAAGCACAAGGGCAGCGGACCTCGACGCCGTACGTGTTGTGGCCGAAGTGGCCGACGAACGAGAGCTCCCGTTCGAACGTGCGGAAGACAGACGCGGCATCCCGCATTTCACGGCCGTCCAGCCGCAGGACCAGACCGTTCCGCTGCACGAGCGCGGCCGTCTCCGACGCCAGCCAGGGGTCAGCTGGGGAGGTGAACACGACCCGAGGAGAGTGGCGCTCCGTCAGAGTCGGCTTCGGCATCATGAGCGGGATCCTTGCATGGCACTGGCCGTCACCGACTGTCTTCGACGAGACCGGACAATGGGCCGGATCACAGTCCGGGCATGCCCCCGTGCGGACGGGAGGACGTACGCACCGTCAGCGCGGCCGGGACGGTCAGCTGGCCGGGCTCCGCTCCCCGCGGTGACTCCAGCAGCGCCACCAGTGCGCCGACGGCGCTCTCCCCGATCACCTCCGGGCACAGGGTCACGGTGCTCACGGGCGGGTCGCCCGCCGCGTACGAGGGGTCCTCGCTCGCGCAGACGAGCAGCAGCTCGTGCGGTATCCGCAGCCCGTGCCGGGCGGCGGCGGCCAGCACCTGGCGCCCGCCCGGGTCGTACACGCAGTACACGGCGTCGGGGCGGGGGCGGCCGGGCGCGGCGAAGACGGGGTCGAAGGCGTGGCCGGCGGCGTCCTCCGGGTCGAACGCGACCACCAGCCCGGCCATCCCGCGCTCGGCGCACCAGCGGGCGTAGGCCGAGGTGACGGCCTCGGTGTAGTACTCGCGGCCGTACGCGGAGTGCAGCGCGATCCGCGTGGCCCCGGCGGCGGCGAGGTGGTCGAGGACCTCGCGGGTGGCGGCCTCGTGGTCGTTGTCCACCCATACGTCCCCGGGCCGGGGGTCGGGGGGCCGGCCGTCGAAGACCACCGGCAGACCGCGGGCCCGCAGGGCGCGGAGGACCGGATCCCCGGCCGGGCTGTCGAGCAGCAGCATCCCGTCGACGGCGAGGTCGTGCCACAGCGGCTCGGCGCCCCGGTCGGCGGGCAGCAGGGTGAGGGCGTAGCCGCGGGCGTGGGCGGCCGCGGTGGCAGCGGTCAGCAGCCGGGAGAAGTAGGCGATCTCGACGTAGTTCCAGGGGGAGCCCGCGTACGTGGTGACGGCGAGGCCGAGCGTACGGGTGCGGGGGCCGCGGCGGGCGCTGTAGCCGAGGGCGGCCGCCACCTCGCGGACCCGGCGGCGAGTGGACTCGCCGACGCGGCCGGTGCCGCCCAGCGCGTGCGAGACGGTCGCGGTGGAGACCTCCGCGGCGCGCGCGATGTCGGCGATGGTCGGTCCGGGGCCGGGCACGGGGTCATCGTACGGACGGCGGTGCGGATTTCGTCGGCCGCGGCGGGTTCTGGTTAAGGGGTTAATCAAACAGTGTCCTGGCCACACCGACGTTTGGAGTGGCCATGACCTCTGCTTCCTTCTCTTCCCCCTTGTCCCGCCGGGGCCTTCTCGGAGCCGTCGGCGCCGTCGGGGCGGCGGGCGCCGCCGGTCTGCTGGGCGCGGGCCCCGCGGCGGCGGCCGCCTCCTCCGGCGGGCGCGGCTCGGCCGCCCTGGTCATCCACAACGCCCGGGTGTTCACCGGGGCGGCGGGCGGCGGGGCGCCGGTCGAGGCGGTGGCGGTCGGGCGGGACGGGAAGATCCTGGCGACCGGGAGCGGTTCGGCGGTGCGCCGGCACGTCGGGCGGGACACCGAGGTCGTCGACGCCCGCGGGAACACGGTGATGAGCGGCATCCACGACGGCCACGTGCACCCGCTGGGGGCCGGCGACCGGTCGCTGCGGCCCTCGCTGGAGGGGGCCGAGACCACGCTGCCCGAGCTCCGGGAGCTGCTGGCCGGCTTCCTCGCCGACACCGGGGGCGCGGACGCGGAGCCGGACCGCTGGCTGGTGGTGGAGGACTGGAATCCGGTCGGGCTGCTGCCGACCGGGAGCGTGCCGCACCACTCGATGCTGGACGCGCTGGCCACCCGCAGGCCGGTCGCTCTGGTCGGCGGCGACGGGCACAACCTCTGGGCCAACCGGCGGGCCCTGGACATCGCCGGGATCACCGCGGCCACCCCGGACCCGGTCGGCGGACGGATCGTGAAGGGGGCGGACGGGCAGCCGACGGGTGTCCTGAAGGACGACGCGCAGGACCTGGTGAAGCGGCACATCCCGGAGCCCTCCCGGGCCGAACTGGTCGCGGCCTGCGCGAAGGTGCTGGAGCTGGCGGCGGCCTCCGGGGTCACCACGATGATGGACGCCCTGGTCGGGCGGCACGAGCTGGAGCTCTACCAGGCCCTCGCGGCGGCGGGGAAGCTGCCGCAGCGGATCGTGCCCGCGATCCGGCTCGATGCCGGGCAGACGAAGGACCCGGCGGGCTCGCTGGCGTACGCGCGCGGCCTGCGCAAGGAGTTCGAGGGGGTGCGGGGCCTGCGGTTCGGGATGGTCAAGGTGTTCCTGGACGGGGTCATCGAGTACCCGGCGCAGACGGCCGCGCTGCTGGAGCCGTACCTGGACGGCAACGGGAAGCCGACGGCGAACCGGGGCGAGCTCTACACCTCGGCGGCCGACTACGGCCGCCTGACGGCCGCCTTCAACAAGGCCGGCTGGCAGCTGCACGCCCACGGGCTCGGAGACCGGGCGGTCCGTACGGCATTGGACGGGTACGCCTACGCCCACCGGGTGACCGGGCAGCGGGACGCGCGCAACGCGATCGCCCATCTGCAGATCGTGGACCCGGCGGACCTGCGGCGCTTCGCCCAGCTGGGCGTCGCGGCCTGCATGCAGCTCCAGTGGGCGGCCGAGGACACCTGGACGATGGACGCGCTGCTTCCCTACATCGGCCCGCGGCGCCACCGGTGGATGTACCCGGCGCGCAGCCTGGAGCGGGCGGGGGCCCGGCTGACCGGCGGCTCGGACTGGCCGGTGGACGCGCTCCAGGTGTGGAACCAGCTGCGGACGGCGATCGACCGGCAGGGCGCGCACGGGACGGGTGAGCTGTACCGCGAACTGGAGGGGCTCAGCCGGACCTCGGTGCTGCGGATGCACACGGCCGGGACGGCGTGGCAGCTGCGGCAGGAGGGGCTGACGGGGACGGTGGAGCAGGGCAAGGCCGCGGACCTGGTGCTGCTGGACCGGGATGTGACCCGCTGTCCGGTGGCCGACATCAGCGGAACCGGCGTACGGATGACCCTGGTCGGCGGCCGGGTGGTGCACGACGCGGACTCGCAGGCGGGCCGCGCCGCGGTGGCCCGGGCGGCGCGCGCGGGATCCGGACCGCGCCCGGCGGCGTACGCGGCGGTACACGGAGGCCGCCACCATGCATGTGGACACTAAATCTGCATAATGAGGGGGATGTCCATAATTGAAGTGATGCGTCGGGAGACGGGTGGAAGCGACACGCCGGGCATCTGACGGTCGGTAACACCCGTCTGCCACACCCGACGCAGGGGGCATCTCATATCTGAGATACGGTGCATCCATGGCAGACGACTACCTCGTACGCATCGGCAAGCTCATCCGTGACGCCCGGCAGCACCGGGGCTGGACGCAGAGTCAACTCGCGGACGCGCTGGGCACCAGCCAGAGCGCCGTGAACCGGATCGAGCGCGGCAACCAGAACATCAGCCTTGAGATGATCGCCCGAATCGGTGAAGCCCTCGACAGCGAGATCGTCTCTCTGGGCTACGCCGGCCCGATGCACCTGCGGGTCGTCGGCGGCCGCCGCCTGTCCGGCGCCATCGACGTCAAGACGAGCAAGAACGCCTGCGTGGCGCTGCTGTGCGCCTCGCTGCTCAACAAGGGCCGTACGGTGCTGCGCCGGGTCGCCCGCATCGAGGAGGTCTACCGGCTCCTCGAAGTCCTGAACTCCATCGGCGTCCGCACCCGCTGGATCAACGAGGGCGTGGACCTGGAGATCGTCCCGCCGGCCCGCCTCGACATGGACGCCATGGACGCGGACGCGGCCCGGCGCACCCGGAGCATCATCATGTTCCTGGGCCCGCTGCTGCACCGGATGGACCAGTTCCGCCTGCCGTACGCCGGCGGCTGCGACCTCGGCACCCGCACCATCGAGCCGCACATGATCGCCCTGCGCCGCTTCGGCCTGGACATCACGGCGACCGAGGGCATCTACCACGCGAAGGTGGAGGCGGGGGTCTCCCCCGGCCGCCCGATCGTGCTGACCGAGCGCGGGGACACGGTCACCGAGAACGCGCTGCTGGCCGCCGCCCGGCACGACGGCGCCACGGTCATCCGCAACGCCTCCTCCAACTACATGGTCCAGGACCTGTGCTTCTTCCTGGAGGCGCTCGGTGTGCGCGTGGACGGCATCGGCACGACGACGCTGACCGTCCACGGCGTCCCGAACATCGACGTGGACGTGGACTACTCCCCCTCCGAGGACCCGGTCGAGGCGATGAGCCTGGTCGCCGCCGCGGTGGTCACGGAGTCCGAGCTGACGATCCGCCGCGTCCCGATCGAGTTCATGGAGATCGAGCTCGCGGTGCTGGAGGAGATGGGCCTCGACCACGACCGCTCGGCGGAGTACACGGCGGACAACGGCCGCACCCGCCTGGTCGACCTGACGGTCCGCCCCTCGAAGCTCGAAGCCCCGATCGACAAGATCCACCCGATGCCGTTCCCCGGGCTGAACATCGACAACGTCCCGTTCTTCGCGGCCATCGCGGCCGCGGCCCAGGGCCAGACGCTGATCCACGACTGGGTGTACGACAACCGGGCCATCTACCTGACGGACCTCAACCGCCTCGGCGGCCGCCTCCAGCTCCTGGACCCCCACCGCGTCCTGGTCGAGGGCCCGACGCGCTGGCGCGCGGCGGAGATGATGTGCCCGCCGGCCCTCCGCCCGGCGGTGGTCGTCCTCCTGGCGATGATGGCCGCCGAAGGCACCTCGGTCCTGCGCAACGTCTACGTCATCAACCGCGGCTACGAGGAACTCGCCGAGCGCCTCAACTCGGTGGGCGCCCAGATCGAGATCTTCCGCGACATCTAGCCGAGCAGGGCCGAAGCCCGGTCGGTGGGCGTGGGCGACGGGTGACCGGGTCAACGGTGTTCCGCTGACCCGGTCAGCAGTTCTTGGCGAGGGAGGCCCTGAACGCGTCGGCGAGGACGTCCTTGAACGCGTAGCCATCGGTGCCGGGCTTGATCCCGGAGGTGAACATGGCCACCACGAAGTCGGCGCCGTACGTCGTGTAGGCGTCGCACATGCTCTTCCTGTCCTCCGCCTTCATCTCCTTCCACTGCTTCTCGACGATGGAGGGAGCCATGATCTTGGCCAGGGCCGCCTCCGCCGTCGGGTCGAGGGCGGGGGCCGCCGTCGGGGTCGCAGCGGGGGTCGCAGTGGGCTGCGGGCGCAGGTCACCGAGCCGGGCCGGGCAGGTTTCCCTGGCTTCGGCCACGTAGACGTAGACGTTCTGCGCGGCGGTGAGGGGGGAGCCCGCGGCGGGTTCCTGGAAGCAGATGACGTTGCCGGACGCGGGGGCGGTTCCGCCGAACGCACTGCGCTGGTTGACGTACTGACGCGTGGAGATGTCGGCGGGTATGTCGGTGAACGCCTTCCCGACGAGGCTGGGCATGGGCACGGTCTTCGGGGCGGCGGTGTTCTCGGAGCCACCGGTCACGGACGTGGTCACCAGCACCGTCCCCACGATGATCAGCACCGCCGCCGCGGCCCCGGTGACCACCTTCGCCGAGGTGGGCCACTTCCGGGGCGGCTGCGGGGGTGCCGGCCATTCCGGGGCGCCGGGGGGTCCGGGCTGCGGGTGGCCGTACGCGGGCTGGTGGGCCGGCCGCGGCGGTATGGGGTCCGGGCTGGGCGGCGTGGACACGATGGGACCTCCGGAGGGTGGTCTTTCGGCGGGGGAGCTCGCGAACTGCAGACCGCGAACGTAGACCACTCCCGAGCGGTCCATCACGTGAAACGGGTTTCACCGGGCCGGAGTTGCCGCGCCGGCCACCTGCCGGACCCGCGAGGGGTCCCGCGACCCGCACCCGCCGGGGACCGCGGGACGGCCCTCAGCCGATGCGGAAGGCGTGCAGTCTGGTCATGTCGCGCGCGTAGAGCCGGGTGGACCCGGGGTCGGAGGCCAGGGTGTCCGCCTGCGTTTCGTAGCGCCAGACCGGGCGGTGGGTGCGGATGTCGACCGCGCGGATGCCGGTGCTGTCCATGGTGTAGACGTGGCCCGCGGATACCACCGGGGCGATGTCTCCGTTGGGGGTCGCGTCCTGCACGGGGGGCTCCGTCCAGCGTTCGGTGCCCGAACGGGCGTCCACGGCGACGATGCCCGCGGCGCCCTCGACGGTGTAGACGACCCCGTCGCGGACGGTGGGGATGCCGTAGCGGCGTTGTCCGTACAGGTTCTTCACCTGCTCGCGGTCCTTGCCGAAGGACCAGGCCGGCGCGCCGTCGGAGAGCCGCACCGCCTGCAGGGTCGCGGTGCCCAGGTAGACGTGGTCCTCGTCCGCGGCCAGACGGTGCGGCACCGCACCGGGGACGGACAGCGACTTCTGCCAGCGCGTCGCACCGCCCGCGGTGTCGTGCAGGCTCAGCGCCAGGGTGTCGCCCGCGTCCGCGCGGCGGCACAGGAGCAGCCCGCCCTTGACCGGCATGCCGCGCACCACGGCCGGGACGTGCCGGGTGACGAGGGCGCTGTCGGGGGCCGGCGCGGGCCTCCGCCACAGTTCGCGGCCGGACTGCAGGTTCGCCGCCACCAGGAACCACGCGTCGCCCGCGGCGGACTTGGCGAGGAGGTATGCCGTGCCGCCGTCCACGCACAGCAGCTGGTTGAGTACGTGGGTGCCGTCGAACGCGGGCAGCTTCACGACGGGGGACGGCTCCTTCCCGGACTCCAGGGGAAGGAGCAGCACCTCAAGTGCCGCCGGGTCAGGGGCGTCCTGCTCCTTGAGCGCGTACAGCGCCGTGCCGTCGGTGGCGACCCGCCAGGTCCCCGTGATGCGGTAGTCCTGCCGGAGTGCGCCCGTCCGCGGGTCGATGCCGACGGCCGTGATCCCCGCGACCGCGAAGAGCATGCCGCCGACGCTCATCGGCTCGGCGCCCTCCTTCGCGCGCGCGATGTCGCGCGTCCACAGGGGAGCGGGGGCCGGTTGCAGGGGGGTCCGGGCGTCCGGTGAACCGTCCTGGGCGCGGTTGGCCCGCCAGGCCCACAGGCCGCCGCCGGCGAGGGCCGCGCCGCCGACCGCGGCCGCGCCCAGCGTGAGGAGGGTGCGTCGCGAGACGCCTGTCGCGCCGGGTTCCGCAGCGGGTGGCGGGAGCCGGTGCGGGGGCTCGGTCCAGACCAGCGCGCTGCGCCGGGCGATGTCCGCGAGGACGGGCTGCGGCAGCCCGTCCCCGAAGAGGCCGTCGCCGGGCGCGAGCATCTGGGCCAGCTCGGCGGTCGTGGGCCGCCGCGCCGGGTCCTTGTCCAGGCAGCGGGCGAGCAGCGTCGCCAGTCCCACCGGTACGCCGCTCAGGTCGGGCTCCGCGTACCGCACCCGGTAGAGCAGATCGGCGGCCTGCCCGCCGCCGAAGGGGGCGTGCCCGCTCGCCGCGAAGACGAGGACACCGGCCAGCGCGAACACATCGCCCGCCGGGGTGTGTTCGAGACCGCCCGCCTGCTCGGGCGACATGTACGCCGGCGTGCCCGCCACCGCGCCGATCCGCGTCAGCCGCTCGTCGCCGAGGGCGCGGGCGATACCGAAGTCGATGACCTTGGGCCCGGCCGCCGTGATCATGATGTTGGACGGTTTGAGGTCGCGGTGCACCACGTCCGAACGGTGCAGCAGGCCGAGCGCCCGGGCGAGGTCCGCGCCCAGCGACCGGACACCCGGCTCGGGCAGCGGGCCTCCGGTGCGGACCGCCTCGTCCAGCTGCGGTCCGATCAGGTACTCGGCGGCCAGCCAGGGGGTCGCGGCCAGGGCGTCGGAGCCGAAGACGCGGGCGCCGTACCGCTCGCCGATGATGCGGGCCGCGTCCGCCTCCAGCCGGAACCGGGTGCGGAAGGCGGTGTCGGCGGCGATCCGGGTGTGCACGGTCTTCAGGGCCACCGTGCGCCCGCCCGCCGAGCGGGCCAGGTACACCGTTCCCATGCCGCCGCTGCCCAGCCGGGCGAGCAGCCGGAAGCCGCCCACCTCCTGCGGGTCTTCATGGGTGAGCGGCGCGAGCGGGGAACGGGGGACGTGCGGGGAGGAGGGAAGGTCCGGGGAGGAGGGAAGGTTCGGGGAGGTCGGGGGCGATGCCTGGGACACGGGGTCAGTGCGCCTTCCCGGTCGGCGCGAACGACTCCTGCGCCGCGGCCAGTTCCATGCCGAGCAGCCGTGCGGACTGGTGCGCCAGCGCGGCGACGACGCGCCCCGGCAGCGGCAGGGGGGCCGCGTGGTCGAGGACCGTCGCGCCCGGCAGCGGCGAGACCTCCGTGGGGCCGGTACGGGCGCCCGGCAGCGGCGAGACCTCCGTGGGGCCGGTACGGGCGCCCGGCGCCGCGAGCTCGCGCAGCAGCTCCTGCGCCGAAGGCCGGTCCCCCGGGTCGCGCGCCAGGCACGCGGCCACCAGGCGCCGCAGCCCCGGCGGCAGTTCGCCCTGCTCGGGCACGGTGTGCCCGGTCGAGGCGTACGCCAGTACGGCGCCGAGCGCGAAGACGTCCCCGAGCGGCCCGGGCGGGCCGCCCGCCGCCTCCTCCGCGGCCAGACAGCCCGGGTCGAGACCGGGAAGCCCCGTCCGCGGCGTTCCGTCGGGGGCGGCGGCCCGTACCGCACCGAAGCAGGTCAGCAGCGGGCCGCCCGGGGTGACCAGTACGGCTGCCGGTGACAGGCCCGCGTGCGTCACGCCCTGGGCGTGCGCGGCGGCCGTCCCCTCCGCGAGCGCGGCGCCGAGCCCGCGTACGAGGTTCTCGGGCAGCGGGCCGCCGTACGCGCCGAGCACGGCCGGCAGCGGCAGTACGGGCGTGTACGGGGCCGCGTACCAGGGGGATCCGGCCGTCCCGCCCACCTCGGCGACGTTGAGGAACCGGGCCACCGACAGCCGGCGGGCCCACTCGGCCTCGATCGCCCAGCGGGAGGGATCGGCGCCGGCCCGGGGCAGGCAGACGAGGACCGTGCGCCCGCCGTCGGCGGTGCGCGCGAGGTAGCGGCGTTCGGGCACGGTGCGCTCGGTGGAATCGGCGTCGAGCCGGGCCAGGGTCGCGTACGGCCCGATGTACGGCGGGTCGTCCTGGCGTAGGCGTTCCATGCGCGGTCCCCGGGTTCGGTGAAGTGGCGGACCGAGCCTAAGCGCTGGTCGGGTGCGCGGGAGAACCGGGTGAGCGCTCCTGCGGGCGGGGTCGCGGGCCGGGCCGCGGGCCGGGCCGCGGGCAGCGGGACCTCAGTCGACGCTGGGCATGGCCGTGAGCTTCCCGTCGTTGACGAGGAAGACGCGGTTGCCGGCTCCGGACACGCCCCAGGGTCCTTGCGACTCGGGCGCCAAGGTCCAGTACAGGGCGCCGTGCTCGGCGGAGTAGGCCGACACGCCGTGCCCGCCCGCCTCGACCGCCCAGACCGTGCGGCTCTGCACCACGGGAGGCGTGTTCGGCAACGAGCTCTTGCCGCCGCGGACCTTCGACCACGGGAGGCCGGTGCCGGTCCTCGCCCAGCTCAGCACGGAGCCGTGCACGCCGATGACGTAGTCGCCGTACGGGACCGCCGGACCCCAGTCGGCGGTACCCGGCTGAGCGCCGTGCTCCGCCTCGTCCGCCTTCCACTTCACCTTTCCGTCGGCGAGGTCGCGGGCGGTCAGGTTCCGGCCGCCCAGATATGCGGTGTCCTTGTCGACGAGGGGTGCGACGGCCGACTTCGCCTGGCCGTTGGCCCACCAGACCCGGTTTCCCGTCGCGGTGTCGAGGGCGAGGACGTCGCCGTCGGCTCCGGACACGACGAGCCGGCCCGATCCGGCCGCGGCCAGCGGCCCGGCGCCCTGCACGGCGCCCTGGGCCAGCCGCACCGTCCAGCGGACCTTGCGACCGAGCGTGTCCACGGCGCGCAGCTGCCGATCGCGGGTCAGCAGGTAGACGGCCGACTCGTCGGCGGCCAGGATGCGGCCCGTGTCGGCGCCCGCCACCTTCCACGACCGCCTGCTGGTGGAGGCCTCGAAGCGCAGGAGCGCGCCGTCGGAGCCGGCGGCCACGAACCCCTGGTCCGGCAGGGCGAGGAGGCCGGCCTTCGGCGACACGTCGGGCAGCCGCCACTTCTCCTTGCCGTCGTGCGCCGTTCGGGCCGCCAGGCCTCCCCCCTTGGCGGCGAACACGACCACGTCGACCAGCGGCAGCGGGGGCGTGACCACGCCGTCCACCGCCTGCGCCGCCACCGGGAGCGGCCCCCACAGGGGCGGCGGCAGCCGGCCGTAGTCGGCCGCCGACAGGGACATCGGCTGCTCGGTGCGGGCCGGCCCGGCGGCGGGGAGCGGGCGCGTGTCGTCCCGCAGGAGCCACCAGGAGCCGGTCGCCGTGCCCGAGGCGACCAGCACGCCGCCCGCCGCCAGCGAGCCGCGCAGCAGGCGGCGCCGGGACGGCCCGGCTCCGGATCCGGGCCCCGGCCCGTCGAGCGCGGTCTGCCGCCTGGCCTCGGCGGTGCGGCGGGCGATGTCGTCGGCGATCGGCCCCTTGCGCCAGGCCCGGTCCGCCCCGCGCGGCGGGGCGAAGGCGGCCTCGATCTGCTCGGGTGTCGGCCGGTGCGCCGGGTCCTTGGCGAGGCAGGGCGCGATCAGGTGCCGCAAGTCCGCCGGAACGGAGTCGAGTTGCGGCTCACCGTGCACGACCTCGTACTGCACGGCGGCCACGTGCGTCCCGTCGAACGCGCGCTGCCCGGTCGCCGCGTACGCGAGAAGCGCGCCGAGCGAGAAGACGTCCGCTGCCGGACCGACGCGCCTGCCGAGCACCTGCTCGGGGGCGCCGTAGCCGGGGGTGACCGGGATCTGGCCCGTGGTGGTGAGGGTCAGCCCGTGCTCGGGGCGGGCGATGCCGAAGTCGATGACGCGCGGCCCGCCCGAGGTGAGCACGATGTTGGCCGGCTTCAGGTCGCGGTGGACCAGGCCCGCGGCGTGGATCTCCCGCAGGGTGGCGGCGAGGGAGGCGGTCAGCGCCCGTACGGCGTCGCCGGCGAGGGGACCGTACCGGCGCACGGCCTCGTCGAGGGTGGGGCCGGAGAGGAACTCGGTGGCGATCCAGGGGCGGTTGCCCTCGCTCTGCGCGTCCAGCACGCGGGCCACGCCGCCGCCGGTGACCGACCGCGCGGTCTGCGCCTCGCGCAGGAAGCGCCGGGCGAGGTTCTGGTCGTCGGCCAGTTCGGGGAGCAGGACCTTGACCGCGGCGGGCCGGCCGGAGCCGTCGCGGCCGAGGTAGACCTTGCCCATGCCGCCTTCGCCGAGGATGCCGACGACCCGGTACGGGCCGAGCCGGATCGGGTCGCCGGGGCCGAGCGGTTCCATGGGGTGCTGCCTTCTGTCAGGGGGCCGGCCCGCCGCCGGGGCCTGCCCGATCCTAGGGGGTGTCCGCAAAGTCCCGCCTGTCCCGCGGTGGCGCACCCGTCCACATGCCCATGCCAGGGAAAACGGCGCGAAACCGGTTCACGTGTGGTGGAGTGACCCGCGTACGCTGCGGCGGTTGCGCAGAGTGTCGATCTTGGGGGGTCGGGCGTGTTCCAGCGTCGGGGTTTCGCGGTGGCGGCGGTCGTGGGGGTGGTGGTCGCGCTCGGCAGCGGGTGCGAGGATCCGGCTCCCAAGGAGGCCCCGGCGGCGGCGAGTTCGGCGGCCGCCGTCGCGCCCGTGCCTTCGCCCTCGCCCACGGCTCCCGCGATGCCCTCGCTCGTCGGGCAGAAGTTCGCCGACGCCGAGGCCGCCGTCAAGAAGCTGGTCACCCGCCCCGTCGAGGCGCGCAGCGCCTACTCCGACGTGAAACCGGCCGCCGACCACGCGGCCTGGGTGGTCTGCTTCCAGACGCCGGCGGCCGGGGTCCCCGTGGAGCCGGCGTCCGGTGTCGAGCTCTCCCTCGTCGCGCCGGGGCGGCCCTGCCCGGACAAGGCCGGCGCCGCCCTGGCACCCACCAGGACTCCGGCCCCGCCGAAGCCCAAGACCTCGCCCCCGACCGACACCGGCTCCACCGGGGGCGACGGTGGCGGTGGTGGCGGTGGCGGTGGCGGTGGCGGTGGCGGTGGGAGCAGCGTCTACTACAAGACCTGCGCCGACGCCAAGGCCGCCGGGGCCGCCCCCATGCGGCGCGGCGGGCCCGGGTACCGGGAGGCCCTCGACCGGGACAAGGACGGGATCGCCTGCGACAAATAGCCGTCGGCCGGCCGTCCTGTCGGCCGTCCTGTCGGCCTGATTCAGCCGGTCGGAGCGGGCGTGCCCGGCGGTGCCGGGTCCGGGCGGGCAGAATCGGGGGGTCGGTACGGGCGGTGTCGAGGGGGCGGCCATGACAGTGGGAACACGTACGGGGTCAGGGAGCGGCAGCCGAAGCGATGCGGAGGTCCCGACGCTCAGCGGGGTCCCCCTGCTCGGATCCCTCTTCGACCTGACATCCGACTCGCTCGGGACCTACCTGCGCGCACAGCAGCGGCACGGCGACGTCGTACGGATCACCGCCGGCCCGCCCGGGCTGCGCGCCGAGCTCTACTGCGTCTTCTCCGCCGAGGGCGCGCAGCAGGTCCTGGCCTCGGAGTCGGCCAACTTCCGCAAGGACAACTCCTTCTACCAGGAGGTCCGGGACTCCTTCGGCAACGGCCTGCTCACCAGCCAGGACGAGGACTACCTGCGCCAGCGGCGGCTCGTCCAGCCGCTGTTCACCAAGCGCCGGGTCGACGGGTACGCCGGCGCCGTGGCCGCCGAGACCCGGGCCGTCGTCGCGGACTGGGAACGGGCGCCGGGCGGTGTGGTCGACGTCGGCGAGGAGATGATGCGGCTCGCCCTGCGCGCTGTCGCCCGCATCCTCTTCGGCACCGGCGTCGAGGCCACCGTCGACGTCGTCGACCGGTGTTTTCCGGTCATCACCGAGTACGTGCTGCGCCGCGGCTACTCCCCCGCCAACATCCCGCGCGGCTGGCCCACTCCGGGCAACAAGCGGGCGGCCGCCGCGATGGACGAGCTGTACGCGGCGTGCGACACGATCATCGCCGCCCGGCGCGGTGAGGGTACCGCCGCCGGCGACGGTCCGGGCGAGGACCTGCTCAGCCTGCTCGCCGCCGCCTCCGGCACGGACGACACGGACGACGGGGAGTTCGACGCCGCCGAACTGCGCGACCAGGTGCTGATCTTCCTGCTCGCCGGGCACGAGACGACCGCCACCTCGCTCGCCTTCTCCCTGCACCTGCTGGCCCGCCACCCCGAGGAGCAGGCGCGGGCCCGCGAGGAGGTCTCCCGCGTCCTCGGCGACCGTACGCCGGAGGCGGCCGACCTCGACCGGCTCCCCTACCTCACGCGGGTTCTCAAGGAGGCGATGCGGCTCTTCCCCGCGGCCCCGGTCATCGGGCGCAACGCGGTCGCGGCCACCGAGGTCGGCGGACTGACGATCCCGGCGGGCGCGGACGTGATCCTGGCCCCGTGGGTGACGCACCGCCACCCGCGCTACTGGCCGGACCCCGACCGCTTCGACCCGGACCGCTTCACTCCGGAGGCGGAGGCCGGACGCCCCCGCTACGCCTGGTTCCCCTTCGGCGGCGGCCCGCGCGCCTGCATCGGACAGCACTTCTCGATGCTGGAGTCGGTGATCGCGCTGGCGATGATCCTGCGCGCGTACGAGTTCGAGGCCGTGGACACCGACGTCCCGGTCACCGCCGGTATCACCCTCCAGGCGCGGGGACCGGTCCGCTGCCGGATCCGGAGCACCGCGCGGTAGACCTCCCCCGAGGGGCCGTCAGACCGCCGCCGGCGTGTGGTTGCCCTTGAGGCGTTCCAGGTCCGAGGGGCGTACCTGGATCACCAGCAGGGCGATGAGCGCCGCGACCAGGGCGAAACCCGCGGCCACGATGAACGCGGCGCTCACGCCCGAGGTGAGCACCTGGTCGCCCCACGGGTCCGGGAGCTGTCCGGTGCGCAGGAAGAGGGCCTTCTGGGCGGGGTCGGCCTGGCTCAGGAAGGCCGGGACCTGGTCGTGGGCCTCGTTGCGGCTGGCCGTGCCGAAGACCGTGACCAGGATCGACAGGCCCAGCGATCCGCCCACCTGCTGCGTCGTGTTGAGGAGTCCGGACGCTGCGCCCGACTCCCGGTCGGCGACGTTGGACAGGGCCATCAGGGTCAGCGAGACGAACTGCATTCCCATGCCGAGGCTGAACACGAGCACCGGGCCCAGGATGCTGCCGAGGTACGTCGAGTGGATGTCGGTCTGCGTCAGCCAGGCCAGGCCGGCAGCCGAGCACAGGGCGCCCGCCACCATGAAGGGTTTCGGCCCGACTCTGGGCAGCAGCTGGGACGTGATGCCCGCGCCCACGGCGATGACGGCGCTCACCGGCAGGAACGCGAGGCCGGCCTGGATGGGGCTGAAGCCCAGCACGTTCTGCACGAACAGGGTCAGGAAGAAGAACATGCCGAACATCGCGCAGGCGAGGAAGAGCATGATGCCGTACGAGCCGGCCCGGTTGCGGTCGGCGAACATGTGCAGCGGGGTGATCGGCTGGGGCGAACGCCGCTCGTTGAGGAAGAACAGCAGGAGCAGGACCACGGCCGCGCCGAAGGAGCCCAGGGTGTACGGGTCGGTCCAGCCCTGCTGGGAGGCGCGGATGAAGCCGTAGACGAGGGCGACCATGCCCAGGGTGGACAGCAGCGCGCCGGCGAGGTCGAAGTGTCCGGGGTGGCGTTCGGACTCGCGGATGACCCGCACGGCCATCACCGCGATGGCCACGGCGATCGGGACGTTGACGAAGAGCACCCAGCGCCAGTCGAGCCATTCGACGAGGATGCCGCCGGCCAGCAGTCCGATCGCGCCGCCGCCCGCGGAGACGGCGGCGAACACGCCGAACGCCCGGTTGCGCGCCGGGCCTTCCCGGAACGTGGTGGTGATCAGCGCCAGGGCGGTCGGGGAGGCGATGGCGCCGCCCACGCCCTGGAGGGCCCGGGCCGCCAGCAGCTGGCTCTCGTTCTGCGCGAGGCCGCCGAGCAGCGAGGCCAGGCCGAAGAGCAGGATGCCGAAGATGAACACGCGTTTGCGGCCGAGGATGTCGCCGGTCCGTCCGCCGAGGAGGAGGAGTCCGCCGAACGTGAGGGTGTACGCGTTGACGACCCAGGACAGGCTTTCGGTGGAGAAGCCGAGGGCGGTCTGGATGTGCGGAAGCGCGATGTTCACGATGGTGATGTCGAGAACGACCATGAGCTGGCAGGACGCGATGACGAACAGCGCGAGGCCGTTTCCGCTTCCGCGGACCTTGCCGTCGGTTCCGTTGCTGATCGGCGCTGCATTCTCGTCCACCTTCTCGACGCTAAACCCGCTCCCGGGGGTACACCACTCGAATGGCCTAGGCTGCATGACATGTACAGTGTGCCATTTCACATGACACACTATGATCATGGATGACTTCCTCAGGCTCTCCGCGAGCACCGGCCGCTTCACGTACGGCGCCCCTCGCGCCTTCTCCTTCGGGGACGACGGCCGGCTCCTCTGGTTCCTCCGCTCCACCGGCCCCACCGACGCCTTCGACGGCCTCTGGGTGCTGGACACCGCGACCGGCACCGAAACCCTGCTCGCCGATCCCCGGGAGCTCTCCCCCGAGCCGGGCACCCTGCCGGTCGCCGAGCGCCGACTGCGCGAGCGGATCCGGCTCGTGGCCGCGGGGATCGGCTCGTACGCGCTCTCCGGCGACGGCCGCAGCGCGGTGTTCCCGCTGTACGGGCGCCTGTACCGGGTGGGCTGCGAAGGCGGCGCCGGGGGGAAGGGCGGGCCCGAGGAGATCCCGGCCGCCGGGCCCGCCCTCGACCCGCGCCCCAACGCCGACGGCTCCCGCACCGCGTACGTCACCGACGACGCCCTGTACACCCACCCCGGCGGCCGGATCAGCCCCGCCGACGGGGCCCGCTGGGGCCTCGCGGAGTTCGCCGCCGCCGAGGAGCTGGGCCGGGACCGGGGCCACTGGTGGTCCCCCGACGGACGGACCCTGCTGGCCGCCCGCGTCGACGAATCCGCCCTCCAGCGGCGCCACTTCGCCGACCCCGCCCACCCCGAGCTCCCGGCCGAGGACTTCGCCTACCCCGAGGCGGGCGGACCCAACGCCGAGGTCCGGCTGTGGGTGCTCGGCCAAGGCGGCGCCCGGGTACGGCTGGAGTGGGACGCGGCGCGGTACCCGTACGTCTCCGACGCCGGCTGGGAGTCGGAGACGGAGATCCTGCTGACCGTCCAGGACCGGCTCCAGCAGAACGTGCTGCTGCTCAGCGCCGACCCGGCCACCGGCCGCACCCGGGAGCTGTCGCGCACCGAACACCCCCACTGGGTCGACCCGCTGGTGCCCGGCACCCCGGCCCGGCTGGCCGACGGGCGGATGCTCACCAGCGCCGACACCGAGGGCGGGGCCGCGCGCGCCCTCGCCCTCGACGGGAAGCTCCTGACCGGGGACGGGATCCAGGTCCGCCGGGTGGCCGGGGTCCACCAGGGCCGGCTGCTGATCGAGGCCGGGCAACGCGACCCCGCCGAGCAGCAGGTGCTCCTGCTCGACCCCGACACCGGTGAGCTGACCCCGCTCGCCGACGGACCCGGGGTGCACGGCGTGCACGCCTCGGCCGGGACGCTGCTGCTGACCAGCGCCGACGCCGAAGGGGTGCGGCGGACCGTACGCACCGCCGACGGGCGCGAGTTCGCGCCCGTCGACCTGTCCGCGCCGCTGCCCTACCGGGTGGTGCCGGTGCTGGAGCGGGTCACCGAGCACGGCATCCCGACCGCGCTGGTCCTCCCCCGCGGCCACGTCCCGGGCCGGCGGCTGCCCGTGCTGATGGACAGCTACGGCGGCCCCGGTTACCAGGACGTGTCCGCCGAGCCGCGCCGCTGGCAGCAGCGGCAGTGGTGGGCCGACCGCGGCTTCGCGGTGGTCACCGTCGACAACCGCGGCACCCCGTACGTGTCCCCCGCCTTCACCCACGCCATGTACCGCGGGTTCTCCGAGGTCACCCTGGACGACCAGGTCGCGGCCCTGCACGCACTCGCCCTGCGCCACCCGGACCTGGACCTCGGCCGGGTCGGGGTGCGCGGGTGGTCGTACGGCGGCTACCTCTCCGCGATGGCGGTGCTGCGCCGCCCGGACGTCTTCCATGCGGCGGCGGCCGGGGCCGCGCCGACCGACTTCCGCCGGTACGACACGGCGTACACCGAGCGGTACCTGGGACTGCCCCAGGACCACCCGGACGTCTACGAGCGGGACTCCCTCGTCCCCGACGCACCGAACCTGGCCCGGCCGCTGCTGCTGATCACTGGCCTGGCCGACGACAACGTCCACCCCTCGCACACCCTGCGGCTCTCGCAGGCCCTGACCGACGCGGGCCGCCCGCACCAGCTCCTGGCCCTCCCCGGTGTCACGCACATGACCCCGAACGGGGCCCGGGAGAAGATCACGGCGCTGGAACTGGACTTCTTCCGCCGCGCACTGGCCTGAGGGGCACGCCCGGCCCCGGCCCCGGACGGCGCGTCCTCGACGACCGGGCACTCCTGCGGTCCGGCACCGAGGCGCTCCGCCGCGGGCAGCGGGAGGACCCCGGGCCGATGCGATCGGCCCGGGGTCCTCCCTCTTCCCCTGGATCCCCGTCAGTCACCGGGGAAGTGGCAGGCCACCTCGCGGGAGGCGGCGATCCGCAGCAGCGGGCGGTCCGTGCGGCAGACATCCTGCGCCTTCGGGCAGCGCGGATGGAACGTGCAGCCCGGGGGCGGGGCGGCCGGGCTCGGCGGATCGCCGAGCAGCACGATCCGCTCGCGCCGCCGCTCCGCCGCCGGGTCCGGCAGCGGTACGGCGGACAGCAGCGCCCGGGTGTACGGGTGCTGGGGGCTCTCGTACAGGGCGCGCTTCTCGCCGATCTCGACGATCCGGCCGAGGTACATGACGGCGACCCGGTCGCTGACCCGCTTCACCACGGAGAGGTCGTGCGCGATGAACACGTACGCCAGGCCCAGTTCGCGGCGCAGCCGTTCCATCAGGTTGACGATCTGGGCCTGTACGGAGACGTCGAGGGCGGAGACCGGCTCGTCGGCGACGATCAGCCGGGGGCTGGTGGCCAGCGATCGGGCGATCCCGATGCGCTGCGCCTGGCCGCCGGAGAACTCGTGCGGGTAGCGGTCGATGTGCTCCGGGATCAGCCCGACCAGGTCCATCAGCTCGGCCGCACGGCGGCGCGCGTCGGCGGCCGACCATCCCTGCACGAGCAGCGGGTCGGAGATGATCCGGGCCACCGTCTGGCGGGGGTTGAGGGAGGAGTGCGGGTCCTGGAAGACCATCTGGAGGTGGCGCCGATGCGGGCGGAGCCCGCGCTGCGACAGCCTCGTGATGTCGCGTCCGTCGAAGGTGATGCCCCCGGACGTGGGCTCCAGCAGCCGCACCAGCATCCGGCCGGTGGTGGACTTCCCGCAGCCCGACTCCCCGACCAGGCCCAGGGTTTCGCCCGCCGCGAGGTCGAAGGAGACCCCGTCGACCGCGCGCACGGGTGCCCCCCGGCGCCCCGACGCGGAGCGTTTGCCGGGGAAGGCCATGGTCAGGTCCCGTACGGAGAGCAGCGGCCCGGATGGCGCCGGGGCCGTCCCGGCCCCCTCCGCGCGTGCGGTGGTGTCCGGGGGGCGGGCCTCTACGGTCATCGGGTCGCCTCCGGAGCGGTCGTTGCCGTCGTTGCTGTCGTTGCCGTCGTCGCTGTCGTTGCCGTCGTTGCCGTCGTCGCTGTCGTTGCCGTCGCCGTGGAAGCCGGAGCGCCGGCCCCCGCGAAATGGCAGGCGGCGGTGCGCGAGCCGCCCCGGGGCCGCAGCTCGGGGCGTTCGGTGGCGCAGCGGCCGCGCTGGTCCGGGGTGCCCGCGGCGGCGAGGCCGCACCGCGGGGCGAAGGCGCACCCCGGGGCGGGAGCGAGCAGGGAGGGCGGGGAGCCGGGGATGGCCCGCAGCGGCTCGTCGTCGGCGTCGTCGAGCCGGGGCAGCGAGTCGAGCAGGCCCCGGGTGTAGGGATGCGCGGGGTCGGCGAACAGCTCGTCGACGCCCGCCTGTTCGGCGGCCCGGCCGCCGTACATGACCAGCACCTCGTGGGCGACGCGGGCGACCACCCCCAGGTCGTGGGTGATCATCACCACTCCGAGGCCGCGCTCCTGCTGGAGCCGGGCGATGAGCTCCAGGATCTGCGCCTGGACGGTCACGTCGAGGGCCGTGGTGGGTTCGTCGGCGATCAGCAGGTCGGGTTCGCAGGCCAGGGCCATGGCGATCATCGCGCGCTGGCGCATGCCGCCGGAGAACTGGTGCGGGTACTCCCCCGCGCGCCGGGCCGGCTCCGGGATGCCGACCTCGCCGAGCATGTCGACGGCCCGCTTGCGCGCGGCGGCCCGCCCGGCCTTGAAGTGCACGCGGAAGTGCTCGGCGATCTGCTCGCCGACCGTGTAATAGGGGTGCAGGCTGGACAGCGGGTCCTGGAAGATCATGGCCATCTTGCGGCCGCGCAGCCGGGACAGCCGCTTCTCGGACATGCCCGTGAGCTCCTGCCCGGCGAGCGCGATGGAGCCGCCCACCTCGGCGCCCCGGTGCAGGCCCATGACCGCGAGCGAGGTGACGGACTTGCCCGATCCGGATTCACCGACGATGCCGAGGGTGCGCCCGGCTTCGACGGTGAAGCCGAGCGAGTCGACGGCCCGTACGGGTCCGCGCGGGGTGGCGAAGGTGACGTGCAGGTCGCGCACTTCGAGCAGCGGGGCGTCGGGGACGACGGCCATCAGTACCTCACCCTCGGGTCGATGACGGCGTACAGGAGGTCGACGACGAGGTTGGCGACGACGATGAAGAAGGCGGCGAGCAGCGTGACCCCGAGGACCACGGGCTGGTCCGAGCTGACCAGCGCCCCGTAGAACAGCCGCCCGATGCCCGGGAGTCCGAAGATGGACTCGGTGATGACGGCGCCGGCGAGCAGCCCGCCGAGGTCCATGCCGAAGATGGTGAGGATCGGGGTCATCCCGGAGCGCAGGCCGTGCTTGACGACGACCGTGCGCTCGGGCATGCCCTTGGCGCGGGCGGTACGGATGTACGGCTCGGCCATCGCCTCGATCATCGAGCCGCGGCTCTGGCGGGCGTACATGGCCGCGTACAGCAGGGCGAGCGCGGTCCAGGGCAGCAGCAGGTTGGCTGCCCAGGAGAGCGGGTCGTCGGTGAAGGCCTGGTAGGTCGGGTAGGGCAGGAGCCCGGCGACCCGGATGACCCCGTAGATGAGCATGACGGAGGTGAAGTAGACGGGCAGTGAGGCGGCGGCGACCGCGCCGACCATCAGGGCCTTGTCGGTGGCGGTGTCCTTGCGCAGGGCGGCGGTGACCCCGGCGCCGAGGCCGAGGAGCAGCCACAAGGCCGCGGCGCCGACGGCGAGGGAGGCGGAGACCGGGAGGCGGTCCATCAGCAGGTCCCACACGGGCAGGGAGTTCTCGTACGAGTAGCCCAGGCAGGGGAAGTCGCACTGGACGGCGTACTGGCCGGTGCCCAGGGTGCGGCCGGTGAAGATGCCGGTCAGGAAGTCGGCGAACTGCCGCCAGATGGGCTGGTCCAGGCCCAGGTACGCCCGCACGTCGGCCAGCCGTTCGGCGCTGCAGGTCTTGCCGCAGGCGGCCGCGGCCGGGTCGGTGGGCAGGACGTAGAAGATGAGGAAGGTGACGGCGGCGATGGCGAGCAGGACGCCCGCGAGGGCGAGCAGCCGGCGCGCGAGGTAGAGGATCAACTGCGGCCGCCCCTCGGGTCGAGGATGTCGCGCAGGGCGTCGCCGAGCAGGGTGAAGGCGAGTACCGCGAGGAAGAGGAAGGTGCTCGGAATGACGAAGTACATGGGGTCGGTCTCGTAGAAGGCGACGGACTCGGCGATCATCTGGCCCCAGGACGGGGTCGGCGGGCGGACGCCCACGCCGAGGTAGCTGAGCGCGGCCTCGGTGCTGATCATGCCGGGGATGAGCAGGGTGGTGTAGGCGATGACCGGGCCCGAGACGCCCGGGAGGATGTCGCGGGTCAGGATCCGCCAGGGTCCGGCGCCGCCGACGCGGGCGGCGTCCACGTACTCGCGGTGTTTGAGGGAGAGGGTCTGGCCGCGGACGACGCGGGCGACGCCGGGCCAGCCGAAGACGCCGATGACGGCGGTCATCAGCACGATGCGGTTGACGTCCTTGGCCACCGACAGCATCGCGATCATGAAGATGAGGGAGGGGAAGGACATGGTCAGGTCCATGAGGCGGGACAGGAGCGTGTCGGTGCGCCCGCCGAAGTAGCCGGCGGCGATCCCGGCGGCGGTGCCGGCGACGACGACGATGGCGGTCGCGGCGAAGGCGATGAGGAGGGAGACCTGGGCGCCGTGGACGACGCGGGCGAACAGGTCGCGGCCGGTGACGGGTTCGACGCCGAGCCAGTGCTCGGGGCTGATCCCGCCGAGCGAGCCGAGGGGCTGGCCGCCGAGGTAGGGGTCGATGGCGCTCTTGTCGAACTCCTCGGGGGACCAGCCGCCGAGGGCGCCCAGCCAGGGGGCGGTGGCGGCCATCAGGACGAAGAGGAGGACGACGCCGAGGCTGACGCGGACGGCGGGGCGGCGGCGGAGCTCGCGCCGGGCGAGCTGCCAGGGGCTGCTGCCGGTGGCGGCCGCCGCGGCGGTGGCGTCCTCGGCGGCGCCGGGGGCCGGGGGCAGGCCCGGAGCCGGGACCGGGGCCTTGGCCTTGGCGGCCTCGCCTCCGGCTCCGGGTGCGGTGGTGGTCATGGTGTCGGGGTCCGTGTCCCTCAGCCCTGGCTCTTCGAGGGGTCCTTGAGACCGACGGTCGCGTAGTCGATGGTGCCGGTCCACACGGGGTGGCCGTAGGCGCCGGCGATGTTGGGGCCGACGAGCAGCGGCTTGCGCTCCAGGAGCACCGGGACGGCCGGGGACTTCTTCATGATCTCGGCGTCGAGGTCGATCCAGGCCTGGTTGGCCTGCTTGGCGTCGGCCATGGCGTTGATCTCGTCGATCCGCTTCATGGTGGCCTCGTCGCGGAACTGGCTGTTGTTGCCCTGGTTTCCCTTCTCCTTGATGGTGCGTCCGTCGAAGACGAAGGGGATCCAGGTGGAGCCGGAGGGGTAGTCGGGACACCAGCCGGAGAGCGTCATGTCGGGGGTGGTGGAGAGGTCGCCGATCACGTCGTAGTACGCGCCCGGGTCGATGGTGTCGACGACGACCTCGATGCCGGCGCGGGAGAGGCCCTGCTGAATGGCCTCGGCCTTGCCCTTGTCCCCGGTGGAGACGGCGAGGGAGACCTTGAGGGACTCCTTGCCGGCGGCCTTGAGGAGCTCCTTGGCCCTGGCCGGGTCGCCCGCCGGGGCGATCTTGAGGGTGTCGGCCTGCTTGCCGCCGGAGAGCGCCGGGGGCAGGTAGGCGGTGGCGACCTCGTTGAGGGCCGGACCGCCGCCCGCGGTGATCACCGCCTCCTTGTCGACGGCGTACTGCATGGCCTCGCGGACCTTGGGATCGTTGAAGGGCGCCCGGGAGTTGTTGAGGTAGAGCATCTCGGTGCAGCCCTGGGACTCGGCGAGCATGCGCGCCTTGACCTCCGGCTTGGGCAGCACCTTGGGGGCGCTCTCGGGGCGCATGTCCATGTACTGGACGGCCGAGGCGTCGGCTCCCTCGCCGGCGATGATCCGGTCGTCGATCTGGCCGCCCTTGAGTCCCATGACCACGACGAACTTGTCGGGGTAGGCCTTCCTGACGGTGTCGGTCTTCGGGTCCCAGTGCTCGTTGCGGACGAGGACGAGCTTCTTGTCGCGGTCGTACGACTCGATCCTGTACGGGCCGGAGGAGAACGGCCGGGCGTCGTACTGGGTGCCCTTCTCCTGGGCCTGCGGGACCGGGGCGAAGGTGGGGAGGGTGGCGGTGGCGGAGAACTCGGCTACAGGACGCTTCAGTTCGAAGACGATCGTGCGGTCGTCGGGGGTCTTGACCGAGTCGAGGTGCTGACCTTGGAGCGGGCCCTTGTAGCCCTCGCCGCCGGCCAGGTACTGGGCGGCGTAGTCGGGGCCGCCGGTCAGGTCGGGGGCGAAGGAGCGCTCGACGTTGTACTTGACGTCCTGCGCCTTGATGGGCGAGCCGTCCTCGTACTTCACGCCCTCCTTGAGGGTGAACGTCCAGGTCTTGCCGCCGTTGGAGGGGGTGCCGAGGTCGGTGGCGAGGTCCGGGACGAGCTCGCTGCCGGCCTTGCCGGGCTCGGCCTTGAAGGTGACGAGGGTGCGGTAGAGGAGGCGGGTGCCGAAGTCCATGGCCGGCATGACCCAGTTGCGGGCGGGGTCGAGGTGGGAGAAGTCCTGGTTGGACAGGACGGTCAGGGTCCCGCCCTTGACCGGGGTGCCGCCGAGGACCTTGCCCTCGTTGGCGGCGGCGGGGTTGCTCGCGCCGGCACCCGCGGAGCCCTTCTTGGGGTCGGAGCATCCCGAGGCACCGAGTGCGAGTGCCGCCACGAGGGTGGTGGCGAGGGCGAGTTGGGTGCGCTTGGTCATGGGTCACTCCAGTGAAGGGCCGCGCTCTATGATGTGACCGGTAACATAGTAATGTGAAATTGCACTGACAAGAGGTTGGTGTCGCCGTTATCCAGCCGTGTCCAAATCCGGCCCACCGAAGGCGGGTTGGGGACGCGGGGCACGGCCGGGGGGCGGGGGCGACCAGGAGGCGCGCGGCCGGCCGGAGGAGCGGGCCGGGCATCAGAGTGCGGCGAGCAGCTCCGGGAGCTTGCGCATGTCGTCGAAGACGATGGTGCCGGGGCCTTCCAGCCGCCCGGCGGGGGTCGGGCCACCGGAGTAGCCGAACGCGCGCATGCCGGCCGCCCTGGCCGCCCGGACGCCGGGTCCGCTGTCTTCGACCACCGCGCACACCTCCGGGTCGAAGCCCATCTTCCGGGCGGCGTACAGGAAGAGGTCCGGGGCGGGCTTGCCCCGCGAGACCTCGCTCGCACTGTGGATGCGGCCCTCGAAGTGGCCGTAGAGGCCGGTGCGCCCCAGCGTGTGCCGCATCTTCTCGTGCGAGCCGCTGGATGCCACGCAGGTCGGCAGGGTGATCGCGGCGAGCGCCTCGGGCAACCCCGCCACCGGCTCCAGCCCGAGGTCGACCGCCTCCCGGTGCCGTTCGATCAGCAGCTTCCACCAGAGCCCGGCCGTCCGCGCGCCGAGCCGCTCGGCGATCTGTCCGACGATCGCCTCCTTCGCGCGCCCGATGAAACGCTCGACCACCTCGTCCTCGGTCAGCGGCCAGCCCAACTCGGCGCCGAGCTCCACCTGGAGGCGCACCGCGAGGCGTTCGGTGTCGACGAGGACACCGTCGCAGTCGAATATCACGAGTTCTATCGGCTTGATCATTCCCGCAGGGTAGGCGATGGGGCGGCCGGGGACACCCCCATGTGATCCACACCTCTTCATTCGAAATATTCTGGCGCAGCCCGTATGTCGTCTTGCAATCTTCGACATGGACAAGATGAGATTCGGTCCACCATGTGCCAGGAAGGGAAGGCCCCATGACCAGCCAGCGCCCCGGGCTGTACGAGATGCTCGACGACCGGTTCCGTACCGGACGGTGCATGAACGGTGACGACGCGCTCGAAGTCCTGTACACCGGCTGCCGCTGGGCCGAGGGGCCGGTCTACCTGCCCGCCTGGCGCCAGGTGGTCTGGAGCGACATCCCCAACGACCGGATGCTGCGCTGGGACGAGGAGACGGGCGCCGTGGGCGTCTTCCGCCACGCCGCCGGCAACACCAACGGCAACACCCTCGACCGCCAGGGCCGGCTGATCACCTGCGAGCAGGGCAACCGCCGTGTCACGCGCACCGAACACGACGGCACCGTCACCGTGTTGGCGGACCGCTGGAACGGCAAGCGCCTGAACAGCCCGAACGACGCGGCGGTGAAGTCCGACGGTTCGATCTGGTTCTCCGACCCGGACTTCGGCATCACCAGCGACTACGAGGGCCACCGCGCGCAGAGCGAGATCGGCGCCAACAACGTGTACCGCATCGATCCGGCCACCGGGGCGGTGCGGCTGGTCGCGGACGGGTTCGGCGCGCCGAACGGCCTGGTCTTCTCCCTCGACGAGCGGCAGCTGTTCGTCTCGGACACCCGGGCGGGCTTCATCCGGGTCTTCGACGTCCGCGACGACGGCACGCTGTCAGAGGGCGGGGTCTTCGCCGAAGCGGTGCCCGGCAAGGCCCGCTTCGACAACCTCCGCTTCGACGACGGCGGCCGGCTCTGGGCCGCCGCGATGGACGACGGGGTGCACTGCTACGACCCCGACGGCACCCTGATCGGACGGCTCGGCGTCCCCGAGACGGTCTCCAACATCGCCTTCGGCGGCGCCAAGCGCAACCGCCTCTTCATCACCGCGGAGACCAGCCTCTACTCGGTGGTCATGGGCGTCACCGGCACGCACCCGACCGGCCCGGGGCGCCGCCGCTGGCTCGACGCCTGAGCCCCCGCGGCGCGGGTGCCGGCCCCGGCCGGCGGGTCAGCTCGTCAGACGGAAGTGAACGACGGTGGTGTCATCGGCCGACTTGATGTCCGGGTAGTGGAACCGCAGCCTGTCGTGCAGCTCGGCAAGATCGCGGAACCCGTCGGCGATGGCGTCCGCCTCGGCAACCGCTTGGGAAGTGATACGGGTGATCAGCGCAGCGCGCTGTCGGACCCTGCGGACTGCTCCCCCCAGACATAGGCGTGGGGCAGAAGGTCGGAGATCGTGACACTGCGAATGCCGCCGGCCACCGGCACGAGGACGCGGATGCCCGGGTGGTGGTCCAGCAGGACCTGCCGGTCCCGGCCGCACGGCGCGAGCACGCCGCGCCCCGTGTCACCGACGGCAACGATCGTCGCCAGGTCGCGTGCTCCCGCGGCGCGCGCATGCCCGAGCGCCACCAACTCCGCGCAAGGTCCGCCCGTGAAGTGATAGAGGTTGATGCCACCGAACATCCGGCCCTGCGCGTCTCGCACGGCTGCCCCGACGGTGTGCACCTCACCGTCACCGTTGGCCTCGACAATGCGCCGGGCGAACTCGACCAGCTCCAGATCTTCTTCCGTCGGCAGATGCCTCGTGCTGTCCATCCCGCAGACACTACTCACACACGTCCCCGAGCCGTGCAACCCGGTGAAGGTGCACGGTCACCGCTAGGGGGTGCCCGAGCCGAGGCCTCCGGGGGTGCGGCCCACCGGTTCGTCACGGCCCTGGGCCCAGAGGGAGCGGACGTGGCCGAGGTGGCGGACCATGCAGGCTTGGGCCGCCTCCGCGTCGCCGGCGATCATCAGGTCCAGCAGCTCGATGTGCTCCTCGGCGGAGGAGACCAGCTTTCCGGCCTCGTCCAGGCCCGTCAGTCCGTACAGCCGCGAGCGCTTGCGCAGGTCCCCGACCGTCTCGACCAGGCGGTCGTTGCCCGCCAGGGCCAGCAGGGAGAGGTGGAAGCGGCGGTCCGCCTCCAGGTAGCCGATGAGGTTGTGCTCGCGGGCGCTGGTGACGATCTCCTCGGCGATGGGGCGCAGCTCCTCCAGCTGCTCCGCCGTGGCGATCTTCGCGATCCGGCCGATGGTCGGAACCTCGATCATCGTGCGCAGTTCGGTGTACTGGTCCAGGTCCCGCTCGCTGACCTCGGTGATCCGGAAGCCCTTGTTGCGGACGGGTTCCACCAGGCCCTCGCGGGCCAGGTCGAGCATCGCCTCGCGGACCGGTGTGGCGGAGACCCCGAGCTCGGCGGCGAGGCCGGGCGCCGAGTAGACGCTGCCGGGGCGCAGTTCACCCGCTATCAGGGCTGCTCGAAGGGCGTGGCCGACCTGGTCGCGGAGCCGTTCCTGGGCCTTGATGAGGCTGTGCTGCTTCAGGTCACCCATTGCTTTTCCTCCGAACCGGCTTTGCACCACCGAGTGCAGGGGAACAGCGTACAATGTCACGTTGCGCTTGATCCCCGAGTGGTGGCACCTCCGGCGGCGCGATACATCGCCACCGCCACAGCGAGATCTTCCCAGGCCATGCCCACGCTCTTGAAGAGCTGTGGACAACCCGGCTCGCCGGCCGCCGGCATCCGGCCCGCCACCAGGTCGGCCAGGGTGCCGTTGATATGACCGGGGCCGATCGCCCCCTCCGCCTCCGGCACCAGCAGATCCCCCGCCTCGCGCAGGGCCGCCGCCCGCGACTCCACGTACACGGCGGCCCGCCGCACCAGGGCGGTGTCCGTCTCCCGGGCGTCCGGCTCGTGCGATCCGACCGCCACCACCGTCGCCCCCGGGGCCACCAGCCGCCCGTCGAAGAGGGGTTCGCGGGCCGTCGTGCAGCAGAGCACCAGGTCCGCGTCGGCCACGTCCGCCGGGGCGCCCGTACGGGCCGGCACCCCCAGGGCCCGGGCGTGCTCCGCCAGCTTCCGCGCGGCCACCGGGTCACGGCCGACGACCACCACCCCCGCCAGGTCCCGTACGTGCCGCACCGCTTCGAGGTGTCCGTAGGCCTGCGGCCCGGCGCCGAAGAGCACCAGCCGCAGGGCCCGCCCGGCCGGAGCCAGGTACCGCAAGGCCAGCGCCGAGACCGCCGGGGTGCGCAGCGCGGTCAGCGCCGCCCCGTCGAACAGGGCCAGCGGGCACAGCGTCGGCCCGTCCAGCAGGAGGTACGAGCCGGTGATGCGGGGGAGCCCGAGGGCCGGGTTGCCGGGCGCCACCCCGGCGATCTTCACCCCGGCGTACGCCCCTTCCGCGGCCGGCATCAGCAGCAGCTCGCCCCCGCCCGGCACCGCCACCGCCGAGCGCCGCGGGCAGGACTCCGGGTCCAGCCCGGCCCGCAGTGCGCCGGCCAGCGCGTCGGCGGCCGCGGCCGGGGTCAGCAGCGCGGTCGTCTCCGCCGCCTCGAACTGCGGGATCACAGCAGGAATCCCGTGCCGAGGGCATCCTGCGGATCGCGGAAGAAGGCGTGCTCTCCGGTGCGGTACGCCGTGCCGGTGACCTCCGTGACCAGGCCGTCGGGGGAACCCGCCGGCACCACCCGCCCCGTGAACACCGTGCCCACCACCGACTCGTGGAGCAGGTCCTCCCCCGCCCCGATCCGGCCGTCCTCCGCGAGCAGCGCGAGGCGCGCCGAGGTCCCCGAGCCGCAGGGCGAGCGGTCGATCTGCCCGTCGGCGAACACGGTGACGTTGCGCTGGTGCGGCCCGAAGGGGGTGCCGGGCAGCTCCTCGTGGAGGATCACCCCGTAGACCCCCGAGAGCAGCGGCCCGCCGGGGTGCCAGGTGCCGGGGTGCGTGGCCAGCGCGGCCCGGATCTCCTGTCCGGCGCGGACGAGTTCGGGCAGCGCGGCCCGCGTCACCTCCAGGCCGAGGTCCCGGGCGGCGACGGAGGCGTAGCAGGCCCCGGCGTGCGCGATGTCCACCTCCGCCAGGCCCAGCGTGGTCGCCACCGGCACCTTGCGGGCGCCGACCCGGGCCGGGACGTTGCGGAAGGTGACCCCGGTGGTGCGGCCGCCGGCGCGGTGCACGGTCGCGGCGACCCGCCCCGACGGCACGTCGATCCGCACCCGTACGTCCCCGTCGTCGGGCGCGGCGACCCGGCCGGTGTCCACGGCCCAGGCGCCGAGGGCCATCGTGCCGTGGCCGCAGGCGGTGGAGTAGCCGTCCTTGTGCCAGAACAGCACCCCGAAGTGGGCCCCGTCGTCGTCCGGGGGCACGACGAACCCGCCGTACATCCCGGCGTGCCCGCGCGGCTCCTGCACGAGGAAGCGCCGTACGTCGTCCAGGGGGCTGCGGCGCGGAGCCGTCCCGGAGCCCCCTGGGCCGATCGCGGTGGCGCAGCGCTCGGCGACGGTGTCCCCGGGTGCGGGCGGCAGGCCGGCCCCGGAGGTGTCGACGATCCGGAAGGGCTCGCCGGCGGTGTGGTAGTCCGCGGTGCGTACGGCGGCCGCCTCGGCGCTCACAGCAGGAATCCCGCGGGGAAAGGGTCGGACGGGTCGAGGAAGTACTGGGCGGTGCCGGTGATCCAGGCCCGGCCGGTGACGGTGGGGACGACGGCCGGGAAACCGCCGACGGTGGTCTCCCCGATCAGCCGGCCGGTGAACTCCGTCCCGATGAAGGACTCGTTGACGAAGTCCGTGCCCAGGGCGAGGCGGCTGCGGGCGTGCAGCTGCGCCATCCGCGCACTGGTGCCCGTTCCGCACGGCGAGCGGTCGAACCAGCCCGGGTGGATGGCCATGGCGTGCCGGGAGCGGCGGGCGTCGGAGCCGGGGGCGGCGAGGTAGACGTGCTTGACCCCGGCGATGGCTGGGTTCTCGGGGTGGACGGGCCGGTCGCCGGAGGCGTTGACGGCGTCCATGACGGCGAGTCCGGCGGCGAGCAGGTCGTCCCCGCGCTCCCGGTCGAAGGGGAGCCCGAGGGCGTCGAGTTCGACGAAGGCGTAGAAGTTCCCTCCGTAGGCGAGGTCGTAGGTGACCGTGCCGAAGCCGGGGACCTCGGCCTTCAGGTCGAGTCCGGCGCAGAAGGAGGGGACGTTGGTCAGGGTGACGGCGGTGGCCGCCCCGTCCTCGACGCGGACGTCCACGCTCACCAGCCCGGCCGGGGTGTCGAGCCGCACGGTGGTGACCGGCTCGACGACCTCGACCATGCCCGTCTCGACCAGGACGGTGGCGACGCCGATGGTCCCGTGCCCGCACATCGGGAGCAGGCCCGACACCTCGATGTAGAGCACGCCGAAGTCGGCGTCGGGGCGGGTGGGGGGCTGGAGGATGGCGCCGCTCATCGCGGAGTGCCCGCGCGGCTCGTACATGAGCAGGGTCCGGACGTGGTCCAGGTGCTCGATGAAGTGGAGCCGTTTCTCGGCCATCGTGGCGCCGGGGATCACCCCGACGCCCCCGGTGATCACCCGGGTCGGCATGCCCTCGGTGTGCGAGTCCACCGCGTGGTAGATGTGGCGCGTACGCATTCCGGCTTCCCTCGGATGTCAGTTGTGGCCCTCGGCGAGGGCCTTCTCGGTGGCGGCGCGGACGGCCGCCTCGGTCTCCCCGGTGAGGGGGAAGCGGGGCGGACGGGTGGCGCCCCCGGGTCGTCCCGCGAGGTCCATGGAGAGCTTGATGGCCTGGACGAACTCGGTCTTGGAGTCCCAGCGCAGCAGCGAGTGCAGGGATTTGTACAGCGGCAGCGCGGTGGCGACGTCCCCGGCGACGGCGGCCCGGTAGAGCTCGGCGCAGGAGCGCGGCAGGGCGTTGGGGTAGCCGGCGATCCAGCCGACCGCGCCCGCGAGGGCGAGTTCGAGCAGGACGTCGTCGGCACCGATGAGCAGGTCGAGTCCCGGGGCGAGTTCGGCGATCTCGTAGGCGCGGCGGACGTCCCCGCTGAACTCCTTGACGGCGACGATGCTGCCGTCGCCGTGCAGGCGGGCGAGCAGGCCGGGGGTCAGGTCCACCTTGGTGTCGATGGGGTTGTTGTACGCGACGACGGGCAGCCCGGCTCGGGCGACGTCGGCGTAGTGGGCGCGTACGGTCGCCTCGTCGGCCCGGAACGCGTTGGGGGGCAGCAGGAGTACGGAACCGGCCCCGGCCTCGGCGGCCTGGTCGGCCCAGCGGCGGGCCTCGGCGCTGCCGTACGCGGCGACGCCGGGCATGACGCGGGCGCCGTCGCCGGCCGCCTCGACGGCGGTGCGGACCACGCGGGCCCGCTCCTCGTCGGTGAGGGTCTGGTACTCCCCGAGGGAGCCGTTGGGGACCACGCCGTCGCAGCCGTTGGCGATGAGCCAGGCCACGTGCTCGGCGTAGGCGTCGTGGTCGACGGTGAGGTCCTCGCGCAGGGGCAGCGTGGTGGCGACCATGATGCCGTGCCAGGGGCGGGTGCGGGTGTCCGTACCGGTGGTGGGCGCGGGGGTGTGCGCGTCGGTCATGAGAGAGCTCCCTAGAGTGGTGTGTGACATTTTACTAGTGGGTGCGAGTCGGCCACAAGGGTCCGGGCCGTCCGATCGGTCCGCCCGATCAGGCGTCCGCCGGGGGCAGTTCGGCGAGGTGGCGCAGCGGGACCGGGCAGGACAGGGGCCGCCGGTCGGGCGCGGGCCCGTCGCCGGCCAGGGCGGCGACGGCCGGTCCGCACATGCGGCCCTGGCACCAGCCCATTCCGGCGCGGGTGAGGAGCTTGACCGTACGGGCGTCCCGCGCACCGAGGCCGGAGACGGCCTCGCGGATCCGGCCGGCCGGGACCTCCTCGCAGCGGCACACGTCGGTGTCCTCGCGGAGCCAGCCGGTCCATCCCTCGGCGGGGCGGTGGGCGGCGCCCATCGCCCCGGCGAAGGCGCGCAGGCGGGCGCGGCGCCGGGTCAGGGCGGCGGGCGCGGGCGGCCCGCCGGCGGCGGAGCGGGCGGCGGAGCGGGCGGCGACCGAGTGAGCGGCGATCTCCCCTTCGATGAGGGCCAGTTGGGCGCCGCCGATGCCGCCGGTCTCGCCCGCGGACCAGATCCCGGGAACGGAGGTCCGCTGCTCGGCGTCGAGCGCGAGGGCGACGGTGCCGTCGGCGGCCGGCCGCGTGGCGCAGCCGAGGCCGGCCGCCAGCTCCAGCTGGGGGACGAGCCCGTGGCCCACGGCGAGGGCGTCGCACGGGATCCGGCGGGCGGTGCCGGGCACGGGACGCCACTCCCGGTCCAGGCGGGCCACGGTGACGGCCTCGACCCGGTCTTCGCCGTGCGCCTCGGTCACGGCGTGCCGGGTGAGGAGGCGGATGCGGCGGCGCAGCAGGGCGCTGCCGTGGGCGGCTCCTTCGGCCAGCTTGCCGGGGTTGCGGAGCAGGGCGGGGACGTGGCCGGCGTACGCGGTGTACGCGGCGGCCTCCACCACGGCCGGCACCCGGGCCCCGGCGGCCGCGAGGGACCCCGCGACGGCGAGCAGCAGCGGGCCGCTCCCGGCGACGACGACGCGCCGGCCCGGCAGTACGAGCCCGCTCTTGAGCATGGCCTGCGCCCCGCCGGCCCCGACCACCCCGGGGAGGGTCCAGCCGGGGAAGGGCAGTTGCCGCTCGTAGGAGCCGGTGGCGAGGAGCACGGCCCGCGCGTGCACGGTGGCGGCCTCCTCGTCGGGACCGGTGCCGGCGACGGCGTGCAGGGTCCAGCCGCCCCGGCCGTCCGGGACCACCGTCCAGACGTGGTGGGACGGGAGGTGGGTGATGCGGCCGGCCGACCGGTGGGCCCGGAGGGCGGCCTCGCGCTCGGCGAAGGCGGACCACCCGTGGTGCAGGGCTTCGGGGCGCGCGGCCCCGAGCTCCGGCGCGGGGTGGCGGTAGTACTGGCCGCCGGCGCGCTCCCCCGCGTCGAGGAGGGTGACCCGGAGCCCGAGGCCGGCGGCGGTGACCGCGGCGGCGAGCCCGGCGGGGCCGGCGCCGACGACGGCGAGATCAGTTGCCGGGTTCGGCTTCGGCATGGCCCGTTCCCTCCTGGGTGGTGACGGTGTCCCCGGGACGGGCGGGGACGAGGCAGGCGCGCTGGTTCGGGCGGCCGTTGACGGTGACGAGGCAGTCGTGGCAGCTGCCGATCCCGCAGAACGCCCCGCGCGGGGCGCCTCCGTGGCGGGTGGTCCGCCATGCGAGGATCCCGGCGCCCCAGAGCACCGCGGCGATGCTCTGGCCCGCTTGCGCGGTGAGCTCGCGGCCGTCGAAGCGCAGGACGTACGTCGCCTGCGGCGCACCGCCGACGAGGCTGCGCGGGGTCTGGCTCATCGGGGGTCCTCCGCGAAGCGGTCCGGGCGGAACGGGTCCAGGGACAGCGGGGGTCGCTCCCCCGCCAGGGTGGCTGCGACCAGGATGCCGGTGGCCGGGGCCAGGCCGATGCCGGCCCCCTCGTGGCCGCAGGCGTGCAGCAGGCCCGGGAGGCGGGGGTCCGGGCCGATCGCCGGGAGGTGGTCCGGGAGGTAGGGGCGGAAGCCGTGGTAGGTACGGAGCACCCGGGCGTCCGCCAGGAAGGGGAAGAGGGCGGCGGCCTGCGTCGCCAGGCGGCGCAGCGCCTCCACCGAGAGCGAGCGGTCGAAACCGACCCGCTCGCGGGTCGCCCCGATCAGCACCGGCCCCGCCGGCGTCCCCTCGACCACCGCCGAGGACTGGAGCGCCGCCGAACCGCTCGCCACGTCGGAGATGTAGTCCGCGGCGTAGACCTTGTGCCGCACCAGCGGTGGCAGCGGCTCCGTCACCAGGACGAACCCGCGGCGCGGGAGCACCGGCAGGGTGACCCCGGCCAGTTCCGCGATGCGCCCGCCCCAGGTTCCGGCCGCGTTCACCACCGCCGGCGCGAGGAGTTCGCCGCCGCGCGTGCGCACCCCGCGCACACCCGCCGGCCCGGTCAGGATCTGCGTCACTTCCTCCCCCAGGTGCACCGAGGCCCCCGAGGCGGCCAGCAGTCGCGCCGCCGCCTGGGCCGGCTGGACCTGGGCGTCCTGCGGGTACAGGAATCCGCCGACCGGACCGCGGGCCAGATGGGGCTCCAGCTCGCGGAGTTCGCCGGCCCCCGCCTCGACGGCTTCGACCCCGGCTCCGCGCTGGCCTTCGGCGAAGTCCCGCAGCGCCTTGAGCGAAGCCTCGTCCGGGGCGACGACGAGTCCGCCCTTGGCCTCGTACTCGATCTCCCGCGGGAGGACGGCGGCGAGTTCTCGCCACAGGCCGGCCGACAGCAGGGCCAGGTCGAGCTCCGGGCCCGCCTCCTTGTCGGAGACGAGCAGGTTGCCCTCCCCGGCTCCCGTCGTGCCGCCCGCGACGGGACCGCGGTCGACGACGGCCACGGAGAGTCCGGAGCGGGCCGCGTAGTACGCGATCGCGGCTCCGACGACGCCGGCTCCGATGATCACGACGTCCAGGGGATGTCTCTTGGGCACGACAGTAATATGTCACATTCTTCAGTGGGTTCCCAGGTGCCTGGGGCGCCTGGTGCCGAGTGCCTGGTGCCGAGTGTCCGGCTTGCGGCGGCCGGTCCCGCCCCCCGTTGCCGAAGGGACCGGCCGCCGGCGCCGGATCAGCTGCGCAGCGGACCCTCGCAGCTGTAGCTCGACGTGCCCGCCTTGTGGTCGGTCCAGACCTCCACGGGGCCGAAGGAGCAGTTCATGTCGGCCAGGTTGTTGGAGGCCGCGCCCGCCCGGTCGAGGATGAAGTAGTCGACCGTCTCCGACATGTCCTTGAAGTTCTGGTCGTCGCTGCGCCAGTTCTTCAGGTTCGAGGTGATCCGGCCGGTGCAGGTGAACCGCCGCTTGCCCGGGTCCCCGTTCTCCACGCAGTCCGGGGTGTTGTACGTGGCGGTCGCGAAGGCCGACTTCACGGATCCCAGCGCCGCGTCCCGCAGCTGGCCGTTGGGGGTGAAGCTGGTGTTCGGCACGTACAGCTGGTCGACCTTGGCGATCTGCGCGTCCAGGAAGCGGTCGTAGTCGCGCTGGAGGTAGGCGTCCGAGCCCATCCGGTGGCGCCAGGCGTCGTACCCGGCCACGTCGTTGGCCCGCAGGTGGGTGTACATCTCGCGCAGCAGCGAGGGCTTCTCGGTCCACAGGAACTCGAAGAAGGTGCCCGCGTAGTTGTAGAAGCGGAAGCCGTCGCCGTCGTACGTGGCGTTGAGCAGCTGCTCGACCGACATGCGCGGACCGCCGCCGGCCGTGTCGGCGATGATGCCCTTGACCAGGGACTTGCGGACGGCGATGCCGTTGTCGCGGGTGGCGCCGTCGAAGAACTCGGCCGTGCCCTCGTCCATGGCGGTCGTGCGGTCGCCCTCGTACCAGGGACCCTCGCCGAAGAACCCGGGGACGGCGAACCGGCCGTTGAGGTAGTGCGTGTACTCGTGCCGGAAGAGCTCTTCGAGGGTGAGGGAGGAGTCCTGCGGGACGCGGCGCTGGTAGGTGTAGAAGGTGGCGCCGTTCTCGATGTACATGCCGCCGTTCTCGGTGCCGTACCCGTACAGCATCGTCTGGTAGGTCACGTAGTCGGCGCGGGAGGCGTACAGCACGATGTTCAGCGTGGTGTTGGGGTCGCCGGCCAGCGGCTGGTCGGTCCCCACGACCCGGTGGAACTGCGTCTTGACCTGCTTGCTCGCGTAGTAGAGCTGGTCGACGGTGGCCCGGTCGAGGGCCGTGCGGACCTTGATGCCGCCGTTGTCGTAGGTGTACGTGTTCGGGAAGAGCATCTTCTCGATGTCCTCCTTGCACACCCCGTACTGCTTGCACGCGTTGTAGGTGTTCAGCCAGGAGACGATCTTGGCCCAGGGCTCGCTGCCCGCGCCCCAGGCGGCCTTGACCGGCTCCAGGAGGCCGCCGAGGTCGGCGGACGTCTGGTCCTGGAGGCCCTCGATCTGGCCGAAGCGGCCGTACTCGCCCAGCGCGTCGCGGACGACCCACGCGTTGGCGGTGCCCTTGAGGTGGGTGTGGCCCGCGAAGGCCTTGAAGGCGGCCCGGTAGGCGGGGTCGGCCTTGGCCGCGGCGTGGAAGGCGGCGTCCTGGTTGCCCGGGTACACGCCGAGGTAGTTGACGGTGAGGGCGGCGAGGGCCGCGCCGCCCCAGTTCGCGTCCGCGCTGGTGGCGGGGTGCGAGGCGTCCAGGGTGGCCAGGACCTTCTTGATCAGTCCGAGCTGGGTCTGGCGCATGCCGGGGCCGGTGGCGTAGAGGGCCTCGCGCAGGGTCCGGGCGTTGGAGGCGGTGGCGTCGAAGGTGCGGGCCGCGTTGCCGAAGTCGGTGACGGCGCGGCTCATGGCGTCGGCGGTCGCGGCGTCCGTGAGGTCGATCTCCTCGCGCGAGAAGTCGTGGTAGACGGCCGCGTGCAGGTACGTGAACATCTCCTCCAGGTGCGAGGAGTTGCGGCCGTCGTGGGCGGCGGCCAGGCCGGATATCCGGCGGGCGACGGCCTGGACGTGCGCGTCGTCCATGACGGGTGCGAGGCGGGCGTCCCAGGTCCAGACGAGCCCGCGCATACAGCCGTCGGCGGTGACGGCCGGGTCGGCGAGGAAGTCGGCGAACTGCTCCGGGCCGAGGCCCGTGATCCCGTCGAGGGTGCAGGGGACGCCCGCGGCGACGCTGCGCGCGGTGGGCGCGGCCTGGGGCGCGGCGGCGCGCTCGCGGCTCTTGTCGGCGCCCCCGGCGGGGCGGGCGGCGGGGGCGGCGGCCGGGGCCGCCCCGGGGACACGGCCGTCGGCGGCCAGCCCGCCGGGAGCCTGGCCCGTCGCCGGCACGGCCTCCTTGGGCTGGGCGAGGTGGTCGACCTCGTCGAACGGGTTCGCGCCGGGAGCGCCGGAGGTGAAGGTGCCGGGCACGGCGGCCGGGGCGGGCGCGGCGGCGGGAGCCCGGTCCGCGGTCTGGGAGACGGCCTGGCCGGCGGAGGCGAGGAGCGTCACCGCGACGGCGGCGGAGAGGAGGGACGTACGCACAGCTCTGTGCTGGGACACCAAGAACTCCTGGTTGGGAGGGGAGGTGGGGGAAGTGGTGCGCGAAGACGTGAAATGTCTGAACTGCCCTGCGTCACCCGGCGTTTGACGGGGATTAACGTGCCGCAGTGTGAGCTGTAACATAGTAATGTGAAATTGCACTGACAAGCCCTGTGCGCCCACCAGTTCGCATCTTCTTGAGGGAGCCCCGATGACCGACACCCCCTCCCGCCTCAACATCGGCAGCCACGACCTGCCGGTGTCACCGGAGTTGTCCCGCTTCATGGCCGCCGACTGGGCGCCGTCCCCCCTGCCCGACGCGGCACGGGTCTCCGCGTACGAGGTCACACCGGCCCGGCGCGAGCGGCTCTCGGCGCGCTTCCCGGGCGAGCGGCTGATCATCCCGGCGGGCGAGCTCAAGGTCCGCACCAACGACTGCGACCACCGCTTCCGCCCGCACAGCGCGTACGCCTGGCTGACCGGACTGACCGGCGAGGACCAGGTGGGCCACGTCCTGGTGCTGGAGCCCTCGGGACCGCGGGGCCACGAGCCCGTGCTGTACCTGCGCCCCCGCTCACCCCGCTCGGGCGGCAGCGAGGAGTTCTACCGGGACCGCCGCTACGGGGAGTTCTGGGTCGGCCGCCGCCCCGACCTGGCCGAGGCCGAGCGCCTGACCGGCCTGCGCTGCGCCCACCTGGACGAACTGGGAGCCCCGGCGGGCCGCAACGCCGCCACCGACACCGAACTGGCCGCCGCCCTGTCCGAGTTGCGCCTGGTGAAGGACGCCTGGGAGGTCGGGCAGCTCCAGCTCGCCGTCGACCACACCGCCGCCGGTTTCGAGGACGTCGTACGGGCGCTTCCGCGCGCTCTCGCGCACCCGCGCGGCGAGCGGTGGATCGAGGGGGTCTTCGGCCTGCGCGCGAGGGCGGAGGGCAACGGCACGGGGTACGACACGATCGCGGCCTCGGGCGCGCACGCGTGCGTCCTGCACTGGATCCGCAACGACGGCCGGCTCGACCGCGGCGATCTGCTGCTGCTGGACGCGGGCGTGGAGACCGACAGCCTCTACACGGCGGACATCACGCGCACCCTGCCGCTGTCGGGACGGTTCTCCCCGGTCCAGCGGCAGGTGTACGAACTGGTGCTGGCGGCGCAGGACGCGGGCATCGCGGCGCTGCGACCGGGCGCGAGCTTCCGGGACTTCCACCGGGCCGGGATGCGGGTGATCGCGGAAGGGCTGGCGGAGTGGGGCGTCCTGAAGGACGCGCGCGGCGATCTGCACCGGCGGTACACGCTGTGCAGCAGCGGGCACATGCTGGGCCTGGACGTCCACGACTGCGCGAAGGCGCGCGCGGAGACCTACCTGGACGGGGTCCTGGAGGAGGGACAGGTCCTGACGGTCGAGCCGGGCCTGTACCTCCAGCCGGACGACGAGACCCTGCCGCCGGAGCTGCGGGGCATCGGTGTGCGCATCGAGGACGACCTGGTCGTCACGGCAGAGGGCGCCCGGCTGATGTCGGGCGCCCTGCCCCGCACGGTCGCGGGGATCGAGGAGTGGATGGGGGCTCTGCTGGAGAGCGGGCAGAGCCGGTAGGGCCGGAGGATCAGTGGCCGGCGGTCCCGTCAGTGGCCGCCGCCACCGCCACCGCCGCCTCCTCCGCCGCCGTTGCCCCCGCCGCCTCCGCCGTTGCCGCCGCCTCCGCCGCCGTTGCCTCCGCCGCCGTTGCCGCCGCCACCGTCGCCGCCCCCGCCTCCGCCGTAGCCGCCCCCGCCTCCGCCGTCGTGGCCGCCGCCACCGCCGTCGCCTCCGCCGCCGCCCCCGTAGCCTCCGCCGCCACCGCCGTCATGGCCGCCCCCGCCGTCGCCACCGCGGCCGGATCCGTTGCCGTTCCAGCCGTTGTCGTGGTTGCCGCTCCAGTTGTTGTCGCCCCGGCTGTCATGGTTGGAGCGGTTGTCGTTCCACCGGCCGTTGTTCCAGTTGTCGTTCCAATTGGCGTTGTTGTGGCGGCCGTTGTTCCACGAGTCGTTGTCCCAGCACCAGCTGGGCCGGTCGTTCCAGTTGTGCCAGCGGGAGGGGTCGCAGCAGTCACGCCAGTTGCTGTTCCCGCGCCAGTCGTCGGAGCACCATCCCGAGTTGTTCTGCTGCGTCTGAGGCAGACCTGCGGCAACCGCTCCGCCGACAGGCATCAGGCCGAGCGCGACGCCCGCGGCTCCTGCCACGATCGTCGCGGTGATGACACGGCGCATGACCATGCACCTCCGAAGATTGAGACATTCCTTACAAAAAGGTCATTCCCACCCTCACTCCTCCTCGGCCCGCTGTCAAAGGCACCTGGTCAGTGCCGGGGCAACCGGAACTAGGCCGTACTGAGTACGGCGATACCGTCCAGTTCGACCAGAGCGGGCTCGTCCCAGAGCCGGACGACCCCGATGACCGCCATCGCCGGGTAGTCGCGGCCGGCCAGCCGGCGCCAGATGCGACCGAGTTCGGGTGCGTGGACGCGGTACGCCTCCACGTCGACCGTGTACACGGTCACCCGGGCCAGGTCCGCCGGTGTCCCGCCGGACGCGGCGAGGGCCGCCAGCAGGTTGCCCAGCGCGCGTTCGAACTGCTCGGGCAGGGTCTCCCCCACCACCTTGCCCTCGGTGTCGAGCGCGGTCTGGCCCGCCAGGAAGACGAGCCGGGTGCCGCTCGCGGCCACGGCGTGCGAGAAGCCCGTCGCCGGGGAGAGCCCCGCCGGATTGATCCGCTCCAGACTCACCGGTAGAGCTCCTTCGCGATGATGGTGCGCTGGACCTCGCTGGCGCCCTCGTAGATCCTCGGTGCCCGGACCTCCCGGTACAGGTGCTCCAGCAGGTGGCCCCGCTGGAGGGCGACGGCCCCGTGCAGCTGGACCGCGTGGTCCACCACGTACTGGGCGGTCTCCGTCGCGAGCAGTTTCGCCATCGCCGACCGGCGCGGGACGTCCGGCGAACCGGAGTCGTACGCCCCCGCCGCCGCGTAGACCAGGAGCCGGGCGGCCTCGGTGCGGGTGGCCATCTCCGCCACCCGGTGGCCCACCGCCTGGAGGTCGCCCAGTACGCCGCCGAAGGCGCGGCGCGCCGCCGTGTGCGCCAGGGTCGCGTCCAGGGCGGCCCGGGCCATGCCGACGGCGAAGGCGCCCACGCTCGGCCGGAACCGGTTCAGGGTGTCCATCGCCACGCGGAAGCCCCGGCCGGGCTCCCCGAGCAGGTCCTGCGGGCCGACCGGGACCCCGTCGAAGGACAGCCGGCCGATCGGATGCGGGGAGAGCATGTCCAGGGGCTCGCCGGAGAGCCCGGGCCGGTCGGCCGGGACCAGGAAGGCGGTGACCCCCTTGGCGGCCGGGCCCTCGCCCGTGCGGGCGAACACCGTGTAGAAGTCCGCCTCGGGGGCGTTGGAGATCCAGCACTTCTCCCCGCTGAGCCGCCAGCCGCCGCCACCGGGCTCCCCGCCCCCGTCCCGTACGGCCTCCAGCGCCAGCGCCGCCGCGTCCGAGCCGGCCCCCGGCTCGCTCAGCGCGAAGGCCGCCACCGCCCGCCCGGCCCGTACCTCCGGCAGCCAGCGCTCCCGCTGCTCCGGCGTACCCGAGGCGAGCACCGGATGCGCCCCCAGGCCTTGCAGGGCGAGGGCCGTCTCCGCCTCCGTGCACCCGTACGCGAGGGATTCGCGCAGCAGGCACAGCTCCAGCGCCCCCGAGGTGAAGACCCGCTCCAGCAGGCCCAGCTCGCCCAGCGCCGCGAGCAGCGGGCGGTTGACCCGCCCCGGCTCCCCCTTGTCGGCGAGCGGGCGCAGCCGGTCCGCCGCCAGCGCGCGCAGTTGCCCGCACCACTCCTCTTGTTCCGCCCCGAGCGCGAATCCGGTCATCCGAACATCCCCGCTTCTATCGCGTCCTGTTGACTGCCGTCACCATCACGATACGCTCGTAGCGCACTCGCACGGCCCGCTCCGCCACTTCGGCCCCTCACCCGGGGAGCCGCTGTCGTTGCAAGGGGGCGAACCCGCCTTGGAGCTCAAGCCTTCCGCCCACGCCGACACCTTCGCGCGCGACCATCTGCCGCCGCCGCACGCCTGGCCGCGGCTCCTCTTCGAGCTCCCCGAACTGGCCTACCCGGACCGGCTCAACTGCGGCGCGGAGCTGCTCGACGCCACCATCGAGCGGTTCGGTCCCGACCGCCCCGCCTTCCGCAGCGGCACCGGCGAGGTGTGGTCGTACGCGGGCCTGCGCAGACGCGTCGACCGCATCGCCCACGTGCTCACGGCCGACCTCGGCGTGGTCCCGGGCAACCGGGTCCTCCTGCGCGGCCCGACCGGCCCCTGGCTCGCCGCCTGCTGGCTCGCGGTGATGAAGGCGGGCGCGGTGGCGGTGACCGTGCTCGCCCAGCAGCGGGCGCAGGAGCTGGCCACGGTCTGCGCGATGGCCCGGGTGCGGCACGCGCTGTGCCACGTGGACGTGCTGGACGACCTGGCCAAGGCGGAGGTGCCCGGCCTGCGGATCACCCCGTACGGCGGGGAGGACGCGGACGATCTGCTGCGGCTGGCCGACCGGCACACGGCGCCGTTCCCCGCCGTGGAGACCTCCGCCGACGACGTGGCCCTGATCGCCTTCACCTCGGGCACCACGGGCCGCCCCAAGGGCTGCATGCACTTCCACCGCGATCTGCTCTCGGTCGCCGACACCTTCTCCCACAACGTGCTGCGCCCCCGCCCCGACGACGTCTTCGCGGGCAGTCCGCCGCTCGGCTTCACCTTCGGGCTCGGCGGCCTGGTCGTCTTCCCGCTGCGCGCCGGGGCCTCCGCGCTGCTGCTCGACCAGGCGGTCCCGCGCCGGCTGCTGCCGGCCCTCGCGCAGCACCGGGTCTCGGTGCTGTTCACCGCGCCGACCGCGTACCGGGCGATGCTGGACGAGCTGGGCCCGGACCAGGTGGGCCCGTACGACCTGTCCGCGCTGCGCCGCTGCGTCTCGGCGGGCGAGAACCTCCCGGCGGCCACCTGGCAGGCCTGGTACGAGCGCACCGGACTGCGGATCATCAACGGCATCGGCGCCACCGAACTGCTGCACATCTTCATCTCCGCGGCCGACGAGGACATCCGCCCGGGGACGACCGGCCGCGTGGTGCCGGGCTGGCAGGCCCGGGTGGTGGACGCCTCCGGGCGGCCGGTCGCGGACAACGAGCCGGGGCTGCTGGCGGTGCGCGGCCCGGTGGGCTGCCGCTATCTGGCGGATCCGCGGCAGGAGGAGTACGTCCGGGACGGCTGGAACCTGACCGGGGACACCTACGTCCGCGATCCGGAGGGCTACTTCCGGTACGTCGCCCGGGCCGACGACATGATCGTCTCGGCGGGTTACAACATCGCGGGCCCGGAGGTGGAGGAAGCCCTGCTGCGCCACCCGGACGTGGTGGAGGCGGCGGTGGTGGGGCGCCCGGACGAGCGGCGCGGGCAGATCGTGGTGGCGTACGCCGTCGCGCGGGCGGGCGCGCAGCTGGGCGAGGAGGAGCTGCGGGCGTTCATGCGGGCGGAGCTGGCCCCGTACAAGTGCCCGCGCGCCTTCGTCTTCCTGCCGGCCCTCCCCCGGACGGCGACGGGCAAACTGCAGCGGTTCCGGCTGCGCGACGCCGTGAACCCGCCCTGACCGGCAGGACGCCCGCAAGGGGTGTCCGGCCCCTAGAGTGATGCCGTGGTCGAGCAGCACACTCCGCGGTCTTTGATCGTGACGTTCTACGGCGCCTACGGGCGGTCCTTCGAGGGGCCGGTCCCGGTGTCCGCGCTGGTCCGCCTGCTGGGCGCGGCCGGTGTGGACGCCCCGTCGGTCCGCTCGTCGGTCTCCCGGCTGAAGCGGCGCGGCTTCCTGCTGCCCGGGCGCGCCGTGGACGGCTCGGCGGGGTACGAGCTCTCGGCCGAGGCCCGCCAGCTGCTGGACGACGGCGACCGGAGGATCTACGGGGAGCGGGGTGCCGAGCCCGCGGGGGAATGGCTGCTGGCGGTGTTCTCCGTACCGGAGCAGGAGCGGCACAAGCGGCACCTGCTGCGTTCGCGCCTCGCCCGCCTGGGCTTCGGCGCGGTGGCGCCGGGGGTGTGGATCGCCCCGGCCCACCTGTACGAGGAGACCGGGCACACCCTGGACCGGCTGCACCTGACGGCGTACGTGGAGCTGTTCCGCGGCGGCCACCTCGGCTTCGCCCCGACCGCCGAAGCCGTGGCCCGGTGGTGGGACCTGACCTCACTGGCCAAGCAGCACGAGGAGTTCCTGGACCTGCACGAGCCGGTGCTGCGCGCCCTGCAGACGGGCCCGGCCCCCACCGCGGAGGAGGCCTACCGCGGCTACCTGCTCGCCCTGGACAGCTGGCGGCGCCTGCCGTACGCCGACCCGGGGCTGCCGCGGGAACTGCTGCCCGCGGACTGGCCGGGCGACCGCGCGGCCGCGGTCTTCACCGACCTGCACGACCGGCTGCGGGACATCGGGGCGGGGTTCCTCGAACCCTGAGCCGCTCCGGCGGCCCTGAGCCGCACCGGCCGCCCTGCGCCCGGGGGGAAATCCCCGTGCGAGAGGGGACGGCCCGCCGCCATCATGAGCCATGACCTGGACCTTCACCCATGATCTGGCGGCCTTCCGGGCCGCGGCGGGCCCTGCCGTGGCCGCCGAGCCCGTGTCCAACACCACCCTGCTGACGGTGCTGGACGCGCTGGAGCGGCGCGGCCGGCACGCCTACGGGTCGGCCGAGCCGTTCTTCGGCTGGTGGACCGGGGCCGACGGGGGCGTCGCCGGCGCCCTGCTGTGCACCCCGCCGCACCCGCTGCTGATCGGGGCGCTGCCCGAGCGGGCCGTGCGCGGGCTGGCGACCGCCCTCGCCACCGAGCCGCTGCTCGCCGGGGTCGGGGCGCTGAACGCCCGGCGCCGCGACGCCGGGGCGCTGGCCGAGGCCTGGGGCAGGCCGAGCGAGGTCACCGTGGAGAGCCGGCTGTACCGGCTCGCCGGACTGCGTGCCCCGGACCCCGCCCCGCCCGGCCGGGCCCGGACCGCCACCGACGCCGATCTGCCGCTGCTGCTGGACTGGACCGGGGCGTTCAAGCGGGAGACCGGGCAGCCGGGCGGCCCTTCCGAGGCCGCCCTGCGCGACCGGCTCTCGTACGGGGGCGCGCTGCTGTGGGAGCACGGCGGGCGGCCGGTGGCCATGGCCGGGTTCTTCCGCGTGATCGGCCCGGCCTGCCGCGTCGGCCCGGTGTACACCCCGCCCGGGCTGCGCGGGCGCGGGTACGCGGCGGGGGTCACGCACGCGGTCAGCGGGGCGGCGTACGCGGCCGGCGCCTCGGAGGTGCTGCTCTTCACCGACCTGGCCAATGCGACCAGCAACGGCGTCTACCGGCGCCTGGGCTACGCCCCGGTGGAGGACCGGGTCGAGGTGGCCGCGCTGTGAGCCGTCCGGCCCTCCGTCAGCCGCGGCCGGTCGGGGGTGTGCGGCTGCCGGCGCGGTAGGGGGCGGGCCAGGGCGCGGCCGGGCCCTCGTAGGACTGGTCGGCGGCCGCGTGCAGGGTCCAGTGCGGGTCGTACAGGTGGGGGCGGCCCACGGCGCAGAGGTCGGCGCGGCCCGCCAGCAGCAGGGAGTTCACGTCGTCCCAGGAGGAGATCGCGCCGACGGCGATGACGGGTACGCCGAGCGCGTTGCGGATCCGGTCCGCGTACGGGGTCTGGTAGGAGCGCCCGTACTCGGGGCTCTCGTCCGCCACCACCTGGCCGGTCGACACGTCGATGGCGTCGGCGCCGTGCGCGGCGAAGGCGGCCGCGATGTCCACCGCGTCCTGCGCGGACGTCCCGCCGGGGGCCCAGTCGGTGGCCGAGATGCGGACGGTCATCGGCCGGTCGGCGGGCCAGACGGCGCGCACCGCGTCGAAGACCTCCAGGGGGAAGCGGAGCCGGTTCTCCAGGGGCCCGCCGTAGGCGTCCGTGCGCCGGTTGGTGAGCGGGGACAGGAAGCCGGACAGCAGGTAGCCGTGGGCGCAGTGCAGTTCCAGCAGGTCGAACCCGCAGCCCGCGGCCCGTACGGCGGCGGCCGCGAAATCGGAGCGGATCGATGCCATGTCCGCTGCCGTCAGCGCGCGCGCAGCGGCCGAGACGCCGGGCCGGTAGGGCGCCTCCGAGGCCGCCACGAGCGGCCAGTTGCCCTCCGGGAGCGGGTCGTCCATGCCCTCCCACATCACCCGCGTCGAGCCCTTGCGGCCGGAGTGGCCGAGCTGGACTCCGAGCGCGGTGCCGGGCGCGGAGCCGTGCACGAAGTCCGCGATCCGGGTCCAGGCCGCCGCCTGCCGGGCCGTGTACAGGCCGGTGCAGCCGGGGGTGATCCGGCCCTCGGCCGATACGCAGACCATCTCGGTCATCACCAGGCCGGCTCCGCCGAGGGCACGCGCCCCCAGGTGCACCAGGTGGAAGTCCCCGGGCGTCCCGTCGCCGTCCTGCGCGGAGTACATGTCCATCGGGGAGACCACGACGCGGTTGCGCAGGGTCAGCCCGCGCAGCCTCAGCGGCGTGAACATCGGCGGGGTGCGCTCGTCGGGGCAGCCGAAGTCGCGTTCCACGGCCCGGGTGAACCGCTCGTCGCGCAGCCGCAGGTTGTCGTGGGTCACCCGGCGGCTGCGGGTGAGCAGGTTGAAGGCGAACTGCCGGGCGGGCTGGTCCACGTACCCGGCGAGCTCCTCGAACCACCGCATGCTGGCGGCGGCGGCCCGCTGGGTCGAGGCCACCGCCGGCCGCCGGGCGGCCTCGTACGCGGCGAGGGCGGCGGGCACGTCCGGCTCCGCGGCCACGGCTTCGGCGAGCGCGAGGGCGTCCTCCACCGCCAGTTTCGTACCCGAGCCGATGGAGAAGTGCGCGGTGTGCGCCGCGTCCCCGAGCAGGACGGTGTTCCCGTGCGACCACCGCTCGTTGACGACCGTGCGGAACTCGGTCCACGCCGAGTGGTTGCCGTGCAGCGGGCGCCCGCGCAGGGCCTCGCCGAAGATCTTGGCGCAGCGCGCAGCCGATTCGGCCTCGTCGCACAGGTCGAAGCCGGCGGCCCGCCAGACGTCCTCGTGCATCTCCACGATGACGGTGGAGGCGTCCGCGGAGTACGGGTAGGCGTGCAGCTGCATGACGCCGTGCTCGGTCTCCGCGATCTCGAAGCGGAACGCGTCGAAGGCGAAGTCGGCGGCGAGCCAGATGTAGCGGCAGTGCCCGCTCGTCAGGGTCGGGCGGAAGTGCGCGGCGCCGCCCTGCCGGGTCGCGCTGTGCACCCCGTCGGCCGCGACGACCAGGTCGTACGAGGCCGCCAGGGCGGCGGCAGCCGGTGCGGAGGTGCGGAAACGGAGTCTGACCCCGAGGCCGGCGCAGCGCTCGTGGAGGATCTCCAGCAGTCGGCGCCGGCCGAGGGCGGAGAAGCCGTGGCCGCCGGAGGTCAGCAGCCGCCCCCGGTGCACGATGTCGATGTCGTCCCAGCGTACGAACTCGGCGCCGAGGGCCGCGTAGACCACCGTGTCGGCCCGTTCGATGCCGCCGAGGGTCTCGTCGGAGAGCACCACGCCGAAGCCGAAGGTGTCCTCGGGGGCGTTTCGCTCCCACACCTCGACCGTATGGCCCTGGCGGGCCAGCAGCGCGGCGGCGTACAGGCCCCCGGGCCCGCCGCCGATGACGGCGACCCGCAATGCGCTGCCTGCCGGCATGGCGCTACCTGCCCTTCCACTCCGGGGGCCGCTTCGCGGTGAAGGCGGCGTGGAACTCGGCGTAGTCCCGGCCGTTCATCAGCAGGGCCTGGGTGTTGGCGTCGAGCTCGACCGACGCGGCGAGCGGCATGTCGAGTTCGGCGGTCAGCAGTGCCTTGGTCTGCGCGTACGCGAGGGCCGGCCCGGCGGCGAGGTGCGCGGCGAGCTCGGCGGCGCGCGCGCCGGCCTTGCCCTCCTCGGTGACCTCGCTGAGCAGGCCGATGCGCTCGGCCTCCGGGGCGCGCACGGGCTCTCCGAGCATCAGCAGCCGGGTCGCGTGGCCGAGGCCGACGACGCGGGGCAGCAGGTACGCGGCGCCCATGTCCCCGCCGGAGAGGCCGACGCGGGTGAAGAGGAAGGCGAAGCGTGCGGTCGGGTCGGCGATCCGGAAGTCGGAGGCGAGTGCGAGGACGGCCCCGGCCCCGGCGGCGACCCCGTGCACGGCGGCGATCACCGGGAAGGGGCATTCGCGGATGGCGCGCACCACCTGGCCGGTCATCCGGTTGAAGTCGAGGAGCTGGGCGGTGTCCATGGCGAGGGTGGCGCCGATGATCTCGTCGACGTCCCCGCCGGAGCAGAAGCCGCGCCCCTCGCCTCCGAGGACGAGGGCGCGTACGGAGCGTTCGCGGGAGAGCTCGGCGAGCAGGTCGCGCAGGTCGGCGTAGGCGCCGAAGGTGAGGGCGTTGAGTTTCTCGGGGCGGTCGAGGGTGACGGTGGCCACGCCGTCCTGCCGGGTCACCCGCAGGTGGCGCCACCGTTCGGTCGCTGCTGTGGAACCGATGAAGGGGCTCACGGGATCGACGGTATCACTGCATCGTGACTGCCGTCACAGAAACGCGACACACGGGTGAGGGGGTTCACGGCGACCGGGGGCGAAGGGTTCGCGGCAACCGGGGGCGAAGGTCCCGGCGCGCCGTGACCCCGGTCCCTTGCGAGGTCGCCGGGGTGCCCTACGGGAACGCGAGGGCACTCCGTATCGTTGAAAGCGGAAGTTCCTCCTCCCGCCTTCTCGCCTTCCTCACACTTCCGCCCCTGCCCCGCACCCTCCGCACCGAGCCCCTGCCCGCTGTCCCCTGTCTACCGGAACGGACGGTCCCTCATGCCCGACGTCTCCGCCTGGCGGATCCCGCTGCCCCGTACGCCGGCCGCCGTGCCGATCGCCCGCGCCCTCGTCCGCACGGCGCTCACCGACGTGCCCGCCGCGCACGCCGACAGCGACACGGCGGAGCTGCTGACCGCGGAGCTGGTCGCCAACGCGGTGGAGCACACCGCCGGTGAGTGCCCGATCGAGCTGGTCGTGGAGCTGCGGGCGAGCGGCTGCCAGGTCGAGGTCCACGACGGCGATCCGCGACCGCCCGGCGTCCTCGGCGCGATCGGCACCCAGGGCGGCGCCGGCACCCGGCTGGACGACCTCATGCCCGACCCCTGGCAGGAGCACGGACGCGGGCTGCTGCTGATCCGCGCACTCAGCTCCGCCTGCGGTCACCGCGCGACGGCGGACGGGAAGGCCGTCTGGTTCACCCTGGCGGCGCGGCCCGCATGACTATGCGGAGCCGGCCCCGCCCCGCCTCGCCCCGCCCCGATCCGCGGGACACGCCCTAACCGGCGGCGGGGCCCGCGAGGGTCGCGACGAGGACGGCCTTGATGGTGTGCAGCCGGTTCTCGGCCTCGTCGAAGACGACGGAGTGCGCGGATTCGAACACCTCGTCCGTCACCTCCAGCGAGTCCAGCCCGTGCCGCTCGTGGATCTCCCGGCCCACCTTGGTGCCCAGGTCGTGGAAGGCCGGCAGGCAGTGCAGGAACTTCACGTCCGGATTGCCGGTCGCGCGCAGCACGTCCATCGTGACGGCGTACGGGGCCAGGGCGCCGATCCGCTCGTCCCAGACCTCCTTGGGCTCGCCCATGGAGACCCATACGTCGGTGGCGACGAAGTCGGCCTGGGCCACGCCCTCGGCGACCTCCTCCGTCAGCGTGATCCGCGCCCCGCTGGAGGCCGCGAGCTCGCGGGCCCGCGAGACCACGGCCTCGGCCGGCCAGTAGGCCTTCGGCGCGACGATGCGCACGTCCATGCCGAGCAGCGCACCGGTCACCAGGTACGAGTTGCCCATGTTGAACCGGGCGTCGCCGAGGTAGGCGAAGACGGTGTCCTCCAGCGGCTTGGCACAGTGCTCGGTCATGGTGAGGACGTCGGCCAGCATCTGGGTGGGGTGCCAGTCGTCGGTGAGGCCGTTGAAGACGGGCACGCCGGAGTGGGCGGCGAGCGCCTCGACGGCCTCCTGGCTGTCACCGCGGTACTCGATCCCGTCGAACATCCGCCCCAGCACCCGCGCCGTGTCCTTGACCGACTCCTTGTGGCCCATCTGGGAGCCGGCCGGGTCGAGGTAGGTGGTGTGCGCGCCCTGGTCCGCGGCCGCGACCTCGAACGCGCAGCGCGTGCGCGTCGAGGTCTTCTCGAAGATCAGCGCGATGTTCCTGCCCTGGAGGCGGCGCTGCTCGACCCCGGCCTTCTTGGCCGCCTTGAGTTCGGCCGCGAGCTCGATCAGACCGCGGAACTCGGCGGCGGTGAAGTCGAGCTCCTTGAGGAAACTGCGGCCGACGAGGTCGCTGGCCATGGGGACACTCCAAAGGTCACGCTGACAGGGGATGCTGGAAGTCTATACGATCCCCCGTATTGATATACAGAGGGACCTCAGGCCGGGTCCCGCTCCACCGGGCAGCTCATGCACCGCGGCCCGCCCCGCCCCCGCCCGAGCTCGCTGCCCGGGATCTCGATGACCTCGATGCCCTCCTTGCGCAGGTGCGTGTTGGTCGTCACGTTCCGCTCGTACGCCACCACCACCCCCGGCTCCACGGCCAGCACGTTGCAGCCGTCGTCCCACTGCTCGCGCTCCGCCGCGTGCACGTCCTGCGTCGCGGTGAGCACCCGGATCGAGTCCAGCCCGAGCGCGGCCGCGATCGCCCGGTGCATGTGCTCCGGCGGGTGGTCGGTCACCTTCAGCTCCTGGAGGCCCTCGCCCGGCTCGATCGTGTAGGAGCGCAGCATGCCGAGGCCCGCGTACTGAGTAAACGTATCTCCGTCGACCATCGTCATCACCGTGTCCAGGTGCATGAAGGCCCGCCGCTTCGGCATGTCCAGCGCCACGATCGTCTTCGCCGACCCGGCGGCGAACAGGCCCCGCGCGAGCATCTCCACCGCCTGGGGCGTGGTCCGCTCGCTCATCCCGATCAGCACCGCGCCGTTGCCGATGACGAGCACGTCGCCGCCCTCGATGGTGGAGGGGTAGTCCGCCTGCCCCTGCGACCAGTAGTGGAAGGCCCCGGAGGAGGTGAAGAGCGGGTGGTGCTTGTAGATCGCCTCGAAGTGCACCGTCTCGCGCTGCCGGGCCGGCCAGCGCATGGCGTTGATGGACACCCCGTCGTAGATCCAGGCGGAGGTGTCCCGGGTGAACAGGTGGTTGGGCAACGGCCCCAGCAGGAAGTCGTCCAGCTCCATCGCGTGGAAGCGGACCGACACCGGCTCCGCGTGCCGCTCCAGGTACTCGCGCTTGGTCATCCCGCCGATCAGCGCCTCGGTCAGCGCGGTCACCGGCAGCTGGTCGAAGACCGCGCGCAGGTGATCGGTGGCGAGCGGACCGTACTCCTTCTCGTCGAACACCCGGTCCAGGACGAGGTGTCTGGCCTCCGGAACGTCCAGGGCCTCGCACAGCAGGTCGCCGAAGAGGTGCACCTCGACGCCGCGGTCGCGCAGGACGTCGGCGAAACCGTCGTGCTCCTGGCGGGCCCGGCGCACCCACAGCACGTCGTCGAAGAGCAGCGCGTCCTTGTTGCTCGGTGTGAGCCGCTTCAGCTCGAGATCGGGCCGGTGGAGGATGACGCGGCGAAGCCGCCCGGTCTCGGAGTCGACATGGAATCCCATGGCGTACACGTTCGCAGACCGGACGGCCTTTTGACCTGGCGTTCGCTCAGGAGACGCGGCACGGTCGGCATCCACCGCGGTCCCGGCGGCGCCGGCCGGGGTCAGCGCAGACCGAGGAGCGCCGTCGGGGCCCCGATCACCTCCGGGGCGGTCAGGCCCAGCTTGGGGGTGGTCAGGTTCGGGATGCCGTAGTTGCTGCCGTCGGGCATCGTCAGCGGGGCGCCGACGATCGCGCCGGGGGTGCGGGCGAGCAGGTTGGTGGCCGGGGACTCCAGCGTGCCCTCGCCGTCCGTCTTCGGGTCGCCGAGCAGGTTGGGCACCGGCGTGCCGACCAGGGTGTCGCCGAGCCGGGTGCTGATGGGCATCACCGGGAGGATGGGGCTGGGGAGCAGGTCACCCGAGTGGTAACGGGGCGCCTCGGGAGCGCCGACGACGGGCACCGGCACCGCGGTGGCCACGCGCGGGGTGTCCACGCCCAGCGTGGTCTTCACGGCGTCCAGGGGGACACCCACCGGAACCGAGTCGGCCACGGCCGGGGTGGCAGCGCCGGCCGCGGCCATACAGGTCATGAGTGCCGCAATGCTTCCGCGCGCGGTCATCTTCATAGGTGACGTTCCGTCCTTCCAGGGTCGCGGACATTCCGCTGCCCTGGATGAACGATCCCGCCGGTGGTTTTCCCGGCGTTCTCCGGGAAAGTTCCCCCATACGACCTAATTAGGGGCCGTACAGGGGCCTCTCCTTTACGGCTGCGCGTACCGTCCCCCGCTCACAACCTCGGGTCGACCGGCTCCGATTCGAGTGCGAGCACGGCGAAGACCGCCTCGTGCACCCGCCACAGCGGCTCCCCGACCGCCAGCCGGTCCAGGGCCTCCAGCCCGAGCGCGTACTCGCGCAGGGCCAGCGAGCGCTTGTGCCCGAGGAACCGCTGCCGCAGCTTCTCCAGCTGCTCCGGACGCGTGTACTCCGGGCCGTAGATGATCCGCAGGTACTCCCGCCCGCGCACCTTGATCCCGGGCTGGACCAGGCGGCCCTTGCCGTCCCGGGCGTACGCCTGGAGCGGCTTGACGACCATGCCCTCGCCGCCCGCGGCCGTCAGCTCCAGCCACCAGTCGGTGCCCGCCCGTACGGAGTCCTCGTCGGCGGTGTCGACCAGGATGCGGCCGGTGCGGCGCAGCAGCCCGGTCCCGGCCGCCTCGTCGGCGGCCACGAGCCGGTCGAGCCAGAACAGCTGCTCGTCGTGCGGTACCGCGGCCAGCGAGCGCCCGGCCGCCGCCAGCAGCTGGAAGGGGGCGAACCGTACGCCGTCCAGCCCGTCCGTGGTCCAGCAGTAGCGCCGGTAGGCGTCGGTGAACCGCTCGGCGTCGGCGGCCCGCTCCCGCTGGCGGGCGAGCAGCCCGCCCGTGTCGACGCCCCGCCCGGCGGCCGCGGCCAGGGCGCCGAGGGCGTCCGGGAACACGGCGCGGGAGGCCGCGCCGACGGCGGCGTACTGGTTGCGCAGCAGGCCGGCGGACTTCAGCGACCAGGGGAGCAGCTCCCCGTCCAGCAGCAGCCAGTCCGTGGCCAGTTCCTCCCACAGGCCCGCGTCGGTGATCGCGCCGCGGAGCCGGGTGAGGACCTCCTCGGTGACCTCGGGGTCCTGGAAGAACGGCCGTCCCGTGCGGGTGTAGACGGAACCGGTCGGCCCTCCCCCACCGCCTTCGGCGTGGGGGGCGCCCCCGACGCCGAAGCGTTCCCGGGCCGCCTCCGCGTCCTTGCAGACGAGGACGGTGGCGCGGGAGCCCATGTGCTTCTCCTCGCACACGACCTGGGCGATGCCGTCCTTGCGGTACTGGGCGAAGGCCTCGGCCGGGTGCTCCAGGTAGCCCCCCTCCTGCGAGGTGGCGGTCGGAGCCATGGTCGGCGGCAGGTACGGGACCAGCCGCGGGTCCACCGCGAAGCGGCTCATGACCTCCAGGGCCGCGGCCGCGTTCTCCTCGCGCACGGTGACGTTGCCCAGGTGCCGGGTCTCGACGATCCGGCGCCCGTGGACGTCGCCCAGGTCCAGCGGGCGGCCGTCGTGTCCGCCCGGCGCCTCGGTGGCGAGCGGCTTGAGCGGCTCGTACCAGACCTTCTCGGCGGGTACGTCGACCAGTTCGCGCTCGGGCCAGCGCAGGGCGGTCATCTTCCCGCCGAAGACGGCGCCGGTGTCCAGGCAGATGGTGTTGTTGACCCAGGCGGTGTTCGGGACCGGGGTGTGGCCGTAGACCACGACCGCCTTGCCCCGGTACTCCTCGGCCCACGGGTGGCGCACGGGCAGGCCGAACTCGTCGGTCTCGCCGGTGGTCTCCCCGTAGAGGGCGTGCGAGCGGACCCGGCCGGAGGTGCGGCCGTGGTACTTCTCGGGCAGGCCGGCGTGGCAGACCACCAGCTTGCCGCCGTCGAGCACGTAGTGGCTGACGAGGCCGCGGATGAACTCCCGCACCTCCTGGACGAACTCCTCCGGCTCCCCCTCCAGCTGCTCGATGGTCTCGGCGAGGCCGTGGGTCCGCTGGACCTTGGAGCCCTTCAGGTAACGGCCGAGCTTGTTCTCGTGGTTCCCGGGCACGCACAGGGCGTTGCCGGAGCCGACCATGCCCATCACCCGGCGCAGGACGCCCGGGCTGTCCGGGCCCCGGTCGACGAGGTCGCCGACGAACACGGCGGTGCGGCCCTCGGGGTGGACCCCGTCCTCGTACCCCAGCTTGCCGAGCAGGGTCTCCAGCTCGGAGGAACAGCCGTGGATGTCACCGATGATGTCGAAGGGGCCGGTGAGGTGGGTGAGGTCGTTGAACCGCTTCTCCAGCACGACTTCGGCGCTCTCGGCCTCCTCCGGAGTGCGCAGCACATGCACCTTGCGGAAGCCCTCGCGCTCCAGTCCGCGCAGCGAGCGGCGCAGGTCACGGCGGTGGCGCTGGATGACGGCGCGCGGCAGCCCGGCCCGGTCGGGGCGCCCGGCGTTGCGCTCGGCGCAGACCTCCTCGGGCATGTCGAGGACGATGGCGATGGGCAGGACGTCGTGCTCGCGGGCCAGCCGGACCAGCCCGCGGCGGGCCTCGGCCTGCACGCTGGTGGCGTCGACCACGGTCAGGCGTCCGGCCGCCAGCCGCTTGCCGGCGATGTAGTGCAGGACGTCGAAGGCGTCGCGGCTCGCGCTCTGGTCGTTCTCGTCATCGGCGACCAGACCCCGGCAGTAGTCGGAGGAGATGACCTCGGTGGGCTTGAAGTGCTTGCGGGCGAAGGTGGACTTCCCGGATCCGGTGGCCCCGACGAGGACGACGAGGGACAGATCGGTGACGGGAAGTACGCGGTTGCCGGTACTGGTCATGCGGCCTCTCCCTCCTTTGCGGTGCCGATGCCGGTGTCGGTGCCGGTCTTGGTGTTGGTATCGGTGTTGGTATCGGTGTCGTTGTCGGTCCGGATCCGGGTGAAGACGGCCATCTGCGTCGGCGGCCCCACCTCGGGGTCGTCGTCGCCGACGGGCACGAAGGCCACCTCGTACCCGTGGCGGCCGGCCACGGAGGCGGCCCAGCCGCGGAACTCCTCGCGGTTCCACTCGAAGCGGTGGTCGCCGTGCCGGACGTGCCCGGCGGGCAGGCTCTCCCAGCGGACGTTGTACTCCACGTTGGGGGTGGTGACGAGGACGGTGCGGGGGCGGGCCGCGCCGAACACCGCGTACTCCAGGGCGGGCAGCCGCGGCAGGTCCAGGTGCTCGATGACCTCGCTGAGCACGGCCGCGTCGTAGCCGGCCAGCCGCTTGTCGGTGTACGCGAGCGAGCCCTGGAGCAGCCGGACCCTGCTGCTCTGCTTCTCCCCCATCCGCTCGATGCGCAGCCGTTTGGCGGCCATGGCGAGAGCCCGCATGGACACGTCGACTCCGACGATCTCGGTGAACGACACGTCCCCCAGCAGCGCCTGGACCAACTGCCCCTGTCCGCAGCCGAGGTCGAGCACCCGGGCCGCGCCGGCGGCGCGCAGCGCGGCGAGGATCGCCTCGCGCCGCCGCACGGCGAGGGGTACGGGCTTCTCCTCTGTGTCGCGGTTCTCGTCCACGGCGTTGTCGAGCTCCTCGACCTCGCTGCCGTCGGCCTCGGCCAGCCGCAGCAGCTCCAGCCGCTCCAGGGCGTCGCGGGTCAGCCGCTTGTGGCGGGCCAGATATCGGGCGCTGATCAGCCCGTTCTCGGGGTGCGCGGCCAGCCATCCGTCTCCGGCGCGCAGCAGCTTGTCGACCTCGTCGGGGGCGACCCAGTAGTGCTTGGCGTCGTCGAGCACGGGCAGCAGGACGTAGAGCTGCCGCAGCGCGTCGGCCAGGCGCAGCTCGCCCTCCAGTACGAGCCGTACGTACCGGGAGTCCCCCCACTGCGGGAACTGCTCGTCGAGCGGCAGGGGATCGGCCCGTACGAGGTCCCAGCCGAGCGGATCGAACAGCCGGTGCACGAGTTCCGCCCCGCCGCGTGCGGGCAGCGCCGGTATCTCGATGCGCAGCGGACGGGCCTGCTCCGCCAGTTCGGGGCGGGCCGTGCACTGCCCCTTGAGCGCGCTGCGGAAGACGGAGCTGAGCGCGACGGCGAGCAGCGAGGACGCCGCGTACGGGCGGTCGTTGACGTACTGCGCGAGCGCGGCGTCGGGCGCTCCGCCCCGCCCCTTGCCCTGGCCGCGCCGCACGAGCGCGACGGGGTCCACCTCCAGCAGCAGCGCCGCCGTGCACCGTTCGTCGGCGGCTTCGGGATAGAACACGTGGGCGACGCCGTGGGAGGTGGAGAACGCCTGCGTCTTCCCCGGGTGCTTGTGCAGCAGGAAGCCCAGATCGGTGGCCGGGCGCTCGGCACCGCCAGTGGTGGAGATCGTCAAGAACATGCAGCTCAGCATGGATGCCGCTGGTCGCCGGGGGCCACTGGTTTTCCCCCTGCCCGGGCACGCCGCGCCGTGTGCGGATCCCGATTCGGGCAAGTGCCCGACGCGCCCGCACCACGCGTTGTACGGTCCGCGGAACACGTCGTTCCCCGTGCCCCCGGCATCCCGGCAGCCCCAGGAGGGCCTCTCTCGTGTACCCGCCGCAGCCTTACCCACCCATGCCCGCGCCCGTGCGCCGCTGGTGGCAGCATCCCGCCCTGATCATCGCTCTGCTGGTCGTGATCCCGCCCGCGGGCATCGCGCTCGCCTGGACGAGCCGGTGGGGGCGGCCCAAGAAGGTCATCGCAACCGTCCTCGCCGGTCTGTGGTTCCTCACGCCCTTCCTGGGCGACCCGCCGAAGAAGGCCGAGGCGGACTCCAAGCCGGCCGCCCTCGCGTCCGCCTCGCCGAGCGCGAGCACCGGCCGGACCGAGCCGCCCTCCCTCGTCGGCCGGAACCTCAAGGAGGCGAAGGCGGCGGCGCTCGCCGCCGGGTTCCAGGCGCTCTCGCACGACGCCTCCGACGGGAACGCCGCCCAAGCGGCCGAGGACGGCTGGAAGGTGTGCTTCCAGAGCCTGGTCGCCGAGAAGGCCGGTGCGATACCCGCGCTCGACTTCGGTGTGGTCCGCACCGACGCCCCGTGCCCGGCGAAGGACGGGGATCCGATCCCCCGTCCGAAGATGCCCAAGGTCATCGGCCTGACCTTCGCGAAGGCCTCCGAGGCGCTCAAGCCGATCGGCCTCCAGAAGATCGAGCCGCAGAGCGCGTTCACGGACGTCACCCTTCCGGCCGCCGTGGACGACTGGGCCGTCTGCTTCCAGGATCCCGCGGAGGGCACGGAGATCAGCGCTCCGGCGACCACTTCCGCCTCCCTGAAGCTGGTGTCCCCCGGGACCGGCTGCCCGGGTACGCCGAACACCCGCCTCCACCCCGAGCCCGTGCCCCCGTCCGACGACGGCTCGGGCAGCACGGCATCGGGCGGCTCTTCCTCCGGCGGGTCGTCCTCCGGAGGGTCGTCCTCCGGAGGCTCTTCCTCCTCCGGTGGGTCCGACAGCGGCGGCGCAGCGAGCTCGGGCACCGTCACCCCCGGGGCGTTCTGCTCCCCCGCCGGGGCGACCGGCGTCAGCAAGAAGGGCATCGCCTACACCTGCAAGGGTCCCGGTCAGCCCCGCTGGCGCCAGTGACCGGTCCCGCCTCCCGAAGTCCCCGCGGCCAGTTCGGCGATGCCCGCCGGGCCGATGCGGCAGCAGCCGCCGATCAGGCGGGCTCCCGTCGCGCGCCAGGCTTCCACGGGCCAGGGGGCGGGGTGGGCCGGGGCGTGCCAGGTGGCGGTGGCGGCCTCCCAGACGGAGCCGTCGTTGGGGTAGGCGACGAGCGGCTTGGGCGTCACTGAGGCGGCAGCCTCAAGGGCCGGCAGGACGTCCGCCGGGTCGCAGCAGTTGACGCCGACCGCGATGACCTCCGGGGCCCCGGCCGCCAGGGCGAAGGCCTCGGGGAGCGGCTGGCCCGCGCGGGTGCGCGGGCCGGCCACCGTGTAGCTCAGCCAGGCGGCCGCCCCGGTCCCGGCGAGGACGCCGAGGAGCGCTTCGGCCTCCTCGGCGTCCGGGACGGTCTCCAGCGCCAGGACGTCGGCGCCCGCCGCGAGCAGCGCCTCGATCCGCGGGCGGTGGAAGGCGGCGAGCCCGCGCACGCCCAGTCCGTACCGCCCTCGGTACTCGGAGCCGTCGGCGAGCACCGCCCCGTACGGGCCGACCGAGGCCGCCACCCAGACCTCGTGGTCGGCGGCCTCGGCCGCCCGGGCCGCCAGCGCGACGCCGCGGTGCAGCAGTGCGGTGGTCCCGGCCCGGTCGTACCCGCGTGCGGCGAAGGCCTCGTACCCGACCTGGTAGCTCGCGGTGATCAGCACCTCGGCGCCGGCCCGCGCGTACGCCGCGTGGGCGGCCTCCACCTGGTCGGGCCGCTCGGCCAGCACCCGGCCCGACCAGAGGCCGCCGGACAGGTCGCAGCCCTGGTCGGCGAGCTGGTTGCTCAGTCCTCCGTCCAGGAGCACGGCCCTGTCGGCCAGGGCTTCGGCGAGCGGGCGCGACGCGCGGGGCACGGCAGTCCGCCTCCCTCAGCCGAGCTGGGACAGCACCTGGGCCGAGATCAGCTCCAGGTGGTCCAGGTCGTCGAGGTCGAGCAGCTGGAGGTAGACGCGGGAGCTGCCGACGGCCGCGTAGGCGCCGATCTTCTCCACCACCTCGGCCGGGGAGCCGGCCAGGCCGTTGGCCTTCAGCTCGTCCACGTCCCGGCCGATGGCGGCGGCCCGGCGGGCGACCTCGGCGTCGTCCTTGCCCACGCACACCACGAGGGCGTTGGAGTAGACGAGGTCGCCGGCCCCCCGCCCGGCCTCTTCGGCGGCCTGCCGCACCCGGCCGAACTGCCGCTCGCTGTCCGCGATCGAGGCGAACGGCATGTTGAACTCGTCCGCGTACCGGGCGGCGAGGCGCGGGGTGCGCTTGGCGCCGTGGCCGCCGATGAGCACGGGCACCTTGGCCTGGGCCGGCTTGGGCAGCGCCGGGGACTTCTCCACCTGGTAGTGGGTGCCCGCGTAGTCGAACGTGGCTCCGGGAGCGGTCGCCCACAGGCCGGTGACGATGGCCAGCTGCTCCTCCAGCCGGGCCATCCGCTCCGCCGGGAAGGGGATGCCGTACGCCTTGTGCTCCTCCTCGAACCAGCCCGCGCCCAGGCCCAGTTCGACCCGGCCGCCGGACATCTGGTCGACCTGGGCCACCTGGATGGCGAGCACGCCGGGCAGCCGGAACGTGCCGGCCGTCATCAGCGTGCCGAGCCGGATCCGCCGCGTCTCCCGGGCCAGGCCCGCGAGGGTGATCCAGGCGTCGGTGGGCCCGGGCAGGCCGTCCGCCGACCCCATTTTCAGGTAGTGGTCGGAGCGGAAGAACGCGTCGAAGCCCAGGTCCTCGGTGGCCTTGGCGACGGTCAGGAGGGTGTCGTAGCTCGCGCCCTGCTGGGGCTCGGTGAAAATACGGAGATCCATGACTCCCATCCTGCCCCGCCCACCCCTGCAGGGTGAATCTGCGTCAACCGGACGGTCGACCCCCGGCCCGGCCAGTGACCAGCCCGGATGGGGATCGTTGGCTCGGACGGAGCCGGACCGCCCGGCCCGCGCGCCGGCGGCCTTTCGCCGATGCGTCCACCGCCCCCTTCCGCTTGGGAAGGGCCAGGGCCGAGGAGGCCGCCATGTCCCACGAGGCCGTGCCCGAGCACACCGGACAGGCAGCACAGGCAGCACACGACCACGCACGTCAGGAGCCCGCGGCGGCCGCGCAGGGCGGCGCACCGAAGGGCCTGCTCCAGCAGATGGAAGAGCTGATGGCGGCGCTGAACGCCGACCTGTCGCAGCTCGACGCCGACCTCCAGTCCTCCACGGACCGCGCCCCCGGCTCGCCGCTGACCCCGAGCAGCCGCACCTCCGAGAGCGAGCGCCCCTCCCACCGGTCGTACTGACCGGCACGTCGGATGACCCCGCGGGTCCCGTCGCGCACGGCGGGACCCCCGACCCCGTGACTCACCGCATTCCCGGCCCGCCCGTCAGGCTGCCCGCCCCCTCCCGTCAGGCCACACCAGAGGCGGACCCGCGCTCGCGGACCGTCAGCCGGCGCAGGACGGCCCGGACCCGGTCGCTCGATTCGTCGGCCGCGTCTATGGACTCTATGCACTGCCAGTACAGCCCCTCGTCGTCCGTCGCGCAGGCCACCCCGACCAGGGCTATCCCCACTTCGCCGAGCAGCGCCTGCAACCCGAGCAGAGCCTGGCGCACATCCGCCACCTCGGTCAGCTGCGCGGCTCTCGGCGGGTAGTCGGGCGCGCTGCCCTCTCCGCTCAGGGCCGCTCTGTCGAGCACCCCGCATCCTCTGCCCCCCGCTTCACCCAGCCCCCGTGCCTCCGATCTCAGCTCCGGCGGCCCCGTGACCGCCAGCCAGCTCCCGATCCCCTGCGCGAGCGCCTGCGCCTGCCAGGCCTCGCCCACGATGTCCATCGCCGCCCCGCTCTGTGCCAGCGCGTGCCGGCCGGCCGCGATGAGCCGTACCGCATCCATATGCCGTCCCCCGTCCGCACGACATCCACCGTTCTCACCACTACCCAGAGTGAGGGCAATGGGCCAGTAAAGCCAGGGGTATTCGGAAATCTGTGGACACAAACATGGTTGTGGACGGCGCCATCACTCCGAAGAGTGACAATTCGATGTCGGAGGCCCCGTCACCGGGAAGCGGAGCTCGTTCCTCTCGATCTTCGCGGCGAGCGCATCCAGCACATCCACCCCGAGAACCTCACAGAATTGCAGCAGATACGCCAGCACGTCGGCCACCTCATCGGCCACGCGGTGCGCGGTTTCCGCCTTCTCCATGACCTTCGCCGACTCCTCCGGGGTCAGCCACTGGAAGATTTCGACCAGTTCGGACGCTTCCACGCTCAGCGCCGCGGCCAGGTTCTTGGGCGTGTGGTACGGCTCCCAGCCGCGCGCCGCCGCGAACTCGGCCAGTCTGCGCTGGAGTCGGTGCAGCCGCTCGGTCGGGTGCGGCCCTTCCCCGTGCTGTACGCCCTGCTCGTCACTCATGGCGTCAGGTCTACCACCGTCACCCCCGGGGTCACCCGGGCGGCCGCGGCCGCCGCCTCCCCCACCGCCGCCAGCAGGCGGACATGGCCGCGGCCGCAGGACAGCAGGGCCAGCCTCAGCAGCTCGGCGCACTGCCGCCGGTCCAGGTCGCGGTCGAAGCCCTCGGCGAGGACCGTCAGCGCCTGCCGGGCGGAGAGCAGCTCGGCGGCCGGGTCCATGGCGAGCACCCCCGGGCCGGTCAGCAGGACCAGCGCCAGCGCCAGGAAGCGGAGCTCGCCCGCGCCGAGCCGGCCCAGTTCCGTGGCGGGCCCGGCGCGGCCGCGGTCCAGGACCGCCGTGATCGGGCCGTGCGCGGCGGCCCGCACGTCCAGCCCCTCGACCGGTCCCGCGCATCCGGTGCGCGCGGCCGCGGCGAGCAGCGCGTGGCGGGTGCCGCACTCGTGGCGGGTCCGGCGCAGGACGTCGGCCAGGTTCGCGCAGTCGCCGAGCAGCCGCCCCTCGCCCGGCGGGACGGGTGCGCGCATCCGATCGGGGCACGGGTCACAGGGGAACACCGAGCGCAGCGCCACCACCACCTGCTCGGCGGCCGCCAGGACCTGCCGCTGCCCGGCCGTGGAGCCGGCGACGCGCAGCGGCAGCAGGGCGGTGCTGAGCCGGTCGTCGGGGAGCGGGGCCCGGGTCACGCCGACGGCTCCGCCGGTCAGCCAGGAGGCCTGCACGGAGCGCCGGCCGGGGTCGCGCAGTGCGGTGGCGAGCAGGATCTGCCCGTCCAGCGCGAGCCGTTCGCCGACGATCCGGAGCGCGGGTTCGGCCTGGACGGCGAGGTCGAGGCGGACGGGCCCGGCGGGGCCGTCGACGGTGCAGCCGACGCGGAACCCGCGCCGTCCCTGCCCGTCGGGCAGCGCGCGGTCGGGGATCCGACCCTGCGGATCGGGGAAGGCCTCTTCCAGGGTGGCCCCGGCCCCGAGCGCGGCCAGCGCCCCGTAGGCGGCCAGGACCTGGGACTTGCCGCTGCCGCTGGGTCCGGCGAGGAAGGTCACGGGGCCCAGCGCGAAGACGGCGCCGCGGTGCGCCCCGAAGGCGGAGAGCCGCAACTCGGTGACGGCGGGCCGGTGGTGCACGGCGGCGGCCGGCGGGGCACCGCCGGGGGCGGCGGGAGCGGCGGGGGCGGCGGCCCGAAGGGCATCGCCGGCAACGGGGGCGGATAACCGGGCGGGGGCGGGGTCCGCCTGCGCGCCCGGGTCCAAGGTGGCGTCCATGCGCCGGACGGTACGGCCCGCCGGACCCCCGGTGGGTCCGGCGAACCGTTCCGCCCCGGCGACCTTCCTACGATCGGGGGACGGCGGCGGCCGCGATCCCCTCGACCTCGGTCCCGACGGGCGCCAGCAGGAAGACGTTGCGGTCCACCCGGTGCATCCCGCTGCCCAGTCCGAAGACCACGCCACTGCTGAAGTCGAGGATCCGCTTGGCCACTTCGCCGTCCGCGCCGGTGAGGTCGAGCAGCACCGGGATCTGCGCGATCAGGTACTCGGCCACCTCCCGGGCATCGGCGAAGACCTGGACCCGGATCACGACGAAGCGCCGCTGCTCCGCCGCGGACGCCCCCGGCGCCGTGGGGATCGTGCGGTGGTCCACCCGGGAGGGCCACTCGTTGCGACTGCGCAGGGGGACCACCTGCGCGAGCCCCTCCCACTGTTCGTCCGTGACGTCGTACCTGCTCACCGGGCCGCCTCGGCCGTGCGCTTCATGTGCATCCCCCCATCCTCTCGCGTTTCACCCGTTCAGCCCAACAACGACACGAGCGACACGGGGTACTCCCGCAGAAGCGAATAGGTTAGGTTAGGCATACCTAAGTCACTCGCCCAGGACGATGGAGAGATCCCGCATGCGCATGCCCGGTGCTGCCCCCGCCACCCCGGCCGCCGGCCGGCCCACCGATGCCGAGCGGGTCCGGTCGATCCTGGCCGCCGCCCACTCCATGACCGTGGTCACCGACGGGCTGAGCAGCGAGGTCCGCCACCTCGACGGATCGGACCCGATGGGCCGGCTGCACCTGCACCCGTCCGAGCCCGGCGGCGAATCCGAGTACCGGCCCTCGATCCGGCTGGAGTTCACCGACATCGCCCCCACTCCCGTACGGGACCGCGTGCGCGCCCGCGTCACGGTCACCGGCCGCCTGCTCACGCCCTATACGGACGAGGGCGCCGACTCCACCTGCATGGAATTCGGCCGGGCCGTGCTGGAGACCGACGAGGGACGCACCTGCGTCGGCCTCGAAGAGCTCGACGCCGCCTGCCCCGACCCCCTCGCCCCGTACGAGGCCGGCATGCTCACGCACCTCCTCGACGACCACGCCGAGCTCGTCACGCTGCTCCTGCGCCTGGTCCGGCCGCTGCCCGCCGCCGCGATCCTGCGCGTGCTGCCGCTGGCCATGGACCGCTACGGGATCACCCTGCGCCTGGAGCTGCACCGCGGCCACCAGGACGTACGGCTTCCGTTCCCCTCCCCGCTGGACGACGTCGAGCAGTCCGGGGTGCAGATCCAGGCCCTGTTCAGCGCGGCCCGGCGGCGCTCGCACCGCAACAGCCTGCCCGCCTGAGGACTCCCGCACGGGAATAGGCCCGCCGGGGCTCCCGTTGGGGACGATCATGAAGGCAATCACGTACGACGCATACGGAACTTCCGAGAACCTCAAGCTCGTTGACGTAAGCCCGCCCAAGGTCGGCCCCGGCGAGGTGCTGGTCCGGGTCAAGGCGGCCGGCGTCAACCCGGTCGACTGGAAGCTCGCCGCCGGATACCTCGACCCCATCCTCGAAGTCCGCCACCCCGTCATACCCGGCTGGGACGTGGCCGGAGTCGTCGAGGCCGTCGGCCCCGACACCTTCGACTTCGCCCTCGGCGACGAGGTGTACGGGTACGTCCGGAAGGAGTGGGTCGAGCTCGGCACCTACGCCGAACTCGTCTCGGCACCGGTGCGGACGCTGGCCCGCAAGCCGCGCGCCCTGACCTTCGAGCAGGCCGCGGGCATCCCGCTGGCCGGCCTCACCGCGTACCAGTCCCTCACCCGCGCGGGCCTCAAGGCCGGCGAGACCGTCGTCATCCACTCCGCCGCGGGCGGCACCGGCTCCTTCGGCGTGCAGATCGCCGTCGCGCTCGGCCTGCGCGTCATCGGCACGGCCGGCGCGCACAACCACGCATACCTGCGCTCGCTCGGCGCCGAGCCCGTCCTGTACGGGGAGGGCCTCGCGGACCGGATCCGCGCCCTCGCCCCCGACGGCATCGACGCCGGGCTGGACTTCTACGGGGACGGCGCCGTCGAGTTGCTCCAGTCCCTCGTCAAGGACCGCGCCCGGGTGGTCTCCATCGCCGATTACGAGGCCGCCGCCAAGGGCGCGCACCAGCTGTGGGTGCGCCCGGACACCGCCGACCTGACGTTCCTGGCGGAACTCGCCGACGCGGGCGGGCTCACGGTCAACGTGGAGCACGCCCTGCCGCTCGCCGAAGCCGCGAAGGCCTGGGAGCTCAGCGCGTCGGGCCGTACCCGGGGGAAGATCGTCCTGACAGTCTGACGACGCGCGCGGGCCGCCGGAGCGCGGAGCTCCGGCGGCCCGCGGCGGGCCCGTCAGGCGACGGCCGGCGCGTACCGGTTCGCCGGGCGCGCGAGGCCGTAGTTCTCGCGCAGGGTGGTACCGGTGTACTCGGTGCGGAAGAGGCCGCGCCGCTGCAGGATCGGCACCACGTGGTCGACGAAGTCGGTGAGCCCGGTCGGCAGCACGGGCGCCATGACGTTGAACCCGTCGGCGGCGCCCTGCGTGAACCACTCCTCCAGCTGGTCGGCGATCTGCTCGGGGGTGCCGGCGAAGACGCGGTGGCCGCGGCCGGCGCCGAGGCGGGCGATCAGGTCGCGCAGGCTGAGGCCGTCGCGGCGGGCCAGTTCGGCGACCAGGGTGAAGCGGCTCTTGTTGCCGTTGATGTCCCGCTCCTCCGGGAGCTCGGGCAGCGGGCCGTCCAGGGGCAGGCCGGTCAGGTCGGTGCCGAGCATGCCGGAGAGCTGGGCGAGCCCGTACTCCGGCACCTGGAGGTCGGTGAGCTGCCGCTCCAGGGCCTTGGCCTCGGCCTCGGTGGAGCCGATCACGGGGGCGATGCCGGGCAGCACGAGGAGGTCGGACTCGGTCCGGCCGTACTTCGCGAGGCGCGACTTCAGGTCCTTGTAGAAGGTCTGCCCGTCGGTCAGGGTCTGCTGGGCGGTGAAGACGGCCTCGGCGTACTGCGCGGCGAACTCCTTGCCGTCCTCCGAGGAGCCGGCCTGGACGAGCAGCGGATGGCCCTGCGGGGAGCGGGGCACGTTGAGCGGGCCGGCGACGCCGAAGTACGTACCGCGGTGGGCGGCGGGGTGGAGCTTGTCGGTGTCGGCGTAGATGCCGTGCTCCTTGTCGAGGACGATCGCGTCGTCCTCCCAGCTGTCCCAGAGCTTGGTGGCCACGTCGAGGAACTCGCGGGCGCGCTCGTAGCGCAGCCCGTGTTCGAGGTGCTCCTCCTGGCCGAAGTTGCGGGCCTCGTCCACCGTTCCGGAGGTGACGATGTTCCAGCCTGCGCGGCCGTTGCTGATGTGGTCGAGGGAGGCGAACTTGCGGGCGAGGTGGAAGGGCTCGTTGAACGTGGTGGAGACGGTGGCGATGAGCCCGATGTGCTCGGTGACGGCGGCGATGGCGGAGAGCAGGGTGAGCGGCTCGAACCCGCCGAGGGCGTTGTAGCGGGCCTTGCCCCAGAGGGCGAGTCCGTCGGCGAAGAAGATCGAGTCGAGCCGCCCGCGCTCGGCGGTCCGCGCCAGCTCCTGGAAGTACCGGAGGTCGGTGACCCGCTCGGGACTGCTGTCGGGATGGCGCCAGGCGGCGTCGTGGTGCCCGGCGTTCATGAGGAAGGCGTTGAGGTGGAGCGTCCGCGGTGCGGTCATGGTGGTGTTCCTCGGGTGGGAGAGACGGGTGTCAGGCGGGGACGCGCCAGAGGCTGAGGCGGCGTTCGACGCTGACGAGGAGCTGGTTGAAGGCCACGCCGATGGCGGAGATGGTGACGATGCCCGCGTACATCTCGGGAATCGCGAAGTTGAACTGCGAGGCGTTGATCAGATACCCGAGACCCGCCTTGGCGCCGATCATCTCGGCGGCCACGAGGACCAGGATCGAGACGGCGCCGGCCAGCCGGATGCCGGTGAAGATCGCCGGTACGGAGGCCGGGAGGATCACCTTCTGGAACAGCCTCGGCGTGGACAGGTCCATGGACCGGGCCAGCCGGACCAGGGTCGGATCGGCGTTGCCGACGGCGCTGATGGTGTTCAGCAGGATCGGCCAGACGCAGGCGTAGACGACGATCGAGACCTTCGAGGTCTCGCCGATGCCGAGCAGCAGGACGAACACCGGCAGCAGGGCGAGGGCCGCGGTGTTGCGGAACACCTCAAGCAGCGGGCCGAGCAGTACCGCGACCGGGCGGTACCAGCCGATCAGCAGGCCGAGCGGGACCGCGAGGACGACGGCGATGCCGAATCCGCCGAAGGAGCGGACCAGGCTGGCCTGCGTGTGTTCTGCGAGCTGGCCGTTGCCCGCCAGTTCCCACCAGGCCGCCGCGACCTCGCTGACCGGCGGGAGGAAGGTGGAGTCCACCAGTCCGAGCCGGGGCGCCGCCTCCCAGAGCGCGAGCAGGGCGACGAGCGCCGCCGAGCGCAGGGCCGCCGCGCGCAGCCACCGGCCGGCGGCGGCGAGCAGGGCGGACGGGGCCGTGGCGGAGGGGGCCGGGGCGGGTTCCCGTACCGGCGCGGGTTCCCGTACGGGCGCCGGCGCAGGGGTGCGCCCCCCGTCCGCGCGATCGGCCTCCGCCTCGATGACGATGCTCTTCGTATCGATTCCGGTGCTCATACGGTGGCCTCCTCCTTCTCCAGTTGGCGGGCGCGGGCCACCTCGTCGTGGAGCAGGGTCCAGATCTCGTGGCGGTAGCGAGCGAATTCGGGGCTGGAGCGCAGCTCCTCCCCGCCGGCGCCGGTGGCCCGGTCGCCGAAGGAGACGGGGACGGTCTCCTTGATCCGGCCGGGCCGGGAGGTCATCACGGCCACCCGCTGCCCCAGGTAGACGGCCTCCTCGATCCCGTGCGTGATGAAGACGACGGTCTTGCCGGTGCGCTGCCAGATGCGGCGCAGCTCGTCCTGGAGGGATTCGCGGGTCTGCGCGTCGAGCGCGGCGAACGGCTCGTCCATCAGCAGGACGTCCGGGTCGTACGCGAGGGAGCGTGCGATCGCGACGCGCTGCCGCATTCCTCCGGACAGTTCGTGCGGGTGGCGGTCCTCGAACCCGGCGAGGCCGACGAGGTCCAGGAACTCCCGGGCCCTCTCGTTTCGTTCACGGCGCGGAACGCCGGTCGCCTCCAGCCCGAACTCGATGTTGCCGAGCGCGGTGCGCCAGGGCAGCAGGGCGTACTGCTGGAAGACGATGCCCCGGTCCAGGCCGGGCCCGGTGACCGGCTCACCGTCGAGCAGGATCCGGCCGGAGGTGGGCCGGGTCAGCCCTCCCAGCAGGTCCAGGAGGGTGGACTTGCCGCAGCCGCTGGGGCCCACGACCACCACGAACTCCCCGGCCCCGATCTCCAGGTCCACGCCGTCGAGCGCGGTGAAGGTGCCGCCGTCGCCTGCGGCCCCGGCCCTCCTCCCCTTGGTCTGCTTCCTCGGGAAGGTCTTCGTCACGGACTCGAACACGATCTTCGCCATGGTGCTCAGCCCTTCCCCTGGCCGTTGAACTCGTTCGTGTACAGGTCGGAGGCCTTGACCTGGCCCTTCTTGACTTCGCCGCGCTCACCGAGCCAGTCGATCCACAGCTGGAACTCCTTGTCGGCGATCCGGCCGCCGGTCTCGGCCACCCCGAACGAGCGCCAGTACTGGAGGGTGGAGGCGTCCTCGTTGCGGCCCCGCTTCTTGACGATCTCGGTCATCCGGGCGATGACCTCCTCGCGCGGGGTGGTCCGGGACCACTCGATGGCCTTGGCGACGCCGGTCGTGAAGGTCCGCACGGTGTCGGGGTTCTCCTTGATGAACCGCCGGGTCATCACGTACGACCCGGCGCTGAAGGCGCCCAGCAGCTCGTAGTCCTTGAACAGCGGGCGGATGCCGCCGGTGGCGAGGGCCTTGTCGCGCAGGACCCCGCTGAGCACCCCGACCTCGATCTGCTTCTGGCGCAGGGCCTGCTCGGTGTTGACGGGCGGCACCACGAGGGACTCGACCTTCGCCGCCTCCGCCTTGGAGAGGCCGTTGCGCTCCAGGTAGATCTCCAGCAGGGCCTGGGCGTGGGCGCCCAGGGTGTTCATGCCGACCTTCTTGCCGATCAGGTCGCGGGGCGAGCGGATCGGGCTGTCCTCCAGGACGTAGTAGCCGAGGTAGGTGTCCTTGTCGGAGCCGTAGTAGGAGACGACGGACTGGATCTGGGCCTTGCTCGCGGCGAGTTTGACGATGGCGCCGTTGAAGGCTCCGCCGAAGTGGGTCTGGCCGGTGGCCGCGGACTGGATGTCCTGGGGGCCGCTGATGGTGTTGCCGACCCAGTCGAGGGTCAGACCGCCCAGGTAGCCGAGGTCCGCGGCCAGTTCGGGGAGCGAGACGGCGCCGACGGCGCCCTGGTACTTGAGCTTGGTGACCTGCTTGCCGGATCCGCCGGATCCGCCGGATGCGGTGGCCGTACCGCAGCTCACCGCGGCCGCCGAGATGCCGAGCAGGGTCAGGAACTGGCGTCGGGAGGTGGTGGTGGAGGCGAGGGCTGCGGGCATCGGGGTTCCTTGTCGGGGATCGGGTGTGCGGGGGCTGCTACGGAGCGGTCGTCGCGAAGGGCTTGGCGCTCAGCGCCTCGGCGAACTCGTCGACGGCCTGGAAGAGGTCCAGCTCCGCCTCGGGCCGCAGCCGGCCGGGGCCGGTCCCGCGCTCCACGGAGGAATCCAGGACGAACCGGCCGGCGGTGACGTGCCGCGCACCGAGTGCGGCGAGCACCGGGCGCAGGGCGTAGTCGAGGGTCAGTACGTGGGCGAGGCTGCCGCCGGTGGCGATCGGCAGGACCGTCTTCCCGGCCAGCCCGTCCTGCGGGAGCAGGTCGAGGAAGGCCTTGAGCAGGCCGGTGTACGAGGCCTTGTAGACCGGGGTGGCGACGATGATCCCGTCGGCCTCCGCCACGGCTTCGAGGGCCCGGCGGATCTCCGGCTCGCCGCGGCGGGCGGAGAGGAGATCGGCGGCGGGGAGCTCCCGTACGGCGAGGTGGGCGGTGTCGAACCCGGCGTGGGCGAGCCGGCGCAGCACGTGCTCGGCGACGACGGCGGTACGGGAGTGCGGGGAGGGGCTTCCGGTGAGGGCGAGCAGGGTGGGCACGGTGCCTCCTGGGGCTTCGTACGGGCTGCGGGTCAGGCGGCGGCGGACGCGCCCGACGGGATGCCGAAGGACGGGTCGGGGACGGTCTCGGGGCTGATCAGGCGGGACGGCGCCCCGTCCGGGCCGACGGGGACGTCGCCGTCGACCGTCACGCGGCGCAGGGTGCGCTCGTGGTCGTCGGAGTCGTCGACGCCGTAGTGCTGGGTGGCGCGGTTGTCCCAGATCGCGACGTCACCGGCCCGCCACTGCCAGCGGACGGTGTTCTCGGGGCGCTCGATGTGCGACTGGAAGAGGTCGAGCAGCGCACGGGAGTCCTGCCCGGTCAGGCCGTTGATCCGCTGGACGAAGTTGCCGAGGAGCAGGGTGCGTTCGCCGGTCTCGGGGTGCACGCGGACGACGGGGTGCTCGGTGAGGAACTTCGTGGACGTGAACACCTCGCGGTACTGGGCGAGGGCCTCGGGGAGCGCGTCGGGCTTGAGGGCCGCGTAGTCGTACTCGTTGGTGTGCACGGCGCGCAGGCCGTCGGCGAGGGTGCGCAGCGGCTCGGGGAGGTGGGCGTAGGCGGCCGCGGTGTTGGCCCAGAGGGTGTTGCCGCCGTACGGGGGGATGGTGACGGCCCGCAGGATGGAGAAGGCGGGGTAGGCGGGGACGAAGGTGACGTCGGTGTGCCACTGGTTGGCGCGGGCGCCGTGGTGGGAGTCGATGCCGAGGGCGTAGCGGCCGTCGGCGGAGGGCACGGTGGGGTGGGCGACGGGCGTGCCGAGCAACTGGGCGAAGGCTTCGTGGCCGGCCTCGTCGAGGTGGTCCTGGTCGCGGAAGAAGACGACCTTGTGGGCGAGGAGGGCGGCCCGGATCTCGGCGACGGCCTCCGCCGGAAGCTCACCCCCGAGCCGCACTCCCCCGATCTCGGCGCCGATCCGGCCGCCGATCCGGGTGACGAGGGGCTGGGTACGGGTGGCGGTGGTCATGGGAACTCCTTGGGTGCGTTCAGGGCATGCCGAAGGCGGGTTCGGCACGGGCTGGTTGTACGGAGCGGCGAGGGGTCCCGGCCCGGGTGCGGGCTGAGGGGACGGGGTCGACCGCGGGCCACGGGCCACGGGTCACGGGGCGAGGGGCACGGGGCGAGGGGCACGGTCACGGGCCGGGCGGACATCGGGCCGGGGACGGCCGGCGCGTGGGCCGGCCCACGGGCCGGTACGGAACCGAGGACCGGCATCGAAGGCGAGCGGTCGTCGACCGGGCCCCTGAGCGGGGCTCAGGCGCGGTGCGGGGCCTGACAGCGGCCCGGACACGCACCCGGCGCGGTACAGGAGCCGGGGGTGTGGAGCCGCGGGGCGGAAAGCTCGAACGCGGACATGGCTCGGAGCGTGTCAGCCGCCCCCGGACGGGTCAAGCCCCGCCCGACACCCCGAAACAAACCCGGACCGGAGCCTTGGACCGCCCCGGCGCCCCATCCCTGACCTGCCGTTTCGACCGCTCCGGCGGCCGCCGGCCACACCCCCGAACGGCCGAAAACCCATGGCCGGATTTCACGCCCCCGCAACGCGACCGCCACGCACCCGCCGGCACCGGGCCGAGAGCGGTCCGGGAGCAGTCCCGGAGCGGCCCCGGAGCGGTCCTGCACCGGCCCGGCACCGGCCGCCCCGGCGCGCACACCCGCCCCGGCGTGCTCTTTCGTGCCCCTACCCGTCTCACATGAGAGGGCGAGATCACATCCGGTGGTTATAGTCGTTCCCGAGGCGACCCCCCTAGCATTCGAGCCATGACGGTCCTGCCTGATGACGGGCTCTCCTTGGCCGCCGAGTTCCCTGACGCGACGCATGAGCAGTGGCAGCGCCTGGTAGAGGGCGTTCTACGCAAGTCCGGCAAGGACGTATCCGGCGAGGCCGCAGAAGACGCGTTGTCCACGAAGCTAGAGGACGGGCTCACCACCCGCCCGCTGTACACCGCACCCGAGGCGGCCGACGAGACCGGGTTCCCCGGGTTCGCGCCGTTCATACGGGGCGGCAGCCCCGCCGGCGGTGCGGCCGCCGGCTGGGACGTGCGTCAGCGGTACGTCGGAAACGACCCCGTACGCGTGAACGAGGCCGTCCTCACCGACCTTGAGAACGGGGTCACCTCCCTCTGGCTGTCCGTGGGCGAAGGCTCCGGCGGCCTCCCCGCCGACGCGCTGCCCCGCGCCCTCGACGGCGTCTACCTCGACCTGGCCCCCGTCGCCCTCGACGCCGGATCCGAATACGCCGACGCCGCCCGCGCCTTGCTGCGCCTGTACGCCGACCGGCAGGTGGCCCCCGAGGCCGCCCGCGCGAGCCTCGGCGCCGACCCCCTCGGCCATGAGGCCCGTACGGGTGAGGTCCTCGACCCCGCCGACGCCGTCGGTCTGGCCCGGGAGGCCGCCGCGCACTGGCCCGGCATCCGCGCGCTCACCGTCGACGCGCTGCCGTACCACGAGGCCGGCGGCTCGGCCGCCGAGGAACTCGGCCTGTCCCTGGCGACCGGAGTCGCGTACCTGCGCGCCCTGACGGAAGCCGGCTCGGGCACCGAAGGCGACACCGCCCCCGGCGCCGGAGGCCTCGGCCTCCACGCCGCCCTCGGCCAGCTCGAATTCCGCTACGCCGCGACCGCGGACCAGTTCCTCACCATCGCGAAGTTCCGCGCCGCGCGCCGCCTCTGGGCCCGGATCGCCGAGGCCTGCGGCGCCCCCGAGGCCGGTGCCCAGCGCCAGCACGCCGTCACCTCGCCGGTGATGATGACCCGTCGCGACCCGTGGGTGAACATGCTGCGCACCACCGTCGCCTGCATGGCGGCGGGCGTCGGCGGAGCGGACTCGGTCACCGTGCTCCCCTTCGACCACGAGATCGGCCTGCCGGACGCCTTCGCGCGCCGCATCGCCCGCAACACCTCCACCATCCTCCTGGAGGAGTCGCACCTGGCCCGCGTCATCGACCCGGCCGGCGGCTCCTACTACGTGGAGCGGCTGACCGACGAACTCGCGCACGCCGCCTGGGAGTTCTTCCAGACGATCGAGAAGGCCGGCGGCCTGGCCGCCGCCCTGCGCTCCGGGCTGGTCGCCGACCGGCTCGCCGCCACCTGGGCCGAGCGCTCCAAGAAGCTCGCCAGGCGCCGTGAACCCATCACGGGTGTCAGCGAGTTCCCGCTGCTCTCGGAGAAGCCCCTCGACCGCGAGCCCGCCCCGGCGGGCCCCACCGGCGGACTCCCCCGCGTCCGGCGCGACGAGGCGTACGAGGCGCTGCGCGCCCGCAGCGACGCGCACCTGGCCGCGACCGGGAACCGTCCGCGGATCTTCCTCGCCGCGCTGGGACCCGCGGCGGCGCACACCGCGCGCGCCACCTTCGCCGCGAACCTGTTCCAGGCGGGCGGAGTCACACCGGTCCACGACCCGGTGTCGGTGGACCCCGCGACGGCCGCCGCGGCCTATGCCGCGAGCGGCGCGGACGGCATGGCCGTGCTGTGCTCCAGCGATCCGCTGTACGAGGAGCAGGCCGAGGCGGTGGCCGCGGCCCTGCGCTCGGCCGGCGCGACGACCGTGTTCCTCGCGGGCAAGCCCGGCACCTCGGCCGGCGCCGTGGACGAGTACGTCTTCGCCGGCTGCGACGCGGTCGCCGTACTGTCCTCCGTACTCGACCGGATGGGAGTCTCCCTGTGAGCATCCCCGATTTCTCCGCCCTCGCGCTGGGCGGCGGCGCCGCCGCGGCCGGGTCCGAGGACCAGTGGCGCGCGGCGGTCAAGGAGTCCACCGGGACCGCCCCGGGCGACCTGCTGTGGGAGACCCCCGAGGGCATCGGCGTGAAGCCGCTGTACACGGGCCGGGACCTGGAGGGCCTGGACTTCCTGCGGACCTACCCGGGCGTGGCTCCGTACCTGCGCGGGCCGTACCCGACCATGTACGTCAACCAGCCCTGGACGATCCGCCAGTACGCGGGCTTCTCGACGGCCGAGGAGTCGAACGCCTTCTACCGGCGCAACCTCGCGGCCGGCCAGAAGGGCCTGTCGATCGCCTTCGACCTGCCCACGCACCGCGGCTACGACAGCGACCACCCGCGCGTCACGGGTGACGTCGGCATGGCGGGCGTGGCGATCGACTCGATCTACGACATGCGGCAGCTCTTCGACGGCATCCCGCTGGACAAGATGACGGTGTCGATGACGATGAACGGCGCCGTGCTGCCGGTCCTCGCCCTCTACATCGTGGCGGCGGAGGAGCAGGGCGTCTCCCCCGACAAGCTCGCCGGGACCATCCAGAACGACATCCTCAAAGAGTTCATGGTCCGCAACACCTACATCTATCCGCCCAAGCCCTCGATGCGGATCATCTCGGACATCTTCGCGTTCACCTCGCAGAACATGCCGCGGTACAACTCCATCTCGATCTCCGGGTACCACATCCAGGAGGCCGGGGCCACGGCCGACCTGGAGCTCGCGTACACCCTCGCCGACGGCGTGGAGTACCTGCGCGCCGGGCAGGCGGTCGGGCTGAACGTGGACGCCTTCGCGCCGCGCCTCTCGTTCTTCTGGGCGATCGGCATGAACTTCTTCATGGAGGTCGCGAAGCTGCGCGCCGCCCGCCTGCTGTGGGCGCGGCTCGTCAAGCAGTTCGACCCGCAGAACGCCAAGTCGCTTTCGCTGCGCACCCATTCGCAGACCTCCGGCTGGTCGTTGACCGCTCAGGACGTCTTCAACAACGTGACGCGTACGTGCATCGAGGCGATGGCGGCGACCCAGGGGCACACCCAGTCGCTGCACACCAACGCCCTCGACGAGGCGCTCGCGCTGCCGACGGACTTCTCGGCGCGCATCGCCCGCAACACCCAGCTCCTGCTCCAGCAGGAGTCGGGGACCTGCCGGTCGATCGACCCCTGGGGCGGCAGCGCGTACGTGGAGAAGCTGACGTACGACCTGGCGCGCCGTGCCTGGCAGCACATCCAGGAGGTCGAGGCGGCCGGCGGCATGGCGCAGGCCATCGACGCGGGCATCCCGAAGCTGCGCGTGGAGGAGGCCGCCGCCCGTACGCAGGCGCGGATCGACTCCGGCCGCCAGCCGGTGATCGGCGTGAACAAGTACCGGGTGGAGAACGACGAGCAGATCGACGTGCTCAAGGTCGACAACTCCTCGGTGCGCACGCAGCAGATCGAGAAGCTGCGGCGGCTGCGCGAGGAGCGCGACGAGGCCGTCACGCAGGACACCCTGCGGGCGCTGACGAACGCGGCCGAGCGCGGCGACGGCAACCTGCTCGCGCTGGCGGTGGACGCGGCGCGCGCCAAGGCCACGGTGGGTGAGATCTCGGACGCACTGGAGAAGGTGTACGGGCGGCACGCGAGCCAGATCCGTACGATCTCGGGTGTGTACCGCACCGAGGCAGGAGAGTCCCCGAACGTGGAGCGCACGCGCGCGCTGGTCGACCGGTTCGAGGAGGCGGAGGGCCGCCGTCCGCGTGTCCTGGTCGCCAAGATGGGCCAGGACGGGCACGACCGCGGCCAGAAGGTGATCGCGACCGCCTTCGCCGACCTGGGCTTCGACGTGGACGTCGGCCCGCTGTTCCAGACCCCGGCGGAGGTGGCCCGCCAGGCCGTCGAGGCGGACGTCCACGTGGTGGGCGTGTCCTCGCTGGCGGCCGGCCACCTGACCCTCGTACCGGCGCTGCGCGAGCAGTTGGCGGAGGAGGGGCGCGAGGACATCATGATCGTGGTGGGCGGGGTGATCCCGCCGGCCGACGTGCCGACGCTGCTGGAGATGGGCGCGGCGGCGGTGTTCCCTCCCGGCACGGTGATCCCGGACGCGGCCCACGACCTGGTGACGCGGCTGGCCGCGGATCTGGGCCACGAGCTGTAGGGCGCGGCGGATGCCTCCGAAGATCGAGATCGAGGCCTACGCGAAGGGGGTGCTCGGCGGGAAGCGCGCGTTCATCGCGCGCGCCATCACCCTCGTCGAGTCCACCCTGCCCGCCCACCGCGCGCTGGCGCAGCAACTGCTGACGGAGCTGCTCCCGCACACGGGGCGGGCGCGCCGGATCGGGATCAGCGGGGTGCCGGGGGTCGGCAAGTCCACGTTCATCGACGCGTTCGGCACGATGCTGACGGGGCTGGGCCACCGGGTGGCGGTCCTCGCGGTGGACCCTTCGTCCACGCGCACGGGCGGCTCCATCCTGGGCGACAAGACGAGGATGGAACGCCTGTCGGTGGACCCGGCGGCGTTCGTGCGCCCCTCCCCCTCGGCCGGCACGCTGGGCGGGGTGGCGAAGGCGACCCGCGAATCCATGATCGTCATGGAGGCGGCGGGCTACGACGTGGTCCTCGTCGAAACGGTGGGCGTGGGCCAGTCCGAGACGACGGTCGCCGGCATGGTGGACTCGTTCCTCCTGCTCTCCCTGGCCCGTACGGGGGATCAGCTCCAGGGCATCAAGAAGGGCGTGCTGGAGCTGGCGGACGTCCTCGCGGTGAACAAGGCGGACGGGCCGCACGAGCGCGACGCGAAGGCGGCGGCACGGGAGTTGTCGGGCGCGCTGCGCCTGATGCACCCGGCGGACGCGGCCTGGACCCCGCCGGTCCTCACGTGCAGCGCGCGGGAGTCGGCGGGTCTGGACGAGGTGTGGAACCGCCTGGAGCAGCACCGCCGCCTGCTGGACGCGGGGGGCCGCCTGGCGGCCAAGCGGGCGCAGCAGCAGGTGGAATGGACCTGGTCGATGGTCCGCGACGAGCTCCTGGACCGGCTGCGCGGCAACCCGGCGGTCCGCGAGCTGTCCCCCGCCCTGGAGGCGGCGATCCGCGCGGGCACGGTCACGCCCACCTCGGCGGCGGACCGCATCCTGGCGGCGTTCGGCACCTCGGGCGGCTGAGGCGCGGGGGCGGCTGGTGCCGGCGGGGGGCGGCGCCGCCCCCCGCCGCCGCTCACGGGCGCCGGCTTCAGGCGGTGACGAGCGCCGGTCCGGCCGAGGACACGCTGCGCTGCAGGATGCGGACGCGGTCCGCCTCGTCCTCGGAGGCGAGCAGCGCCGAAAGCACGGCGATCCGCGCCTGCGGCGCCCGCAGCGTTCCCGTGGCGACGGCTCCCGCCGCCACCAGGTCCACCGCGCCGCCGTGCGTGTAGATCTCCGTCACCGGCCCGGCGGGCACCCGGGTGGTCAGCGCGACCAGCACGCCGCGCGCGATGGCCTCCCGTACCGCGTCCACGATCTCGGGAGTCGCGTTCCCGGCCCCCGTACCGACCAGCACGAGGCCCCGGGCGCCCGCCGCGACCGCGGCGTTCAGGAGCACCGGGTCCCCGTCGGCGTGGTGCATCACGACGTCCACCCGCGGCGGCACCTCCGGCATGGCCGGCAGCGGCAGCGGCTCGGGGCGCTGCGGGGTCCGCAGCATCGTGACCTTGCCGAAGCCGATCTTCCCGAGCAGTTCCTTCGAGGGGTCGGCGAACGCGTCGAGCGCCACCGCCTGTGTCTTCACCGTGCCGCGGGCCGCGTGGACGCGCCCGCCGAAGGCGATCAGCACGCCGAGGTCCCGCGCGCTCGCCGCGGTCAGCAGCGCGTCGTAGAGGTTGCCCGGGCCGTCGCCGTCCGCGGTGCCCATCGGCCGCTGCGCGCCGGTGAAGACCACGGTGCGCGGGTCGTGGTGGTGCAGGTCGACGAGGAACGCCGACTCCTCCAGGGTGTCGGTGCCGTGCGTGACGACGATGCCGTCCACGCCCGGATCGGCGAGCACCTCGTGCACGGTGCGGAGCAGGGTGAGCTGGTGGGCGGTGGTCAGCCGGGGGCTGTTCACGCTGAACAGGTCCACCACCTCGACGGTGATGTCCTCGGGCAGCGGCGCGGTGGCCATGACCTCGCGCCCGTCGGCGTCGGCCGCGAAGCCGGAACCCTGCCAGCGGCTGGCTATCGTGCCGCCGGTGCTGATGACGACGATCCGTCCCATGGCTCCTGGCCACCCTTCCATTCACTCGTACGTGGGTCGCACGCATGTACCCAAAGCAGCAATGATAGAGCGATTTGGGCGCAATGCGATTGCGTCTTCCACTCGCCCTGCCCGGTAAGCGTGGGGGATGATTGCGCGATGGATGCGATCGACCGCGAAATCTTGCGCGAGCTACAGGCCGACGGCCGGCTCAGCAACCAGGAGCTGGCCCAGCGCGTGGGGCTGACCCCTTCCCCCTGCATGCGCCGGGTGCGCCAGCTGGAACAGGACGGGGTGATCCAGGGCTACCGGGCGGTGATCTCCCCGGAGGCGGTCGACCGGGGCTTCGAGGTCCTCGTCTCGGTCGAGGTCCGCCGCGACCGGGAGGCGGTCGAGGCGTTCGAGGCGGCGCTCCAGGACATCCCCGACGTCATCGAGGCCTACCGCCTCTTCGGCAGCCCCGGCTGCCTGCTGCGCATCGCGGTGGCGGACCTCCGCGCCTACGAACGCCTCTGGATCGAAAAGCTGACGGCCCTCACCGGCATCACCGAGGTCAACTCCCAGATCATCATGAAGCGCATCAAGGAACCGACGGGCCTCCCGGTCTAGCCCCCGCCGGAAGACTTCGGCCGCACATCCATGGATCTCATTTCACGCCATTGACCAGCAAGTTTCGGCTATTCGGGGGTGAGTTGACCTTCGTCTCGATAGCCTCGCGGGTCCGTGTGTCCGCAGCACGGGCGAACAGGGGGACAGTGAACGTGAGCACCAGCGAAGCGGGACCGGCCGGCCACCGCATCTCCATCGTCGACGAAGACCCGTTGCGCGCACGACGCGAGGCACGCGAACTGCTGGCCCTCATCAGCGACTGCGATCCGCACGCCGCTCTCGACATCCCCCGGCCGCAGCAGGCAGCCGAACACGGCCTTCCCGTGCCCAAGGGCGGGCCGGTCACCGACCTGATCGGACTCGTGTTCAGTGGCGGGTCCCTGGTGGCCGCCGGCATCCAGATCTGGCTCTCCCGCGTGCCGCAACGCACGATCACCGTCACCCGGCCCGACGGGGCCACGCTGAGCATCTCCGGCAAGCAGGCCCGGGCCGACGACGAGCGGATCCAGCGGTTCCTCACCGGCGGCCGCTCGGAGAGCGGCTCCGCGGACGGACCCTCCGCACAGTGAGTGACAACGACCGGTACGCCATGCTGATCGGCGTATCCACGTACGACAGCGACCACTACCACGACCTGCCGCCCGTCCGGGCCGACCTGCACTACATGCAGGCGGTACTGGAGAGCACCGAGATCGGCATGTACAACGACTGCGCGATGGTCGCCGAGCCGACCCGCGCCGAAATGCTGCACGCCATCGAGACGTTCCTGGAAGAGCGGCAGTCCAGCGAGACGGCCCTGCTCTACTTCAGCGGGCACGGGGAATTCTGCGAGGCCGACAACCAGCTGTACTTCCTCACCCGCGACGCCGACCCCGACGACCTGCCCGGGACGGCCGTGCCCGCCGAGTTCCTGGAGCGGATGCTCCAGTCCTGCCGGGCCTCCTCCAAGGTCGTCCTCCTGGACTGCTGCTCCAGCGGGTCGGTGGTCCAGGGATGGACCGCGAAGGGTGCGAGCGACACGGACCGGCGGCCCGGTCCCAGCACCCTGCTGCGCCCCACCGGCGTGTACTTCATCACCGCCTCCGACGCCCTCCAGGCCGCCTCTGCCATGGCACCGGCCGGATCCTCCCTGGGCACTTCCCGGTTCACCGGCGAGATCGTGGAAGGCCTGCGCTCGGGACGGATCAAAGACGGCGGCTGGATCACACCGGACGACCTGTTCGCGTACCTGACCGCACAGATGGTGCGCAACGGGGTGCCCCAGGAGCAGCGGCCGACCAAGTCCACGATCCGGGCGACGAATTCACTGCCTCTGGCCCGCTCCGTGGCCCGCTCCGTGAACCTGCCCGCCCCGCCACACGACGCCGCCCGGGCGGCCCGGACCTCCCCCGCCCTTTCGAAGGCACGGGCGCTGGCCGGACTCGACGCCCGCGACGGCATCGACCGCCAGCAGCTCCTTCGCTACTACGTTCACTGCCTGAGCGCGCAGGCGGCGTCGGGCATGCTGCCCGACCGGGACAGCGGTCGGGGCTCCGCCTACTTCCTGCTCGGCCAGGGCTCCGAGACGCTCCAGTCCGGGCGCGGAGCCACGCTGCGCGCACCCTCCCAGCTGCCGAAGCCCAAGGCCGGGGGTGCCCAGGGCGACGGCGCCGGGCTGCACGAGTACTGGTACGGCTACCCGGCGATCACCCTCCCCGAGCGGAACGGGGACGGCCGCCGTCGCACCGCAGTACGGATCGCACCGCTGCTGATCCGGCCCATGGAGCTCGCGCCCGACGAGAGCGGACACGACCGGCTCCGTCCGAACGGGGTGCCCGCCCTGCACACCGGGCTGATCACGGAGCTGCTGGACGACGACGACGCTGCCGACCTCATCGCACGCTGGCAGCCTGCGTGGCAGGAGGGCAACGACGCCCAGATGGTGCGTGCCGTCCGGGAGCTCCTGACCGAACTCGGCCTCCCGGAGCTGGAGCCGCTCGACCTCTCGGCGCTCAGTGAGCGGTCCGTGATGGATTCGCTGAGGCCCGGCGCGCACAACGCTGCCGTCCTGCTCGCCCCTTCGGGCGTGGAGCGGCATGCGGGCCAGGCCCTCGTGGACAACCTGCTCCAGATGTCGGAGCGTACGGGGCAGATCTCCGGCACCGCGCTGGATGCGCTCCTGACGGGCGCCGGCGTCGGAGACGGGCATCGCGAGGCTCCGTCCGTCGTCGCTCCGGGACCGTGCAACGAGAGCCAGGAGCTGGTGGTCTCCTCCGCGATGACCCGTCCGCTCACCGTTGCCACCGGACCGCCCGGCACCGGCAAGAGCGAGGTCGTCACCGCCGTTGTCACGACTGCCGTCGCCGCCGGCCAGACCGTACTGGTGGCGTCCACCAACAACGAGGCCGTGAACGTCGTGGCCGAACGCTGCGACGCCATCTCGCCCGGCCTGCTCATGCGCACCGGCAATTCCGAAGCGCTCCAGCGCGAAGCGGTCAGACTTGAGCGGCTCCTGGCCGGCCCCGCCGAGCCGCCGGGGCGCAGCTCGGCGACCGTGGCAGGTGAGCTTCGCAACCGGCACGTCCGGTCGGCGGAACACCGGGCCGAGGCTGCCGGCCTGGTGGACGAGGAGCTGAGCGTGCTGAAGCTGCTGCGGCAGCGTGCCCGGCAGACCGACGGGCTCGGACTGCCGCCGGCGCTGCTGGAAGCAGCGTGGGCCGACAGCGGGAGCGCGGCGCTCTCCCGCTGGGAGGGCCGGGCCCGCAAGGCGGCCTCGGCGGGGTGGTTCTCCCTCGGCCGATGGCGCCGGGGCCGGGCCCTCGCAGCTCTCGTCGCGGCAGCGGGCACGGAGCCGTCCGTCCCGTGGCCGTCCTGGGCGTCCGAGCGGCCGGTCGCACCTGAGCTCCTCATCGCCCTGGCGGAGGCCGTGGCCGTGGAGGGTGCGGTGCGAGAACGCGTACCGAAGCTCCTCGCCGTGGACGAGGACGAACTCAAACGGGTCCGGCTGGAGAGCGCGGCCGGATTGTCCAGGGCGTCGGGCGAGCTCGCACGCGCCCTGGCGGCCGAGGCCATGGTCCGGGGGCGCTCCCTGATGGGCCAGCGGCTCCAGGCTCTGCGCCGGCGATCCGGCTTCCAGAGGAGCCAGCGCAATTTGATGGCGCACCTCAAGGGGTGGGCGATCAGTACGCACTCCGTGCGCCAGCTGGAGCTCGTTCCGAAGCTCTTCGACCTGGTGGTGATCGACGAAGCGAGCCAGTGCTCGATCCCGTCGGTCCTGCCCCTGCTGTTCCGGGCCGAGCGAGCCCTGATCATCGGTGATCCGATGCAGCTCGGCCACATTCCCGGCATCACCGCACAGCAGGAACGGCAGGCACGGGTCCGGGCCGGGCTGAGCGCCGCGCAGCTGGAGGACCATCGGCTCGCGTACCACGTGTACGCCTCGTACCACGCGGCCGCGCAGCACGGGGAGAAGGCACTACTGCTCGACGAGCACTACCGCTGCCATCCGGCGATCGCAGACGTCGTCAACGGCTACTGCTACGCGGGCCAGTTGCAGGTGCTCACAGATGTGCGACGCCAGTTCCCGGCGACGGACCCGTACGGCGACGCCGGTCCGGCCCCGGTGCTGGGCTGGGTGGACGTGCCGCACGGCGAGTCCGCCCGGGGCAGCGGCGACCGGTCCTGGCGGAACGCGGCGGAGGCTCGGCGGGTGCAGGAGACGGTGGACGGACTGCTCCTGAGCCTTCCCGAGGACGCGACGGTCGGGGTGGTGACCCCGTTCAAGGCCCAGAAGGAGGCACTGGCCCACGTCTGGGCGGACGACGCCCGGGTCCGGGTGGGCACCGTGCACGCCTTCCAGGGAGGGCAGCGCGACGTCATGGTCCTGAGTCCGGTGGCGACGGGCAACACCCCGCCGCGCACGACGCACTGGGTGGCGAGCCAGGTCAACCTGTGGAACGTCGCCATCACCCGGGCGAAGTCGCAGCTGATCACAGTCGGCAGCCACGCGTTCTGGCGGGGACAGGCGGGGCTTCCCGCCCTCCTCGCCGACCGGTCGACGGTGCTGGGCGCCGGGACACCCGCCGACCGGGTGACGGCCGGCAGGGCCGAGGCAGCCCCGGGCCTCCGCGAAGGGCTGGCCGATCGGCTCCAGCAGTATCTGGACGCGCGCGGCATCACGGACCTGGAGCGATCGGCGGTGATCGGCGGACACGTCGTGGACCTGCTGTTCACAGCGGCCGGCGCGAACACCGCGGTCCTGATCGACACCGGCCCTGCACACGGCCAGGACCCGGCCCGCCACCTGCGCCTCCACCACGCCCGCGCCGACTTGCTGACGGGCCTGCCGTCGGGCGGCGCCGGGGCGAAGCCCGGCCCGGTGACCCGCACGATCCGCGTCCCGGCCTGGCGGATCACGGCCGGAGGGTCAGCCCTGGATCCCCTGTTCACCTGAGCGGGCAGGGGCCGCGTCGTGGAAGGCATGCACGGATCGCTTCTCGCAGCGCCAAATCCCCGGTGCCGCCCACCCGAAGGACGGGCGAAATATGAGATCAGCTTCTGATTGCCCCATGAAGAACATAGAATCCGCCCGTCCGTGGGGGGCGTGTGCGACTGGGTGAAAACGTCGCACAGGGGATCAGTCGAATGCCGGGCCTGCCCGCGTCACCGTACCCCGATCAGAGTTGCGCGCTCTGTTCCCTCGGGTTCGACGGCATGAGGCGAGAGCGAGGACAATGGTGACGACCGATCCGGGAACTTTCGGGAACGGCAGCGATCTGGACCGTCTCAAGACCGTCCTGGCGGGTTGGCGCACGTCGCTCGTGGACCTCAGCGGACGCAACCGACTGCTGAACTTCCGGCACACCCGCGCCTCGACACTGGAGATCTCCGCTCCCGCCCCGTCCGTCCTCGTGGACCTGCTGGAGAGCGGTGCGCTGACGTTCGCCCCGCTCCCCGACGAGGCCCCGGCGGAGGGCGAGGAGCCGTCGTGCCGGCCGCCCGGCGAGACGGACGTCGTCACGCAGAAGACCACGTCGCCCGCGCTCCAGCGGGCGTTGCGGTCGCTGCGTTCGAAGGCCACGCAGGTGTTCAACGACTACGGCTTGTGGACCCTCCACCTGGGCATCGGCGTTCTGCACTGGCGGGAGGACGGTTCGGCCGTCGACAGCCAGGCGCCCTTGATCCTGTTTCCCGTGGAACTGGTCCGGACGGCCACCGGCCAGGTCCTTCTCCAGGCGAACGACGACGAGGATCCGCAGCTCAATCCCGCGCTGCCCATCAAGCTGGAACAGTTCGGCATCGACTGGGGCCCTGTCGCCGACACCGACTGCCGCGACGTGACCGCGGTGCTTGAAGCCGTGCGCGAGGCCGTGGCCGGCAAGACGCTCTGGGAGGTGGAAGAGCGGGCTGTCATGGCGCTGTTCGCCTCCCACAAGGAGTCGATGTACCGCGACCTGCTGGAGAACGAGGACCGGCTCCTGGAGAGCGATCTCGTGCGCGCGGTGGCCGTGGGGCCGGGCGAATCCCTCGCCGCCGACCGCTTCGACTTCGAGGAAGTGCCGGCTGCACGCATCGACGAGCTCGCCCCGCCGGAAGACGCGCCCCTGGTCCTCGACGCGGACACCTCGCAGCGGCAGGCCGTCGCGGCGGCCGTGGCCGGCAAGTCCTTCGTACTGGACGGGCCTCCGGGAACCGGCAAGAGCCAGACCATCACCAACATCATCGCCGGGCTGATGCACGCCGGGCGGAGCGTGCTGTTCGTCAGTGAGAAGGCAGCAGCCCTGGACGTCGTGCTGCAGCGCCTGCAATCGGTGGGGCTCGACTCCTACGCCCTCGCCCTCCACAGTCGCAACACCAGCCGCAAGGCAGTGGCCCAGGAACTGGGCCGAGCCCTCTCCGAGCAACCGCGGGCCGTCGGGTTCCCCGACCAGGAGAGGGCCCAGGCCCGTCACGATCGTGAGGCCTTGTCCGCGTACGCCGCAGCTGTGAACGAGTTGCGGCAGCCCTTGGGGCGCACGCTGCACGAGATCGTCGGTCGGGTCGGCAAGCTCGACGACGCCCCCGTCGCCTACCTCGCCACCGGCGACGGCACCGCCCGGGCTTTCGACCCCTCCACTCTCTCCGAGACGGACCTGGCGGACCTGCTCAAAGCCGCCAGGGACGTGGGCGGCGCCTGGCAGGCCGTGGCGGACCCGACCTTCCCCTGGCGCGACTTGCGTACGGACCGGGCGCATCCGGGCCCCGCTCTGGAGGAGTCGCGTACGGCCCTGACCGGGCTGCGCATCGCCCTCGCCGACTACGAGGCGCTGAACACCGACGGCGCGCCCTTCACCACGGCGGCGCAGGTCGACCGGCTGCTCCGGCTACTCCGGCTTCTGGACGAACGCGTGTCCGTGCCCCTGTGGTGGCTGACCGATGACGATGTCGCCCACTCCGTGACCGATCCGGTCGAGGCCTTTCTCGGCGCGCTGCGTGGCGTGCGAGGAGCCCACCGGTCCGCGCGAGCCCTCGTGGGCGAGCGCTGGCAGGAGCTGTCCCCACGGCTTCGGCCCGAGCTCCCGGCCGCTGAACAAGCCCTGGCCGCCCTTGAACCACGAGGGCTGGACCTGACCGGGCTGACCGAGCGGGAGACCGAGGACCGCCTCCGGGACTTCGCCGAGGCGGCCGTCCTGCTGGAGGGTCTCACCCCCGCGGCCCGAGAACTCAGCCGTGCCCTGGGCGTCGAAGAACCGCCGTCACTGGCCCGGACGGTGGCTCTGTGCGACCTGACCGACCTGGCCGCCGCCCCGCACCGCCCGATGGAGGCATGGTTCGATCCGCATGAATTCGCCGCCGCACAGCAGGCGGCACTGGGCCTCGCGGCTGCCGCAGTGGGAGAGTTCGAGGAGCGCCGGGACCGGACGGCGGCGGCGCGGGAGGCCGCACGGCAGCAGGCCGGAACCGGCTGGGCCGACCTGGCTCCCGATGTGCCCGAATCCCCGGAGGCTGCCGAACTCGCGCTGAGCACCCTGGAACCGCCGGGAGTCGATCTCGGCTCACTGGGCCGCAACCGAGCCGGCTCGCTCGCCTCCGACTGGAACGCCCTCGCCAACACGCTGGAGGGTGCGGCGAAGTGCGCGCTGGACGCGGCGGATCTGCTGGGCTGCCCGCCTCCGCTGACCGGCGCCGAGACCCGGTCGGTCGCAGGACTCGCCGCCCTGGCAGCGGACTCCCACCGGGCTCCCGCCGACTGGTTCGACCCGGAGGTGCTGCCCCGGGCCCGTCGGGCCGTGCAGGACCTGCACCGCCTCGTGGACGTCCTCGACGAGGCCCGAGGTGAAGCGCAGGGGCTGTTCGGACCCGACACCCCGCGTACCGGCGGTCTGACCGATGCGGTGAGCCGCCTCTCGGAGAACGGCCGGCGATTCGCGGCCGGCCTGTCCTCCCAGGTCCGCGCCGACCGGAAGCTCGTCGGCCGGCTCAGCAACAACGGATCGTGGCACACCGCACTGCACGAGGAGATGGCCAAGGCCGCCGCCTGGCAACGGGCGTACCAGGCCGTTCGGGCCGCGGTCGCGGAGTACGGTGACCTGCTCGCGGGCTACGCCGGTGACGACGTACCCGACCTCGATGCGCTCGACGGCGCGCTCCGCCAGGCCGAGGAGGCCCATCGGTTCGGCGGGGCCGTCGTGGCCGATGCGTCTCGCCGCCGGCGGCTCGCCGCCCAACTGGCAGACGGTGCCGAGCCCGACCCCGGACTCCTCGAATGGGCCGTGCGGCTGGACGGTGATCTGGGCACGTGGGCCTCCGCGTTGCGGGAAGCGCCGTTGCGCGAGTACGAAGTGGCGCTCAGCGGCCTCTGCCCGGCTGCGGCCGCCGCGTGGCTGCACGCGCACACGCCCGCGCTGGACGACGCGGTGCGGCTCATCGACACCCTTCAGTCCGTCGCACGCCGGGAGTTCGTCCCGGGCACGGAGTACACCCTGGCCTCGGCACGCGCCGCCGTCGCCCTGGCTCACGCCGCTCAACGGGACAGTGCGGCCTTCGCGTCCGGCGAGGCCGCGGACCGGGAGCTGCTGGGTGCCTGGTACGCCGGTCTGGACACCCGACTTGAGGACGGGCCGTCCGCCGATGGCGACGCACCGGTGGAGATCGCCCTGCTGCGCGAGGCGGTGCGGCTTCTGCGTGCCGGGGGCCGCGGGTCCGCGCCGACGGCCGACGCGTCCCCTGCCATCGGGCTCGTGGGCGAGTACGCCGCCGAGGGCCGTCTGCGCACGACGGCTCTGGCCATGGCCCTTGCGGCGGCGTCCGATGCCCACCGGCTCCTCGGGCCGGTACTCGCGGACCCGGAACGGCGGAGCGGGGTCGCGCGTGTCCTCTCCTGCGGCCGGCCCGCCGTGCCGGGTCTGATCGAGACCGCCGCGCGCCTTCGCGCCGGCTGCGCCGACTGGGAGCGCTTCACGCACTCCCCGGTGATGGCCGCCGTCGGCTCGGGACTGCGGGGCCGCTCGCTGCCCCGAGCCGCGGCATGGCTGCGCGCCCACCTGGAGCCGCTGGAAGAAGCCCAGAGCTTCATCCACTCGGTGGCCCGCGTCACCGATCAGGCGCAGGGGGCCACCACCCGGCTGTCCCTCGGCGGCGCCCGGGCCTTCGTGGCGGCCGTACTGGCGGCGCGCTCCGCGGAGGAGGACTTCCTGGGCTCCGATGCGGACCACCGCCGCGTACTCGGTGACCTCTACGAGGGGGTCCGCACCACTCGGGAAGACGTCCACCGGGCTCTGGACTGGACCCTCAACGCCCGGCGGACGGCCTCCCGCACCGGTACCGCCGCCCCGTTCACCGCCGAGGCGGCACGACTTCTGCTGCGCGCGGCACCCGACTCGTCGGTGGAGCGGCGGGACCGCGACCGGCTGGAACGGACCGAGGTGCTGATCGGCCACTTCGCGCCGGCGCGGGCGGCGGAGATCCGTGCCGAGCTGGAGACGTCCCTGCCGGGCGCCGAGGCACTCCTCGACCGCATGGCCGACGATCCCTACGGACCCGACGCCTGGCTCCGCGCCGCCGCGGCCCACGCCGTGTTGAGCCGCTACGGCCTGGAGGACCTGCCCGCACAACTGGCGGACCGCGACGTGCCCGCCTCCTCGTTCCCCGTGGCCGTGGAGCGCACGGTGCTACGGGCGTGGGTGGAGCACCAGCTCGCCACCGACGGCCGTCTGTCGATGGTTCGGGCCACGGACCGGGACGAGTTGGTGGAGCGGTACCGACGGCTGGACCGCGGGCTGGTGCAAGCAGCACATGCGACGGTGATCGATGCCTGCAACGCGAGGCGACCGCGAAGGGCGACGACGGGGCAGGCCGCGATCCTCAGCCGCCAGGCGAAGCTGCAACGACGGCACAAGCCCGTCCGGCATCTCCTCGACGAGACGCGCGACGTCGTTCGACGGCTCAAGCCGTGCTTCATGATGAGCCCTTTGACGGTCAGCCAGTTCCTGCCCGCCGACTTCCGCTTCGACGTCGTGATCTTCGACGAGGCGTCCCAGGTCCTGCCGCAGGACGCGGTGAACGCCATCTACCGCGGGGACGCCCTGATCGTGGCGGGCGACCCTCGACAGCTCCCGCCCACCTCCTTCTTCAGCGCAGGCGGTGATTCCGATGAAGACGACGAATGGGACGAGGAGGTGCCCGACACCTTCGAGTCGATCCTGAACGCCTGCAAGGCCAGCGGAGTCATACGCGAGCTGTCCCTGCGCTGGCACTACCGGAGCCGCCACGAGGATCTGATCGCCTTCAGCAACCGCGAGTTCTACGAGGACTCCATGGTCGTGTTCCCCGGTGCGGTCACCGAGGGCCGCGACGTGGGCGTCGCCTTCTACAAGGCCGACGGCGTGTACGACCGCGGCAACCGGCGCGACAACGTCGGAGAGGCCGCGCTGGTGGCGGAGCGCGTCATCCACCACTTCTCGACGCGGCCGCACCTGACTCTCGGCGTCGTCACCCTCTCCAAGGCCCAGGCGGACGCCGTCGAGGACGCGGTGGCCGAGGCCCGTAAGGTACGGCCCGATCTCGACCGGCACTTCACCGAGGACCGACTCGACGGATTCTTCGTCAAGAACCTGGAGACGGTCCAGGGCGACGAACGCGACGTGATCATCATGTCGGTCGGCTACGGCCGGGACGCGGAGGGGAAGCTGCGGGCGACGTTCGGCCCGGTCAACAACGTCGAGACGGGTTGGCGACGGCTGAACGTGGCCGTGACCCGTGCTCGCCACCGGATGGAGGTCGTGGCGTCCTTCCACGGCTCGGAGCTGTCGGACAGCACGAACAAGAGCGTTCAGCACTTCAAGCGCTACCTGCAGTACGCGGAGCAGGGTCCGTCGATCCTGGCCACGGCGGCACCCGACGCGGACGCCGCACCGGAGAGCCCGTTCGAGGAGGACGTGCTCGACACCCTGCGCGGCTGGGGCTACGACGTCCAACCGCAGGTCGGCGTGGCCGGCTTCCGGATCGACATGGCGGTCCGCCACCCTGCGGCTCCCGGTTCGTACGCGTTGGGCATCGAATGCGACGGCGCGATGTACCACTCCTCTCGCGCGGCCCGCGACCGCGACCGGCTGCGCGAGGAGGTCCTGCGCGGCCTGGGATGGAACCTGCACCGGATCTGGGGCACCGACTGGTACCGCAACCGCCGGGACGCGCAGCGACGGCTCCGCGAAGCCGTCGCGGCTGCTTGCTCCGTCGATCCTCACGCGCCTGCGCCGGACGCGGAAGACGTCCCGGTCCTGGTCCCCGAGACGCCGGAGGTCGAGATCGTTCCCATCGAGGAATCGGACCGCTCGGAGTGGAGCCGCCCCTACCGCGCGATGCGCCCCGGAGAACTCCGGGACCTTCGCCGCCTCCTGGGTGCGCAAACGGGGCTGGGCTCCGTCGACCTGCGGGACGCCGAGGCCATCGGCCTCGTGGCGGAGCTGGCCCGGCACATCGTGTCGGTCGAGGGCCCGATCGAGGAGGAGGTTCTGATCGGCCGGGTGCGGGAGGCGTGGCACCTCGACCGCGCCGGCCAGATCGTGCAGGCCAGTGTACGAAGGGCTCTGGAGCGACTGCGGCAGAGGAAGCAGGCGGTGCGGACGGACACCGCGTGGGACGTGCCGGGGCGCGAGGTGACGGCGGCCCGCACCCCCAGCGCGGACCTCGAACGCAAGAAGGTCATGCACGTGCCACCGGTCGAACGGCAGCTCGCCCTCCTGGGCGTGCTGTCCGAATCACCCGGTCTGAGCCGCGAGGAACTGGCCCGGGAAACGGCCCGGTTCTTCGGCTGGCTGCGCCTGGGCGCCGACATCCGCGCGGCCTTCGACACGGACATCGCCTCGCTCATCGCCCGAAACGCGATCACGGACGGCCCGGCAGGGCTCGTCCCGGTGGAACCTCCGTCCGTCACCGACTAGCGCTTCCCCTGTGAGGATGCCTCCTGCGGCCCCAGCGGCCGCAGGAGGGAGTCCCCGTGGACATGGGTCTGTGCTGTACGTTTCCGGCCCACAGCCGTGTTCCCCGCTACTGGCTCCCGGTCCCCGAAAGCCCGGGACACGCTTGAGCAGGGCCGCTACGCCGGGCAGCGAGGCTTCACGTCGCCTGAATCCAACCCTCAAACGAGCTCAGCGAGTGCACACTGCGCACGGATAAGAGCTCAGATCAGGCGCCCTTCGCGATCGGCTCCAGGATCGCCACGCACTCCACGTGGTGCGTCATCGGGAAGAGGTCGAAGACGCGGAGGGTGCGGGGCTTGTAGCCCGCCTCGGCGAAGTAGGCCAGGTCGCGGGCCAGGGCCGCCGGGTCGCAGGCCACGTACGCGATGCGGCGGGCGGAGAGGCCCGCCACGTGGCGGACCGTCTGCTTGCCGGCGCCGGCCCGCGGGGGGTCCAGGACGACCAGGTCGCACTCGGTGATCCCGGTCTTCGGGAGGACCGACTCCACCTTGCCCTGCTCGATGCGGACCCGGGGGAAGTCCGCCAGGTTGTGCCGGGCGTCCTCGACCGCGCGCTTCGTCGACTCGATGCCGAGCACCGCGCCCGTCTCGCCCAGGCGTTCGGCGAGGGCGCCCGCGAAGATGCCGACGCCGCAGTAGAGGTCGAGGGCCATCTCGCCCTTGCGCGGCATCAGGCCCTGCATGACGGCCTTGATCAGGGTGTCTGCGGCCTGCGGGTGGACCTGCCAGAAGCCGCCCATGCCGACGCGGTACGTACGGCCGTCCGCGCGCTCACGGACGAAGGGGCGGCCGTGGACCCGGTGGACCCCGCCGTCCTTCTCCTCGACCCGCAGGACCGAGACCGGCTTGTCGAGCTCGACCAGCGGGAGGCGGCCGCCCGGGCGCGGGGTGAGGACGACCTGGCGGTCCTGGGAGCCGGTCGCGGCGATCGCCTCGACCGTGGCCATCTGGGGCCAGTCCTGCTTCTCGATGCCCAGCTCGCTGACGCCCGGCGCCGCGATCATGCAGTGGTCGACCGGCTCGATGTCGTGCGAGCGGTGCTTGCGCAGACCCGCGCGGCCGGTCTCGTCGATGGCGTACTGGACGCGGGTGCGCCACTGCGGGACCTGGCCCGCCGGGAGCTTGTCGCCCTCGGCCGGCATGACCGTACCGTCCCAGCCGGCCTCCTCCGGGGTGAGCCCGGCGAGCCGCAGCAGCTGTTCGGCGACGACCTCGCCCTTGAGCCGGCGCTGCGCGCCCGGCTTGGCGTGCTGCCAGTCGCAGCCGCCGCACTTGCCGGGGCCGGCGTACGGGCACGGGGCCTCGACCCGGTCCTTGGACGCCTCCACGACCGTGATCGCGTCGGCGCGCAGGAAGCGGGAGTCCGACTCGCCCTCCGTCACGCGCGCGACGACCTTCTCGCCGGGCAGGGTGTGGCGGACGAAGAGGACGCGGCCGTCGGACGTCCGGGCGATGCAGTGGCCGCCGTGCGCGACGGGGCCGACCTCGACCTCGTACTCCTCCCCGACCAAGGACTGCTTCTCGTTCTGCTCGGTCATGGTGGGGAGACTCCAAAACATAAATGGGAACGGCCGGACGACCGACCCACCAGTTTACGTGGATCTCGTCCGGCCGTTTGCCAAGCCCCCGGGCGGCTACTTGCCCGCACGGTCCTTCGGGCGCGGGGTGTCCACCGGTCCGCGGCGCACCGCGCCCGGGGCGTTCCAATCCTGGCGCTTCTTCGCCCGCCTCTTCGCGAGCTCGGAGGACTCCAGCTGGTACGGCACCGAGGTGACCATCACGCCGGGGGTGAACAGCAGGCGGCCCTTGAGCCGCAGCGCGCTCTGGTTGTGCAGCAGGTGTTCGTACCAGCGGCCGACGACGTACTCCGGGATGTACACGCTGACGGCGTCGCGCGGGTTCTCGCTGCGCAGGCCCTTCACGTACTCGACCACGGGGCGCGTGATCTCGCGGTACGGGGAGTCGAGGATCTTGAGCGGTACGTTGATCCCGCGCCGCTCCCACTCCTCCTTCAGCGCCTTCGTCTCGACCGGGTCGACGCTGATGCTGAGCGCCTCCAGGGTGTCCGAGCGGGTCAGCTTGGCGAAGGCCAGGGCGCGCAGCGTGGGCTTGTGCACCTTGGAGACCAGGACGATGGAGTGGACCCGGGAGGGCCGCACGCTGTCGTCGCTGGGGCCCTCGGCGGCGGCGATCTCGGCGGCGACGCGGTCGTAGTGCTTCCGGATCGCGGTCATCGTGCCGTAGAAGATCACCATGCCCAGCAGGGCGACCCAGGCGCCGTGCGTGAACTTGGTGGCCAGGACGACGACCAGCACCAGGCCGGTGAAGAGCGCGCCGAAGGTGTTGATGGCCCGGGAGCGGTGCATCCGGCGCCGGACGGCCTGGTCCTTCTCGGTCCGCAGGTGGCGGTTCCAGTGCCGGACCATGCCGATCTGGCTCAGCGTGAAGGAGACGAACACGCCGACGATGTAGAGCTGGATCAGCTTGGTGGAGTCGGCGTCGTAGATCCACACGAGCAGGATGGCGGCGCCGGCGAGCAGCACGATGCCGTTCGAGAAGGCGAGCCGGTCACCGCGGGTGTGCAGCTGGCGCGGCAGGTAGCGGTCCTGCGCGAGGATCGAGCCGAGCAGCGGGAAGCCGTTGTACGCGGTGTTCGCGGCCAGGAACAGCACGAGCGCGGTGGCGGTCGCGAGCACGATGAACAGGAAGCTGCCGTTGCCGAAGACGGCCTCGGCCACCTGGGAGATCACCGGGTGCTGGACGAAGTCGGGGCCGACGGGGACGCCGTTGTCCAGCAGGTTCGTCGCGGGCGCCTCGGCCATCCTCACGTTGGTGGCCATGGCCAGGCCGATGATCCCGCAGAACATCGTGACGGCGAGGGCGCCCATGAGGGCGAGGGTGGAGGCGGCGTTCTTGCTCTTGGGCTTGCGGAAGGCGGGGACGCCGTTGCTGATCGCCTCGACGCCGGTCAGGGCGGCGCATCCGGAGGAGAAGGCCCTCAGCAGCAGGAAGACCAGCGCGAAGCCGGCCAGCCCCTGGTGCTCGGCCTTGATCTCCAGGTGGGCCGTCGGGGCCTCCATGGTGTCGCCGGCGACCAGACCGCGCCAGGCGCCCCAGGCGATCATCACGAAGACGGCTCCGACGAACACGTACGTCGGAATGGCGAAGAGCTTCCCGGATTCCTTCACACCGCGCAGATTCATCAGCGTGAGCAGCAGAATCATGATCACCGCGGAGAGCACCTTGTGCTCGATGACGAAATCCACGGCGGAGCCGAGATTCTCGACTCCGGAGGAGATCGACACGGCGACCGTCAGGACGTAGTCGACGAGCAGCGCGCTCGCGACGGTGAGTCCGGCCTTCGGCCCGAGGTTGGTGTTGGCGACCTCGTAGTCACCGCCGCCGCTGGGGTACGCGTGGACGTTCTGGCGGTAGGAGGCGACCACGGTGAACATCAGCACGACGACCGCGAGGGCGATCCAGGGGCTGAAGTGGTACGCCGAAACACCGGCGATCGACAGGACCAGCAGGACCTCGCCAGGGGCATATGCCACCGAGGAGAGCGGGTCGGATGCGAACACGGGTAGGGCGATCCGCTTGGGGAGGAGCGTTTCCCCGAGGCGGTCGCTGCGTAGCGCCCGGCCGATCAGGATCCGTTTGGGCACGTCGGTCAGTTTGGACACGCAGAGGATCGTAAGCGTTCGAAATCGGCCTGACGAACCCCCCGCCCGCATTACAGGGCAATGACACCCGCATTGAGACCCTGCGTGGACGGCAAAGGCCACATGGGGGACCGCCCGTGTGTAGCTTGGGCCATGGTCTGAGACCCTGTGAAGCCAGAGCATGCAATGAGGCTGGGAACCAGCGAGCGCTGACAGCCGGAAGGACGGCCGTGCACATCGTCATTATGGGCTGCGGAAGAGTGGGCTCCGCCCTCGCGCAGACCTTGGAACAGCAGGGGCATACGGTCGCTGTCGTCGACCAGGACCCCACCGCATTCCGCCGGCTGGGAGCCGGATTCGGCGGGCGCCGCGTCACCGGGGTCGGCTTCGACCAGGACACGCTGCGCGAGGCCGGGATCGAGGAAGCGGGCGCCTTCGCCGCCGTCAGCAGTGGTGACAATTCCAACATCATCGCCGCCCGCGTGGCGCGCGAGATGTTCGGCGTCGAGAACGTCGCCGCCCGCATCTACGACCCCAAGCGCGCCGAGGTCTACCAGCGCCTGGGCATCCCCACCGTCGCGACCGTACGGTGGACCGCCGACCAGATGCTGCGCCGGCTGCTGCCGTCCGGGGCCGAGCCGCTGTGGCGCGACCCGAGCGGCGGGGTCCAGCTCGCCGAGGTGCACACCTCCGCCGCCTGGATCGGGCACAAGGTCAGCAAGCTCCAGGAGGAGACCGGCGTCCGCGTGGCGTTCCTCACCCGGCTGGGCGAGGCGATGCTGCCGACCTCCCAGACGGTGCTGCAGGAGGGCGACCTCGTCCACGTGATGATGCGCACGGACGAGATCGACAAGGTCGAGGCGTCCTTCGCCGAGGGCCCCGAGGAGGCACACGCATGAGGGTCGCGATCGCCGGAGCCGGCGCGGTGGGCCGTTCCATCGCGGGTGAGCTGCTGGAGAACGGGCACGAGGTGCTCCTCGTCGACAAGGCGCCGACCGCCATCTCCGTGGAGCGGGTCCCGCAGGCCGAGTGGCTGCTGGCCGACGCCTGCGAGATCACCTCGCTCGACGAGGCCGCGCTGCAGCGCTGCAACGTCGTCATCGCCGCCACGGGCGACGACAAGGTCAACCTGGTCGTCTCCCTGCTGGCCAAGACCGAGTACGGGGTCCCCCGGGTCGTGGCGCGGGTCAACAACCCGAAGAACGAGTGGCTCTTCAACGAGTCCTGGGGCGTGGACGTCGCGGTCTCCACTCCGCGCCTGATGTCGGCCCTGGTCGAGGAGGCCGTCAGCGTCGGCGACCTGGTGCGGCTGCTGCGCTTCAGCCACGGCGACGCCAACCTCGTCGAGCTGACCCTGCCCGCCGACTCCTCGGTCGCCGGCACCCAGATCAGCGAGATCACCTGGCCCGAGGACACCTCGCTGGTCACGATCATCCGCGGCAACCGGGTCCTCACCCCGCACGGCGAGGAGACCCTGGAGCCGGGCGACGAGCTGCTCTTCGTGGCCGCCCAGGCCCGTGAGGAGCAGCTGGAGGACCTCCTCCAGGCCCGTCACTGACGGACGTGCACGTGAAGGGGGCGGGCAGCCGGTCGGCTGCCCGCCCCCTTCACGTGGGCACCACGTCACTTGGCGCGCTTGGCGTGCTTGGTGTCACTTGGCGCGCTAGGCATCACTTGGCGTGCTTTGCCTGGGTCTTGCGGGCCTTCTCCGCGGCCTCCTCGGCCTCCCACTCCGCGATCACGTCGATCGGCGGCGGGGCCTTCGCCAGGAAGACCCACGTGAAGTACACCGCGAGCACCATCGGCGGCAGCTTCAGCGCGATCAGCACCCAGCCCAGCTGGGTCGCGTCCCCCCACCAGTACAGCGGGAAGAGGATCGCGTACTTCGCGAGGAAGATGAGCCCCCAGGCCAGGCTGGCCTTGGTGTACGCCTTCTTCCGCCCGGGATTGCGCGTCCGCCAGGACAGGTTCTCCTTGAAGACCGGCCCCAGGATCACGCCCAGCAGCGGGAAGCCCACCAGCGCGGAGAGCGTGAAGGCCACGCCCAGCCCGGCGCCGTAGATCATGCCGGGCAGGTAGAAGCCCTTGGCGGTGCCCGTGAAGAGCGCGAAGGCCACGCCGACGCCCACGCCGAAGACCCCGCTGAACGCGTGCTTGACGGTGTCCTTGCGCAGCAGGCGCACGATCACGAGCAGGACGGCGACCGCCCCCGCCGCGATCGCGGACATCTTCACGTCCTTGTTGACCGTGTAGATCATCACGAAGAGGAGCCCGGGGAGCATCGTCTCCACGGTGCCCCGCACGCCTCCGAACGCGTCGAAGAGCGCCGCCTGGGTCACGGCCTTCTGGTCCGCGGTCGGTTCGCCCGCGGGATCCGGGGTGATCGGTTTGTCGAGTGACGTCACCGGCTACTGCTCCTGTCCGAGCGGTCGGAGTTCGTACTTCGGGTTGAAGAGGACCCTGCGGCCGTGGCTCATCGCGATCCGCCCCGAGGCGATCATGCGCCGGCCCGGTTCGATTCCCACGATCGAGCGACGCCCGAGCCAGACCACGTCCAGTGCGGCGGAGCCGTCGAAGAGCTCCGCCTCCAGGGCGGGCACCCCTGCGCGGGGGCGGAGGGTGACGGTACGCAGCGTTCCCGTCACCTTGACTATCTGGCGGTCGTGGCAGTCGAAGATCCGGGTGCACCCCGCGGCTTCTGCGTCCTCCTGCAGTTCCGCCGAATGCAGCTCCTCCTGCGAGGTGGACAGCCGCTCTATCATCCTCCGGAACCGGCCCGCCGGCCTGACCGGCTTGACGGACTTCTCGGGACGCGGTTCAGCACTCATACAGGAAGCGTACCGGCGCCCCGCCTACCTCTCGAAGCGGTATCCCATGCCCGGTTCCGTGATGAAGTGCCGCGGATGCGAGGGGTCCGCCTCCAGCTTGCGCCGCAGCTGGGCCATGTAGACCCGCAGGTAGTTGGTCTCGGTGCCGTACGAGGGTCCCCAGACCTCCTGGAGGAGCTGCTTCTGGCTCACCAGCTTGCCGCCGTTGCGGACCAGCACTTCCAGCAGGTGCCATTCGGTGGGCGTGAGCCGTACGTCGCGGCCCTCGCGCACGGCCTTCTTGGCGGCCAGGTCCACCGTGAAGCCGTCGGTCTCCACGATCACCTCGTCCTCGCCGGAGCCCGCTCCCGGCTCGGCCCGCCGGACGGCCGCCCGCAGCCGCGCCAGCAGCTCGTCCATGCCGAAGGGCTTGGTGACGTAGTCGTCGGCCCCGGCGTCCAGGGCCTCGACCTTCTCGTCGGAGCTGTGCCGGGCCGAGAGGACCAGGATCGGCACCCGGGTCCAGCCGCGCAGGCCCTTGATCACCTCGACGCCGTCCATGTCGGGCAGGCCCAGGTCGAGCACGACCACGTCGGGGTGGCGGGCGGCCGCGAGCTCCAGGGCCTGGGCCCCGTCCGCCGCGGCGTCGACCTCGTACTTGCGCGCCTTCAGATTGATCACGAGGGCTCGGACGATCTGCGGCTCGTCGTCCACCACGAGCACCCGGGTCATTGAGGTCCTGCTTTCTGTCGTACGGGGTCGAGATCGATGGGGTCGTCGGCGCCGGCGGCCACGCCGTCGTCCGGCGCGGAGCGCTCGGTTTCGGTTTCGGTTTCGTTTTCGGTTTCGCGTTCGTCCGCGCGTTCCGGTCCACTGTCGCGCGGCGCCGCGCGCAGCGTCAGCACCATGGTCAGTCCGCCGCCGGGGGTGTCCTCGGCGGCGAGGGTGCCGTCCATGGCCTCGGCGAAGCCGCGGGCCACCGCGAGGCCGAGGCCGACCCCGGCGCCGCGCGGGGCGTCCCCGTGCCGCTGGAAGGGGGCGAAGATCCGGTCCTTGGCCTCTTCGGGCACTCCCGGCCCGCGGTCCACGACACGTACCTCGACCCGGTCGCCCAGGTGGCTCGCCCGGACCAGCACCCGCTCGTCGGCCGGGCTGTACTTGACGGCGTTCTCCACCACGTTGGCCACGCTCCGCTCCAGCAGCCCGGGGTCCACCGCCACCATGGGCAGGGTCTCCGGGATGTCCAGCACCACGCTGTCCTCCGGTACGCCGCCCAGAGCCATCGGGACCACCTCGTCGAGGTCGATCTCCCGGATCAGCGGGGTCACCGTGCCGGTCTGCAGCCGGGACATGTCGAGCAGGTTGCCCACGAGGTGGTCCAGCCGGTCGGCGCCGTCCTCGATGCCTTCGAGGAGCTCGGCCCGGTCCTCCTCGGACCAGTCCACGTCGTCGGAGCGCAGGGAGGACACGGAGGCCTTGATGGAGGCCAGCGGCGTACGCAGGTCATGGCTGACAGCGGCCAGCAGCGCGGTCCGGATCCGGTTGCCCTCCGCCAGCCGGCGGGCCTCCTCGGCCTCCCCGACCAGCCGCTGCCGGTCCAGGACCACGGCGGCCTGGGCGGCGAAGGCGCCGAGGACGCGGCGGTCCTCGGCGGGCAGCACCCGGCCGGACAGGGCCAGCGCCATGTGGTCCCCGATGGGCATGTCCACATCGGCTTCCTCGGGGCGGTCGACCGGGCGCGGACCGACGCTGCCGGCCCGCTTCCAGGGCTCGACGTCGCTCGTGCGCTCCAGCAGCGCCACGGACTCCATGGCGAAGGTCTCGCGCACCCGTTCCAGCAGCGCGTCCAGCGCGGTCTCGCCGCGCAGCACGCTGCCGGCCAGGAAGGAGAGGATCTCGGACTCGGCGCGCAGCCGGGCGGCCTGGTGCGTGCGCCGGGCGGCCAGGTCCACCACGGAGGCCACGGAGACCGCCACCCCGAAGAAGACGGCGATGGCCACGATGTTCTTCGGGTCGGAGACGGTGAAGCGGTGGACGGGCGGGGCGAAGAAGTAGTTCAGCAGGAGCGAGCCGAAGGCGGCCGAGGCCAGCGCCGGCCAGAGCCCGCCGAGCAGGGCGGCGGCCACGGTCAGCGAGAGGAACAGCAGCATCTCGTTGGCGAGGCCCGGATCGGCGTTCACGTGCGTGAGCAGGACGGCCAGCAGGGCGGGGAGGAGGATCCCGACGATCCAGCCGGCGATGATCCGGGGCCGGCCGAGCCGGGCCGCCGAGCGGACCACGGGCAGACCGCGGCCGCGGGCGACCTCCTCGTGGGTGACGATGTGCACGTCGAGGTCGGGCCCCGAGTCGCGGGCCACCGTGGCGCCGACGCCGGGGCCGAACACGTACTGCCAGGCCTTGCGGCGGCTGGAGCCGAGCACGATCTGGGTGGCGTTGACCCCGCGGGCGAATTCGAGCAGCGCTTCGGGGACGTTGTCGCCGATCACATGGTGAAACGTTCCGCCAAGGTCTTCGACCAGCGTCCGCTGGACCGCGAGCTCCTTCGGCGAGGCCGCGGTCAGCCCGTCGCTGCGGGCGATGTAGACGGCGAGGATCTCGCTGCCCGAGCCCTTGGCGGCCATCCGGGAGGCGCGGCGGATGAGGGTGCGGCCCTCGGGCCCGCCCGTCAGCCCGACGACGATCCGCTCGCGGGCCTGCCAGGTCGAGCGGATGCCGTGCTCGCCCCGGTACTGCTGGAGGTATTCGTCGGCCCGGTCGGCCACCCACAGCAGCGCGAGCTCGCGCAGGGCGGTGAGGTTCCCGGGCCGGAAGTAGTTGGACAGGGCCGCGTCGACCTTGTCGGACTGGTAGATGTTGCCGTGCGCCATCCGCCGGCGCAGCGCCTGCGGGGACATGTCGACGAGCTCGATCTGGTCGGCCCGCCGCACCACCTCGTCCGGCACGGTCTCCCGCTGCCGCACCCCGGTGATGGACTCCACCACGTCGCCGAGCGACTCCAGGTGCTGGATGTTCACGGTGGACACCACGTCGATGCCCGCCCGCAGCAGCTCCTCCACGTCCTGCCAGCGCTTGGCGTTGCGCGAACCGGGCACGTTGGTGTGGGCGAGCTCGTCCACGAGCGCGATCGCGGGCCGGCGCGCCAGTACGGCGTCCACGTCCATCTCGGTGAACTCGGCGCCCCGGTACGGGAGCTGCCGGCGCGGGACCTGTTCCAGCCCGTGCAGCATCACCTCGGTGCGCGGCCGCCCGTGGTGCTCGACGAAGCCGACGACGCAGTCGGCACCCCGCTCCACCCGGCGGTGGGCCTCGGACAGCATCGCGTACGTCTTGCCCACACCGGGTGCCGCGCCGAGGTAGATCCGTAGCTTGCCGCGTCCCATGGGCCCATTCTCCGGGACGTTTGCACCGATCACGCACCTTTTACCGACCGTCCCGCCATCCATACGGATCCCTGACGCCGCGGGGGTACGACAGCGGGCCGTACCCCCGAAGGAGTACGGCCCGCGGCCGGAAACGGTCGGTCGGTGCCCGGTCGGTGCCGGTCAGCGGACCTCGGTGATCGTCGGACCCTGCTCCAGCTGGCCCATGCCGCCGGAGAAGCGCGAGCCCTCCTGGTCCTCGGTCTGCACGCCGTCCGGCACCATCTGGGCGTCGTTCGGCAGCTTCAGCACGATCGGGTCGCGCGGAGCCATCGGGCCGTCGCCGCGCACGATGACGGTCTCGCGGAAGATCTGCTCCAGCACGCCCGCCGACTCGGGGCGCACGGCGCCCTGGCCGGAGATGACGCCGCGCAGGAACCAGCGCGGGCCGTCGACGCCGACGAAGCGGACCAGCTGGGCGCCGGTCTGGCCGTCGGGCATCGGTACGGGCACCTGGGCGCGCAGCTCCCAGCCCAGCGGACCCTCGACCTCGTCGATGATGCCGCCCTGCTGGGTGATGCCCGTGGCGATCTCCTCGCGGACCTCGCCCCAGATGCCTTCCTTCTTGGGCGCCGCGAAGGCCTGCAGCTGTACGGCGCTGTCGCCGAGGACGACCGTCGCGGCGACGATCGCGTCACCGGCCACCTCCACGCGCAGCTCCATGCCCTCGACACCCGGTACGAGGATGCCGCCCAGGTCCACGCGGCCCTCTTCGGGTGCGCCGGGCACCTCGGAGACGTCCCACGGGCCGTCGGGCCGCGGGGCCGGCGGCAGGTTCACCCTGCGGGGCGCGGAGTCGGTGCCGAGCTCCTCGCCGCCGTCCTGCTCATCGGCAGCCACGCCGTCCACGACCTGCTCGGCCGCGCCGCCGTCCTTGGCGGAGTCGTTCTTCTTGCGACGTCCGAACACGTCACTGTCCTTCCCGGTCGGATACGACCGAAGCGTAGCCATTCCCACCCTGCTGACCAGCGCCGGATCCGGCCACGGCCGCATGACCGCCGGTGGAGCCGAAACCCCCCTCGGCCCGCGCCGAGCCGGGAAGTTCCGCCACCTCGTGGAAGCGCACCTTCTCGACCCTCTGGACAACCAGCTGGGCAATGCGGTCGAAGCGCTCGAACCGGACGCTCTCGCGCGGGTCGAGATTGACCACGATCACCTTGATCTCCCCACGGTACCCGGCATCCACCGTCCCCGGGGCATTCACGAGCGCGAGCCCGCAGCGCGCGGCCAGGCCCGAGCGCGGGTGCACGAACGCGGCGTACCCGTCGGGCAGGGCGATGGACACCCCCGTGGGCAGTACGGTGCGCTCCCCGGGCTCCAGCACGGCCGCCTCGGTGGTCACCAGGTCGCAGCCGGCGTCGCCGGGGTGGCCGTACGCGGGCAGGGGCACCTCGGGGTCGACCCGCTTGATCAGCACGTCGACGGGCGGGTGGTTGTTCACAGACATCAGGGGTTCACCTCGAAGGCGCGTGCGCGCCTGACCTGGTCCGGGTCGGACATCGCCGCCCGGATCTCCTCGGGCCGACCGTTGTCGATGAAGTGGTCGACCTTCACCTCGATGAAGAGCGCGTCCGCGCGCACGGCGACCGGTCCGTCGGGCCCGCCTATCCGGCCGACCGCGGTGGAGTAGATCTTGCGTCCGGCGACGGCGGTCACCTCGGCCTCCAGGTACAGCACGGTGTCCACGGGCACCGGCCGCACGAAGTCGGTCTCCAGGCGGCCCGTCACCGCGATGACGCGCAGCAGCCAGTTCAGGGAGCCCAGCGTCTCGTCGAGCGCGGTGGCGAGCACACCGCCGTGGGCGAGGCCGGGGGCGCCCTGGTGCGCGGGCTTGACGGTGAACTCGGCGCTGACGCGGACGCCCTCCCCGGCACGGGCCTCCAGGTGGAGTCCGTGGGGCTGGCCCTCACCGCAGCCGAAGCAGTGCCCGTAGTGCGCACCGAGCAGCTCGCCGGGCGCGGGGGCGTCGGGGTGCCGGACCGGTGCGGCGGCATCGTCCGGGGGCGTCAGCGCTGTGTTTCGTCCACTCACAGGCGCAGACCTTACCCGCGCCGCTACCCGCCGGTCGCCTCGTGGCAGGCTTGGCCGTATGCAGCTCTCCCCCGCGCACCACGACGAACGTCTGACCGCCCCCCGCTCCTGGTGGGCCATCGCCGTACTCATCGGCCTGGCGTGCGCGCTGATGCTGCTGCCGCTGGGCACGCTGCCGCTGCTGGCCGGGCTCGTCGGGGGCACCGCGCTGGCGGGGATGCTGGTGAGTTCGTACGGCTCCGCGCGCGTGCGCGTGGTCGGCGGCGCGCTGGCGGCCGGCGAGGCGCGGATCCCGGTGGCGGCGCTCGGCGAGCCCGAGGTGCTGGACGCGGAGGAGGCGCGCGCCTGGCGCACGCACAAGGCGGACGCGCGCGCCTTCATGCTGCTGCGCAGCTACGTGCCGACGGCGGTGCGGATCCCGATCACCGACCCCGGGGACCCGACGCCGTACGCGTACGTCTCCACGCGCGAGCCGAAGGCGCTGGCCAAGGCGATCCGGTCGGCCAAGGGCTGATCCGCCGGCGCCCGGAAGGCGTCGGGCCGGGCCCGGCGGGGGCCGGGCGCGGGCCGGCGGGCGTCAGGCCGGGGGCCAGTCTCCGTCGGAGCCTTCGAGTGCCGCCCTGGTGGCCTCGGGAAGGGGCTGGGAGGGCTGCTCAAGGGGCGGGAGCTCCGGCAGCGACTCCCACGCCACGGCCCGGCTCCGCAGGTCGGCACGGACCTTCTCGGCGAGTTTGCGGGTGTCGCGGTGGTTCATGACCGCGCCGACGGTGGCGCCCACCATGAACGGCAGCAGGTTCGGCAGGTTGCGGAACGTCCGCTTCATGATCTGTTGGCGCAGTTCGCGCTTCATCTGACCGCCGAGCGCGATGTTCAGCGTCGTGGGCTTGGTCAGGTCCACCCCGCGCTCCTCCGTCCACGCGGTCAGGTAGGCGAGGCTGCGGTCCTTGAGGTTCCCGGGCGGCCGCTGGCCGTACACCTCGTGGAGTTCGGCGACGAGCTTGAGCTCGATGGCGGCGACCCCGGTGATCTCCGCGGCCAGTTCTGCGGGCATGGCGGGGGGCACCGGCAGCATCGCGGCGGCTCCGACGCCCGCGCCGACCGTGGAGGTGCCGTACGCGGCGCCCGCGATCAGCTTGTCGGCAAGCTGATCGGGACCGAGGCCCGGGAACTGCGCGCGCAGGGTCGCGAGGTCCCGAACCGGAACGCGCGGTGCGTTCTCGATGACGCGGTCCGTGAGGTGCAGGACGGCGGCCCTGGCATGTTCGCCGCCCTTGCGCACACCGCTTTTGACGGCTTGCAGCCGACGAGCCCCGGACCGGCGCCGGGCTCCCTCGTCGGACTCTGAGGCCGACGGCACCGCTGCGGCGGTGCCGGACGACACGGCGGGTACGCCCGAGGCCGCTGGGCCCGTTTCCGGGCCCGTGGCCACCTCTTGCGTCTCCACCGGATCACCAGCTTTTCGAAAGCGGCGCTTCCGAAACGGTGTCGAGCCGGTCACGGCCGACGCCTCTCAGTCGCAGTCGCGACAGATCGGCTGGCCGTTCTTCTCGCGTGCCAGCTGGCTGCGGTGGTGCACCAGGAAGCAGCTCATGCAGGTGAACTCATCGGCCTGCTTGGGCAGCACCCGAACGGCCAGTTCCTCGTTGGAGAGGTCTGCGCCGGGGAGCTCCATGCCCTCCGCCGCGTCGAAGTCGTCGACGTCGACGCTGGAAGACGACTTCTCGTTGCGCCGGGCCTTCAGCTCTTCAATGCTGTCGTTGTCGACGTCGTCGTCGGTCTTGCGTGGGGTGTCGTAGTCCGTTGCCATTTTTCGCTCTCCCCCTCTGGGATTTAGCGGTGTCTCAGCGCACGTAACGCGCGAGAGGCCGGACTTGTGCCCGACCTGAGGCGGAGATTTTGCCTCACATCAAGGTCTGTTACTCAATCGACACCCAGCCGCACACCTGAAGGAGCGATTGGCTGGGATGACGACCGGGACCGTACACGGTCCGGGGGCCGTCTTGCACAAACGCCACCCCGTGTATTTCCCGCCGTTCGAGGGGCGGGAAACCCGGACTTCCCGGGCTTTCCGGCCGCCTCGGGGGTCACTGAACGCACATGACCCGACACTCGCCAATGTGATCGATCGCACAGGCGCCACCTCAGCCACCCCCTCGCCATTCAGCCAACAGCGAACAAGGGGCCGGGGACTCACAGGGGCAAAGTGACACGCATCACGAGGCCACCCCCCTCGCGCGGCGTCGCCGAGATCCGTCCGCCGTGAGCGCGGGCCACGGAGCGCGCGATGGACAGGCCGAGGCCCACACCCTTGTCGCTGCCCGTGCGCTCCGTACGCAGCCGTCTGAAGGGCTCGAAGAGGTTGTCCACCTCGTACGCGGGAACCACGGGACCCGTGTTCGAGACGATGAGGATCGCCTGACCGTGCTGGGACTCGGTGGTGACCTCCACCCAGCCGTCCTCCGGCACGTTGTACCGGACGGCGTTCTGCACCAGGTTGAGCGCGATCCGCTCCAGCAGGACGCCGTTGCCCTGGACCACGGCGAGCGCACGCTCGCCCCGGATCTCCACGCCCTTCACGGCGGCTTCCCCGCGCGCCTGGTCGATGGCGCGCGAGGCGACCTCCGCCAGGTCCACGGGCTTGCGCTCGACTATCTGGTTGTCGCTGCGGGCCAGCAGCAACAGGCCCTCGACGAGCTGCTCGCTGCGCTCGTTGGTGGCCAGCAGGGTCTTGCCCAGCTGCTGTAGCTCCACCGGCGCGCCCGGGTCCGACAGGTGCACCTCCAGCAGCGTCCGGTTGATCGCCAGTGGGGTGCGCAGCTCGTGCGAGGCGTTCGCGACGAACCGCTGCTGGGCGGTGAAGGCCCGCTCCAGCCGGTCGAGCATCTCGTCGAAGGTGTCGGCGAGCTCCTTGAGCTCGTCCTCCGGTCCGTCGAGCTCGATCCGCCGGGTCAGGTCGGAACCGACCACCCGGCGGGCGGTCCGGGTGATCTTGCCCAGCGGCGAGAGCACCCGTCCGGCCATGGCGTAGCCGAAGGCGAACGCGATGATGCTGAGCCCGAGCAGGGCCATCAGCGACCGGCTGAGCAGGTCGTCGAGGGCGTGCCGGCGCTGCTCCAGGATGCAGGTGTTGATCGCGCCGTTGAACTGGTCGTAGTTCTGGCCCTTGCCGATCACGCCGGGGCAGGTGCTGGTGACCTGGATGTCCGTACCGCCGACGATCTTGAACGGCAGTCCGTTGCCCTCGCGCAGCGCCTGCGCCGCGAGCAGGTAGATGATCGACAGCAGCAGGATGCCCGCGATGAGGAACATCCCGCCGTACAGCAGCGTGAGGCGTATGCGGATGGTCGGCCGCAGCCAAGGGAAGGGACCCTCGGGCTGGCCGGGGTCCCAGGTCGGTCTCGGCGGCACCGTTGGTGGTGCCGGGGTCGCCGCCACCCGCGTCAGATCCGGTAGCCGGAGCCGGGCACGGTCACGATGACCGGCGGCTCCCCCAGCTTGCGCCGCAGGGTCATGACCGTCACCCGCACCACGTTCGTGAAGGGGTCGGTGTTCTCGTCCCATGCCTTCTCCAGCAGCTGCTCGGCGGAGACCACGGTCCCCTCGCTCCGCATGAGAACCTCCAGCACCGCGAACTCCTTGGGCGCCAGCTGCACCTCCCTGCCCTCTCGGAACACCTCGCGCCGGTTCGGGTCGAGCTTGATGCCGGCCCGCTCCAGTACGGGGGGCAGGGCCACGGTGGTGCGCCGCCCCAGGGCGCGCACGCGCGCGGTCAGCTCGCTGAACGCGAAGGGCTTGGGCAGGTAGTCGTCCGCGCCCAGCTCCAGGCCCTCCACCCGGTCGCTCACATCGCCGGACGCCGTCAGCATCAGCACGCGGGTGGGCATGCCGAGCTCGACGATCTTGCGGCAGACGTCGTCGCCGTGCACGAGCGGGAGGTCCCGGTCGAGCACGACCACGTCGTAGTCGTTCACCCCGACGCGCTCCAGGGCCGCGGCGCCGTCGTACACGACGTCCACGGCCATGGCCTCCCGGCGCAGCCCGGTGGCCACCGCATCGGCGAGCAGCTGCTCGTCCTCGACGACGAGTACGCGCACGTCGTTTCCTTCCATCGAGCCCTGAGGGCACACGTGTATTGCGTCGTCCATCCTGCCCGTTTCAGCCGTAAACCGGCTGTAAGGCGCCCCTCCGGGGCCCGCGAGGGCCGGAAGTGAGGATTCCCTCGCCTCCCGAGGTTTCTGGGCCCAGGGTGCCGGGGAGGACGTCACCACACCCCAACCACTCCCTGACGGCGGACTGCCACGTGCCGCCGCCGACCCACGAAGAGGGGGCGAACCCACCATGGACGCATTCACCGCGGGTCTCCTGCAGCGCATCCGGGCCACGCAGTCGGACCTCAACCAGGCCCGCGAAACGGGCGACGACTTCCTCGTGGAAGTGGAACAGGCGGAACTGGAAGATCTCCAGCGCCTCGCCGCCGAACACGGCGTTCCCGTCTCCGTCTGCTGACGACCTCCAGTCCAGCCAGAACCCCGGCGGCCGCATCGCGGCAGCCGGGGTTCCCTCATGCCGGGCCGGTGCCGTGTCAGTCGTGCCAGGCCCCGGCCTCGTCCAGCAGCGGCTGGAGCGAGGCGAACACCGAGGGCGTGGCGGCCAGCGCGAGCTCCCCCGAGGCGGGCCTCCCGGGCCGCCCGCCCGTGAGCGCCCCCGCCTCCCGGGCGATCAGCTCGCCCGCGGCCAGGTCCCAGGGGTTCAGCCCGCGCTCGTAGTACGCGTCCAGCCGCCCGGCGGCCACGTCGCTGAGGTCCAGCGCCGCCGATCCGCCGCGCCGGATGTCCCGCACCCGCGGGATCACCCGCCGGGCCACCTCCGCCTGCTGCTCCTTGCGCGCCTGGAGGTAGGCGAACCCCGTCCCGACCAGCGCCTGGTCCAGCGGCGCCGGCGTCCGGCAGGCGAGGCGGACCCCGTCCAGCCATGCCCCGCCGCCGAGCACCGCGGTGTACGTCTCGCCCCGCATCGGGGCCGCCACGACCCCGACCACGGTCTCGCCCCCGTACTCGGCGGCGATCGAGACGCTCCAGCTCGGCAGCCCGTACAGGTAGTTGACGGTCCCGTCCAGCGGGTCGACGATCCAGCGCACCCCGCTGGTCCCCGGGACGTCCGCGCCCTCCTCGCCGAGCAGCCCGTCCTCCGGACGCCTCCGCGCCAGGATCCCGGTGATCAGCTTCTCCGCCGCGATGTCCATCTCGGTCACCACGTCGATCGGGCTGCTCTTGGTCGCCGCCACCGCGAGATCGGCCGGCCGGCCGTCGCGCAGCAGCTCCCCGGCCTGCCGGGCGGCGTCCAGGCCCACGTCCAGCAGTTCGGCCTTCAGCTCTTCGGAGATCACGCTCGCTCCTTCCTAGGCGTACGGGCTGTCGGCGCCCGCGGCCGCCGGCCGGGGCCCGCGCGCCGGGCAGCAGCCCACCGCGCACAGATCGTGGCTGGGCCCGAGCAGCCCCAGCGCGCACCGCTCCACCGGTTCGCCCCGCTCCGCGGCGGCGCGCTCCAGCACCAGCTCGCGGACCGCCGCCGCGAACCGCGGATCGGCCCCGACGGTCGCCGACCGGGCGATCGGCAGCCCGAGTTCGGCGGCCTTGGCCGTCGCCTCCGTGTCGAGGTCGTACAGGACCTCCATGTGGTCCGATACGAACCCGATCGGCACCATCACCACCGCGGGCGCCCCGGCCCCGTGCAGCGACTCCAGGTGGTCGCAGATGTCCGGCTCCAGCCACGGGACGTGCGGGGCGCCGCTGCGCGACTGGTAGACGAGCTCCCAGGGCAGCTCCGTGCCCGTCTCCGCCCGCACCGCGTCCGCGATCACCTGGGCGACGTCCAGGTGCTGCCTGACGTACGCCCCGCCCTCGCCGCCGCCGGTGTGCTCCTCGACCGGGCCGGAGGTGTCGGCGGCCGCGGTGGGGATCGAATGGGTGGTGAAGGCGAGGTGCGCGCCGGAGCGCACCTCCTCGGGCAGCGACTCCAGCGCGGCGAGCACCCCGTCGATCATCGGCTGCACGAAGCCCGGGTGGTTGAAGTAGTGCCGCAGCTTGTCGACCTCCGGCAGTGCGGCCACGCCGCCGGCGGCCAGCGCGGCCAGCGCGTCCGCCAGGTTCTCGCGGTACTGCCGGCAGCCCGAGTACGAGGCGTACGCGCTGGTGGCGAGGACCGCGATGCGCCGGCGCCCGTCGGCGGCCATCTCCCGCATCACGTCGTCGAGGTAGGGGGCCCAGTTCCGGTTGCCCCAGTACACGGGCAGGTCCAGCCCGTGCTCGGCGAAGTCCTTGCGCAGGGCGTCCAGCAGCTCGCGGTTCTGCCCGTTGATCGGGCTGACCCCGCCGAACCCGAAGTAGTGCTGCCCGACCTCCTTGAGCCGCTCGCGCGGGATGCCGCGCCCGCGCGTGACGTTCTCCAGGAACGGCACGACGTCGTCGGGTCCTTCGGGACCGCCGAAGGAGAGCAGCAGGAGGGCGTCGTAGGGGGCGGCGAGGCCTTCGGCCGGGGGCGAGGCGGCGGCGCGGAGCTGGTCTGACATGGTTCGAATCCTGCCACCCGGCGTCCCCGGCCGGGAACCGGCCCGGCGGCGCGCCCGCACCCCGAGCTGGGTAAGGTGACCCTAAGTTCCCTTCCGGATCCGGTCCGGGTCCTGGTCCGGATTCTCCCCGTGCGGGTGCCTTGTCGGCGGTCGTAACCTGTATGGGCCAATGACGTCCCTTACGGAGGGCACCTTGCCCAGTCCCTACCGCGCGATATTCGCGGCCCCCGGCACGCTGGGGTTCAGCGCCGCAGGCCTCATAGGCCGCCTGCCCATATCCATGGTCGGCGTCGGCATCCTGACGATGATCTCCGAGATCACCGGCCGCTACGCGATGGCGAGCGCCCTCACCGGCACCCTCGCCCTGGCCGCCGCGTTCATCGGCCCCCAGGTCTCCCGCCTGGTGGACCAGTACGGGCAGCGGCGGGTGCTCCGTCCCGCCACCCTCATCTGCGTGGCCTCGGTCGCCGTCCTGCTGGCGGCCGCCGCCAACGGGTGGCCCGACTGGACCCTGTTCGTCTGCGCGGCCGTCGCCGGCTGCGTGCCGAGCGTGGGCTCGATGGTCCGCGCCCGGTGGACCGTGATCTACCGGGACTCCCCGCGCGAACTGCACACCGCGTACTCCTTCGAGTCCGTCGTGGACGAGGTCTGCTTCATCTTCGGCCCGATCATCGCCATCGGCCTGTCCACCACGTGGTTCCCCGAGGCCGGCCCCCTGATCGCCGCCCTGTGCCTGCTCGTCGGCGTCTGGCTGCTGACCGCGCAGCGCTCCACCGAGCCCGAGCCGCACCCGCGCGCGGAGCACGGGGACCGCACCTCCGCCCTGCGCTCCCCCGGACTCCAGGTCCTGACCGCGACGTTCGTGGCGACCGGCGCGATCTTCGGCTCCATCGACGTGTCCACGCTGGCCTTCGCCGAGGAGCAGGGCCACAAGTCCGCCGCCAGCTTCATCCTGGCCATCTGGGCGTTCGGATCCTGCCTGGCGGGCATCGTATTCGGCCTCCTCCACCTCAAGGGCAAGAGCGAACGCCGTTGGGTACTGGGCGTATGTGCGATGGCCGTGAGTATGATCCCCCTCCTACTGGCCGGGAACCTTCCGTTTCTGGCCGTGGCGCTCTTCGTCTCGGGCCTCGCCATCGCTCCCACGATGATCACCACGATGGCCCTGATCGAGGCGCACGTACCACGCGCGAAGCTGACCGAGGGCATGACCTGGATCAGCACCGGCCTCGCGGTCGGCGTGGCGGTCGGCTCGTCGGTGACCGGACTGGTCATCGACGCCTCCGGGGCGCGCAGCGGGTACGTCGTCTCCATCTCGGCGGGAGTGGCCGCGGCGGCGGTCGCGTTCGCGGGATACCGCCGGCTGACGAAGCCGGCGCAAGGGGAGGAGCCAGCAACCGATGGGGACGGCGACAGCAGGGCAGAACAGCAGGGCGACCGCGTGGCATAACTGGGCGGGCACGGTCACGGCCACCCCCGCCCGCGTGGTGACCCCGGTGTCGGTCGGGGAGCTTCAGGAGGCGGTGCGCCGGGCCGCCGAGGACGGGCTGAAGGTGAAGGCGGTCGGCACCGGCCATTCGTTCACCGCGGCCGCCGCGACCGACGGGGTGCTCGTACGTCCGCAGGCACTGGCCGGGATCCGGGAGATCGACCGGGCCGCCGGCACCGTGACGGTGGCCGCGGGGACGGTGCTCAAGGACCTGAACGTGGCCCTGGCCCGGGAGGGCCTCTCGCTCACCAACATGGGCGACATCATGGAGCAGACGGTCTCCGGGGCCACCAGTACCGGAACCCACGGCACCGGCCGCGACTCGGCCTCCATCGCCGCCCAGATCCGCGGTCTGGAGCTGGTCACGGCGGACGGCCGGCTGCTGACGTGCTCCGAGAAGGAGAACCCGGAGGTCTTCGCGGCCGCCCGGATCGGCATCGGCGCCCTCGGCATCGTCACCGCGATCACCTTCGCCGTGGAGCCGGTCTTCTTCCTGACCGCCCGTGAGGAGCCCATGGGCTTCGACCGGGTGACCGCCGAGTTCGAGCAGCACTTCGCGGAGAACGAGCACTTCGAGTTCTACTGGTTCCCGCACACCGGCAACTGCAACACCAAGCGCAACAACCGCAGCCAGGGCCCCGCCGCCCCGCCCGGAGCCGTGAGCGCCTGGGTCGAGGACGAGCTGCTGTCCAACGGCGTCTTCCAGGCCGTCAACTCCCTCGGCCGCGCCGTCCCCGCGACCATCCCCTCCATCGCCCGGATCGCCAGCCGCGCCCTGTCCGCGCGCACCTACACGGACATCCCGTACAAGGTGTTCACCAGCCCGCGCCGGGTGCGCTTCGTGGAGATGGAGTACGCCCTTCCGCGCGAACAGGTGGTCGAGGCGCTGCGCGAGCTCAAGGCGATGGTGGACCGCTCCTCGCTGCGCGTCAGCTTCCCGGTGGAGGTGCGGACGGCTCCGGCGGACGACATCGCGCTGTCGACGGCCTCGGGGCGGGAGACCGCGTACATCGCGGTGCACATGTACAAGGGCACCCCGTACCAGGCCTACTTCACGGCCGCCGAACGGATCTTCACCGCGCACGGCGGGCGGCCGCACTGGGGCAAGGTGCACACGCGGGACGCGGAGTACTTCGCCGGCGTCTACCCGCGCTTCGGCGAGTTCACCGCGCTCCGGGACCGGCTGGACCCGGACCGGCTGTTCGGCAACGACTACCTGCGCCGGGTCCTGGGCGAGTAGTTCGGCTCAGGGAGCCTGCTGCTGCCCCTTGCCGCTCGGGTCCGGTGTGGGGGTGGGCGTCGGGGTCGGAGTCGGGGTCGGGGTGGGCGTCGGTGTCGGGGTGGGCGTGGAGCTCGGCTCCGGCCCCGGGCCTCCGGAGCCCGAGGGGTCGGGGCTCGGGCTCGGGCCCCGGCCGTCCTGCCGAGCCGAAGGGCTCGGAGAGGCCCCGGTGTCCGAGGGCTCCCCGCCCTTGCCGCCGGTGCCGGTGCCCGTGTCCGGGTCACTGGGCCGCTCGTCGCTCACCTTGTGCGTACCGATGGACCAGAGGGTCCCGCCGCCTTGGCTGATCGCCGTGCCGGAGAAGGCCTCGTACGCCCCCAGCCCGCCGAGCGCGATGGCGAAGGCGGCGCCCGAGGCCACCGCGGTCCGCTTCCAGCCCCGTACGCGGGTGCCGTGCACGGTGGCTTCGCCGAACTCCCCGGAGGGTGCCGCCGCGCGGAGCGGCAGGGTGCCGTCGGGAGCCTTCTCCCCGCCGAGCGGCGGGACCTGACGGGCCCTGGGCCGGGTGCTCTCGCGGAGCTGGTCGCCGGTGCGCTTGAAGAGGTGCTGGATGACGGGGCCGCCGGCGGTGGCGACCACGCTCACCACGCCGGCGCCGAGGATGGTCCCGTAGACGCCCAGCTGCGAGGCGAGCAGGGCGGCCGCGACGGTGGCGAGGGAGGAGCCCGCGATCTGCGCCACGCTCAGATCGAGCTTCTTCTTCTCGGCGCCGTCCGCGCCCGCGGCCTCCGGCGTGGTCTTCTGACCCATCCTCATCCCCTGTGTGTGCTGCCTCTCGCGACGTCTCGCGCTTCACTGCTCTCAGCAGTTACTGACCGCCGAGCGAAACGGATAGTTCCGTTTCTGGGGATTCTGTGAAGCAGGACACGCGGATTCGGGTGCGGGCGCAGGTCCCGCCCGATTCAGGGCAGCCCAACTCCCGCCGCCCGCGACAAGTTCGGCGGCGCGGCGGTCCACCCAGGTGGCCCGAATGGAGTACTGTGGCGAGCCCTGGGGCCGTCCTTCCTTACGGATGTCCGGACTCGGGAGAGGGGGCCGACTGATGAAGAAACGGCACTCGAGACCGGTGATGCCGCGGCATTGCACGCATTTCTGATGCGCACAGTAACCGTTCGGTCACTGTGTGTGCCCAACAGGTAACCGTGCCATAACGGCGATCAAGGGCGCATGCCCGACACGCCGGTTGAACTCGGCAAGGTTGTGGCAGGCTGCACCCGGGCAGGCCACACTCGACTAGCGGAAGCAGCGACGCACGTGACGTCGGCAGGCACCACCCGGGAGGTCCCCATGCCCGAACTGCGTGTCGTGGCCGTCTCAAATGACGGCACACGACTGGTGCTCAAGGCTGCGGACAGCACGGAGTACACGCTTCCGATCGACGAGCGGCTGCGGGCTGCCGTGCGCAACGACCGCGCGCGCCTGAACCAGATCGAGATCGAGGTGGAGAGCCACCTCCGCCCCCGTGACATCCAGGCCCGCATACGAGCCGGTGCCTCCGCCGAGGAGGTCGCCCAACTCGCGGGCATCCCCGTCGACCGCGTACGCCGCTTCGAGGGGCCGGTGCTGGCCGAGCGCGCCTTCATGGCCGAGCGGGCCCGCAAGACGCCCGTGCGCCGCCCCGGCGAGAACACCGGACCCCAGCTCGGCGAGGCCGTGCAGGAGCGGCTGACGCTGCGCGGCGCCGAGAAGGAGTCCGTGCAGTGGGACTCCTGGCGTCGTGACGACGGCACCTGGGAGGTCCTGCTCGTCTACCGCGTCGCGGGCGAACCGCACGCGGCGAGCTGGACGTACGACCCGCCGCGCCGGCTGGTCGTGGCCGTCGACGACGAGGCCCGCTCGCTGATCGGCGAGGCCGACGACCTCCCGGCGACGCCGGAGCCCAGCTTCCCGTTCGTGCCGAGGATCGCGCGACTGCCGCGGGACCGGCCGCTGGACCGCGCCCTGGACCGGCAGTTGGAGCGGACCGCCAACAACGCGGCGCCCGCGCCGGAGCCCGAGGAGGAACGGGACACGCTGACGAGCCTGTTGGAGGCCGTGCCCAGCTTCCGCGGCGACCTGGTGGTCCCCGAACGCCCCGAGCCCGAGGCGGAGGAGCAGCCGGAGGCGGAGGAGCCCCCGGCGGCCTCGGCGAGCGCCGGAGCCGGCGCCGCCTACGCGGACGTCCTGATGCCGCGCACGGTGGCGGGCCACCGCGACCGCCTGACGGGCACCACGGACCGGCAGGCGGAGGCCGACGGCGTCCGCCCCGGCCGCCGCGCGGCGGTCCCGAGCTGGGACGAGATCGTCTTCGGCACGCGCCGCAAGAAACAGGAGTAGCGGAGCGGTCGCCCCGCGCCCCGGGCCCGCAACCCGGCCCCGGCCCCGCCGCCGTCACGGGCGCGGGGCCCGGGGCGTAGCCCCCTACCGCGGGTCCGGACCGGTGGCCACGGGCCGCGCCGGGTCCGCGGACCATTCCGACCAGCTGCCCGCGTACAGGGCGGCCGGAATTCCCGCCACCTCAAGCGCCAGCACCTCGTGCGCCCCCGAGACCCCGGAACCGCAGTACACGCCGACCGGCGCCGCACCCGAAGCGCCCAGCCCGGCGAAGCGCGCCCGCAGGGCGGCCGCCGCGAGGAACTTCCCGTCCGCGCCCACGTTCTCGGTCGTCGGCGCCGACACCGCACCCGGGATGTGCCCACCGACCCGGTCGATCGGCTCGACCTCGCCCCGGTACCGCTCCCCCGCACGCGCGTCCAGCAGGACGCCGCTGCGCGCGAGCGCCGCCGCCGCGTCCGCGTCCAGGAGCCCCACCGCCCCCGGGTTTGGCTTGAAATCGCCCTCCGTAACGGTGACGGCATCCTCCGTCACCGGACCGCCCGCCTCCGTCCACGCGGCCAGCCCCCCGTCCAGTACCCGCACGTCCGTGTGACCCGTCCAGCGCAACAGCCACCAGGCCCGGGCGGCGGCCCAGCCCAGACCCCCGTCGTACACGACCACCGGCGCGTCGGCCGAGACCCCGGCCCGGCGCATGACGGCCCCGAACTCCTCCGGTTGCGGCAGCGGGTGGCGGCCGCCCGATCCCGGCGGACCTGCCAGTTCGCGGTCGAGGTCCACGTACACGGCTCCCGGCAGGTGGCCGGCGTCGTAGGCGGAGCGCAGGTTCGGACCGCCCAGCTGCCAGCGGACGTCGAGCAGCACCGGCGGCCGGGAGCCGGCCACCTCGTCCATCAGTTCGGCGGCGGAAACGATCACGGAGGGCGCAGAATTCGCAGTCATGCGGCCCATCTTCCTCCCCGCTCCGCGGCCCGTGTAACAAGCCCGACATCGACAGGCCGCATCGATTCGGTCATCTCTCCCCGCACCGGCGAAACCCGGCCGGTCGAGGCGCGCCGGACCCGCCGTAGTGGAAGCATCTGGTCCGGGATGAGCGACGACGGAGGAGACGGCTGACATGACCGAGGAACCGGAAGAAACGCGGCGCCCGCCCGGCACCCCGTGCTGGTCGAGTCTGATGGTGCACGGCCTCGGGACCACCGAGGCCTTCTACACCGATCTGTTCCGCTGGGAGTACGAGCCCGGCCCGCAGCCCTTCGGCCCGTACGTCCGCGCCCTCCTCGACGGCCAAGAGGTGACCGGCATCGGCGAGATGCCCCCGGACCGGCATCTTCCGGTGGCCTGGACCACGTACTTCGCCACCGACGACGCGGACTCGACGGCCGAGACGATCCGCTCCTGCGGCGGCACGGTCGCGGTGGGGCCCCTGGACGCGGGCGGTGAGGGGCGGCTGGCGATCTGCTCCGACCCGCTGGGGGCGATCTTCGGGATCTGGCAAGCCGAGGAGCACATCGGGACCCGGCTGTCGGGCGTCCCCGGCACCCCGGTCTGGGCCGAGCTGGTCACGCAGGACACCTCGACCGTGGGCAAGTTCTACCAGCACGTCTTCGGCCACGAGGCCGAGACGCACGCCGCGGCCGGCTCCGACTTCGACTACGTGACGCTGCTGCTGGACGGGCGTCCGGTCGCCGCCGTGCACGGGGTGGGCCGCTCGCTCCCGCACGACCGGGGCCCGCACTGGATGACGTACTTCGAGGTCGAGGACGTGGACACGGCCGCGGCCCGGGTGCACCGCCTCGGCGGGCGGGTCGTCCAGCCGCCCCGCGAGGGGCTGACCGGCCGGGTCTCCACGGTCACCGACCCGGAGGGCGCGGTGTTCACGCTCGTGGAGTCACGCCCGGCGAAGGGCCGTTGACGGGGTTGGTCTGCGGCACGGGCACGGGCACGGGCCCGGGCGCGGGCGCAGGTGGTCGGCGCGTCTCAGTCGGAGGCGACCGGCAGTACGTCCGGGGAGAGCGCGCCGGCGGAGACGGAGCCGCTCGTCATCCGCTTGCGGTGGTGGCGGCGGCACAGGACCTCGTAGCCGATCTCCTCCGCCGGACGGTTCACGTCGCCGACCACCACCTGGGCGCCTTCCACCACCATTTCGCCGCCCACCGTACGGGCGTTGTGCGTGGCACGGGCGCCGCACCAGCACAGGGCCTCGACCTGGAGCTGTTCGAGGCGGTCCGCCAGTTCGATCAGCCGCTGCGAGCCGGGGAAGAGCTTCGTGCGGAAGTCCGTGGTGATGCCGAAGGCGAAGACGTCCAGGCCGAGGTCGTCGACGATGCGTGCCAGCTGGTCGATCTGGTCGGGCGCGAGGAACTGCGCCTCGTCCACGATCACGTAGTCCGCCTTGCCGCCCTGGGAGAGCTGCGCGACCAGGTACCCGTACAGGTCCATGCCCTCCGGCGCCTCGACCGCCTCCGTCACCAGGCCCAGGCGGGAGGAGAGTTTGCCCTCGCCCGCCCGGTCGTCGCGGGTGAAGATGACGCCTTGGAGTCCCCGCGCGTCGCGGTTGTGCGCGATCTGGAGCGCCAACGTACTCTTCCCGCAGTCCATCGTGCCGGAGAAAAACACCAATTCGGGCATGGAGGGAACGGGGCCTTTCGAGTCGTGGTCGGCGGGTGCGGGGCGGTGTGCGGGTGTGCGGGTCGGTCGTCTCAGGTGCGGATTTCGAGCAGCGGGACCAGCTGCTCGGCCGCGGTCATCGAGCCGTGCATCCCGGCGAGCGCCGATTCGTTGGGCTCGTTCACGGACGCGGTGATCGCCGCATCGGCCTGCGCGGCGGCGACCACGTCGCCGATCCGGCCGAGGACGCGCTCGTCGCACTGCCCCGGCGGGCCGAACCAGCCCAGCTCCAGGGCCTCTTCGCGGCTGGCGATCCAGAACCGGTCGCCCAGCACCTCGCGCCACACGGTCAGGACGTCGGCCTCGGCACCGGGAACGGCGTACACGTGCCGGGCCCGGCCCTCGCCGCCGAGCAGGGCCACGCCCGCGCCCAGCTCCCAGTCCTCGTCGTAGTCGATCCGGGAGTCCTCGTCGAAGGGGATGTCCACCATGCCGTGGTCGGCGGTCATGTACAGCGCCGTGCGCGGCGGGAGTTGTTCGGCGAGCCGCTGCACGAGCCGGTCGACGTACATCAGCTGGCCGCGCCAGGCGTCGGAGTTCACGCCGTGCCGGTGGCCGGCCCCGTCGAGCTCGCTGTAGTACGTGTACACCAGCGAGCGGTCGCCCGCGGCGAGGCGCTCGGCCGCGAGGTCCATCCGCTCCTCGCCGGTCATCCGGCCGAGGAAGGTGCCGCCGCTCAGCGCGACCTTGGTGAGCGGGGTGGTCTGGAAGGCGGGCGAGGACACCTGCGCCGTGGCGACGCCCGCCTTGTCGGCCTGCTGGAAGACGGTCGGGTACGGCTGCCAGGGCTTCGGCGAGGTCCACGGGTGCCAGCGGAGCTGGTTCATCAGCTCGCCGGTGGCCGGGTTGCGCACGGTGTATCCGGGCAAGCCGTGCCGGGCGGGCGGCAGGCCGGTGCCCACGGAGGCCAGCGAGGTGGCGGTGGTCGCCGGGAAGCCCGCGGTGATCGGGCGGCCGGTGCCGCCGCGCGAGGTGCCGAGGAGGGAGGTCAGGTACGGGGCCTCGTCCGGGTGGGCCTTGATCTGCTCCCAGCCCATGCCGTCGACCAGGAACACGCAGTTCCGGTCGGCCGGGGCGAGCTCGGGGATCGAGGCGGTGAACCCGGGGACGCCCTGGCCGGCCACGAGGGTCGGCAGCAGGTCGGCGAGCGAGCCGGTGCCGTACTCCGGGACGGGGGCGCCGGTGAGGTCCAGCAGCTCCGGCTCGTCCCAGTTCGACGGTGCGGAGTAGGACATCAGCGGGCGGACTGGGACGTCGCCGCTGTCGCCTCGCTGAGCGCCTGCGCGAAGACGAGGGTCTGGCGGACCGCCTCCGGGCCGTCGCCGGCCTCGCTGACGCGCAGGCTGAGGTCGTCGGCGGTGGAGTTGCCGGTGTAGCCGTGGTCGGAGTCGCAGTTCGGGTCGCCGCAGGCGGCGGGCTCCAGGTCGATCCGGGAGACCGCGCCCCAGCCGATGGTCAGGACGACCTCGCGGGGCAGGGTGCCCGGGGTGTACGACTCCGGGTTCGCGACGACGCGGCTGAGCACCACGGAGGAGATCGCGCCGATCTTGACGGACTCGGTGGAGGTGGTCGCGTACGGGGACGGGGACCCGGCGTCGGCGGCCTGCTCGTCGGTGTGGCTCACGATGAAGCGGTTGCCGGTCAGGACCAGGACCGTGACGTGCCGGCGCACCTCGTTGGAGTCGAAGGTCGTCTCCTGGTGGACCAGGTACGACGAGATCGGCTCGCCGCCCACCGCGGCCTCCACGGCCTCGGCCACGAGGGCCGGGTAGTAGCCGCTGCGCTCGATCGCCGTGCGCAGCCCCTGGGTCGTCGTACCGGATTTCGCCATGGGGTCCATCCTAAGGCCCGTACGGGGCACACCGGGCGCCCGCGGACCCGTCTTCCCGAGGTTGCGGTGCCGGTCAGTAGCTCGGGAGCGTCCGGGGACCGAGATCGGTGCGGGCCGGCGGGTGGGCCACGCGGACGGAGGCGCCGAGCACCGAGAGGCCTTCGGTGGCGACGACGACGGGTTCGAGCGTGACGCCCACCACTTCGGGGTGGTCGTCGACGAGCCGGGACAGCCGCAGCAGGAGCTCTTCGAGAGCGGGGGTGTCCACCGGGTCGCTGCCGCGCCAGCCGAAGAGGAGGGGTGCGGTCCGGATGGACCGGATCAGCCCGGCGGCGTCCCGGTCCGTGGCGGGGACGAGGCGGTGGGCGGTGTCGCCGAGCAGCTCGGAGGCGACGCCGGCGAGCCCGAAGGAGAGGACGGCTCCGGCGGCCGGGTCGATGACGGACCGCACCACGGTGTCGACCCCGCGCGGCACCATGGCCTGGACCACGGGGAGCAGTTCGCCGGGGGTGCCGAGGAGGTCGGTCAGCTCCTCGTACGAGCGGCGCAGGTCGGCTTCGGTGGCGAGGTCGAGGCGTACGCCGCCGAGGTCCGCCCGGTGGCGCAGGTGCGGGGCGGTGGTCTTGAGGGCGACGGGGTAGCCCAGGCTCCGGGCGGCCCGGACGGCGGCGTCGGCGGTGGGCGCGGGCAGGGTGGGCAGGACCCGGATCCCGTAGTGGGCGAGGAGGGCGGCGGCGTCGGTCTCGGTGAGGGTGAGGACGCCCTCGCCGGCGCCCTCGCCGAAATCTGCGAGGAGGGCGGCGAGCCGGGCGGCGGCCCCGGCCTCGTCGATGTCCTCGTACTCGGGGACCTGTCCGGTGTCGGCGTTGGCCCGGCGCCACTGTCCGTACCGGACGGCCTCGGCGACCGCGCGTACGGCCCGCTCGGCGGCCGGGTACGCCGGGATCCGTACGTCCGGTCTGGCGTACCCGCCCTCGTCCTCCTCGGTGGGGCGCAGGCGCGGGGACAGCGCCCCCGCCGGGGAGAGGGCGTCGACGAGCTCGGCCAGTTCCACGTGGACCACCGCCACCGGCTTGCCGGGGTGCGCGGCGACCGCGTCGCGCAGGGCGCCCGCCAGGTCGTCCTGCGGCTCCTGCTCGTTCACCCACGGGATCACGGTGACGATCACCGCGTCGCTCTCGGCGGAGCCGAGCGCCGCGCCCAGTGCCGTGCGGAAGTCCGCCGCCGTCGCCGCGGTCGTCAGGTCCTGCGGGGCTCCTGGCCGCAGCCCCTGCGCGAGGCAGGCGTCGTACGAGAGGACTCCGAGCGACTCGGAGTTCCCGAGGATCGCCACGCGCGGCCCGGCCGGAAGCGGCTGCGAGGCGAGCAGCAGTCCGACGTCCACCAGCTCCGTCACCGTGCCGACCCGGATCACCCCGGCCTGGCGCAGCAGGGCGGAGACGGTGGCGTCCGGCAGTCTGGTCCCGGGGACCACGTGGCCCGCGGGGGTGTGGCGGCCGCCCCGCGCGACGACCACCGGCTTGACGGCCGCCGTGCGGCGCGCGAGGCGGGTGAACTTCCGGGGGTTGCCCAGGGTTTCGAGGTACATCAGCGCGACGTCGGTGGCCTCGTCCTCGTACCAGTACTGGAGGATGTCGTTCCCGGAGACGTCCGCCCGGTTGCCCGCCGAGACGAAGGACGACAGCCCCTCGCCCCGCCGCAGCAGAGCGGAGAGCAGCGAGATGCCGATGGCCCCGGACTGGGTGAACAGCCCGATGCGGCCGCGGGCCGGGGCGGGCGCCGGGGTGAGGGAGGCGTTGAGCCCGACCTCGGGGGCGGTGTTGATCACGCCGTACGCGTTCGGCCCGATCAGCCGCATCCCGTACGAGCGCACCTGGCGCACCAGTTCGCGCTGGCGGTCGAGACCGGCGGCGCCGCTCTCCCCGTACCCGGCGGACAGCACCACGAGCCCCTGCACCCCGTGCTCGCCGCAGGCGGCCACGGCCTCGGGGACGCGCTCGGCGGGGACCGCGATCACCGCGAGGTCGACGGGGGCGTCGACGGCGCCGAGCGCGCGGTAGGCCCGTACGCCGTCCAGCAGATCGGTGGTGGCGGCCTCGTTCACGGCGTAGAGGTGGCCGCGGAAGCCGCTGTCGCGCAGGTTGCGCAGGGCCGCCGCGCCGACGCCCCCGCCGGAGCGGCTGACCCCGATGACGGCCACCGAGCGGGGGGTCAGCAGCCGCTGCACGGAGCGGGCCTCGGCGCGCTGCTCGCGGGCGCGCTGGACGGCCAGGGACTCGGCGGTGGGTTCGAGGTCGAGGGTGAGGTGGACGGAGCCGTCCTCGAAGCTGCGCTTCTGCTCGTACCCGGCGTCCTTGAACACCTTGATCATCTTGTTGTTGGCGGGCAGCACCTCGGCCGCGAACCGGCGGATGTCCCGCTCGCGGGCGACCGCGCCGATGTGTTCGAGGAGGGCGGAGGCGACCCCGCGGCCCTGATGGGCGTCCTGGACGAGGAAGGCGACCTCGGCCTCGTCGGCGGGCGCGGAGGCGGGCCGGCCGTCGGGGCCGATCCGGTCGTAGCGGACGGTGCCGATGAACTCCTCGCCCACGGTCGCCGCGAGCCCGACCCGGTCCACGTAGTCGTGGTGGGTGAAGCGGTGCACGTCGCGGGCGGAGAGGCGGGGGTAGGGCGCGAAGAAGCGGTAGTACTTCGACTCGTCGGAGACCTGCTCGTAGAAGCTGACCAGCCGGCCCGCGTCCTCCGTGGTGATCGGCCTGATCCGGGCGGTACCGCCGTCGCGCAGGACGACGTCCGCTTCCCAGTGGGCCGGGTACGAGGGGTCCGACGCGATGGTCATGCGGCGATCTTAAGGCCAGGACTGGCCGAATGGCTCCTGCGCGGCGCACGAGGCAAGCACGGGCAAACCAGTGCAAGCTGGGGTAGGTCGAACGGCGGCAACTTCGGGCCGAAGGTCGGTCGGAGCATGAGGGGCGTCGTGAGAGACTGGTCTAGACAACCGTAAGAACCTGAAGGGCATCACCATGGCAGAGCGCCGCGTCAACGTCGGGTGGGCCGAGGGCCTGCACGCTCGTCCCGCCTCGATCTTCGTCCGCGCGACGACCGCTTCCGGCGTCCCGGTGACCATCGCGAAGGCCGACGGGAACCCCGTCAACGCCGCGTCCATGCTCGCGGTGCTGGGCCTGGGCGCGCAGGGCGGCGAGGAGATCATCCTCGCGTCCGACGCCGAAGGCGCCGAGGCGGCTCTGGACCGCCTCGCGAAGCTGGTCGCCGAGGGTCTCGAGGAGCTCCCCGAGACCGTCTGACCCTTCGGGTTCACCCCGGGCACACGCAGGAGCCGCGGCCACCACCGATATTCCGGTGGCCGCGGCTTCCGCGTTCTGCGCGTCTGCCGTATTCGGGAATTCATCGCACGGGGCGGGGCGAGGACATTCGCGGCGTGAATTCAATCGCGGGCCCCACACTTTGATACCCGCCTTTTGTTAATGCGGACCGCCCGCCGTGTTTACGGCATGTTGCGAAGTCCTCACGCGCAGCCGGTGCGCCCCGGCCGCGCGGTCCGCGTGCATCACCGTCAGCGCGCGGGCCCGCTCGGCGTCCCCGCGCGCGACCGCGTCCACGATCGCGCCGTGCTCCGCCCAGGAGTCCACGGGACGGGCCGGCGCCTCCACCGCGTACATCCAGGCGACCTTGTGCCGCATCTGTGTGAGCAGCACGATCAGCCCGGGGCTGCCGGAGGCCTGGGCCAGGGTCTCGTGGAACCAGCCCCCCAGGGACCTCAGATCCTCCCCCTGGCCCCGCCTGGCCCGCTCCTGGCCCAGCCTGACCAGCCCGCGGAGCACCTTGAGGTGGCCCTCGGTGCGCCGCCGGGCCGCGCGCGCGGCCGCCAGCGGCTCCAGCAGCAGCCGCAGCTCCAGGAGGTCGGCCGCCTCCTGCTCGGTGGGTTCGGCGACGCAGGCGCCCGCGTGCCGCCGGGTGGTGACGAAGCCCTCGGACTCCAGGGTCCGCAGTGCCTCGCGGACGGGGACGCGGGAGACCCCGTACCGGCGGGCCAGCAGTTCCTCGGTCAGCCGGGCACCCGGTTCGAAGACCCCGGAGACGATGTCTTCGCGGATTGCCGTGCATACCGCGTGCGCAGGAATTCGCAAGTCCGGACCTCCGCCTATTTCCGACTGCCGACCACCTTACGGGGACTCTATTGCACCGGGCGATAAATTCCGAGCGCGGGCGGAAATAGCAGACGTTTACAGCCAACACGAAGGCCCCGGCTCGGGGAGCCGGGGCCTTCGGTGAAGTGCGGGGTAGCGCGTGTCAGACGTCGACGCCGTGGCTGCGCAGGTACGCGACCGGGTCGATGTCCGAGCCGTACTGGGCGCCGGTACGGGCCTCGAAGTGCAGGTGCGGGCCGCTGGAGTTGCCGGTGGAGCCCGACAGGCCGATCTGCTGGCCGGCGGTGACCTGGTCGCCGACGGAGACGTTCAGCGAGGACATGTGGCCGTACTGCGTGTACGTGCCGTCGGCGTGCTTGATGACGACGTTGTTGCCGTACGCGCCGCCCCAGCCCGCCTCGACCACGGTGCCGATGCCGACCGCGTGCACGGTCGTGCCGGACGCGGCGTGGAAGTCGATGCCGGTGTGGCTGCCGGAGGACCACATGCCGCCGCCCGCGTGCCACTGGGTGCTGACGTAGGAGTCGTCGACGGGGGCCACGAAGGTGTTGAGGCGCTTGCGCTCCTCCTCGCGGGCGGCGCGCTCGGCGGCCTCCCGCTCGGCCTTCGCCTTCTCCTCGGCCTTCTGCTTGGCCTCGGCGGCACGGGCCTTGGCCTCGGCTTCCGCCTTCGCCTTGAGGGCGGCGGCCTCGGCCGCGTGCTCCTGGGCGTCGGCCTGGGCCTCGATCTGGCCCTGGAGGTCCTCGGCGGTCACGACGGCGTTCAGGCCGGTGTCCTCCATGGAGGGGGCCTTGTCCGACGCGGCGAACGCGGGGCCTGCGAGGGAGCCGACGACACCGGTGGTGGCGAGGGCGGCGATGCCGGCGTAACCGGCGGTCTTGCGGCTCAGACGACTGGAACCACGGTGCTTACCGGCGGCACGACTGCCAAACGCCATGAAGGGGTTGATCCTTTCCTTCCTTCTCGCCTACCGGGTTAGCTGACGGGTTCGGAGCAGGAAGGTCTCCTACGGGCCCCCTCTGACGAGGCGGTCCGATTCACCCCAGGGACACATGTGGGTCCCCGGCTCCCCAGGCTCGCGCCTGACGGGGACTCGGCGATCGCTGCCCGGTGCCGCGGATGCGGCGGGTACAACTGACGGACAGCACGGCCGACGCTAGGCGGATCATCAGTCAATCGCCAAACAGACACGCGTTTTTGTTGCGTACGCCACACCCCATACGAGCAACCTCTTCACGAAACAGACAAAAGGGGCCCCGACGGACAAGCCGCCGGAGCCCCTTGAAATGTCCGTCAGTTGGTGACGACGGTGACCTCACCGATGCCCAGCGCCCGCACCGGCTCCTCGATCTGGGCGGCGTCGCCCACCAGGACCGTGACCAGGCGGTCCACCGGGAAGGCGGCCAGGACGGCCGACGTCGCCTCCACCGTGCCCGTTTGGGCCAGCTGTGCGTACAACCGCGCCTGGTAGTCGTCGGGGAGCTCCTGCTCGACCTGGTCGGCGAGCGTGCCGGCGACGGCCGCGGCCGTCTCGAACTTCAGCGGGGCCACGCCCACCAAGTTCTGCACCGCCACGTCCCGTTCGGCGTCGGTCAGGCCGCCCTCCGCGAGGGTGCGGAGCACCTTCCAGAGGTCGTCGAGCGCCGGGCCGGTGTTGGGGGTGTCCACCGAGCCGCTGATGGCGAGCATCGAGGCGCCCTTGCCGTCGGCCGTGGAGCGCAGCACCTGGCCGAACGCGCGCACGCCGTAGGTGTAGCCCTTCTCCTCGCGCAGCACCTTGTCCAGGCGCGAGGTGAGGGTGCCGCCCAGGCAGTACGTGCCGAGCACCTGCGCCGCCCAGACCCGCTCGTGCCGGTCCGGCCCGATGCGGCCGATGAGCAGCTGCGTCTGGACCGCGCCGGGCCGGTCCACGATGACCACGCGGCCGGTGTCGTCGGCGGTGACCGGCGGAACCGGGAGCGGCTCGGCGGAGTCGCCGGTCCAGGCGCCCAGGGTGTCCCCCAGGACCTCGTCCAGGTCGATGCCGGTCAGGTCGCCGACGACCACCGCGGTGGCGGTGGCGGGGCGTACGTGGGCCTCGTAGAAGGCGCGTACGGCCGCGGAGTCGATCCGGGCGACCGTCTCCTCGGTGCCCTGGCGCGGCCGGGACATCCGCAGGGCCGGCGGGAACAGCTGCCGGGAGAGCTCCTTGGCGGCCCGGCGCTGCGGGTTGGCCAGCTCGTGCGGGATCTCGTCGAGCCGGTTGCGCACCAGCCGGTCGACCTCGCTGTCGGCGAAGGCCGGCGCGCGCAGCGCCTCGGCGAGCAGGCCCAGCGCCTTGTGCAAGCGGGAGGCCGGGACCTCCAGGGAGACCCGCATGCCCGGGTGGTCGGCGTGCGCGTCGAGCGTGGCGCCGCAGCGTTCCAGCTCGGCCGCGAACTCCTCGGCGGAACGCTTGTCGGTGCCCTCGGACAGCGCGCGGGCCATGATGGTCGCCACGCCGTCCAGGCCCTTCGGCTCGGCGTCCAGCGGGGCGGCGAGGTTGACCTCGACCGCGACGACCTGCTGGCCGGGCCGGTGGCAGCGCAGCACGGTCAGGCCGTTGGGCAGCGCGCCGCGCTCGGGGGCCGGGAAGGCCCACGGCCGGGCCTGGCCGGCCTGCGGCTGCGGGTGGAAGGTCATCGTGACGGCTGCGGTGTCGCTCACTGCTCCGCCCCTTCGTTCTCGTCGCTCTCGCCGTTCTCGCCGGCTTCTGCCGGGAGCGGCTCGTACACCAGCACCGCGCGGTTGTCGGGGCGCAGCCGGGCCGCGGCCACGGCCTGCACCTCCTCGGCGGTGATGTCGAGGACGCGCTGGACGGCGGTCAGCGCCAGCTGCGGGTCGCCGAACAGCACCGCGAAGCGGCACAGTTCGTCGGCGCGCCCGGCCACCGTGCTCAGCCGGTCCAGCCACTCCCGCTCCAGCTGCGCCTGGGCACGCTCCATCTCCTCGGCCGTGGGGCCCTCGGCGGCGAACCGCGCGAGCTCCTCGTCGACGGCCGCCTCGATGGCGGGCACCTCGACACCGCTGGAGGTCTTCACGTCCAGCCAGCCCAGCGAGGGGGCGCCGGCGAGCCGCAGCATGCCGAAGCCCGCCGCGACCGCCGTCTGGTCCCGGCGTACGAGGCGGTTGTGGAGCCGGGAGGACTCGCCGCCGCCCAGCACGGTCAGCGCCACGTCGGCGGCGTCGCACTCGCGGGTGCCGTCGTGCGGGAGCCGGTACGCGGCCATCAGCGCGCGTGCCGGGACCTCCTCGACGATCTCCTCGCGCAGCTGCCCGCCCATGATCTCGGGCAGCGTGCCGTCGCGCGGCGGCTGCTTGCCGTCGTGCCCGGGGATGGTGCCGAAGTACTTCTCGACCCAGGCGAGCGTCTGCTCGGGGTCGATGTCGCCGACGACCGACAGCACCGCGTTGTTGGGCGCGTAGTACGTGCGGAAGAAGGCGCGGGCGTCCTCCAGGGAGGCCGCGTCCAGGTCGGCCATCGAGCCGATCGGCGTGTGGTGGTACGGGTGGCCCTCGGGGTAGGCGAGGGCGGTCAGCTTCTCGAAGGCCGTGCCGTACGGGACGTTGTCGTACCGCTGGCGGCGCTCGTTCTTGACGACGTCGCGCTGGTTCTCCATGGACTCGTCGTCCAGGGCGGCCAGCAGCGAGCCCATCCGGTCGGCCTCCAGCCAGAGCGCGAGCTCCAGCTGGTGGGTCGGCATGGTCTCGAAGTAGTTCGTGCGCTCGAAGCTGGTGGTGCCGTTGAGCGAACCGCCGGCCCCCTGGACCAGCTCGAAGTGCCCGTTTCCGGGTACGCTCGCCGAGCCCTGGAACATCAGGTGCTCGAAGAGGTGAGCCAGGCCGGTCCGTCCCTTGACTTCGTGGCGCGAGCCGACGTCGTACCAGAGGCAGACCGCGGCGACCGGGGTCAGGTGATCCTCGGAGAGCACCACGCGCAGGCCGTTGGCCAGCCGGTGCTCGGTCGCTGTCAGGCCGCCGGAGCCGGCCTGGGCTGTGGCCGTGTGACCCATGGGCATGTGGTCCCTTCGATCGCGATGCAGAGTTTTCCGTCAGACCTGCCACTGTATGCAAGCGCGTCGGGCACCGGAGAAGTTCCCGGCTGACACTCACCCACGCCTCCGTCCGGGGGTGACCCCAGGGTCGGAGTCGGCGTTGTCGGTGCCTCGGGCCACAATGGTCCGCGACAACCCCGTCCACGCCGATCAGACCACCCGCCAGACCCCAGCACACTTTCTTTCTTGGTTAAGGAGCCGCGCAGCGATGGCCCGCCGCAGCACGAAGACCCCGCCGCCGGAGGATTTCGAGGAGAAGATCCTCGACATCGACGTCGTCGACGAAATGCAGGGCTCCTTCCTCGAGTACGCGTACTCGGTGATCTACTCCCGTGCCCTGCCCGACGCCCGGGACGGCATGAAGCCGGTACACCGGCGCATCGTCTACCAGATGAACGAGATGGGCCTGCGCCCCGACCGCGGCTACGTGAAGTGCGCCCGCGTCGTGGGCGAGGTCATGGGCAAGCTGCACCCGCACGGTGACGCGTCGATCTACGACGCCCTCGTGCGCATGGCCCAGCCCTTCTCGATGCGGCTGCCGCTGGTCGACGGCCACGGCAACTTCGGTTCGCTCGGCAACGACGACCCGCCGGCCGCGATGCGCTACACCGAGTGCAAGATGGCGGACGCCACGTCACTCATGACGGAGTCGATCGACGAGGACACGGTCGACTTCACCGCCAACTACGACGGCCAGGAGCAGGAACCGGTCGCGCTGCCCGCGGCGTACCCGAACCTTCTGGTCAACGGCGCGTCCGGGATCGCGGTCGGCATGGCCACCAACATGCCCCCGCACAACCTGGGCGAGGTCATCGCGGCCGCCCGCCACCTGATCCGCTACCCGCAGGCGGACCTTGAGGCGCTGATGCGCTTCGTGCCGGGTCCGGACCTGCCCACGGGCGGCCGGATCGTGGGCCTCTCGGGGATCAAGGACGCCTACGAGAACGGCCGCGGGACGTTCAAGATCCGCGCCACGGTCGCCGTGGAGAACGTGACGGCCCGCCGCAAGGGCCTGGTCGTCACGGAACTGCCCTTCACGGTCGGCCCCGAGAAGGTCATCGCGAAGATCAAGGACCTGGTCGGCTCCAAGAAGCTCCAGGGCATCGCGGACGTCAAGGACCTCACCGACCGTTCGCACGGCCTGCGCCTGGTCATCGAGATCAAGAACGGCTTCCACCCGGAGGCCGTCCTGGAGCAGCTGTACAAGCTGACGCCGATGGAGGAGTCCTTCGGCATCAACAACGTCGCGCTGGTCGACGGCCAGCCGCTGACGCTGGGCCTCAAGGAGCTGCTGGAGGTCTACCTCGACCACCGCTTCGAGGTCGTGCGCCGGCGCAGCGAGTTCCGGCGCACCAAGCGGCGCGACCGGCTGCACCTGGTCGAGGGCCTGCTGGTCGCCCTGGTCGACATCGACGAGGTCATCCGGATCATCCGGGACAGCGACAACTCGGCGCAGGCGATGGAGCGGCTGATCGAGCGCTTCTCGCTGAGCGAGATCCAGACCCGGTACATCCTGGACACCCCGCTGCGCCGGCTCACCCGCTTCGACCGGATCGAGCTGGAGTCCGAGCGCGACCGGCTGACGGGCGAGATCGACGAGCTGACGGGGATCCTGGAGTCCGACACCGAGCTGCGCAAGCTGGTCTCCGCGGAACTGGCCGCGGTCGCGAAGAAGTTCGGCACCGAGCGCCGTACGGTCCTGCTGGAGTCGGCGGGCACGGCGGTCGCCGCGGTCCCGCTGGAGGTCGCGGACGACCCGTGCCGGGTCCTGCTGTCCTCGACGGGCCTGCTGGCGCGCACCGCCAACGGCGAGCCGCTGCCGGAGGAGGAGGGCGGCTCCCGCGCGAAGCACGACCTGATCGTCTCCCAGGTCGCCGCGTCGGCCCGGGCCGACGTCGGCGTGGTCACCTCGTACGGGCGGCTCCTGCGGCTCGCGGTGATCGACCTGCCGCAACTGCCGGACACCCACGCCGCGCCGAACCTGGCGGGCGGCGCCCCGGTCTCGGAGTTCCTCTCCGGGCTGGAGGCGGACGAGAAGGTGATCTGCCTGACCTCGCTGGACGAGTCCTCGCAGGGCCTGGCGCTCGGCACCGAGCAGGGCGTGGTCAAGCGGGTCGTGCCGGACTACCCGGCGAACAAGGACGAGCTGGAGGTCATCACCCTCAAGGAGGGCGACCGGATCGTCGGCGCGGTCGAACTGCGCACGGGCGAGGAGGACCTGGTCTTCCTCACCGACGACGCCCAGCTGCTGCGCTATCCGGCGGGCCAGGTGCGCCCGCAGGGCCGCCCCGCGGGCGGCATGGCGGGCATCAAGCTCGCCGAGAACGCCAAGGTGATCCACTTCTCGGCGGTGGATCCGGCGCGCGAGGCCGTGGTGTTCACGGTGGCGGGCTCGCAGGGGACGCTGGACGACTCGCTGCTGTCCGGGAAGCTCACCCCGTTCGACCAGTACCCGCGCAAGGGCCGGGCCACCGGCGGCGTGCGCTGCCAGCGGTTCCTGAAGGGCGAGGACCTGCTGGTGCTGGCCTGGGCCGGCAACGCCCCCGTGCGTGCGGCCGCGGCCAACGGCAGCCCGGCCGAACTGCCGGCCGTGGACCCGCGCCGAGACGGTTCGGGGGCCGCGCTGCCCGCGGTCGTCGCCGCTCTGGCGGGGGGCGCGCTGTAGGACGTACTGCGGCATTCGGGTGGTGCGACCGGGGGGACGTACCACCCGAATGCCGACTAGTGTTTTCCCTCTGGGTGTTGGTGGGGGGAGTACAGAGCTGATGAGTCGTCGGCCGGGCGGATTGATCGGGGACTGGGCCGAGGCCCAGCGCCGGCAGCAGCAGACACAGGTGATCCAGCAGCGGGAGGCCGAGCGCCGGCTGCTGGCGTACGAACGGGACCGGCAGCGGACCCAGGAGCGGGACGCCAACCGCAGCCACCGGCAGTACCGCGAGGCCGAGGCTCTGCGGCGCACCGCGCAGATCGACGCCGAGGTGGACGCCCTGAAGGGGCTGCTGGTCGCGGGCTGCCGGGCGCCGGCGTTCCGGATATCCGCCCTGGCCCGGCCCGAGCAGCTGGAGCCCTTCAACCCCGGCGCCCTGGCGCATCCGGTGCCCATGCCGCGCATCGATCAGTTCCAGCAGCAGAGCAGCGGCTGGACGCTCGGCTCCGGCCACCGGGCACAGGCGGAGCGGGAGGCCCACGCCCGGTACACGGAGGCCTGGCAGGCCGCGAGCGCCGCGGAGGCGCAGCGGCAGCGGCAACTGGCCGCGTACCGGCAGCAGTACGACCGGTGGGCCGCCGAGCAGCTCGCCGGGGTACGGGCGCACAACAGCGGGCTCACCGAGCTGGCCGCCGCCCTGCGCAGGGGCGACGCGGAGGCGGCGGTGGAGTACTTCTCGGCGGCCCTGTACGCCTCCGCGGCCTGGCCCGAGGCGCTGCCCCGGCAGGTGGCGGCGGCCTACGACCAGGCGGCGCGCCAGCTGGTGCTGGACTGGGAGCTCCCGGGGTACGCGGTGGTGCCGGAGGCCAGGGCGGTGCAGTACCTGCCGAGCACGGACCAGGACAAGATCAAGTCCCGTCCGGTGACGGAGCGCCGGGCCCTCTACCGGGACCTGCTGGCGCAGTCCATGCTGCTGGTCGTGCGCGAGCTGTACGCGGCGGACGAGTTCGGCGTACTCGAATCGGTGGTGGTCAACGGGTTCGTGGACGCCCACGATCCGGCGACGGGCCGGGAGGCACGGGTGGTCATGGCGACCGTGCCGGCGGAGCGCGGCGCGTTCGCGGGGCTGCGCCTGGAGCAGGTCAGCGCCGTGGACTGTCTGGTGTCAGGGCTGGGCGGGCTGTTGTCGGGACGGCCCGACCAGCTGACGGCGGTGCGCCCCGGGCGGCGGCCCGACGAGGTCGGCGGCGGGGTCGTCAGCCACGGCGGGCAGGCGGGCGGCGCGGACGAGGACGAGCCGGACCTCTTCGCGATGGATCCGATCGCCTTCGAGAACCTCGTCGCCGAGCTGTTCCGGGCGATGGGCATGGAGGCGGTGACCACGCAGCGGTCGGGCGACGGCGGGGTGGACGTGGAGGCGCTGGACCCGGCACCGATCCGGGGCGGGCGGATCGTGGTGCAGGTCAAGCGCTACCGGAACACGGTGCCGCCGACGGCCGTGCGTGATCTGTACGGCACGGTCCAGGACAAGGGGGCGAACAAGGGGGTGCTCGTCACCACCGCGTCCTTCGGGCCCGGGTCGTACACCTTTGCCAACGGCAAGCCGCTGGAGTTGGTTCCCGGGGCGGACCTCGTCGAGCTGCTGCACCAGTACGGGCTGCGCGGGCGGCTCGGCGGCGGCGCTCCCGCGCAGCGCGCGCCCGGGCCCGGGCCCGAGCCCGATCCGGCCGCTCCCGCGGCGGACCACAACGTGCTCGGCATGTCCTGGTCGGGCTCCGTCGCGCTGGACGTGTGCGCCCTCGTCTGCACGGGCAACCGGGTGCTGAGCGAGGAGCACTTCGTGTTCTACAACAACCCCCGGACCCCCGACGGTTCGGTGCGCGCCCGTGAGCACGCGGAGCCGGACAAGGCGGCTCTGGAGGTCTCCTTCGACGCCCTGCCCGAGGCCGCCGACCGGCTGGTCCTCGTGGCGGCGATCGACCCGGACGTCGATCCGCACGCCGACCTCGCCGGGTTCACGGACGCCCACATCCGCCTGCTGTCCGCGGGCGGCGGGGAACTCGGCCGGCTGGAGGTCTCCGACGGGCGGGCCGGGGAGACCGCGCTGGTCCTCGGCTCGTTCCGGCACCGCCCCAACGGCGACTGGGACTTCGTGATCGGCGGCAAGGGCTACCGGGGCGGCCTGGAGGACCTGCTGGCCGAGTACGGGGTCGAGGTCGCCTGACCCCGGCTACAGGTCCTCCGGGTCGGCGACGAAATCGTACGGCTCCGGCCCCGGTTCGGGGTCGTCGGCCGGCCGCGCCGGGCGGTCGACGTAGCGCAGGACGCCCCACATGCTCTCCGGCGGCGCGTGCTGCGGGGCCGGTTCGCGGCAGGCCTCCAGCTCGCCGAGGAGCGCGGGGCCGTCCGTACCGGCGCCGATCAGGACCAGTTGGCTCCGGCGCGGCTCGCCCCGGCCCCAGGGGCCCGGTACGAAGCGGAGGAAACGGCCGACGGCGTGGACCTCGTAGCGCTCCTCGTGGCCGGGGACGCCGAAGTGGACGTAGCCCTTGATCCGGTACAGCCCGGCCGGGCGGCGGTCGAGGAAGTCGATGAACCGGCGCGGGTTCAGGGCCTGCTCGGAGACGAACTCCGTGCTCTCGTAGACCGTGTGGGCGTGCCCGGTGTGGTCCTCGTGGTCCTCGTGGTCGGCGTCGTCCGCTCCGTCGGACTCCCTGGCCTGGGAGATCAGGTCCTCGAAGGACAGCTGGCCCCGGGTCTCGGTCCACGGGCGCCGGTCGAAGAGCAGTTCCGGGTCGATCCGGCCGTGGTCGGCGGCCACCACCGGTGTGCCGGGGCAGAGCGTGGCCAGCTCGGCCGCGATCCGGGTGAGGCCGGCCGGCTCCGCCCGGTCGGTCTTGTTCAGCACCACCAGGTCCGCGACGGCCAGGTGGCGATCGGTCTCGGGGTGCTTGACCCGGGTCGCTTCGAACTCCGCCGCGTCCACGACCTGGACCAGCCCGCCGTACCGGATCGCCGGGTTCTCGCTGGCCACCAGCATCCGGATCATCTCCTGGGGCTCGGCCAGTCCGCTCGCCTCGATGACGATCACGTCGATGCGGTGGACGGGCGCGGAGAGCTTCTCCAGGTAGGCGTCCAGCTCGCTGCCGTCGACCGCGCAGCACAGGCAGCCGCCGCCGAGCGAGACCATCGAGTCGCCGACCTGGCCCGCCACGGCCATCGCGTCGATCTCGATCGAGCCGAAGTCGTTGACGACGACGCCGATCCGGGTGCCTCCCCGGTTGCCGAGGAGGTGATTGAGCAGCGTCGTCTTGCCGGATCCGAGGAATCCGGACAGCACGACGACGGGAATCGGCTGGACGGGATGCCGGACGGGCGGCTGATCGGACTGCTGCGCGGTCTCACTGCTGTTCACACGGCCGATCGTAGTCAGCCGAGCGCCGGAACCGGCTCGGGCGGGGTCGGGCCCACGTACCGGGCGGCCGGACGGATGATCTTCGAATCGGCGGCCTGTTCGAGGATGTTCGCGCTCCAGCCGACCACGCGTGCCGCGCAGAACGTCGGGGTGAACATCTCGCGCGGCAGCCCGCACAGCTCCATGACCACACCGGCGTAGAACTCCACGTTGGTGTGCAGCTCCCGTCCCGGCTTGAGCTCGGCGAGGATCTGCTCGACGTGCCGCTCCACTTCCACGGCGAAGTCCACGAGCGGGCCGCCGAAGCCGAGGGCGATCTCCCGCAGCATGCGCGAACGCGGATCCTCGGTGCGGTACACGGGGTGGCCGAAGCCCATGATCCGGTCCCCGGCGAGGACCCTCTCGCGGATCCACGGCTCGATGCGGTCCGCCGTGCCGATGGCGTCCAGGGTGTCCAGGGCCCGGCTGGGCGCGCCGCCGTGCAGCGGGCCGGAGAGGGCGCCGATCGCCCCGGTGAGGGCGGCGGCCACGTCCGCGCCGGTGGAGGCGATCACGCGCGCGGTGAAGGTCGAGGCGTTGAAGCCGTGGTCGATGGTGGAGATCAGGTACTGCTCGACGGCCCGCGCCCTGACCGGGTCGGGTTCCCGGCCGGTGAGCATGTACAGGTAGTTGGCGGCGTACGGGAGGTCCGCGCGCGGCTCGACCGGCTCCAGCCCCTGCCCCAGCCGGTGCAGCGCCGTGAGCAGGGTCGGTACGGCGGCGCAGGCGGCCAGCGCGTCGGCGGCCCGCCGCCCGGGGTCGATGTCGTACACCGGGCGGAACCCGGCGGAGGCGCCGAGCAGGGAGAGCGCGGTCCGCAGCCCGGCGAGCGGGCCGGAGAGCGCGGTGGCGCGGGCGAGGGCGGGCAGCGCATCGCGCACCGCGTCGGGCAGCCGGCGCAGCGGGGCGATCTCGGCGGCGAAGGCGGCCCGCTCGGCGGCGTCGGCCGGGAGGGCGCCGCGGAACATCAGGTGCCACACGTCCTCGAAGGTGCGGCTCGTGGCGAGCTCGACGGCCGAGTACTGGCGGTAGTGGTAGAAGCCCTCGCGGCCTCGGACGTCACCGAGTTCGGTCTCGGTGACCACGACTCCCGCGAGACCGCGGGGCACATCGACGGTGGTGTTCATGGATCGACCATCCATCATGGATTGAATCCTTGTCAATATTGATTGAATCAATATATGTAGGGTGGATGTCATGAACGACCAGGCGGACGGCGAGCGCCGGATCAGCACCCGGCAGGCGGCGGAACTGCTGGGGGTGAAGCCCGCGACGGTGTACGCGTACGTCAGCCGCGGCCAGCTCACCAGCCGCCGCGATCCGGTCGGCCGCGGCAGCAGCTTCGACGCGCGCGAGGTGGAGGCCCTGGCCCTGCGCAGCCGGCGCGAGGCGGCGGCGCCTGCGGGCGCGGAGCTCTCCGTACGCACCTCGCTCACGCTCATCGAGCCCGACCGGTACTACTTCCGGGGCGTGGACGCCGTCGGGCTGGCTTCCCGGTACTGCTACGAGGAGGTCGCCGAGTGGCTCTGGACCGGGACCCTCCCGCGCGGCGCTCGGTTCACCGCTCCCCCGCAGGCGCTGGCCGCCGCCCGGCGCGCCGTGGCCGCGCTGCCCGAGCACAGTGGTCCGATCGACCGGCTCCGGGTGGCGACCGCGGCCGCCGCGGTGACGGATCCGCTGCGCTTCGACCTGTCCGAGGAGGCCGTACTGGGCTCCGCGCGCTGCCTGGTCCCGACGCTGGTCGGCGCACTGCCCGAGGTGGGCCCGGCCGGCTGGCGCGGGGACGGGCGGCTGGCCCGCCGGCTGTGGAGCCGGCTGACCGCGCAGGAGCCGGACCCCGACGCGCTGGCCGTGCTGGACCTGGCCCTCACCCTGCTCATCGACCACGATCTGGCCGCCTCCACCCTGGCCGTACGGGTGGCCGCGTCCGCGCGGGCCCATCCGTACGCCGCGGTCTCGGCCGGCCTGGGCGCGCTCGAAGGCCCGCTGCACGGCGCCGCCGGACGGCTCGCGCACCGGATGCTGGTGGAGGCGCTGGAGCGGGGCGGGGCCGCACCCGTGGTCGCGGACCACCTGCGGGCGGGGCGGCGGGTTCCGGGGCTCGGGCACCGGCTCTACGAGGGCGAGGACCCGCGGGCCACGGCGCTGTTCGGCCGGCTGGAGGGCGTGCCGCAGGCCGGTCCCGCGCTGGCGGCCGCCCGGGAGGTCGTCGCCACGGCGGCGGCCCGGCGGGGCGGGCTCCACGCCAACGTGGACCTGGCTCTGGCGGTGCTGACGGTGTCCTGCGGCATGCCCGCCGAGGCCGGGGAGACGGTGTTCGCCGTGTCCCGGACCGCGGGCTGGATGGCGCACGCGCTGGAGGAGTACCAGGAGCGCCCGCTCCGCATGCGCCCGAGCGGCCAGTACCAGGGGCCCCGCCCGCCACAGCCGATGCCGATGCCGATGCCGTAGCGATTCGGGTGGGGCGGGTGCCGGCGGTCCGGCCGCGGGGTCAGGTCCGCAGCCAGACCGCCGTGTCCTGCGGAAGCAGCCCGTCCGCGTCCAGGGCGCAACTGCTCAGCAGGAGGCTCGTGTGCGCCGGCAGCCCGACCGGAGCGCCGGACAGGTTGACCACGCAGACCAGCCCGTCCGGGCGGGCGAAGGCCAGTACCCCGGGCGGCGCGGGCAGCCACGCGAGCGAGCCGTTCCCGAAGCCGCCGGCCGCACGGCGCAGCCCGAGGGCCGTCCGGTAGAGGCTGAGCATCGAGTCGGGGTCGCCGCCCTGGCGGTCCGCGGCGTACGTGCCCCAGTCCGCGGGCTGCGGCAGCCAGGGGTCGTGCCAGGGCTCGGCGGTCCACGGCAGCGGCACCCGGCATCCGTCGCGCCCCGGGTCGGTGCCGCCGGAGCGGAAGTGCATGGGGTCCTGGATCCGGTGGATCGGTATGTCCGCTTCCGGCAGGCCCAGTTCCTCCCCCTGGTAGACGTACACGGCGCCGGGCAGCGCGAGCGTCAGCAGCGCCGCGGCGCGCGCCCGCCGGGTGCCGAGGGCCCGGTCGGCAGGGGTGCCGAAGGCCTTGGCGGCGAAGTCGAAGCCGGTGTCGGCGCGCCCGTAGCGGGTGACGGTGCGGGTCACGTCGTGGTTGCAGAGCACCCAGGTCGCGGGGGCGCCGACCGGGGCGTGCTCGGCGAGGGTCTCCTCGATGGAGGTGCGCAGCCGTCCGGCGTCCCAGGGGCAGCTGAGGAAGGAGAAGTTGAAGGCGGTGTGCAGCTCGTCGGGGCGCAGGTAGCGGGCGAAGCGCTCGGAGTCGGGCAGCCAGACCTCGCCGACGAACACGGCTCCGTAGGAGTCGGCGATCGCGCGCCAGGAGCGGTAGATGGCGTGCAGGTCGTCGCGGTCGATGTACGGGTGGGACTCGCCGGCGCCGGGCGGCCAGGGCTCGGGCGGGCGGCCGGCCAGGTCGGGCAGGGCCGGGTCTTTGGCGAGCAGGGCGGCGGAGTCGATCCGCACGCCGGACACTCCGCGTTCGAACCAGAAGCGCAGTACCTCCTCGTGCTCCCGGCGCACGGCCGGGTGGGCCCAGTTGAGGTCGGGCTGCTGCGGGGTGAACAGGTGCAGGTACCACTCGCCGTCCGGTACGCGGGTCCAGGTCGCGGCGCCGTTGAACTGCGAGGGCCAGTCCCCCGGCGGCAGTTCGCCCCTCTCGCCGCGGCCGGGCCGGAAGTGGAAGAGCTCGCGCTCGGGGCTGCCGGGGCCGGCGGCGAGTGCGGCCCGGAACCAGGCGTGCCGGTCCGAGACGTGGTTGGGGACGATGTCGACGATGGTCCGCAGCCCCAGCGCGCGGGCCTCTGCGATGAGCTTCTCGGCCTCGGCGAGGGTGCCGAAAGCGGGATCGATGGTGCGGTAGTCGGCGACGTCGTAGCCGCCGTCGGCGAGCGGGGAGAGGTACCAGGGGGTGAACCAGAGTGCGTCCACGCCCAGTTCGGCGAGGTACGGGAGGCGGGCCCGGACGCCCGCGAGATCGCCGGTGCCGTCCCCGTCGCCGTCGGCGAAGCTGCGGACGTACACCTGGTAGATGGCGGCCGAGCGCCACCAGTCGGCGGCGTCTGCGGGCAGGGGGAGGTCAGCCACGGGGGCTCCTTTCACGGGGGCGGCCGGTCAGCCCTTGAGGGAGCCCGCCGTCAGGCCGCTCATGATGTTGCGCTGGAAGACCAGGAAGATGAGGAGCGTGGGCGCGGAGGCCATGGCGAGGGCGGCGATGAGGTGGTTCTCGGGCACTCCGGTGGACAGCGAGTAGATGCCGACGTTGAGGGTCTGCAGTGCCGGATCGGGGAGGGTCAGCATCGGCCAGAGGAAGTCCTTCCAGACGCCGACGATCGCGAAGATCGACACGACGCCGAGGACGGGCCGGGACATCGGCAGGACCACGGAGCGCAGGGTGCGCAGGGCGCTCGCCCCGTCGATGGAGGCGGCGTCGAGGATCTCCTGCGGGATGGAGTCGAAGAACCGCTTGAGCAGGAAGATGTTGAAGGCGTTGGTGACGGACGGCAGCCAGATGACCCAGGGTGAGTCGAGCAGGTTCCGCTGGATGAGCGGCACGTCGAGGACCGTGAGGTACTGCGGTACGACGAGGACGGCGGCCGGGATCATGAGGGTCGCCAGCATCATGGCGAGGACCGCCTTGCCGAGGACCGGTCGCAGCCTGGACAGCGAGTAGGCGGCGCCGACGTCGAGGACGAGCTGGAAGGCGAGGGCTCCGAAGGCGTAGTAGAGGGTGTTGAACAGCAGCTTGGCGAGGTCCATGACCTTCCAGGCGGCCGCGTAGTTGGCGGTGTGCGCGGAGTGCGGCACCAGGGTGGGCGGTACGCGGGCGAACTCCTCGGTGCTCTTGAGGCCGTTCGCCACCATCCAGTAGAGGGGGCCGAGGAAGACGACGGTGAAGCCGGTGACCACCACGGCGAGGACGGTCCAGTAGAGGACCTTCCCCCGGGTGCGGCCCAGCTGGGCCGGGGATATCAGGGTGCGCTCTGCCATGGGCGGGGGCTCCTGTCAGCTCTCGTTGTCGCGGCTGAGGCGGACGTACAGGGCGGAGAAGCCGGAGAGCAGGACGAGCAGGCACAGGCCCAGGGCCGCGGCGCCGCCGTACTGGTTGAAGTTGAAGGCGTACTGGTAGATGAGGACGACGACGGTGGTGGTGGAGCCTTCGGGGCCGGCGCCGCCGGTGAGCAGGAACGGTTCGGTGAACACCTGCATCGTCGCGATGATCTGCATCAGCAGCATGAGCGAGAGGATGAGCTTGGTCTGCGGAACGGTGACGTGCCAGACCTTGCGCAGCAGTCCGGCGCCGTCGAGCTCGGCGGCCTCGTACAGCTCCCCGGGGATGCCCTGGAGAGCGGCGAGGTAGATCAGGGTCGCGCTGCCCATGTTCATCCAGGTCGACGCGATGACCACGGACAGCATGGCGGTGTCGCCCGATTGCAGCCAGTCTTGCGCCGGCAGGTGCAGGAATTCCAGGGCCCTGTTGAACAGACCGTATCCGGGGTCGTAGAAGTACTTGAACAGCAGGACCGAGGCCACCGGCGGCATCATCACGGGCAGGTAGACCAGCAGGCGCAGGTAGCCCTGCGCGTGCCGGAATTCGTTGAGGACGACGGCGACCAGGAAGGGCAGCAGGAAGCCGAGGACCAGGGCGAGTGCGGTGAAGAGGAGGGTGTTGCGCCAGGCCTGCCAGAAGCCCGGGTCCCGGAAGACGTGACGGAAGTTGTCCCAGCCGACCCATCGGGTGGTGCCGGCCTCCGTCTTCTGGAAGGCCAGCAGGAACTCCCTGACCATCGGGTACCAGGAGAAGAAGGAGAAGCAGAGGACCGCGCCGATCAGGAAACCGTGGGCCGTGAGGTTCCGCTTGAACGCCCGGCGAAGGCCCTCCGGGGCGATGGCCGACATCCCGCCCGCTCCTACTGGTTCGCCAGCAGCTGGTTGACGGCTTTCTCCGCCTCGGCCAGGAGCTGCGCGGCGTCGGCGTCCTTGTTGGTGAGGATCCCGGACATCACCTTGTCGAGGATCTTGTAGACCTCCTGGGCCTTCTGCGGCTCCGCCTTGCCGGGTACCGGGTTGTCGAGGAACGCCTTGAAGTTGGCCACGGGCATGGTGGCGCTCGCGGCCTTGAGCTCGTCGTCCTTCGCCTTGCTCGCGCCGGTGAAGAAGGCGGGCTGCGGGAGTCCGACCGGCAGGCCGTCGGCCTTGGAGCGGTCGTACCGGAACTGGCCCTTGCCGACCGCGAGCGTCTTGAAGTTCAGCCAGGCCACGGCGGCCTTGATCTTGTCGGGCGAGCTGCCCTTCTTGATCATGTACCCGTTGCCGCCGGCCAGGGTGGCCGCGCCGCCGGGGAGCGGGCCCATGCCGAAGTTCTCGTACTTCGCGCCGAGCTGCTGGACCATGTACGTGATGTCGTCGGGCGCGGCGAGGAACATTCCGAGTCTGTCCGAGGCCATCTGCTTCTGCAGGTCGCCCCACTTGAGCAACTGGGTCTTGCCCATGCTGTCGTCCTCCCAGCGCATGGCGTGGAGGTTGCCGGCGATCTGCTTTCCGGTGGGGTTGTTGAAGGCGGCCTTGCCGTCGGCGCCGACGATGTCCCCGCCGAGGCCGTACATGGCGGCGGTGTAGTGCCAGCCGCCGGTGTTCTCGACGCTGTACTCGCCGTAGCCGGCGGTGCCGTTGCCGAGGGCCGCGATCTTCTTGGCGGCCTCCCGGACCTCTTCCCAGGTGCGCGGCGGGGTGTCGGGGTCGAGCCCGGCCTGCTGGAAGAGCTTGCGGTTGACCAGCAGGCCCATCGTGTAGTTGCTGGTCGGCAGGCCGTACAGCTTGCCGTCCCGCTTGAGGACGCCCAGGACGTTCTTGTCGATGTCGCCGAGCGCGGGCACCGACCGCGGGGTGACGTAGGCGGAGACGTCCTCGGCTCCGTCGTTGTCGAGCACCTGCTGGAGGTCGGTGAAGTACGCGTAGAACACGTCCGGCTGGGACTTGGCCTTGAGCATCGCGGTGAAGCGCGGGGGCTCCAGGCACTGGCCGGGGGTGGAGCGGCCGTCGATCGTGACGTTCGGGTACGTCTTGTTGAACTCCGCCACGTCCTCCTTCCACTCCTTGAGCTCGGCCGCCTTGGCCGCGGGCGGCATGCAGTCGATGGAGAGGGTGACCTTCGTCTTCGGGTCGAGCGGTGCGGTGGCGTCGGTGGAACCGCCGCCCGGCTGCGCTGACTTGCCGTCGCCGCTGCTGCTCGTACCGCAGGCCGCGAGCGCGGAGACGGCGAGGGCGGAGACAAGGGCGGCCGCGGTGCCGCGGCGGAGGCTGTATCTCATCGGTGGTCCCCTTCGAGCATCGGGCAGGAGGCGTGGGGGCGAGCGCGGCACACTCAACCACCACCCACAGATGGACGCAATATCTCGCGCAGATTTCGTAAGAGATTGACATTGCGGTGCCGGACACGGAACGCAAAAAGGGCTCCGGAGCGCCCTGGGGACGTTCCGGAGCCCTGCTCCGTCGTGCGGGACCGGTACCGGGCTACGCGCGCGGGGCCTGCGCGGTGGAGCCGCGAACCACGAGCTCGGGCTCGAAGAGCAGCTCCCCGGGCTGCACCGCCGCGCCCTGGATCTGCGCCGTCAGCAGCTCGACGGCGGCCCGGCCCATGGCCTCGATGGGCTGGCGGACGGTGGTCAGCGGGGGCTCGGTGCAGTTCATGAAAGCCGAGTCGTCGTAGCCGACGACCGAGACCTCCCGGGGCACGTCGAGCCCGCGGCGGCGGGCCGCCCGTACGGCGCCGAGCGCGAGCGGGTCGCTGGCGCAGATGATGCCGGTGACCCCGCGGTCGAGCAGCCGGGAGGCGGCCGCGTGGCCCCCCTCCAGCGAGAAGAGAGCCCGCTCGACGTGGGCCGGGGGCAGCTCGGTGCCGGCCGCGGCGGCGACCGCCTGGGCGGCCGTCAGCTTGCGCAGGGAGGGGATGTGGTCGGGCGGGCCCAGCACCAGGCCGATGCGCTCGTGCCCCAGGGAGGCCAGGTGGCGCCAGGCCTGCTCCACGGCGACGGCGTCGTCGCAGGCCACGCAGGGGAAGCCGAGGTCCTCTATGGAGGCGTTGATGAGCACCACCGGGACCTTGCGGTCGGACAGCAGCCGGTAGTGCCCGTGCGGGGCGTCGGCCTGGGCGAAGAGGCCGCCGGCGAAGACGACGCCGGACACCTGCTGCTGGAGGAGGAGTTCGACGTAGTCGGCCTCGGAGACCCCACCGGTGGTCTGCGTGCAGAGCACCGGGGTCAGCCCCTGCTGCGCCAGCGCGCCGCCGATGACCTCGGCGAACGCGGGGAAGATCGGATTCTGCAGCTCCGGCAGCACCAGGCCGACCAGCCGGGCGCGCTCACCCCTCAGCTGCGTCGGCCGCTCGTAGCCGAGGACGTCGAGGGCGGTGAGCACGGACTGGCGGGTGGCCTCCGAGACGCCCGGCTTGCCGTTGAGCACCCGGCTGACCGTTGCCTCGCTGACTCCCACCTTCTTCGCCACTTGAGCAAGTCGTCGCGTCATGCGCGCAAGAGTATCGCAAGAAATGCAAGTCGCTTGCGGGTCGGTGGAGCGGTCCCGGGAGCACCCGGAGCCGCCCCACCACCGTCGTCGCGCCCGCCGGGGCTACGGCAGTTGGTTGATTCTGAACGTCGAGGTCGTGTTCCGTACGTCCACGGCGTTGTCGCTCGTCTTCAGGTTGTTGATGGTGACCTCACCGACCGCCGGACCCTGCCCGTCCTCGGGCATCTCGTTCGCCCAGAGTCCGAAGCCGGACTTGGCGTCGAAGGCGTCGCCGCTCTTCTTCGCCCCGGTGATGGTGATGTCCTTCAGGACGGTGTCCTTGATCGGGTTGACCGGCCTGCCGCCGACGTACTGCGTCTGGAACATGATGCCGCTGTAGGTGGGATCCACGATGTCGACATTGTTGATCCTGATCCCCTGGAACACCTTCGAGGCCGAGAACAGCCAGATCCCGGGGAAGGTCTGCGCGCCCCAGAAATGGCCGCCGGAGCGGACGATCGAGACGTTCTCGAAGGTCGTCGGATCCGTGCCGAAGCCGTTCATCGGATACCCGAAGTCCAGCGAGCTGACGGTGACGCCCGAGTAGACGAGGGTGTCGGCGATGTGGATGTTGCGGAAGGTGTTGTCGTAGCCGCCGTAGACGGCCACACCGGCCGCGCGCCAGGTCAGGATCGCGGTCAGGTTCTCGTACAGGTTGTTCTTCATGTCCGCGCCGCCCGCGTCGATCGCGGAGAACAGGGCGAAACTGTCGTCCCCCGTGGACCGTGCCTCGTTGTTGGACACGAGGTTGTCCGTGCTGCCGTTCGTCATGTTGATGCCGTCGGCGAACGTGTCGCGGATCCGGGAGTTCTTGATCGTGATGCGGTCGGTGTTGGCGCCCCAGTAGAGGCACACGGTGTGCTCGTTCCAGATGTTGTCGATGGTGATGTCGGTGACGTTGGAGAAGTCGAACACCTTGCCGGGGCCGTCGATGCGCGAGGTGTAGTTGCCGAAGGAGGCGAACCCCGCGAAGGAAGAGCCCTTCGCGCTGGCCTCCGCACGCCAGCCGTTGTCGGTGTTGTCCTGCCCGGCCGGGGCGTGGAAGCGGGTGAACCAGGGTCCGGCGCCGAGCACCTGGACGGCCTTGCCGTACACCTGGAACTTGCCGGCCGTCTCGTAGTCACCCGGCGGCAGGTAGACGCCGACCAGCTTGCCGGTGGTGTCCATGCGGACCTTGTCCAGGGCGTTCTGCACGTCCTGGTGGGTGTAGCCGGCGGGCACGGTGTACGTCGCCGGGTCCGGGTTGGGCGTGACGGCGGCCTGCTCCAGGCTGACGAAGTCGATCGCGTAACTGGTGGTGTTGGCCGCGTCCTTCTGGAGGCGGATCCTGCTGCCCGCCGGGACGGTCTCGCCCAGCAGCAGGTTGGCCTCGTCGTAGACGTGCCGCGGGGCGCCGGATCCCGGGGGGTTGCCCGGGGCGGCCTCGGCTCCGTACAGCCAGGCGTACTTCGAGGTCAGCGGCAGGGCCTTCTTGAAGGTGCCGTTGACGTAGACGTCGATGGTGGAGTCGATCCCGCCGCCGCCCGGGGCGTCCGGGATGGAGAAGCGGGTGACCAGGGTGTTGGTGGCGGCGCGGGTGGTGAACTCGACGTACTCTCCCGTCGCGTCGAGACGGACGGCCTTGCGGCCGGAGGCCTCGCCCGCGATGTCCCCGATGGTGCGGTTGGGCCCGACGACGGTGGCTCCGCCGCCGACCGCGGCGTCCTCCGCCTCGTACATGTCGAAGGGCATGTTCGCCCCGCGGCCGACGAAGAGGGGCTTGGTGGAGGTGTTGTTCGCTCGCTTGACCGGGAGTTCGTTGGCGTCGTCGGCGAGCACCGCCTTGACCGTGTACTTGCCGTTGGCGGCCGGCCAGCTGCCGAGCGCGATCGGGGCGCTCAAGGCGCCGGGGGCCAGAGCCCCGCTGAAGGAGCCCGTGAGCGTACGGACGGCTGAACCCGACGCGTCCTGGAGGGTGAGGGTGATTCCGTGCGCGCCGGAGGCGGCCGCGATGGTGCCCTGGTTGCGAACGGTGACGCTGAAGGCGACCGGCTGACCCGCGGACGGAGCGCTCGGTGACCAGCTCACCGCCGAGGCGACCAGGTCGGAGCTGTCGACCGGGCGGACCACCAGCGGGGAGCCGGTGAAGGTGTTGTTGCTGTCGTTCTGCTCGATGACCGTGTTCGCCTCGTCGACGACGGCGTTCAGCGGGTAGGCGCCGGCGTCGCGCGCGCCGATGCCGGCGGTGACGGTGACCGTGGCCCCGGGGGCAAGGGCGGGTACGTTGGCCGTGCCCACCGGGCTGCCGCCGAGCTTGAAGGTGACGGCGGTGGCGGGGGCCGGGGCCGGGCCGCTGTTGCGGACGGTGGCGGACAGCGTGACGGAGTCCGATTCGACCGGGGCCGCGGGGGTCGCGCTCAGGCCCGTGATCTCAAGGTCGGGGTTGGGCGCCGGGACTCCGATGACCTGGAACTCGGCGATCTGGCCGCCCGGGGCGCCGGTGTTGGCGGTGAAGCGGAGCTGCACGTCCGCTACGCGGGCGTGCACCGGGACGCTGACGGTGTTGGCGCCGGACGCGGGGTCGAAGACGTAGTCCTTGGCCGCGACCAGGTTCGTGGCGCCCGGGGCGCTCTGCTCCCGGCCCAGGACCTGGATGTTCTGTGTGCGGGCGCCCCAGCTGCTGTCCGGGTTGAGCTTGAGGACCAGGCGGTCGACGTCGGCGTTGGCACCGAGCTTGACCGTGAGGGTGCTGGGGTAGGCCCCGGCCGCGCTCTCCCAGTAGGTGGAGGTGCTGTTGTCGTTGGCGTTCTCCGCGACGAAGGTGTGGATCACGGAGGAGCCGGTGATCGGCTTGCCGACGGCCAGGTTGGAGCCGCCGCCTCCGGTGCCGTTGCGGGTCACGGTGTTGCTGTCGCCGGAGCGGTTGCCCGCCGCGTCCTTGGCCCGGACGAAGTAGCTGACGGTGGCGTCGGCCGGCTGCGTGTCGGTGTACGTGGCGGCGCTGCCGGCGACCGTGGTGCGCAGCACGTTGTTCGCGTACACCTCGTAGCCGGTGACGCCGACGTTGTCGGTGGAGGCCTGCCAGGCCAGCTTGACCTGGTCGGGGGCCGGCTGGGTGAAGGACAGGGCGCCCGGGGCCGTGGGTGCCTGGGTGTCCCCGGTGTCCGCGGCCCGGGTCACGCTGTTGCTGTCGGGCGACTGGTTTCCGGCGGCGTCCCTGGCCCGGACCCGGTAGGTGACGCTCGTACCGGTGGGCTGGGTGTCGGTGTAGGCGGTGACGTCGCCGGCCACGCTGGTGCGCAGCTGGTTGTTCGCGTACACGTCGTAGCCGGTCACGGCGGTGTTGTCGGTGGCGGCCTTCCAGGTGAGCTGGATCCGGCCGGTGGCGGGCTCGGTGTAGGCGAGTTCGGCGGGGGCCGTCGGGGGCTGGGTGTCGCCGGTCCGCGGGCCGTAGATCTCCAGCTCGGATATCTGTCCGCCGGGCTGAACGGAGTTGGCCGAGATGAGGACCCGCAGGTGGCGGGTGGTGGTGGCGTCGAAGGAGATGGTCACCGTGTTGGCGCTCGCCGGGTCGAAGGCGTACGCCTTGGACGCGGTCAGGTCGGTGAAGTCGGTGCCGTTGGCGCTGCCCTGGAGTTTCAGGGTCTGCGTGCGGGCTCCCCAGCCCTCGGGCAGGCGCAGCACCACGCGGTCCACGCGGACGGAGGCGCCGAGGTCGGCCTGGAGCCACTGGGGCAGGGCGTTGTTGGCGCTCTCCCAGTAGCTGGCCGGGCTGCCGTCGTTGGCGTTGGGCGGCAGGTAGGTCTGGGTGCTGCTGCTGGCGGTCAGGGTCTTGCCGAGGGCCAGATCGGCCGAGGACTCGCCGGCGCCGCGTACCTCCAGCTCGGAGAGCTGGGCCGCCTGCCAGCCGGTGTTCGCCGTGATCTCGATCCGGACGTACCGGGTCTGGGAGGCCGGGAAGGTGATCGTGACGGTGTTCCCGCTGCCCTGGCCGAAGGTGTACGTCGACGAGCTCACCAGGGTGGTGAAGGCGGTGCCGTCGGCGCTGCCCTGGACGGACAGGGTCTCGTTGCGGCTCTCCCAGGCCGCGGGCAGCTTGAGCACCACCTGGTCGACGCGGGTGGTGGCGCCGAGATCGGTCTGCACCCATTGCGGGAAGGCGCCGCCGGCGCTCTCCCAGTACGTGGACTGGTTGCCGTCGGTGGCGTTGGCGGCCGTGTAGGTGCCGCTGCTGCTCCTCGCCGCGGCGGGGCGGCCCGCCGCGATGCCCGGGCCGCCGGCGGCCTCGGCGGTCAGGGCGGGCCATCCCAGCATCAGCAGGGCCGTGGCGGTCAGGGCGGCCGGCGTCCGACCTCTCCAGTGGAGCCTTCTCATATGTCCTCGTCCCTCGGCATGAGTTTTCTGAACCAGGTGAGACAGGAATTTGCGTCGTGCCGTGCGAGAGTTGCAGAGCATTGCCGAGTCGTCTACTGCTCTGACCGCACTTTCATGCCGTCATCACTTGCGCAAGCTGGACGCAAATCACGCAAGTCATTTGCGTGCACATGAGAAATTCCGCTTCGGCCGAAGGCGACCTACCGTTGCTGGTCATGCGGTTCCCCCACATGAGCGCTCGGCGCTTCGGGCTGCCCAGACGGGCCGTCTCGCAGATCCTGCTCACCCAGCTGGCCATCGCCGCCGGGGTCGTCGTGCTGGCCACCGGGCTCTTCCTGGCACCGCTCGGCGCACAGCTCGACGACCAGGCCATGCGGCGCGCCCTGGCCATCGCGCAGAGCGCGGCGGCGGACCCGTCACTGGCCGCCGACCTCCTCGATTCCGGGCCGAGCGCCGACAGCCCGGTCCAGACCTCGGCCGAGCGGATCCGCCGCGCCACGGGCGCCGAGTACGTGGTGGTCATGGACCTGGACGGCATCCGCCGCTCGCACCCCGGCGCCGACCGGATCGGAGCGCACGTCTCCACCGACCCGAGTGCCGTTCTGGCGGGCCGCGAGGTCATGGAGATCGACGAGGGCACGCTCGGCCGCTCCGCCCGCGGCAAGGTCCCGCTCATCGCGGCCGACGGGGAGATCGTCGGCGCCGTCTCCGTCGGCATCGCCTACGACAGCGTCCACGACCGGCTGCTCGGCGCCATCCCGGGTCTGCTCGCCTACGCGGGCGGCGCCCTCGCTGCCGGCGCGCTCGCCGCCTACCTGCTCTCCCGCCGGATCCAGCGCCAGACCCGCGATCTGGCCTTCTCCGACATCGCCGGGCTGCTCGCCGAGCGCGAGGCGATGCTGCACTCCATCCGCGAGGGCGTGATCGCCCTCGACGGCGACGGCCGGGTCCGGCTGGTCAACGACGAGGCCGCCCGGCTGCTGGGCCTCGCCCCCGACACGGCCGCGACCGTGGCCGGGCGCCCGCTGGACGACGTACTGGGCGCCGGCCGCACCACCGACGTCCTCACCGGCCGCGTCACCGGCCGCGACCTGCTGACCGTCCAGGGCCCGCGGGTGCTGGTCGCCAACCGGATGCCCACCGAGGACGGCGGTGCCGTCGCCACCCTGCGCGACCGCACCGAGCTGGAACACCTCGGCCGCGAACTCGACTCCACCAAGGGCCTGATCGACGCCCTGCGCGCGCAGGACCACGAACACGCCAACCGCCTCCACACCCTCCTCGGCCTGCTGGAGCTGGGCCTGCACGAGGAGGCGGTGGAGTTCGTCACCGAGGTCGTCGGCGTGCATCGCAGCACCGCCGAACAGGTCACCGAGAAGGTCCACGACCCGCTGCTGGCAGCCCTCCTGGTGGGCAAGGCGACCGTCGCGGCCGAACGCGGCGTCCCGCTGCGGCTCGCCGACGCCACCTTCCTGCCCGACGGCCTCGTCGACCCCGGCGGGCTGGTCACCATCACGGGCAACCTGGTGGACAACGCCCTGGACGCGGCGGCCGGCTCCGCCGCACCCCTGGTCGAGGTCGAGCTGCGCGCCGAAGGCCGTACGGCGATCCTCCGGGTCCGCGACAGCGGCCCCGGCGTCCCGGCCGCCCACCGCGAGGAGATCTTCACCGAGGGCTGGTCGACCAAGCAGCCCAAGGCCCACCGCGAGCGCGGGCTCGGCCTCGCGCTCGTACGCCGCCTGGCGGAACGCCAGGGCGGCACGGCCCGGGCCGGCGAGGCAGCGGACGGAGGGGCGGAGTTCTCCGTCGTACTCCCGGAGGCCCTGCGATGACCGGGACCCCGATCCACGACGTCCACGACATCCACGTATTGGTCGTCGACGACGACATGCGTGTTTCCCGGATCAACGCGGCGTACGTGGCCAAGGTTCCCGGCTTCCGCGTCGTCGCCCAGGCCCATTCGGCGGCCGAGGCGCTGGCCCGCCTCGACACCCACCCCGTGGACCTGATCCTCCTCGACCACTACCTCCCGGACGAGAACGGACTGGACCTGGTCCGCCGACTGCGCCAGCTCGGCCACCGCACCGACGTGATCATGGTCACGGCCGCCCGCGACCTGGCCACCGTCCAGAACGCCATGCGCCTGGGCGCCCTCCAGTACCTGGTCAAGCCCTTCACCTTCGCGGGCCTGCGCACCCGCCTGGAGGCGTACGGAGCCCTGCGGCGCACTCTGGAGACGGGCGGCGAGGCCGAACAGGCCGAGGTGGACCGGATCTTCGGCGCCCTCGCCGCAGCCGGCTCCCCGAACGAACTGCCCAAGGGCCACTCCGGCACCACCGCCGAGCTGGTCCGCCAGGTCCTGCGCTCCGCCGAAGGCCCGCTCTCCACCCAGCTGATCGCCGACCGTGCCGGCATCAGCCGCCAGACCGCCCAGCGCTACCTCAAGCTCCTGGAGCGCACCGGCCGGGTCACCCTCGCCCTGCGGTACGGCGAGACGGGACGCCCGGAACACCGCTATTCCTGGCTCCCGTCCGAGGGCGCGTGATCCGGCGGGCCGGAACGCGGACCGCGCTCAGACCGCCCCGGCTCCGGTCAGCGAACGGACCTCCGTCTCCGCGTACTTCGCCTCGCGCGGCTCCTCGGCCGAGGTCACCGTGCCCAGCCAGCCCGCCAGGAAGCCCAGCGGGATCGAGACCAGACCGGGGTTCTGCAGCGGGAAGAACTGGAAGCTCACACCCGGGAAGAGGGACTCCGGGCTGCCGGAGACCACAGGCGACAGGACGACGAGCACGACTGCCGGAATCAGCCCGCCGTACACCGACCAGACGGCGCCCCGGGTGGTGAAACCCCTCCAGAACAGCGAGTACAGCAGCACCGGCAGATTGGCCGAGGCCGCCACCGCGAAGGCCAGCCCCACCAGGAACGCCACGTTCAGGTCCTGGGCGAGCAGCCCCAGGGCGATCGCCACCGCCCCGATCCCGACGGCCGCGACCCTGGCCACGGCGACCTCGCTGCGCTGGCGCGCGTGGCGGCGCTTGAGCGAGGCGTACAGATCGTGCGCCACCGAGGCCGAGGAGGCCAGCGTGATCCCGGCGACCACGGCCAGGATCGTGGCGAAGGCGATCGCCGCCACGAACGCGAACAGCACCGCTCCCCCGGTCGACCCGGCCCCGCCGCCCAGGAAGGCCGCGAGCAGCGGAACCGCCGTGTTCCCCGAGGCGTTGGAGGCCCGCACCTCGTCCGGGCCCACCAGAGCGGCCGCCCCGAACCCGAGCACGATGGTCATCAGGTAGAAGCCGCCGATCAGCGCGATCGCCCACACCACCGACCGGCGGGCCGCCCGGGCCGTGGGCACCGTGTAGAAGCGCGACAGGATGTGCGGCAGCCCCGCCGTCCCGAGGACCAGCGCGAGGCCCAGGCTCATGAAGTCGAAGCGCGAGGTCCAGTCCGCGCCGTACTTGAGCCCCGGGCTCAGGAACCGCCGCCCGTGCCCACTGCGCTCGGCGGCACTGGTGAGCAGCTGGTCGAAGTCCCCGTGGAAGCGCAGCAGGACGAGCACGGTGAGGGTGACGGCCCCGCCCATGAGCAGCACGGCCTTCACGATCTGGATCCAGGTGGTGGCCCGCATGCCGCCGAAGGACACGTAGACCACCATGAGCGCGCCGACCCCGATCACGGTCAGCGTGCGGGCGACGGTGCCCGAATCTCCGAGCAGCAGGCCGACCAGGCTGCCCGCGCCGACCATCTGTGCGACGAGGTACAGCACCGAGACGGTGACGGAGGAGGCGCCGGCGGCGATCCGTACGGGCCGCTCGCTCATCCGGGCCACGACCACGTCGGCGAGGGTGAAGCGCCCGCAGTTGCGGACCAGTTCGGCGACGAGGAAGAGCACGACGAGCCAGGCGACGAGGAAGCCCACCGAGTACAGCAGGCCGTCGTAGCCGAAGAGGGCGATCAGCCCGGAGATGCCGAGGAAGGAGGCGGCGGACATGTAGTCGCCGGCGATGGCGAAACCGTTCTCCATCGGGGAGAACAGCCTCCCGCCCGCGTAGAACTCCTCGGCCGAGCCGTGCCGGTTGCGGCTGACCCAGGTGGTGATGCCCAGGGTGACCGCGATGAAGAGGCTGAACAGGATCAGGGCGAGCATCTGGTGTTCCGAGGTCACCGGCCGGCCCCCCGGCTCTGGTTCCGGTTCCGGTTCCGTTCCTGGTCGCGTTCCTGCTCGAAGACCGTCCAGCGCAGGTCGAGCGCGGCCCGGTCCCGGCGCAGCCGCGCGTGCCGGGAGTACGCCCAGGTCAGCAGGAAGGTGCTGAGGAACTGGCCGAGGCCCGCCAGCAGGGCCACGTTGACGGCTCCGAACACGGGCCGGGCCATGATGCCGGGGGCCATGGTCGCCGCGACCACGTAGGCGACGTACCAGAGGAGGAATCCGGCGGTCGCGGGGACGACGAACCCGCGGTAGCGGCTGCGGACCTCCTGGAAGGCGGCGCTGCGCTGCACTTCGAGGTAGATGTCGGACGCCCCGGGCGCGGCCCGGCCGCCGACGGCCGGCCGCGGGGGCGGGGGCGGCGGTTCCCCGCCCTCGCCCTCCCCCCAGCCGACGGCGAGCGCGTCGTACCAGGGGTCGTCGAGCCGGATCGTTCCGGCATCGGGACCTTCGTGCTTGTCCACCGAACTCTCCTTGTCCGCTGCCGCATTGGCCGCGTGCCCACAAGGATGTGCGGTATGAACGTTTTCCGGACTGGTGTCCCGGTGCTCTTCACTCCAACAGGTGATGGAGTGAAGAGCGCCGGTGTGCCGTGGCGCCGGTGTGCGCGTCGGTCAGGCGTCGATGCGCGAGCGGTCCAGGGTGGCCGCGGAGCTCGTGATGAACTCCTTGCGCGGCGCCACCTCGTTGCCCATGAGCAGGTCGAAGACCTGCTCGGCGGAGTCCAGGTCGCCGATGTTGATGCGGCGCAGCGTGCGGAAGCGGGGGTCCATGGTCGTTTCCGCCAGCTGGTCCGCGTCCATCTCGCCGAGACCCTTGTAGCGCTGGATCGAATCCTTGTACCGGACGTTCTTGCGCTGGAATTCGAGCAGGGTCTGGCGCAGCTCGTTGTCCGAATAGGTGTAGACGTACTTGTCCTGGCCCTTCTTGGGCTGGACGAGCTCGATCCGGTGCAGCGGCGGCACCGCTGCGAACACCCGGCCCGCCTCGACCATCGGGCGCATGTACCGCTGGAAGAGCGTGAGCAGCAGGCAGCGGATGTGCGCGCCGTCGACATCGGCGTCGACGAGCAGGACGATCTTGCCGTACCGCGCGGCGTCGATGTCGAAGGTCCGGCCCGAGCCGGCCCCTATGACCTGGATGATCGCGCCGCACTCGGCGTTCTTGAGCATGTCCGAGACCGACGACTTCTGGACGTTCAGGATCTTGCCGCGGATCGGCAGGAGCGCCTGGAATTCCGAGTTCCGTGCCAGCTTGGCCGTACCGAGGGCGGAGTCGCCCTCGACGATGAAGAGCTCGCTGCGCTCCACGTCGTCGCTGCGGCAGTCGGCCAGCTTGGCCGGCAGCGAGGAGGTCTCCAGCGCCGTCTTGCGGCGCTGCGCCTCCTTGTGCTGGCGGGCGGCGATCCGGGTCCGGGCAGCCGCGACGATCTTCTCCATCACGGCGCGCGCCTGCTGCTTGTCGTCACGCTTCGTGCTGGTCAGGAAGGCCTTGAGCTCCTTGGCGACCACGGCCGCGACGATCCGGGCGGCCGCCGAGGTGCCGAGCACCTCCTTGGTCTGGCCCTCGAACTGCGGCTCGGCCAGCCGGACGGTGACGACCGCCGTCATGCCCTCCATCGCGTCGTCCTTGACCACGTCGTCCTCGGCGACGCGCAGCAGCTTCGCCGAGCGGAGCACCTCGTTCACCGTCTTGGCGACCGAGCGCTCGAAGCCGGTGATGTGGGTGCCGCCCTTGGGCGTCGCGATGATGTTGACGAAGGACTTGACCTGCGTCTCGTACCCGGTGCCCCAGCGCAGGGCGATGTCCACCCCGAGCTCGCGGGTGACCTCGGTGGGGGTCATGTGGCCGCGCTCGTCCAGGACGGGGACGGTCTCCTTGAAGGTGCCCTGGCCGCTCAGGCGCAGCACGTCGCAGACGGCCTTGTCCTGCGCGAGGTAGTCGCAGAACTCGCTGATGCCCCCGTCGAAGCGGAAGGTCTCCTCCGTCTTGCCGGCCCCGTCGATGGCGCGCTCGTCGCGGACGACGAGGGTCAGGCCGGGGACGAGGAAGGCGGTCTGGCGGGCGCGCTGGTAGAGCGTTTCCAGGGAGAGCTTGGCGTCCTTCAGGAAGATCTGCCGGTCGGCCCAGTAGCGGATCCGGGTGCCGGTCTTGCCCTTGGCGACGCGCTTGGCCTTGCGCAGGCCGTTGGCGGGGTCGAACGGGCTGTCGGGGCCCTGCTCGGTGAACATGCCCGGAACGCCGCGGCGGAAGCTGATCGCGTGGGTGGAGCTGTTGCGGTCCACCTCCACGTCGAGCCGGGCGGAGAGGGCGTTGACCACGGAGGCGCCGACGCCGTGCAGGCCGCCGGAGGCCGCGTACGAGCCGCCGCCGAACTTGCCGCCCGCGTGCAGCTTGGTCATGACGACCTCGACGCCGGACAGCCCGGTCTTGGGCTCGACGTCGACGGGGATGCCGCGGCCGTTGTCACGGACCTCGACCGAGGAGTCCTCGTGGAGGATCACCTCGATGTGGTCGCAGTAGCCCCCCAGGGCCTCGTCGACGGCGTTGTCGATGATCTCCCAGAGGCAGTGCATGAGGCCTCGGGAGTCGGTGGAACCGATATACATGCCGGGGCGCTTGCGAACGGCCTCGAGGCCTTCGAGGACGAGCAGGTGCCGCGCGGTGTAGTTGGAGCCGTCCCGGTCTGCTCCGGACAGCAGCGCGCTGGAAGGCACGGACGTGTCGGCGGTCACGCAGTTCGCTCCTCGCTGAATTTCTTTTTCTGGCCCTGTCGGGCGCAGGGTGGCTCGGTTGCCCGTCGAAGGGTACCGAGGCCTGGTAGAGCCGATGCAACGCCACCCTCGCGCCTTCATCAGCCTAGTGCAGGACCGCACGGGTGTTCGATCCCCCGACCGGGTGAAGCAAACATCACGTTCCCTTCCACGCATGAACCATTTAGGGTTCGGGCACGTCCTCATGAACAACCGGCACTCAGCCGGGGAGGACGGAACTGCAACAAGCGAACGACTGACAACGCGAAACCGTAAAGCAACGCAATACGGCTCCTTCGCCGCCAACCGGCAGCAGCCGGCCAGCTTCGGAAGGAAGTTTCGAGGAAAAGCCGCGAGCGGGAACGTTTTCGGCCTGGTTGGATGTTGACCCTGGTACGACAGCTCGTCGAGCTAGAGAAGAGGCGACGTGACTACTGTTCTGACACCCGCGACCCCGCTGACGGCCGCTGACCGATGCGACCGTTGCGGCGCCCAGGCATATCTGCGCGTCGTCCTGCTGAGCGGCGGTGAACTGCTGTTCTGCGCCCACCACGGGCGTAAGTTCGAGCCGGAACTCAAGAAGATCGCCGCGGATATACAGGATGAGACCGAGCGGCTCACGTCCGCTCCGACGGCGAATGCCGACACCGAGGACCGCTGACACAGGCCTATACCTCGCATCCGACGAGCCAGGACCGGCCAGGCCGGTCGACGGGCGGCACCCCTGAGACCCAGGGGTGCCGCCCGTCCTCACGTCCGGCGGCGTGCGAGGGGTGCGGCTAGCGGCCCCCGGGCCCGTGCCCCCTGCCCGGCGCACCCGCGGATCCCCGAGGCTCCCCGGCCGCATGCCCCTGTACGGGCCGTGCGGCCGGTCCGGAGGCCCTTTGACCACCCCACGCGACGTCGTGGCCCTCGCTTCGCCGCGGGGCCGTCTCCGGGGCCGTCACGAAGCCGGTGAGCGGTGCGATCTTCGTGTACACCCCCGGGCTGTCGGGGCGCCCGCAGCCCCGCCCCCAGGACACCAGCCCGATGAGCTTGCCCTGGGCGACCAGCGGCCCGCCGCTGTCTCCCTGACAGGCGTCCCGGCCGCCGTCGCGGTGTCCCGCGCACACCATGGAGTCGGACCGGTACTGCCCGTCGGCGTCCCCCGGGTAGGCCCGCCGGCAGACGTCGTCCGCCAGCACCGTCACGCGTGCGGCACGCAGCGCGTACGCGTAGTCGCCGAATCCGCTCGTATCGCCCCAGCCGTACACGGCCGCTTCTCCGCCCGCCTCGTAGCCGGGATGCCCCGCACCGGCCATGGGGAGCACGTAGTGGGCGGGCACGGCCTCGGCCAGCTCCAGTACGGCCAGGTCCCCGGCATTGCTGCGGGTGTCGTACGCCGGGTTCACCCGGGCCGACCTGACCGGGATCTCGCGGCCCTCGGCCGCGCGCAGCTCCGTACGCCCGGTGATCACCCGGAAATCGCGGACGGACTCGATCGGACCGCCCAGCACCTGCCGGCCCAGGCAGTGGGCCGCGGTCAGCACCTTGGTGGGGCCCACGATGACGCCCCCGCAGAACTGGCCGCCCCGCGTACCCCCGAACCGGTCACGGCTGGCGAGGGCCACCACCCACGGGCTGTCGGCCGCCTTCACCGGCTTACCGCCGATCACCACACTGTCCGCGGCTGCGTGCGGCGCTTGGGCCAGCGGCGCCGCGGCCGCCCCCGCCACCAGGGTCAGCGCGCCCGCCAGAGCACGGGAAAAGGGACGACGCATGAGGCCTCCTGACTCTGAGTGTGCATGACTCCACCCAGAGTGGGACGCCAAGTGGCCGTGCGCACCCGCGCACGGCCACCTCCGCAGGGCCTTCGGCCCGTCGTCTCCGGCCCGGCCGGTGCGGTTGTCAGTCCAGGTAGTCGCGCAGGACCTGGGAGCGGGACGGGTGGCGCAGCTTCGACATGGTCTTGGACTCGATCTGGCGGATCCGCTCGCGCGTGACGCCGTAGACCTTGCCGATCTCGTCGAGGGTCTTCGGCTGGCCGTCGGTGAGCCCGAAGCGCATCGAGACCACGCCCGCCTCGCGCTCGCTGAGGGTGTCGAGCACCGAGTGCAGCTGCTCCTGGAGGAGCGTGAAGCTCACGGCGTCGGCCGGGACGACCGCCTCGGAGTCCTCGATGAGGTCACCGAACTCGCTGTCGCCGTCCTCGCCGAGCGGGGTGTGCAGGGAGATCGGTTCGCGGCCGTACTTCTGGACCTCGATGACCTTCTCGGGGGTCATGTCGAGTTCCTTGGCCAGCTCCTCCGGCGTGGGCTCGCGGCCCAGGTCCTGGAGCATCTGGCGCTGCACGCGGGCGAGCTTGTTGATGACCTCGACCATGTGCACCGGGATGCGGATGGTGCGGGCCTGGTCGGCCATGGCGCGCGTGATCGCCTGGCGGATCCACCAGGTCGCGTACGTGGAGAACTTGTAGCCCTTGGTGTAGTCGAACTTCTCGACCGCGCGGATCAGGCCCAGGTTGCCTTCCTGGATCAGGTCCAGGAAGAGCATGCCGCGGCCGGTGTAGCGCTTGGCCAGGGAGACGACGAGGCGGAGGTTGGCCTCCAGCAGGTGGTTCTTGGCGCGGCGGCCGTCCTCGGCGATGATCTCCAGCTCGCGCTTGAGCTTGGGCGCCAGCTTGTCGGAGTTGGCCAGCTTGTCCTCGGCGAAGAGGCCCGCCTCGATGCGCTTGGCGAGCTCGACCTCCTGCTCGGCGTTGAGGAGGGGGACCTTGCCGATCTGCTTGAGGTAGTCCTTGACCGGGTCGGCGGTGGCGCCGGCCACGGCGACCTGCTGGGCCGGGGCGTCGTCCTCGTCATCGGAGATGACGAAGCCCTTGCTCTCGCCGCCGTCCTCTTCCTCCTCGCCCTCCGCCTTGACCGCGCCGGGGCCTTCCTCTGAGGACTCTTCCTCGCCCGCCTCGTCGGAGTCCTTCTTGGCGGCGGTCTTCTTCGCCGCCGTCTTCTTCGCGGCGGTCTTCTTGGCGGGGGCCGCCTTCTTGGCTGCCGTCTTCTTCGCCGCGGTCTTCTTCGCGGGGGACTCGGTTCCGGGCTCCTCCGCGAGAGCGTCCGAGGGCTCCGGATCCACCGTTTCGGCCTCGGGCGCCGCGGCGGCGACGGGCCGCGCGGCCGTCGTCTTCGCCGCGACGGTCTTCGTGGCCGTCCGCTTGGCCGGGGTCTTCGCTGCGACGCTCTTGCGGGTGGTGCGCTTGGGCGACTCCGCGGCACTGACCATCAGCGTCACACCCTCTTCCTCGAGGATCTGGTTGAGGCTGCGCAGAACATTCTTCCACTGGGTCGCAGGAATCTGGTCAGCCTCGAAGGCCCGACGCACGTCATCGCCGGCGATCTGCCCCTCGGCCTTGCCCCGCTCGATGAGCGCCATCACAGACTCGGAATCGGCGATCTCCGGCGGGAGCGTACGGGATGTGCTGGCCGACACGAACAACCTCTCGGAACGATGGAAACGGCTTCCGACCCCGGCCGGATGGTGCTGGACCGGAGCCGACGACCACCGACGGGGGATGGGCCGGGGGCGCGGGCAGGGGCCGGGGAGCTGCACAGCACCCGCAAGGGCTGCTGTCTTCCCTCCGTCGGCCATCACCTCTCTAGGTCATCGCTCGACCTCGCGGAGTGTTACGCCCCAATCTTCGTGGCCCGAGTCACACCCCGGCCGCCCGACCGCCCCGGCGCCCGTCCGGCCGCCCGTCCTCGCGTCAGTGCTCGCGCGGGGCGGGGACCACGCGCTCGACCTCCGGGTGCACCGTCAGCAGCTGGCGCATGGCGTTCTCGGCACCCATCGCGTCGCCCGCGGCGAGGGCCTCGACGATGCGGGCGTGGTGCGCGACGCACGTCTCGCTCGGCCGGTCGCAGGCGGTGATGGGGCTGCCGGAGACCTGGAGCGCGGAGGAGACGATGCCGGAGAGGTGCTCCAGCATGCGGTTGCCCGCGACCTGGATGAGGAGGGCGTGGAACTCGTTGTCGGCGCGCGCGAAGGTGATCGCGTCGCCCTGGCCGAGGGCGTGGCCCATGATCTCGACCATGTCGGCGAGGCGCTGCTGGATGTCCGGGCGCCCGTGGCCGGCCGCGAGGCGGGCGGCGAGGGGCTCGATGGTCCAGCGGAGCTCGCCCAGCTCGCGGCGCTGGTCGTCGCGCTGGGGGCCGAAGGCGCGCCATTCGATGATGTCGGGGTCGAGCAGGTTCCAGTCGGCGACCGGCCGGACGCGGGTGCCGACATTGGGGCGTGCGCTGACGAGGCCCTTGGCCTCCAGCACGCGCAGCGATTCGCGGACCACCGTGCGGGAGACCTCGAAGCGCTGGCCGATCTCCTCGGGGACCAGGGGCCGGTCTGCGCCGAGGTCGCCGGAGACGATCATCTGGCCGAGCTGCTGGACGAGTTGGCCGTGCAGTCCGCGGCCGCGGCTGCCTGCCGCGCGGCGGCCGACCCGGCTCAACTCGACGTCGGCGCCGTCCCAGTGGGGCGCTGCGACGCGGTCGGTCCCGGAGGCCTCCGCGTAGGGGTAGCGGTCGAGTTCGCCCGGGCCGGCGAGGCCGGAGTCGGCGTGGCGGGCGGCGGTCATCATGGTGTGCGCAAGGGTACTCACGAATCCTTTGTCGGCCGTGCCCGGATGACCCTTGAGGTCTTTGGTGAAAAGCACACGAAAGGGTGATCGGTGCCACCTACGCAATTGACGACTTATCGTAAAGAACCGGGCTCTTTGAGGGGAGTTGTGGTCCGGTTCACGTGATGCGGACGGGATCGGTCCCCTTCGGACTTTCTGTGGCACGGCGGCGATCACCATCGGTCCTTTACCAACGGACGCGGCTGCGCAGTCCTGTGAACCCATAGGCGCACAACAGGACCATCAGCGACAACAGCAGGGCCGTGCCCACGGGTTGGGCCATCACCCGCAGGGCGCCCAGGACCAGGCGGTCGGCCTCGGGGGGCCACTGCGCCCAGGCCAGGCCGCGCAGCCTGGCCGCGAGCCCGCTCGCCGCGTACGCGGACGGCCCGTCCAGGGCCTTGCGTACGAGCGGGACGACGATGACCGGTACGGCGAGCACGGCGGCCAGGCCCGCGACCGCCGACCGGAAGACGCCGGAAGCCAGGACGCCGGCCCAGGCGCAGCCGATGAGCAGCCCCGCCCAGCTCACGGCCGGGGCGAGCCATTCCCCGGGCGCGCGCAGCGGGCCTCGGTCGAAGACGAGCTTCAGGGCGGCGGCGTCGGCGGTGACCGCGAGGGCGCCGAAGGCCAGGGCGAGGGCGGCGCCGACCGTCAGCTTGGCGGCGAGCAGGCCCATGCGGCGCGGCACGGTGCCCCGGTCGGCGGCGAGCGCGGGATAGCGGTACTCCTCGCCGAAGGCCAGGGCGCCGAGCAGTCCGGCGCCGAGGGCGGCGGGGGGCAGCGGCAGCGGCTTCGGCCAGGCGGCGAGCAGCCGGTTCTGCGGGGTCCCGCCGGCCCGGGCCAGCACCAGGGCGGTGACGACGGAGACGGCGACGACGGCGGCCGCGGTGAGCAGCGGCGTGGCGGTGCCGAAGACGCGGCGCAGCTCGTAGCGCAGCGGCCGCAGCGGTCCGCCCACTCGGCGCACCGTGGAGGCCGGCCGCATGCTGCGCGCCGCGGCGGTGGCGGCGAGCGCGTGCGCCTGGGAGACGGCGCCGTCCCCGTCCGGCTCGGTGCGCGCCTGCGGCACCGGCGGTGCGGGCGCGCCGGCGTCCCCCGTCTCGTCGGCGAGTTGGTGGACCAGCACGCCGTGCCGGAACGCCGCCTCCCCCACCTCCGCGCAGCTGCTGCCGTACACCGACAGGCGGCTGCCGCTCTCCTCGACGATCTCCACCGCGCGCCGGGCGGCCCGCGCCTCGCGGCCCAGTACGTCGGCGAGCCGGGCGGCGTACGGGCTCCGTACGGCGACCCGCGGCCGCAGCCGGGTCCGGGCGAACTCGGCCGCGTCCTGGTCGGCGACGAGCCGGCCCGCCTCGATGCTGACGACCCGGTCGGCGCTGCGGGCGGCTTCCTTGGCGTCGTCGGTGGTGAAGAGCACCGCACCGCCCAGGGAGGCGTGCCCGCGCAGCAGCCCGTGGAGCCAGCCCCGTTCACGGGGCGAGAGTCCGGCGGCGGGCTCGTCGAGGAGCAGGGTGCACGGGTCGGCGAGCAGGGCGGCGGCCAGCGCGACCCGGCGCTCCATGCCGAGCGAGAGCGAGCCGAGCCGCTGGTCGCGCAGGCCCGCGATGCCGACGACCTCCAGCATGGTGTCGGCCCGGGAGGCCGGCACCCCGGCGGCGGCGCACAGCATCCGCAGCTGGCTCAGGACGGTCCGCGAGGGGTTGCCGGGCACGTCCCCGAGCAGCACCCCGACCTCGCGGCCGGGATACGGGATCCGGTGCAGCGGGCGGCCGCGGAAGTAGGTGACACCGCGGCCCGGTTCGAGTTCGAGCATGAGCCGCAGTGCGGTGGTCTTGCCCGATCCCGGTTCGCCGAGGAGGGCGGTCACGGTTCCCGGGCGGGCCTCTAGGGTGAGGTCGTCCACCAGGGGTGGGAGGTCTCGACGGGGTGTGCTGGTGAGTCCGATGGCCTGGAGCATCGCTTCTCTCGCGGGGGGTGAGACCGCTCTGCGGCAATGTGAGTACCGCAAGCAAGATAACGCGATATGTCCGATTTTCGGGGTAGCCGGGGAGCGTTCGCCTCCGTGTCGGCGCGTCAGACTTCGGGGCGCAGCATCGGCGGGTTGAGCAAGTTCGCCCCACCGGCCCGGAACAGCTGGGCGGGCCTCCCGCCCTGACGGGTCGTCGTCCCCCCGGCCGGCACCAGGAACCCGGGGGTCCCGGTGACCTTGCGGTGGAAGTTGCGGGGGTCGAGGGCCACGCCCCACACGGCCTCGTAGACCCTGCGCAGCTCGCCGACGGTGAACGCGGGCGGGCAGAAGGCCGTGGCCAGCGAGGAGTACTCGATCTTGGAGCGGGCCCGCTCCACGCCGTCGGCGAGGATCCGGGCGTGGTCGAAGGCGAGCCCCGCGGCCGCCTGGTCCGAGGCCGCCAGGAGCTCGTCGACGGGGGCCCAGCGCGCGCTGTTGGCGTCTCCGCCGGCCCGGGGCGCGGGCAGGTCCGGAGCCAGGACCAGGTGCGCGACGCTGACGACGCGCATGCGCGGATCGCGCTTCGGATCCCCGTACGTGGCCAGCTGTTCGAGGTGCGCGCCGTTGTCCGCGCCCGGCTCGGCCGGGTCGTGGGCGCACAGGCCGGTTTCCTCGGAGAGCTCGCGGGCCGCGGCCGCGGCCAGGTCCTCGTCGCCGCGGACGAAGCCGCCGGGCAGGGCCCAGCGCCCCTGGAACGGCTGCTCACCCCGCCGGACGACGAGCGCACAGAGCGCGTGACGCCGCACGGTGAGCACGACCAGGTCGACAGTGACAGCGAAGGGCGGATAGGCCGACGGGTCGTAGGGCGACATGCCGCGATCATAGTCGTCTGCCTGACGATAAACAGAGCTTTGGTGACCACGGAAGCCACGACTGCCCGGCTACCCGCCGAGTTGGAGCGCATCGGCCGCCTCCTCCACCATGCCGAGGCCGAGCCGGCTGATCCGGACGGCGAACGGTTCCCCCGAGACCCGCAGGTCACAGAAGCGCAGGGCGCCGAGCGGAGCCCCGGGCAGCGGGACGACGGCGACCGTGCCCGCGGGGGCGTCGGGACGCAGTCCCGCGAGAGCGGTCAGCGCGTGCACCCCGGCGGCGGCGGCCACCGCCGCCGGGCGGCAGGCCGCCGGGTGCGGGAGCGGCGCGCTGCCCGCGGTGCGCTGCTCGGCGGCGTACATCTCCGGCAGCCGGTACCCGAAGCTCTCCGCGGCGTCCAGCAGGCCCCGCAGCAGCCCCGCGGCCTCGTTCTCGAAGCCCGCCTGGGCGAGGCCGGCGACCGCGACGGCGCTCTCGTACGCCCGCACCGCTCCGGAGCGGTGGCCGAAGGGGTTGTGGCCCGGCTCCCGGGAGGCCATGCTCCGCAGCCCCCAGCCGGAATCCATGGCGGGGGCGCCGAGCAGGCGGGCGAGCTGCTCGGTGCGGACCCGGTCCAGCAGCCCGGGGGCGGGCAGACCGCCGCCGAGCAGGCCCGTGTCCAGGAGATGGGCGGCGGCCCCCGTCAGCCGGGGCAGCGGCCGCCCGTCGGGGTGCAGGGCCGCCGCGGGCCGCCCGCCGTCCGGACCGTCGATCCAGAACCCGTCCCCGAACCTCTTGCGCAGTGCGGCCGCCCACTCCCGCCACTCCTCGGCGCCGGGCCGCCCGCACCCGTCGAGCAGGTCGGCTCCGAGCAGCGCGGCCCGGTGGGCGTGGGCCTGGGTCTCCAGGCGCCGGGGCCCGGGATCGGGATCGGCCAGCAGGCCGTCCGGCCCCAAGGCTCCGCGCAGCCATTCCAGGCACCCTTCGGCCGCCGGGAGGAGCCGGGCCACCTCCTCCTCGGGCATTCCCCAGCGCCGGGCCTCGGCGAGCACTGCCGGGAAGGCGAGGGTCGCCTCGGTGCCGGTGCACCCGGGCGGCAGCTGCGGCCCCGCCCCGCGCAGCGGCCCGGGGATCCGCCCGGCGTCGGGGCCCCGGCCGCCGGTCTGGGTCCGGGCCAGGATGCGCAGCGTGGCCGCGGCGAGCCCGGTCCCGAGCGGCAGCGCCATCCTGGCCGCCCAGAGGGATTCCGCCGGAGCCAGCCCGAGCCGCCAGGGCACTCCGGCGGCGACGAAGGCGTCGGCCGGCTCCTGCGGATCCCGCATCAGCAGGGCTCCGAGGTCCTCGACGCTGCGGTGGAACCAGGCCTCGACCCGCGGGTCGTCCCCCTCGGCCCGGGCGGCGGCCAGCGGATTGGCCACCTGGCCGGCCGGGGCCCGGGAGACGCGGTCCTGCGTGGTCCGCAGCTCGATGGTGCGGGACTCGCCCGGCCCCAGTTCGAGCTGCCAGCGCAGCAGCCCCGCCGAGGCCAGCGCGTCGTCGGGAGCCGGCTCGGCGGCGGTGACGGCCTGGGCCTCCCCGCTGGTCCAGCGCAGCCCGGCGGCGTGCACCCCGGCGGGCAGCTCGGGCCCGGCCCGGCCGGCGGCCACCGCGGCCAGCTCCGCCAGATCGGTGCCGAGCAGCAGCTCCACAGGCAGGCGCAGCGGTCTGGCCGTGAAGCTGCGCACGGTGATCCGCTCGGTGCCGTCCGCGTGCCGCACCCGCTCCACGCCGATGTCGGGGTCGGGGCCCGCCTCCGCCCCGGTACGGACGGTCGCGGTGAAGGCGGCCCGGTCGGAGCCGAGGCTGCGCCCCTGGACGGCGACCGGATCCCGGCCGCCGACGCGGAGCACGCAGCGCGAGAGCAGCCGGCGCCCGGAGCGGTAGATCCCGTCGATCCCCCGCCCGGTCAGCTGGCCGTGCTCCGGCGAGATGACCAGACAGGGTGCGGCGACGCAGATGACGGCGCCGTGCACGGGCGGCAGCTCGGTCCTGCGGGCGGGCGGTACGGAGTGGGCCATGGGTCGCCTTGTCTGGGCTGTCTGCGCTCCGGCCTGCTTCGCTGGGCGGCGGCGCGGCCGGGCCCCCGCCACCCTCCAGCTGAACGCCCCCGCCCCCGCCCGGGTCACGGGCCCCGGTGGCGGCTGCGCCCGCACTGGGCCGTGCCGGTGACGCGGCCTTCGCCGCAGGGCGGTCGCGGCGGTGTCCCGGATCCACCGCGCGCGGCTCCCGGCGCCCCTGCCCGCGCCGGGGCCCCGGTCCCGGCTCACTGGTCGCTCCCCGCGGTGCGGCGGGGTTCCCGGCGGGGCTGCGCCTGGCGGCGGCCCGGAGGGCGGGTCGTGGCTGCGGCGCGCTTGCGGCGGGGTTCCCGCCGCCTCCGCTCCTCCCGCAGGCAGGCCCGCAGCCCCTCCGGGTCGATGCCCTCGTTGCAGGCGTGGTGGAGCAGCTGCGCGAAGCGGTAGTCGGCATCGGCGCGCAGGGCGAGCCCGAGGGCGATCCGGGCCGTCGGCTCGTCTCCGGTGGACCACGACACCCAGCCCGCGAGGGTGAGCGGGGCCGCCGCGTGCTCGCCGTAGGCACCGACGCAGCGACGGGCCAGCGCCCGCCAAAGCCGCAGGGCGGGGGCCGCGTCCTCGCCCTCCATCCACTCGGCGGCGACGTCCCGGATCTCGCGGTCCTGGAGGCCGAGGATCACGGTGGCGGCCTCGTCGTGGCCGAGCAGCGCGTCGTCCCAGTCGTCAGCTCCCGGTCCGCCCTCGACGGGCGGGGCGAGGGTCATCCGCCGCATCAGGGCCCGGGCCAGCGTGACCGTCTCCGCGCCGACCTCCTTCCGGGTGGCCCCGTCGAGGATCTTCGGCACGAGGGCGGCGGCCGCCCGGTCCAGAGCCCGTTCCATCTCGGCCGCCGCGCCGCCGCGCAGCGGTGTCATGCGGCCCTCGATCTCCCGGAGCGAGCCCCTGACCTGGAGTCCGGCGAAGGTGGCAGTCGCCGCCATCACCGAAGTGCCGGTCGCGGCCAGCGGGCTGCCCTCGGCGGGGCAGCACCGCTCGTCGGGGCAGCAGTAGGACCAGTACCGGCCGCCGGAGATGCACAGCGCCTCCATCACCGGCACGTCGAGCGCGCCGCACGCCAGCCGGATGCGCTGGGCCAGCGGCCGCAGCCGGGTCATCACCCGCTGGCCGCTCTCCCCGTCCGCCGGGTCCTGGCAGAGGAAGACGACGATGCCGTCCGGCTTGGCGTCGCGCCGTTCGCTGCCCCGGACCAGGCACTCGGCGACTTGCCGGGCGGTGTCCTCCCATTCCGCCGGGGCCGCGGGGATGCCGACGCGGAGCCGGCCGCCGAAGCGCCCGCCCTCTCCGTGCACGGTGACCATGACGAGGGAGTCGGTCGGGTGGAACCCGAGCATGTAGGGCAGCGCGTCGGCCAGTTCGGCCGGGCTGCGCAGGGTGATCCGGGGGGCGAGGGGGGAGGGTCCGGCCGCGCTGGTGGCGGGCCGGTCGGACGGGATGCGTGATTCGCGGTCGTTCGTCATGCCCCGACGGTCCCGCGGACGATCAGATCCCGAAAGCCCTGTGGATAACTCTTGATCCTTCAACATCCACAGGCTCGGGGCCGCCCTTGACGCGATGTCACAACCACCGGGTTCCATGGGTACATGACCACGTACCCGTCACGTTCGCACCCGTCGGTGAGGTCAGCCGGCCGTCGCCAGGATCAGCGGAAGGACCTGCCCGCCGCCGGCCTGGCGGATCAGGCGGGCGGCGACCGCCAGCGTCCAGCCGGAGTCGGAGTAGTCGTCCACGAGAAGGACGGGCCCGGGCGACTGCGCCAGGGCCGCGGCCAGTTCGCCGGAGACCACGAACGTCCCGGCCAGGGCCCGCAGGCGCTGGGCGGAGTTGCTGCGGCGCGCCGCGTGCGCGCCCTCCGGCCCGGTATAGGTCAGGGTGCCCAGGTACGGGAGGCGGCCGATGCGCGCGATCCCCTCCGCCAGGGAACCCACGAGCTGCGGGCGGGCGAGGGAGGGCACCGCGACGACGCCCACAGGCCGGGCGGAGGCGTCCGGGACCCCGGGGGCCCAGCCGCCCGCCGAGCGCGCCCAGTCGGCGAGGACGGCCACCGCGGCGTTCAGCACGTCCTCGGGGACCGGTCCGTCGGGGGCGTTCTCGGCGAGCAGCGGGCGCAGCCGGTTGCCCCAGCCGATGTCCGAGAGCCGCCCGAGCGCCCGCCCGGTGGAGCACTGCTCCCCTGCGGGGATGCGCCCCTTGAGGCTGACGCCCAGGGCGGCCATGCCGGTCGGCCACATCCGGCGCGGCTCCACCTCCACCCCGGGGCGCTCCAGTTCCTTCGTCGCGCCGGTCAGGGTCTCGGCCGACACGGAGGAGTCGGCCCAGGCGCCCGCGCAGTTGTCGCACCGGCCGCACGCGGCCGCGCCCTCGTCGTCCAGCTGGCGGCGCAGGAACTCCATCCGGCACCCGGAGGTGCTCACGTAGTCCCGCATGGCCTGCTGCTCGGCGGCGCGCTGGCGGGCGACCCAGGCGTACCGCTCGGAGTCGTACGTCCACTCCCGGCCTGTGGAGCTCCAGCCGCCCTTGACCCGCTTCACGGCTCCGTCGACGTCGAGCACCTTGAGCATCGTCTCCAGCCGCGTGCGCCGCAGCTCCACCGCCGCCTCCAGGGCGGGCACGGACAGGGGCCGCCCGGCGTCGGCGAGTGCCGCCAGGGTCTGTCGTACCTGGGCCTCCGGCGGGAAGGCGGTGTCGGCAAAGTAGCGCCAGATGGCCTCGTCCTCCTTGCCCGGCAGCAGCAGGACCTCGGCGTGCTCCACGCCGCGCCCGGCACGGCCGACCTGCTGGTAGTAGGCGATCGGCGAGGACGGGGAGCCGAGGTGGATCACGAAGCCGAGATCGGGCTTGTCGAAGCCCATGCCCAGCGCCGAGGTCGCGACGAGCGCCTTGACCCGGTTGGCCTGGAGGTCGTCCTCGGCCTGCAGCCGGTCGGCGTTCTCCGTCTTGCCCGTGTACGAGGCCACCGGGAAGCCGCGTTGGCGCAGGAACGCGGCGGCCTCCTCGGCCGCGGCCACCGTCAGCGTGTAGATGATGCCCGAGCCGGGCAGCTCGTCCAGGTGCTCGGCGAGCCAGGCCAACCGGTGCGCCGCGTCCGGCAGCTCGACCACGCCCAGGCGCAGGCTCTCCCGGTCGAGCGGGCCGCGCAGCACCAGGGCTTCACCGGCCCCTGTGCCCAGTTGCTCCGCCACATCCGCGGTGACACGGGCGTTGGCGGTGGCGGTGGTGGCCAGGACCGGGACGCCGGGGGCGAGCTCGGCGAGCATGGCCCGCAGCCGCCGGTAGTCGGGGCGGAAGTCGTGACCCCAGTCGGAGATGCAGTGGGCCTCGTCGACCACGAGCAGACCGGTCGTCGCCGCCAGCTTGGGCAGCACCTGCTCGCGGAAGTCCACGGAATTGAGGCGTTCGGGACTGACGAGGAGCACGTCGGTCTCGCCCCGCTCGACCTCCCCGTAGATGGCGTCCCACTCCTCCGGGTTGGCCGAGTTGATGGTGCGCGCCCGGATGCCTGCCCGCGCCGCCGCCTCGACCTGGTTGCGCATCAGCGCCAGCAGCGGCGAGATGATCACCGTGGGGCCGGATCCGCGCCTGCGCAGCAGTGCGGTGGCGACGAAGTAGACCGCCGACTTGCCCCAGCCGGTGCGCTGCACGACCAGCGCCCGCCGGCGCTCCTCCACCAGGGCGGCCACGGCCTGCCACTGGTCCTCCCGCAGCCGCGCCCCGCTCCCGGGCGCGCCGACGAGCTCAGCGAGGATGGCATCGGCTTCGGTGCGGAGCTCCAGGTTGTCCATGCCCCCATGCAACCGGATGGCACGGACAATCGGCCAATTCACCCACCGTAAGAAGATCGTCGCGGACCGTCCACGGGTCGGACACCCGCTCCACCCGGCCTCGACCCCGCGCCCGAAGGGGTGTTTCCGCTGGTGCGGGCGGTTCGGCCGGAGTCGAATGCGTCATCTTCACCTCGACGGGGCAAGGATATGAACGGCATACCGGCGAATTCCGGTCGGCGGCGCCAATTGCTCGTTGCCGCATGCTCGCGCACCACGCGAGAATTGGGCTGCCCCCGCTCGGCTCGACGGCGCTCTTCCGGGCCTCGCCGCAGCGCGCCCGCACGACAGCTGTGCCCGTCCGCGGGCGTGTACCCGAAGGGAGGACCGTGACCTTCGGATTCGCCCCGCCTTCGACGTCGTCACTGACCACGGCGGCCGGCATCGCCAGCCGGCACGGCAGACGGCTGGAACCCGCCGAGTGGACTGCGGCCGGCGTCCCCCTGCTGCGCGATCCGCGCGAGGTCGTCAGCGGGCTGCACGCCCGGCACGCTCCGGCGCCCTCGACGGCGGTGATCGCCGTGCTCGGCCCCGAGGAACGGCTCGTCGCGAGCGCCTCCTTCGTACAGCGCTCCTCCTCGGCCGACGGCTGGGAGTACCGCAACGCCCTGCTCGCGGCTCTGCGCCGGGTCATCCCGCACGACCTGCGGCGCCGGAGCCCGGTGCGGACCGCGGTGCTGCTGTACTGCCGCGAGGGCGACGAGCGGTGGACCGAGGAGGACGGCGCCTGGATGTGGGGGCTGCGGGACGCCTGCACCCTGCACGGGCTGCGCTGCGGCGCGTACATCACGCTGACCCGCGGCGGCTGGCAGGTGCTGGGCGAGGGCCGGGGCGGCCGGCATCCGGGCTCCGAATCGCGGCCCGAGCGCCTCGGCGACCACGTGTCCGACTTCCCCGCGGTGAGCCTGCGCACCGGCGGCGGCGCGAGCGAGGTCATGCGGCGCCGCACCGCCGCGCGCTGAGGGCTCGCCGTACGCCGGAGCCCGCCCGGTGCGCCGAAGCCCGCCCGCGCACCGTTCCCGTACGCGGGCAGCCCTCACGGCCGTACACCCTGGATCGGGCGTACGGCTGGTCGGGCCCCGGGCTTCAGCGGGGCCGGTCCGGCCGGCCCCGCCCCTTGCCCGTGCCGGACACGGGGCGTCAGACGCCCGTGCCCAGCACGGAGTTGATCTGCTGCGGGTCGCCGCACACGATCAGCAGCGTGCCGGCCCGCGCGAGCGCGGTCGGCAGGGAGGCGGCCGTCGCGCCGGCCGGTCCGCCGTTGACGGCGAAGACCACGACGGGACGGCCCGCGGCGCGCTCGGCCTGCGCCGCGTCCGCGTAGAAGACGTCGTCCCCGGCGTCGTGCAGGGCCCAGTACGCGGCCTCGCCGAAGGACAGCTCGTGCGCGGCCCACGGGTGCGGGTCGCCGGTGGTGAGCACCAGGACGTCGCCGGGCGCGCGCCCGGTGTCGAGCAGCAGGTCGACGGCCTCTTCGGCCGCGTCCAGCGCACCCTCGGCGGAGGCCGGGATCAGCTGGATCTGGGGCACCGCCGCGGAGACGGACGGTGCGGTGGGGGCTGCGGGTCCAGGAGTGGCCTGCGGCGCTCGCTGCGCGGGCGGCGCGGGCCTGGGAGCCCCGCCCGTACGGCTCGCCGCCGCGGGGGAGGGACCGGGGCGCCCGGGCCGCGGAACGGCGGCGGGACGCGGACCAGGTACGGGGCGGGGGGTCTGCGCGGTGCGGCTCGCGGCCGGCGTGACGCGGGGACCCTGGGCACTCTCGTGAATCTGAGGCTCCTCGGGGGTGAGAGGCATGAGTTGATGTCTATCAAACACCGGTACGAAACGTACCGGCGGGTGGCACGTGGGTGCGATCAGAAATCGAAGCCGAGTTGGCCTCCGTTTTCCAGCTCCGTCGCTTCCTCGCTGCGCCGCACCTTCTTGAGGTGCCGCCACCGGGGCAGCCCGTCGAGGTACGACCACGAGAGCCGGTGGTACGGGGTGGGCCCCAGCTCCTCCAGTGCGGCCCGGTGCACCGGCGAGGGATATCCGGCGTTGTCGCCGAAGGCGAACTCCGCGCATCCGCCGCCCTGTCGGCCGAGCTCGGCCATCATCCGGTCGCGCCGGACCTTGGCGATCACCGAGGCGGCGGCGACGGCGACGCAGGACTGGTCGCCCTTGATCACCGTACGGACCCGCCAGGGCGTGCCGAGGTAGTCGTGCTTGCCGTCGAGGATCACCGCGTCGGGCCGCACCGGCAGCGCCTCCAGGGCGCGCTCGGCGGCGAGCCGCAGGGCGGCCGTCATCCCGAGCGCGTCGATCTCCTCCGGGGAGGCGTGCCCGAGGGCGTAGGCGGTGACCCAGTCCTCCAGGACGTCGAGGAGCGCGTCGCGTCGTTTCTGGGTGAGCAGTTTGGAGTCGGTGAGACCGGCCGGCGGCCGGCGCAGACCGGTGATCGCCGCGCACACGGTGACGGGACCGGCCCAGGCCCCTCGTCCGACTTCGTCGACCCCGGCGATGACCTTGGCGCCGGTGGTTGCACGGAGGGAGCGTTCGACGGTGTGGGTGGGTGCTTCGTACGGCATGGCGCCAGCAAGGGTACGCCGCCCCGCGCCGCCTGCACACCCCGCCCCGGGTGGAGTCCGCGGGGCGTCTCACACCCTGAGCAGCGGCACCATCACCTGATCGATCATTTCCGCGATGTCCGCATCCGTCCATTCGCTCCCGCACACCTTCGCGCGGTACATCATCATGGCCGGAATGACGTCGATGACGAACGGACCCGCCGCGTCCGCACGCACGTCCCCCCGCTCGATCCCGCGCTGCACAAGCTCCCTGATCAAGCGGTGGGCAGGCTCGTGCAGCCCGGCGCGGACCACGTCGTGGAACCGGCCCGCATGCTCGTGGTCGCATTCGTGAAGGACCGCTCGCAGTGCCTGACCGGCGCGCGACTCCATCACGTCACGCATCCGCACACACAACCGGAGGAACTCGTCCCGGACGGATCCGCAGTCGGCGATCTCGCCGAGCGGGGGCAGCCCGGCCCGCAGCACCTCGGCCACGAGGTCGGCCTTCGAGGGCCACCGCCGGTAGACCGCCGCCTTGCCGGTGTGCGCGCAGGCCGCGACACCCTCCATGGTGAGCGCGTTCCAGCCGACGGTGCTCAGCTGCTCCAACGCCGCGTCGAGGATCGCCCGTTCGAGTTCCGGACCGCGCCTGCGACCCGGCGCGGCCACTGACCAGCGCGAACCCACCACCACCTCCACCTCCCGCAGAGCCGAAGGGGCCCTCGTACGCATTTCCAGCCTTAGTGAACGGTTGCGTTCACTAACCGGGGGCTCCTACCGTGGGGCCGCAGTGAACGGCTGCGTTCACTATTTCACTATGGGGGGATCCTCGGTGAAAAGTTCTCCACCCGCCACACCCCGGATACCGGGCGCGGCCCGCCGGGAAGGGCGGCCCGGCGTGGCCCTCACGGTCATCGCCGCCTGTCAGCTGATGGTCGTCCTCGACGCGACGATCGTGAACATCGCTCTCCCTCACATCCAGACCGCCCTGTCCTTCTCCACGACCGACCTGTCCTGGGTGATCAGCGCCTACACGCTGGCCTTCGGCGGCCTCCTGCTGCTCGGCGGCCGGGCCGGCGACATCCTGGGCCGCCGCCGCGTGTTCCTGACCGGCATCCTGCTCTTCACCCTGGCCTCCCTGCTGGGCGGCTTCGCCCAGGAGCCCTGGCAACTGCTGGCCGCCCGCGCCCTCCAGGGGGTCGGCGGCGCGATCGCCTCGCCGACCTCCCTGGCCCTGATCACCACGACGTTCGCCGAAGGCCCCGAGCGCAACCGCGCGTTCGGCGTGTTCGCCGCCGTCTCCGCGGGCGGCGGGGCGATCGGCCTCCTGGCCGGCGGGATGCTCACCGAGTGGCTCGACTGGCGCTGGGTGCTCTTCGTCAACGTGCCGATCGGCCTGCTGATCGCCGTGCTCGCGCCGCTCTACATCACCGAGTCCGAGCGCCACCCGGGCCGCTTCGACATCGCGGGGGCCCTCACCTCCACCGGCGGCATGGCCTCGCTGGTCTACGGGTTCATCCGCGCCTCCGAGGACGGCTGGCGCGACGGGGGCACCCTGGTCTCCTTCGCCGCGGCCGCGGTCCTGCTCGCGCTCTTCGTGGGCATCGAGTCGCGGGCCCACGAACCGATCATCCCGCTGCGGATGTTCGCCGACCGCAACCGCTCCGGCACCTACCTGATCATGCTGGGGCTCGCCGCCGCGATGTTCGGGATGTTCTTCTTCATCGTCCAGTTCGTGCAGAACGTGCTGGGCTTCTCCCCGATCCAGTCCGGGCTCGGCTTCCTTCCCGTGACCGTCGCGATCGTCACCGCGGCCGGGCTCTCGCAGCGCTTCCTGCCGCGCTTCGGACCCAAACCGTTCATGGTCACCGGCTCCGTCCTCACCGGCATCGGCCTGGCCTGGCTGACCTTCATCCGCACCGACAGCTCGTACGTCTCCGGCGTCCTCGGGCCGATGCTGGTCTTCGGCTTCGGCATGGGCCTGAACTTCGTGACCCTCACCCTGACCGCCGTCTCCGGGGTGGCCCAGAAGGAGGCCGGGGCGGCCTCCGGTCTGCTCAACGCCAGCCAGCAGGTCGGCGGTTCCCTCGGCCTGTCGATCCTGGTCACCGTCTTCGGCACGGCCAGCCGCAACGAGGGCGCGAAGCAGGTGCCGGACTTCATGGCCCACGCGGACCCCGATCAGATGGCGGCGTTCAAGGAGACCGGGCGGCTGCCAGACCCGTGGGGCGACCTCGTCCTCACCCAGGGCATCTCCACCGCGTTCGTCGCGGCCGTCGCCATGGCCGGGCTCGCGGTGGCCACCGCGCTGCTGGTGATCCGGGTGCGCAAGAGCGACCTGGACGCCCTGAACGGCGCCGCCGCGGAGGCCGGTCCGGCGGCCTGAGCAGCACGGCGTGGCGTACGGGGGCCCGGTACCGGTCCCCCGTGCGCGATCCGGCCGCTACCCGATGCGGCCGTGGAAGGTGCCCAGGCCCCGGCACACCTCGTACGAGGCCGTCACCGGGCGCTCGCGCAGGATCTGCCGGGCCCGGTACTCGCCGAGGCTGACCGCGTACCAGGGGACCCGGCCGCGGCGCGACAGGTCGTCGTTGATCCCGCGCAGGGCGCAGGATCGGCGGGGTTCGGGCAGCCGGTCCAGCGCGGGCACGGCGTCCGCCGACAGGTCCTGGAAGTAGGCCAGGTCCAGCTTGCCGGACTGCTCGAAGCGGGCCACGTTCGTCTCGGCGACCATCCCGTCCGGGGACAGCAGCCCGAAGGCCAGGACGGCGGCGGCCATGCTCGCCGCGACCGCCCGCGGCAGCAGGCGGGCGCCGAAGGCACCGGCGGCCATGATCAGCACGATCACCAGCCCGAGCCACAGCTCCATCGCGGCCACCGACACGCGCAGCCGGGTCAGCCCGTACGCGTCCACGTACAAGTCCATCCGGCGCAGCGCGGAGGCGACCACGACCAGGGTCAGCGCGCACAGCGTGCCGAGGACCACGCGGACGAACCGGCGGTCGCCGTCTCCGGCCCGCGGGGCCCAGCGCAGGGCGAGCGCGATCACAGCGAGGGTGAGCAGGGTGGCCCAGAGCAGCTGCCAGAAGCCCTGGCGGGCGTACTCGGCATGGGTGAGCCCGGTGCTCTCCAGGACCTTGTCGTAGCCGCCGAACAGGACCGCGAGCTGGACGGCGTTGAAGCCGGCGAAGAGCAGGTCGAGCACGATGAGCGGAAGCGCCCATTCGAGGCGCGAGCGCGGCCTTCCGGGCGCGATCCGGATCCGGTCCCAGCGCGAGGGCGCGGTGGCGGCGCGGGCGGCGGCGAGCGCGAGGACGGCTCCGAGCAGGAAGAGCACGAGGCGCAGGGGGCCGTCGCCGATGGAGATCTCGGGGGTGAGCCCGTCCAGCAGGTCGGCGAAGGCGGCGTCGGCGGAGGCGAACAGGGTGCCGAAGAGCACGAGCAGGACGAGGGCCACGGCGGTGGCCTTGACCACCGGCAGCCAGCGGGCGCGGTCGACCCCGCTGCCGCGCGAGCGCAGACCGCTCCAGGCCCAGCGGACCCCGAGCACGGCGGAGTCGAGGAAGCCGAACGGGCTGAGCAGGACGCCGGGCCAGGTGCGGCTGCCGTGCAGGGCCAGCGCGCCCAGCAGGACGGCGGCGAGCAGTGCGAGGGCGGACGGCCAGCCGGCGTCGCGCAGCGCGGGGATCGCGAGGAGTGCGACGCACCCCAGGGCCCAGGTCACGCTCCAGGCCCGCGCACGTCGCCGGGCCTCTCGGGCGGCCAGGTACGCGCCGATGACGGCGGGCACGGCGGCGATCAGCAGTCCGAGTCCCAGCCCGTCGCCGAGGAACAGGCCCGAGGCGAGGCCGGCCGCCACGGCGGCGAGGAGCACGGCGGTGGGCACCGGCGCGGCCGGAGCCGGCCGGACGGCCTCGGCCCAGGCAGGCGGCAGGACGGACCAGGCCCCGGAAGCGGCCCGCTGTCGACGCACCTGGTAGGCCTGCCAGGCCTTGGGATCCCATCCGTCCGGCGCCCCGCCGCCGACCGCGGCCCCGCCGCCGACCGCAGCCTGCGCCCGGGCCGCGCCGGGCGCCGGCGCCCCGGCCCGTCCCGCCAAGTGCGCTCCGCCGGCCCCTCCCCCGGTCACACTCCCGGTCACGTTCCCGGGCTCGCCATCGGTGTTCTCCGGCATCGGGTTCCCCTCCCCTGTCGGCCGCCCGCGTCATCGCGACGGAGGCGGCGGAGCGGACAGGTTAGGCCCGTGACATGCGGGTTCAGCCCGCCGGGAAAGCCCCTGTGGCAGGACCGTGACAATCGCCGCGGCCCATGTCCCCCGGGGTCAGCGCACCGCCGTCTCCGGCAGCCAGGCCGGCAGGGCCTCCGTACGGGACAGCCAGGCGGCCGGCAGTGCCGCGTCGCCGCGCGCCCCCAGCACCCCGCCCACGATGGCGCAGGTCGTGTCCACGTCCCCGCCCACCTGCGCGGTGGTCCAGAACGCCCGCTCGTAGTCGTCCAGCGACCGCGCCGCCGACCACAGGGCGAACGGCACCGTGTCGTGCGCGCTCGTCCGCCGCCCGCAGCCCAGTACCGCCGCGACCGTCGTCGCATCGCCGTAGTCCAGCATGTCCCGGGCCCGCCGCAGTCCCGCCCCCACCGCGCTGCGCGGCACCAGGGCGATCACCCCGTCCAGCAGGTCGCCGGCCTTCGGCGGACCCGCCGGGTCCGCCGCCAGCGCGGCCGCCGCCGCCACGGCCATCGCTCCACAGACCGCCTCGCGGTGCTGGTGCGTGGTGTAGGCGGAGATCTCCGCCTGGTGCGTGGCCTGCTCCGGATCGTCGGCGTACCAGGCACCCAGCGGAGCGATCCGCATGGCCGCGCCGTTGCCCCACGAGCCCTGCCCGTTGAACAGCTCGGCGGCCAGCGTGCGCCAGTCCTCGCCCTCCCGGACGAGGCGGAGCATCCGGTTGACGGCGGGCCCGTAGCCGCGGTCGAAGTCGTGGTGGTGGGCGAAGGAGCTCGCCAGGGCGTCCTGGTCGATGCGCCCGTGCGCGGCGAGGACGGCGACCACCGAGCAGGCCATCTCGGTGTCGTCGGTCCACTGCCAGGTGCCGGTGCCGGCGGGCAGCTCGCGGCGCTTGAGGAGGGGGTAGTTCACGGGGACGAAGTACTGGGAGCCCAGGGCGTCACCCAGGGCCAGCCCGCGGAGGCTGGCCAGGGCGCGTGCGTAGCGCCGTTCGGAAGCGGAGTCAGCGGTCATCCCGCGTCAGTTTAGCCGTCCAGGTCATAAGGCTCCGGTGTGGTCCACCTCTCAAACGGGCGGTCCATCCGGTAGCGCCCGTCCGGTCCCAGCAGGAGCACCCGGTATTCGCCGTTCCCGGGGTTGGACAGCGCCTCGAACTCGGCCACCGACCAGTGGAACCACCGCATGCAGAACAGCCGCATGGTCAGCCCGTGCGTCACCAGCAGCACGTTCGGCGGGTGGTCGGGCGCCTCGAAGCTGCGGTAGAGGCTCTCCAGGAAGGATCCGACCCGGTCGTGGACGTCCGCGCCGGACTCCCCCTGCGCGAAGCGGTAGAAGAAGTGCCCGTACGCGTCGCGGTAGGCCTTCTGCAGCCGTACGTCGTCCCGGTCCTGCCAGTTCCCCCAGTCCTGCTCCCGCAGCCTGGGCTCCTCGCGCATCCGCACCCGCCCCGGGTCCAGCCTCAGCTCCCGGAAGGTCTGGAGGGTCCGGCGGTACGGGGAGACGTACGCGCTGATGGCCTCGTCCCCGAAGAGCCCGCGCAGCCGTACTCCGGCCTCCGCGGCCTGCTCGCGGCCCTGGGCGGTCAGCCGCAGGGCGTGGTCGGGCTCCCGTTCGTACACCGTGTCATCGGCATTGCCCTCCGATTCCCCGTGCCGGACAAGGACGATGCGCCGTGGTCGTGCCATCCCCCGACCCTATGCGGCGGCCGGCGGGCCGAGCACCCGGGCTCGCCGGTCGGCCCGCCGATCGTCGTACGGTCATACCGTCCAGGTGGGTTCGAGGTCGACGACGTCACCGGTGAGGGCTTCCACGTCGGCCTCGGTCTGGGCGCGCAGCGAAAGCCGCTCGACCCGCTCCTGGCGGTATTTGCCGTGCTCGGCGGCGGCATGCCACATCGACAGGACCAGGAACTCCCGGCCCGGCGCCTCCCCGAACAGGCCCCGGATCATTCCGGGTGAGCCGGCCATGGCCGGGTTCCACACCTTCTCCTGCATGAGGGCGAAGTGGTCCACGCGCCCCTCCCGCACGCGTGTGTGGGCGACCCGCACGACGTCCGCGTCGGTGAAGCGCGGCTCGAAGCCGGTCTTCACGTCGAAGCGGTGGTCGAAGAGCGTGACCCGCGCGTTCGTGTAAGTCCCGGTCTGGGACGCGGCGAGCCGGTCGTGCGAGCGGGCCATGAAGGAGTCGTAGAACGAACGGCTCTCCCAAAACGCGAAGACATGCGCCACCCCCTGCCGCCCCCGGCTCCATCCGCCGCCCTGTCCCCGGAATCCCGGCTCGCCGGGCAGCCCCGCCCATTTGCGCTGCCCGCGCTCGAACCCGCGTCGGTCCGTCACCGTGCAGCGAATCCACTTGACCAGCACCGCGCCATCGTACGGGCCCGGCGCGGCCCCGGTCAGTCCTCAGCGCGGTTGATCCGCACCAGTTCCTCCGCATCCCGCCCGGACAGCCGAAGCCCGAACTCCCGGTCGAGCAGCGCGAGGAGCTCATCGGGGTCCGCGGAACGCCGCTCGACCCGCCCGTCGGCGTGGAGCCGGGTGAGCTCCCGCCCCACGAGCGCCCGGCGGACGGGACTGCGGACGGAGTCGCCCGGGTGCTGGACGATCACCCTCCCGACGAAGACGGAGCGCGGGTGGGTGGAGCTGTAGTGGTTGAGCAGGACGTAGTCCACGGGGTGGTAGCGCTGCGGGGAGAACGCGTACAGGTCCCGCCAGACGCCCTCGCGCAGGATGGACAGCGCGAGGATCCCCTCTTCCTCCTCGCGGACGGCGTACGTCCACTCCCCCTGCACCACCTCGGCACCGGGCCGTGCCAGCGGGACGGGCTCGCGCGGCCCCTGGTGCCCGAACCCGGCATCGCACAGCCAGGGTTCGCCCTCGACGGTGACGACGAGGACGGCGTGCGTCACCGCGAGGAGGGTGTCCCCCCGGGTGCGGTTGCGGGCGCCGCGCCCGGAGACCTCGAAGCCGATCCGCTCCAGGGCAGCGGCCAGCAGCGAGTTCTGCTCGTAGCAGTAGCCGCCGCGGCGGCCGTGCACGAGCTTTTCCTCCAGAGCCTTGACGTCCAGCTCGACGGGGCGGCCGAGCAGCACGTCCAGGTTCTCGAAGGCGATGGCACCGGTGTGGGCCCGGTGCACTGCGTACAACGTCCCGAGGTCGGCCCGAAGTTCCCCGCCCTCCCCGACCGGTCCGTCGTATCCGATCCGCGCCAGATAGGCGTCCAGATCCAGCTGTTCACCACTCCACATGTCTCCCCCGTCTCCCCGCTGCCTCGGTCCAGGCCGTCCCTGCCCGGCGCGGGCCGCCGTCCCCTCCCGGAAAATCCGGGACGCCGGCGCCTGCGCGCCCCGCACAATGATCTCCATGACCGACCTGCACACCAACCCGCTCTTCGGCCGCCTCGCCGACGCCGAACGCATCCTGGTCGCGGGAGCGGGCGGCGGCTTCGACATCTACGCCGGACTCCCCCTCGCCCTCTCCCTCATCCACCAGGGCAAGGAGGTCCACCTGGCGAACCTCTCCTTCAGCCACCTCGCCGGGCTGCCCGTCGAGGACTGGGCGGCTCCCGACCTCGCCGCCATCACCCCGGACACCGCGCCCCACCAGGCGTACTTCCCCGAGCGGACCCTGGCCCAGTGGCTGGAGGCGCACGGCTACCCGGCCACCGTCTACGCCTTCCCCCAGACCGGGGTGCAGCCGCTGCGCGCCGCCTACCGCGCGCTGATCGACCTCCACCGCATCGACGCGGTCGTCCTGGTCGACGGCGGGACCGACATCCTCATGCGCGGCGACGAAGCGGGCCTCGGCACCCCCGAGGAGGACCTGACCAGCGTCGCGGCTCTGGCCGCCCTCGACGACGTACCCCAGCGCCTCGTCGTGTCGGTCGGCTTCGGCGTGGACGCGTACCACGGGGTCAGCCACGCGCTCGTACTGGAGAACATCGCCGCGCTGGAGCGCGAGGGCGCGTACCTCGGCGCCTTCTCCGTACCGCGCGCCACCCGTGAGGGCGCGCTCTTCCTCGACGCGGTCGCCCACGCCCAGGAGCGGACCCCGGACCGCCCCAGCATCGTCAACGGCTCCATCGCCGCGGCCGTCCGCGGCTCCTTCGGCGACGCGCAGTTCACCAGCCGCACCAGCGGCAGCGAGCTCTTCGTGAACCCGCTCATGTCGCTGTGCTTCGCCTTCGACCTGCCGGGGCTGGCCGCGCGCTGCCTCTACCTGGACCGCATCGAGGACACCCACCTCATGCGCCAGGTCCAATCCCGGATCGCGGAATTCCGCGAGGACCTCGTCACCCGCCCGTCCCGCCGCATCCCCCACTGACCCGATACGGCCGGGAGCGGCCGAGCCGGCGGGCGAACTTCCGCCGGGACGCCGACGGGGAGCCGGCATTTCGCCGGCTCCCCGTTTCGACCAGGCGCGTCACGCCTGGTGGGCGTCTACTTTCAGCTGCAGCCGCTGGTGGAGCCGCAGCCCTCGCAGATGTAGCAGGAGCCGGCGCGCTGCATCTTCGTACCGCAGGAGAAGCACAGCGGGGCGTCGGCGGAGACGCCGAGCTGCATCTCGACCAGTTCGGCGCTGGAGTGCGCCGTCTTCGGGGCCTGGACCTCGACGACCGCGATCGGCTTGGGCGCTGCCGGGACGGCGGCCAGCGGGGCCGACTGGGCGAGGGCCTCGGTGTCGAGGTCCTCCTCCATCGGCTCGTACGAACCGGTGTCCAGGTGGCGCTGACGCTCCTCGGCGGTGTGGATGCCGAGCGCCGAGCGGGTCTCGAAGGGCAGGAAGTCCAGCGCCAGGCGGCGGAAGATGTAGTCGACGATCGACTGCGCCATCCGCACGTCCGGGTCGTCCGTCATGCCGGCCGGCTCGAAGCGCATGTTCGTGAACTTCGAGACGTACGTCTCCAGCGGAACGCCGTACTGCAGGCCGACCGAGACGGCGATCGAGAAGGCGTCCATCATGCCCGCGAGGGTCGAACCCTGCTTGGACATCTTCAGGAAGACCTCGCCCAGGCCGTCGTCCGGGTAGGAGTTGGCCGTCATGTAGCCCTCGGCGCCACCCACCGTGAAGGAGGTGGTGATGCCCGGGCGGCCCTTGGGAAGGCGCTTGCGGACGGGGCGGTACTCGATGACCTTCTCGACGGCCGCGCGGATGGTGTCCTCCGCCTTGGCGGTGACCTCCTCCTTCTCCTCTTCCTTCTTCTTCGCGGAGAGGGGCTGGCCGACCTTGCAGTTGTCGCGGTAGATCGCGAGCGCCTTGACGCCCATCTTCCACGCCTCGAAGTAGATCTCCTCGATCTCCTCGACGGTCGCCGTCTCCGGCATGTTGACCGTCTTCGAGATCGCGCCGGAGATCCAGGGCTGGATCGCGGCCATCATGCGGACGTGGCCCATCGCGGAGATGGAGCGCTCGCCCATCGCGCAGTCGAAGACCTCGTAGTGCTCGGTCTTCAGACCCGGGGCGTCGACGACCACGCCGTGCTCGGCGATGTGGGCGACGATCGCCTCGATCTGCTCCTCCTGGTAGCCCATGCGGCGCAGGGCCTGCGGGACGGTGCCGTTGACGATCTGCATCGAGCCGCCGCCGACGAGCTTCTTGAACTTGACCAGGGCCAGGTCCGGCTCGACACCGGTGGTGTCGCAGGACATCGCGAGACCGATGGTGCCGGTCGGCGCGAGGACGGAGGCCTGGGAGTTGCGGAAGCCGTTCTTCTCGCCGAGTCGCAGGACGTCCTGCCAGGCCTCGGTGGCCGCGGCCCAGATCGAGTTGTCCAGGTCCTCGGTGCGCGGCGCGACGGCGTTGGCGTCGGCGTGCTGCTTCATGACGCGCTTGTGCGCCTCGGCGTTGCGGGCGTAGCCGTCGTACGGGCCGACGATGGCGGCCAGCTCGGCGGAGCGCTTGTACGCGGTGCCGGTCATCAGCGAGGTGATCGACGCGGCGAGGGTGCGGCCGCCGTCCGAGTCGTACGCGTGGCCCGTCGCCATCAGCAGGGCGCCCAGGTTGGCGTAGCCGATGCCGAGCTGGCGGAAGGCGCGCGTGTTCTCGCCGATCTTCTGCGTCGGGAAGTCCGCGAAGCAGATGGAGATGTCCATCGCGGTGATGACGAGCTCGACGACCTTGGCGAAGCGCTCGGCGTCGAAGGACTGGTTGCCCTTGCCGTCGTCGTTGAGGAACTTCATCAGGTTCAGCGAGGCGAGGTTGCAGGACGTGTTGTCCAGGTGCATGTACTCGCTGCACGGGTTCGAGGCGGTGATGCGGCCGGATTCGGGGCAGGTGTGCCAGTTGTTGATCACACCGTCGTACTGGATGCCCGGGTCGGCGCAGGCCCACGCGGCCTCGGCCAGCTTGCGGAAGAGCGCCTTGGCGTCGACCTTCTCGATGATCTCGCCGGTCATGCGGGCGCGCAGGCCGAACTCGGTGCCGTTCTCGACGGCCGTCATGAACTCGTCGTTCACGCGGACGGAGTTGTTGGCGTTCTGGTACTGGACGGACGTGATGTCGTCGCCGCCCAGGTCCATGTCGAAGCCCGCGTCGCGCAGGGCGCGGATCTTCTCCTCTTCCTTCACCTTGGTGGCGATGAAGTCCTCGACGTCCGGGTGGTCCACGTCCAGGACGACCATCTTGGCCGCGCGGCGGGTGGCGCCGCCCGACTTGATCGTTCCGGCGGACGCGTCGGCGCCGCGCATGAAGGAGACCGGACCGGAGGCGTTGCCGCCCGAGGAGAGGAGCTCCTTGGAGGAGCGGATGCGGGAGAGGTTCAGGCCGGCGCCGGAGCCGCCCTTGAAGATCATGCCCTCTTCCTTGTACCAGTCGAGGATCGACTCCATGGAGTCGTCGACGGCGAGGATGAAGCAGGCGGAGACCTGCTGCGGCTGGGGCGTGCCGACGTTGAACCACACCGGGGAGTTGAAGCTGAAGACCTGGTGCAGGAGGGCGTGGGTCAGCTCGTGCTCGAAGATCTCCGCGTCGGCCGGGGACGCGAAGTAGTCGTGGTCCTCGCCGGCCTTCGTGTAGGTCTTCACGATGCGGTCGATGAGCTGCTTGAGACCGGTCTCGCGCTGCGGGGTGCCGACTGCGCCGCGGAAGTACTTGCTGGTGACGATGTTGACCGCGTTGACCGACCAGAAGTCGGGGAACTCGACGCCGCGCTGCTCGAAGTTCACCGAGCCGTCGCGCCAGTTCGTCATGACGACGTCACGGCGCTCCCAGCTCACCTCGTCGTACGGGTGCACGCCGGGGGTGGTGTGGATGCGCTCGATCCGCAGGCCGCTCTTGGCAGTCTTGGTCCCCTTGGCGCGGGAACCTCGTGCCGAGCCGCTCGCCGTCTCTGTCATGCCGCTTCCTCCCATATGCGGGCAAAAACGCCCTAAAGTGCCAGCGTTATTCCGCGGCACTGCCTGTCTTGTATCTACGTTTCTTCGCCTGGCTGTCCCGGGCAGCGGCCGCGCTGCGCTGCGGCCACCCGGTCAGTCGGCGGCGGAGGCGGGCACGGGGACCGCGGGGGTCCGGGCGGGCTCGCACTCTTGGGCATGAGGCCGCGGCACGCGGAGTTCCGCGATGGCGGTCTCGAAGTCTTCGAGGGTGTCGAACGCCTTGTAAACGGACGCGAACCGCAGGTACGCGACCAGGTCGAGCTCCTGCAACGGGCCGAGTATGGCCAGACCCACGTCATGGGTGGTCAGCTCGGCGCTCCCGGTGGCGCGCAGCGCCTCCTCGACCCGCTGGCCGAGTTTGGCGAGGGCGTCCTCGGTGACCGGCCGTCCCTGGCACGCCTTGCGCACGCCGGAGATGACCTTGGTACGGCTGAAGGGTTCGGTCACCCCGCTGCGCTTGATGACCATCAGCGAGGCCGTCTCCACCGTCGTGAAGCGACGGGAGCAGTCGGGGCACTGACGGCGCCGGCGGATCGACGTGCCGTCGTCCGTGGTGCGGCTGTCGACGACGCGGCTGTCGGGGTGCCTGCAGAAGGGGCAGTGCATGGTTCCCTCACCCTCCCTCTTGGCACGACCGAATCACCTCACGAGGCGCCTGAACGACCGGGACGGGTCCGGGTCGGGGGCTCGTGAAGCAGCCACCAGCATATGCGATACCGAGGACCTCGGAGGACCGGGGACCACAACTTCTGGGTGGCAGCGCTCATCCAACCACTAGATCTTGGGTTGCGCTGGATTTACTTCGTTCCGCGTGTCGCCCCGCGCGATGCCCGGACGGGGCCGTTCCCGGTGCCACACTGGGCACAGGACCGGAGGGCGGCGATCCGATCGGGAAGGGTACCGTAAACAACGGACGCCGGACCGAACCCGCGTTCGGCGGACCGATCGTCCATACACCCCTTGATGTGTCCAGGTTGGACGATCCGCGTTTTTTCACTCGAACGTGTGTTTGGCGCAACCTTTCGAAAGCAACTACCGTTGTCCAGCTAGGGAGAACATTTCGAGAGGGGCCGCCGACGTGACCACCACCGCAGACAGTGCCACCATCACTGCCCAGAACCGCTCCCAGAGCCGACTCGAGCCGGTGCATCCCATGAACGACGCAAGCCTGAACCCGGAGGCGGAGCCCGCGCGCCCCGCACGCTCACTGCCAGGGCGACCTCCGGGCATCCGCGCCGACAGCTCCGGGCTCACGGACCGGCAGCGCAGGGTCATCGAGGTCATCCGCGACTCGGTGCAGCGGCGCGGCTACCCGCCGTCGATGCGGGAGATCGGCCAGGCCGTCGGCCTGTCCAGCACGTCGTCGGTGGCCCACCAGCTGATGGCCCTGGAGCGCAAGGGCTTCCTCCGTCGCGACCCGCACCGCCCCCGGGCGTACGAGGTCCGGGGCTCGGACCAGCCCAGCTCGCAGCCCACGGACACCACCGGCAAGCCCGCCGCCTCGTACGTACCGCTGGTCGGCCGGATCGCGGCCGGCGGCCCGATCCTCGCCGAGGAGTCGGTGGAGGACGTGTTCCCGCTCCCCCGCCAGCTCGTCGGTGACGGTGAGCTCTTCGTGCTGAAGGTAGTCGGCGACTCGATGATCGAGGCCGCCATCTGTGACGGCGACTGGGTCACGGTCCGCCGCCAGCCGGTCGCGGAGAACGGCGACATCGTGGCCGCGATGCTCGACGGCGAGGCCACGGTCAAGCGCTTCAAGCGCGAGGACGGCCACGTCTGGCTGCTCCCGCACAACGCCGCCTACCAGCCGATCCCCGGTGACGAGGCGACCATCCTCGGCAAGGTCGTCGCGGTACTGCGCCGCGTCTGACCCCGCGCCCCTTCCTAGCCAACCCCCGGGACCCACTGCGCCGGTCCCGGGGGTTGTTTTGTTCCGTGCGGAACCGCTCGGCGCAGCTACTTGCCGTCCGCCTGAGCGGCAGCGTCGATGGCGGCCAGCGAGCGGCGGACCTGGTTGCGGTCCGTGGTGTACCAGAAGTCCGGCAGCGTGGCCCTCAGGAAGCTCCCGTACCGGGCCGTGGCCAGCCGGGGGTCCAGGACCGCCACGACGCCGCGGTCACCGGAGGCCCGTACGAGACGGCCGGCACCCTGGGCCATCAGCAGCGCCGCATGTGTGGCCGCGACGGCCATGAAGCCGTTGCCGCCGTGCTCCTCGACCGACTTCTGCCGGGCGCTCATCAGCGGATCGTCCGGACGCGGGAACGGAATACGGTCCATGATCACGAGCTGGCAGCTGGGACCGGGCACGTCCACGCCCTGCCAGAGCGACAGCGTCCCGAACAGACAGGTCTTCGGGTCCGCCGCGAACGCCTTGATCAGCTCGCCCAGCGTCTCCTCGCCCTGGAGCAGGATCGGGTTGTCCAGCCGGCCGCGCAGCTCCTCGGCGGCGGCCTTCGCGCCCCGCATGGAGGAGAACAGACCGAGCGTGCGGCCGCCGGCCGCCTCGATCAGCTCGGCGAGCTCGTCCATCATGTCGCCGCGCGTACCCTCCCGGCCGGGCGTGGCCAGGTGCTTCGCGACATAGAGGATGCCCTGCTTCGGATAGTCGAACGGCGAGCCGACGTCCAGGCCCTTCCAGGCCGGGGCGTCCTCCGCCTCGACCCCTTCCGGGGACAGGCCCAGCGAGGCCGCGACCCCGTTGAAGTCCCCGCCCAGCTTGAGGGTCGCCGAGGTCAGCACCACCGAGCGGTCCTCGAACAGCTTCTCGCGCAGGAGGCCGGACACCGACAGCGGGGCGACGCGCAGGGTGGCTCCGAAGCGGTCGTGCCGCTCGTACCAGAGCACGTCGTACTCGGAGCCCAGCAGGATCCGCTCGGCCACTCCGTGGACGTTCTCCACCGCGGCCAGGGCCTGCTTGCGGACGGCGTCCTCGTCGTGGACGGACTTGTCGCGGGTCGCGCCGATCGCCGAGATGACATTGCGCGCGGCGTCCCGCAGGGCCGCCAGCGCGTACCCGAGGTCCTCGGGAAGCTCCTCCAGCCGGCCCGGCAGGGCCAGCTCCATGACCCGCTCGAACGACTCGGACGCGGTCTGGAGCGAGTCCGCGGTCTTCTCGTCGACCAGCTTGGCCGCGCGCTTCACGGCGCGGTTGACCTGGCCCGGGGTGAGCTCGCCGGTGGCGACACCGGTCACCCGGGAGACCAGCTCGTGGGCCTCGTCCACGATCAGCACCTCGTGCTGCGGCAGCACCGGGGCGCCTTCGATGGCATCGATGGCCAGCAGGGCGTGGTTGGTGACGACCACGTCGGCCAGCTTGGCCCGCTCGCGGGCGGCCTCGGCGAAGCACTCGGCGCCGTACGCGCACTTCGTCGCGCCCAGGCACTCCCGGGAGGAGACGGAGATCTGCGACCAGGCCTTGTCGGAGACGCCGGGGGTCAGATCGTCCCGGTCGCCGGTCTCCGTCTCGTCCGCCCAGTCGCGCAGCCGCAGCAGGTCCTGGCCGAGCTTGCTGGTGGGAGCGGCCGCCTCGAACTGGTCGAAGAGGCCCTCCTCCTCGTCCTGCGGCGCGCCCTCGTGGAGCCGGTGCAGGCACAGGTAGTTGGAGCGGCCCTTGAGCATGGCGAACTGCGGGCGGCGGCGGAGCTGCGGGTGCAGCGCGTCCACCGTCCGGGGCAGATCGCGCTCGACCAGCTGCCGCTGGAGGGCGAGGGTGGCGGTGGCCACGACCACGCGCTCGCCGTGCGCGAGGGCCGGCACCAGGTAGCCGAGGGACTTTCCGGTGCCGGTACCGGCCTGGATCAGCCGGTGCGTGTTGTCGTCGATCGCTTCGGCGACGGCTTCGGCCATGGCCACCTGGCCGGGCCGCTCCGTACCGCCGACGGCGGAGACGGCGGCGTGCAGCAGGTCGGGGAGGGAGGGCTTCGTCATAGCAATGACAACCCTACGGGGCGCCACCGACAGTGACCGCCACGACCGGGATTCATGGCAGGTACAAGGGGTTGGGCACGGTGCCGTGCTCCACCGCCTTCGGGCGGTCGGGGCGGTCGCGGTAGCCGTCCTCGTACAGCCGGTTGCGGTTCAGGCAGAGCCGCCCGATGCGCTCGCCGAGCAGGTCGAAGAGCGCGTGGCGCTCCTTGAGCTCGGGGAAGCGGGCGTGGTGGCGCAGGATCTCCGCCCGTACGAGCGACCAGAACTCCGCCTCGGGGACGCCGAGGCGGTCCTCGCACAGGGCGGCCAGGTAGCGGAAGACCCCGACGAAGAGACCGGAGTGGATGTACTGGGGCAGAAAGGCCGCGGGTTTGTCGCGCAGTGCGGCCCGCACCTCGGCGGGCACGCCAGCGAGCTCGGGCAGCGGTTCGCGGCAGATGTTGACCTCGCCCACGAAGTCCTTCAGGGCTAGCCGGACCGGTACCTCGTGCTCGTCGAAGATCACGGTGGTGTTCTCGCCGTGCGGGGAGAACACGGTGCCGTAGCGGTAGAGGAAGTGGAGCAGGGGCGGCAGCAGGGCGGCGAAGAGCCTCCGGAGCCAGCGGGCGGGGGCGAGTCCGGACCGGGCGACGAGCTCGGCGGTGAAGGACCGGCCGCGCGGGTCGACGTGGAGGAGGCAGGCGAGCGTACGGGCCCGCTCGCCGGGGGCGAGCCGGCCGGTCAGCGGCTCGCGCCAGATCGCTCCGAGGAGCTCCTTGTACTGGTACGGGGCGTCGGGGAGCTCGTCGTAGACGGGGTGGCGCACGGTGACCGACGCGACCTCGCCGAGGAGGACCACGCGGCATTCGTCGCGGAGGAAGGGGTCGGCGTCGTGGAGCGAGCGGATCCAGGCGGTGACGGCGGGGGCGGCGGCGGACTGGTCGGAGGGCAGGCCGCGCCAGACGAGGGTGTTGAAGACGGAGAGCGGCAGTTTCACGCTGTGCCGGTCGGGGCGGGTGAGGTTGAGGAAGGTGCGGACGGACTGCTGCGGAACGCGTATGTCGGGGTCGGCGGGGAGCGGGACCAGGGCGCCCGAGGCCAGGGCCGGGGCGAAGAGGGGCAGCACGATCTCGTCCCACTGCCAGGGGTGGACCGGGAGGTAGAGGTAGCCGAGCGGGTCGAGGCCGCGGGCGCGCAGGGCCCGGTCGAAGCCGTCCCGGGTGACGGGGTCGAGTTCCCGGGCGTAGAGGCGGGCCGGGTCTTCCAGGCCGGCCGTGCCGCGGTAGGCGGCGAGGGAGGTGTGGGCGGCGAGCCAGGGCAGCCTCTGGCGGGTGCGGGCCTCGGGGGCCCAGGCGGCGGTGTCGGCGGCGGACAGTCCCATGCGGCCTTTGTTGAGGACGAGCCAGGGGTGTCCGGTCTGGTGGCCTTCGAGCTCGGCGTGGTCGAGGTCGGCGAGGACGTCCGCGGTGAGCGCGGTGTGGTCGATGCGGGCGTCGGCGGCGAGGGTGGCGCTGAGCTCGCGGACGAGGTGGCCGAGGGTGGAGCCGTCGAGGCCGAGGAGGGTGCGGGTGCGCAGGAGGAAGGCGTACGGGTCCCCGAAGGCGGTCGGGGGCTCCGCGGACGGGGGCGGCGGGGTCAGCGTGATGGTGTCGGGGGCGACGTGCCAGCTGCCGTACGCGCGGCGGCGGGCCCGGAAGCCGAGGCTGCTGCCGTCGTCGAGGGTCAGCTGCCAGGCGTCTCCGGCGGCGGTGGCCGGAGCGGGAGTCCGCAGGGGGCTGACGATCTCCTCGTAGGCGAACTCGGCCAGCATCTTGGCGAGGAGTCGGCGGGCGGCGGACTCCCAGGTCGCGGCGGTGAGTTCGGGGGGCGTGCAGGGGTGTTGGGGGGAGGGCGGAACGACAGCTTCCGCGAAGGGGTGGCCGGCGGAGTCGGAGGCGGCGGGAAAATTCGGCACGGGACTCCTCGGGGATCGGGAACTTTGCTGCGCGACGCAGAGTTTTCGAAGGGTGAGGCGTGAACGGGGAGGCTCGGATGGATCAGATGAGGTTGCGCAGGGCTCGCTCGCGGATCATCAACGCCGCCCGCTTCCCGGGGAGGTCGATCTCCGCGGAGCAGCGGAATCCGGAGCTGAGGAAGGCTGATACGGAGGGGGTGTTGCGGATGTCCGGTTCGGCGATGACGCGGGTGCAGCGGGGGCGGTTGTCGAGCACCAGGTTGGCGACGGCCCGCAGCAGGGCGGTGCCCAGACCGCGGCCGCGGTTCGTGCCGTCTCCGATGAGCAGGTGGATACCCGTGTCGTGGGGGCGCGCCGGGTAGTGGTGGGAGAGCGGGTCGAGGTCGGCCCGGTAGATCTCCCAGTAGCTCATCGGCGTGCCGTCGAGGACGCCGAGGCAAGGGATGCTGTGGCCGTTCCCGTCGAGCTGGGAGCGTACGTGGGCGGCGGTGACGGCGGCGGGGCCTGCGAGCTCCCAGTACGCGGCCACCTCGGGGTCGTTCATCCAGCCGGTCAGCAGCTCCAGGTCACGGCCGAGGCGTACGGGTTCGAGGCGGAGGGGCCCGACGGGGGTGGCGGCGGTGCCCCAGCCGGCCGGGGAGTCGAGCAGTTCGGCTTCGGCGAGCAGCGGCAGAAGCCGGGCGGTGAGCCGGCGTCCGGGGATCCGGATGCCCGCGGTGGCGGGGTCGACGGCAGCGGTGGGGGCGTAAGCAGAGGTGTCGGTGGAGGGCATCGGCACTCAATCGTGAAGGGGGTTGGCGATGGTGACGTAGACGGACTGGGAGTCCACGGGGCCGACGAGCTCGTCGAGGCCGCCCAGCCGGGTGAGCAGGTTCGCCTTGCAGCGGAGGGTGGGTGAGTCGAGCAGCCGGGCGGGGAGCGGTCCGAGTCCGGAGGCCTTGCCGAGGAACCGGCGGAAGGCGGCGAGCAGGACGCGCTCGTCGGCGAGTTGCTGGGATCCAAAGGCGCCGATGAGACCGAGGACGTTGTTGATTCCGAGGTAGTAGGCGAAGCGTTCGTCGGTGACGGCGTCGGAGACGAAGGTGTCGCTGGCGCTGCCGATACCGGGGAGGCGGCGCTCCAGTTCCGCGCGGCGGGAGGCGCGGAAGTAGTAGCCCTGGTTGTCGCGGTAGCGGCCGCCGACCGGCCAGCCGGCCGGGTCGAGGAGGACCAGCGTGTTCTGCTGGTGCGCTTCGAGGGCGATGCCGGCGAGTGCGTCGAAGGCCAGGACCGGCAGGACGACGTGATCGAGGTAGCGCAGGAACCACTCGGCGGAGACGGCGGCGGTCGGGCGCCCGGTTGCGGCGGCCAGCCGGGAGACGGTCTCGGCGAGCCGGGAGCGCATGGTGGTCCGGCCCGGCCACGGGCGGGGCGAGGTGAGTGCAGCGATGCAGACGGCGTCGTCGCGGGAACGGAAGGGGTTGTGTCGCAGGACCGTGTCGAGTCCGGGAACGGGGGTGCCGTCCGGGGCGTCGACGGCGATCCAGGCGGGGTCGCGCACGATGTCGAAGCCCGGGTGGGCCGCCTGCCACTGTTCCGCGAGGCCGGTGCGGAGCAGCCGGTGCACCTCGACGCCGCGGTGGAGTTCCTTGCGGAGGTTCTCACGGCGGGAGTTGGTGATGCGCAGGCCCAGGGAGAGCTTGAGCATCACGGGGGCGCCGGGGCGGTGGACGGTGCGGACGGAGGAGGTCGGATACCAGGGCTCGCCGAACGGGCCCAGGTCGTACAGGAGTCCCGCGTCGCGGAGGGCGGCGACGGCGGGGCGCTGGAGCAGGTCGCGGGCCTGCCAGGGGTGCAGGGGAAGGGGGGTCGTCCCCTCGGGCAGAGGGAGCCCGGGGGTGAGCCGGCCGAGGAGCCGGGCGGCGGAGACGGGGCGGCCGCGTTCGGTCCAGGCGGAGCCGGTGGCGAGGGCGGAGGGGGCGACGGCGAGCCAGTGCAGGGGGAAGGAGCCGTGGAGTTCGGGTGAGTAGCGGCGGATCTCGGCCTCGGAGAGTCCCTCGCGGCTCTTCGGGTCCGGCTGGAGGGGGTGGCCGAGGAGGAGGGACTGTTCGGCGGTGAGGAAGAGGTCACCGGCGACGGGCTCGGGCGGGGTGGGCCGTTCGCGCCGGTCGGCGATGAACTCGGCGGTGCGGCGGACCGAGTCGCAGACCCGGCCGGCGAGGTCGGCGCCGCCGCGCCCGTCGGGGCCGCCCTCGCGGGCGAGCAGCGGGGCGAGGGTGGCGGCGTCCACGGCGGGGGCGTGGGCGGGCGTGCCCTCCAGCCGGGCGGGGCCGAAGCGGTGCCAGCCGGTGGCGGACCAGTAGCGGACGGCGACGAGCAGAGCGGTGCCGGAGGCGGGGAGGGGGATGCGCAGCACGCCCACGCCCGGCCGTCCGATCCCGTTCTCCCGGACCCAGCACCTCAGCAGGTTCTCCACGGAGGCGGCCTCGGCGGCGACGCCCGGATCGGGATGGTCCAGCGGGTCGGCCGTCCCGGCCGCTGCGCCGGCGCCGATCCGGTGCCACAGCACGCCGTTCTCCTGGCGCGGCACGCTGCCCGTCGCGGGCCGGGCGGTCCCGGCGCTCCCGCCCGGTCCGGCGGGGGCGCTGGTCGGCGTGGAGAGAGGGGCTTCGGGCATGGCAGGGTCCTCGGAGTCAGTGGAGTTGTCGGGAGGCGGCCGCCGGGATGGCGTCCGACAGTCGGTCCAGGACCGCCGCGGCCTGGTCGTCGGTCAGGGTCAGCGGGGGCAGCAGGCGGACCACACTGGCGCCCCGGCCGCCGAGTTCGACGATCAGGCCGCGGTCCAGGCACTCCTGGCGGACCGCCGCGGCGAGGACCGGCGCCGCGGCGCCGGTCTCCGGGTCGACGAGTTCCAGGCCGATCATCAGGCCGCGGCCGCGGACCTCCCCGATGCAGGGGTGCTCGCCGGCCAGGCCGCGCAGGGCGGTCAGCATCCGCTCGCCCAGGGCCCCCGCGCGCTCGGCGAGACGGTTCTTCCGTACGTACGCCAGGGTGGCCGTCCCGGCGGCCATCGCCAGCTGGTTGCCCCGGAACGTGCCGGCGTGGGCCCCCGGGGCCCAGACGTCCAGACCCGACCGGTACACGATCACCGCCAGCGGGAGGCTCCCGCCGATCGCCTTGGACAGGACCATCACGTCCGGCACCACCCCGGCGTGGTCGACGCCCCAGAAGGCGCCGGTGCGGCCCACGCCCGTCTGCACCTCGTCGGCGATCAGCGGGATCCCCCGGGCCTCGGTGATCTCGCGCATCCGGCGCAGCCACACGTCCGGTGCCGGGAACACCCCGCCTTCGCCCTGCACCGGCTCGACGATCATCGCCGCGGGCGTCGGCACCCCGCCCTTGGGGTCGTCGAGCAGGCTCTCGGTCCAACGGGCCCCGAGCCGCGCCCCCTCGGTACCGCCGACCCCGAAAGGGCAGCGGAGGTCCTGTGGGAACGGCAGCCGGGTCACCCGTACGTCCGGCGCTCCGCCCGAGGCGCCCAGCGCCCCGGCGGTCATCCCGTGATACGCCCCCGTGAAGGCCAACAGCCCCGGGCGCCCGGTGGCGGTGCGGACCAGCTTGAGCGCGGCCTCCACCGCGTCCGTCCCGGCGGGCCCGCAGAACTGGACGCGCGCGTCGGCGGCCAGCTCCGGCGGGAGGCAGGCGAACAGCTCCGTGGTGAAGGCGTCCTTGACCGGGGTGGCGAGGTCCAGGACGTGCAGCGGGGCTCCGGAGTCGAGGACGCCCCGTACGGCTTCGAGCACCACGGGATGGTTGTGCCCGAGGGCGAGGGTGCCGGCCCCGGAGAGGCAGTCCAGGTAACGCCGCCCGTCCGCGCCCTCGATGGTCAGCCCCCGGGCGCGCACCGGGACGATGGGCAGCGAGCGCGCGTACGTCCGGGCGGCGGACTCCCGCATGGCCTGCCGCCGCAGGATGCCCTCCACCCCTCCGGGTCCCACGGCCCGGGTTCCCTGCGACGGCACCTGCGCGGCAGCCTCGCCCTGCTCGGTCAAAGCCACGACTGTCGGACCTCCCGCACGCACTGCTCCATCGGATCGCGCCTCGAACATGAACGCCGCCCCCCATCCCCCGTACGTACCAACGACGGTGACGGCGGCGGATCACGGGTGGTCCCAAGATCCTTGTCCCGCCGGGACTTCGTCCCGAATTCGCCCGGACTTCACGGCGTCCTCCCGCGGCGCCCCGCGGTCGCGGAACCACGGCCCCGGGCTGTGCCGTCCCCAACGGCAGCGGCATAGTGGGGTGCTGAACCCGGGACACGCACCCCGCGTGTCCCTAATACCTCAACTGCACCGCGTCTGACATCCGGAATCACCAGGGGGATTCACGACATGCGCCCGAACCGACCGGTCACCGCGATCCTGTGCGCGGCGGCACTCGCCATGACCGCCGCGGCCTGCGGACCCGGCGACGGGGAGGCCGGCGGCGACGCCAAGCCGACCGTGGCGGCGAGCCTCCCCACCGAGGCCGACGGGACCGTCAAGATCCCGGACCAGCTCAAGGAGAGGCTCAAGCAGCACGGCTTCGACCTGGACAAGTGGAAGGGGGGTGCGTGGAAGAACTGGAAGCAGGAGGACTGGCTCCGCGAGGCGGGCGACTACGTCAACCCGATCATCGAGGACCTGTGGAACCCGGACCGGATGCGTGAGGCCGACAAGACCCCGCAGCCCCCCGCCGTCGACCAGGACGCCGGCAAGGACCAGGGCGTCACGGACCCGACTCCGGCTCCGGTGCAGGCCAAGGCCGCCAACGCGCCGTACCACACCAGCGTTCCGGTGTCCGGCAAGGTGTTCTTCGACGGCCCCGAGGGCTCGATGGTCTGCTCGGCGACCGTGGTGAAGGACCCGGCCCACCCGGGCAAGTCCAACATGGTCTGGACGGCCGGCCACTGCGTGCACGCGGGCAAGTCGGGTGGCTGGTACCGCAACATCGCCTTCGTCCCCTCGTACAACAACGCGGGCAAGCCGGCCGCGCAGCTCAAGGGCGCCCCGCGCGAGCAGGTGGCCCCGTACGGCGTGTGGTGGAGCGACTGGGCGCAGACCTCGGACCAGTGGATCGCGAACGGCGGTCCGACCGGTGGCGCGGGCGCCCCGTACGACTTCGCGGTGCTGCACGTGACCCCGGAGAAGAGCACCGGGAAGTCCCTGGAGGAGACGGTCGGCGCGGCGCTCCCGGTGGAGTTCAACGCCCCCGCGGTGCCGAAGGTCGCGGGCATCACGGCGACGGGCTACCCGGCGGCGGCCCCGTTCGACGGCCAGAAGGCCTTCCAGTGCACCGACAAGCCGGGCCGGCTGACGCTGGCCGCGAGCACCCCGGTCATGTACCGCATCGGCTGCACGATGACCGGCGGCTCCTCCGGCGGCGGCTGGGTGGCCACGGGCAGTGACGGCAAGCCGGCGCTGGTGTCGAACACCTCGATCGGCCCCGCCAAGGCGGGCTGGCTGGCCGGACCCCGGCTCGGGCCCGAGGCCAAGGGGATCTTCGACGCGGTGAGCGCCAAGTTCAAGTAGTCCCGGCCGGGTACACGAAAACGGAGGGCCCCCGCACCGCGGGGGCCCTCCGTCGTGTGTCCGCTCGTCCGTCAGCGCTTGGCCGGTACGTACGGGGCCAGGTCCGAGGCGAGTTCCTGGTGGACCCGCACCTTCAGCAGGGTGCCCTCCGGGGTGTGCTCCTCGGAGATCACCTCACCCTCGGCGTGCGCCCGGGCGACCAGCGAGCCGCGCGTGTACGGCACGAGTGCCTCGACCTCGACCTCGGGCCGCGGCAGCTCGGAGTCGATGAGCGCGAGGAGCTCAGCGATGCCCTGCCCGGTGCGCGCCGAGACGGCGATGGAGTGCCGCTCGATGCGCAGCAGGCGCTGCAGGACGAGCGGGTCCGCGGCATCGGCCTTGTTGATCACCACGATCTCGGGCACGTTGACCGCGCCCACCTCGCGGATGACCTCGCGCACCGCCGCCAGCTGCTCCTCCGGGGCCGGGTGCGAGCCGTCCACGATGTGCAGGATGAGGTCGGAGTCGCCGACCTCCTCCATCGTGGAGCGGAACGCCTCGACCAGGTGGTGGGGCAGGTGCCGGACGAAACCGACCGTGTCGGCCAGGGTGTAGATCCGGCCGGAGGGGGTCTCGGCCCGGCGCACGGTCGGGTCGAGGGTGGCGAACAGCGCGTTCTCCACCAGTACGCCCGCGCCCGTGAGGCGGTTGAGCAGCGAGGACTTGCCCGCGTTGGTGTAGCCGGCGATGGCGACCGAGGGCACCTTGTTGCGGCGTCGTTCCTGCCGCTTGATGTCGCGGCCGGTCTTCATGTCCGCGATCTCCCGGCGCATCTTCGCCATCTTCTCGCGGATCCGGCGCCGGTCGGTCTCGATCTTGGTCTCACCGGGGCCTCGGGTGGCCATGCCGCCACCGCCGCCGCCACCCATCTGCCGGGACAGCGAGGCACCCCAGCCGCGCAGGCGCGGCAGCATGTACTGCATCTGCGCGAGGGCGACCTGTGCCTTGCCCTCTCGGGACTTGGCGTGCTGGGCGAAGATGTCGAGGATCAGGGCGGTCCGGTCGACCACCTTGACCTTGACGACGTCCTCAAGGGCGATGAGCTGGCCGGGGCTGAGCTCGCCGTCGCAGACGACGGTGTCGGCCCCGCTCTCCAGCACGATGTCGCGCAGTTCGCGGGCCTTGCCCGAGCCGATGAAGGTGGCCGGGTCCGGCTTGTCGCGGCGCTGGATGACACCGTCGAGCACGAGGGCGCCGGCCGTCTCGGCGAGGGCGGCGAGCTCCGCGAGGGAGTTCTCGGCGTCCTGCACCGTTCCGGAGGTCCAGACGCCCACCAGCACGACGCGCTCCAGGCGCAGCTGGCGGTACTCGACCTCGGTGACGTCTTCGAGCTCGGTGGAGAGGCCGGCCACGCGGCGCAGCGCCGCGCGCTCGGAGCGCTCGAACTGTTCGCCGTCCCGGTCTCCGTCGACCTCGTGGCTCCAGGCGACGTCCTCTTCCATCAGGGCGTCGGCCCGAAGGCTCTCGGTGAAGCTCTGCGGGTCCGGCACGTCCCGTGCGTCCCGCGCGTCCTGGGAAGGGGAAGAAGAGGAGGTCATTGGATCCTTACGTCGATGTCGAATGCGGCCGTGTCACGCATGGTGGCGGCCGGGTGTGAGCGTGACTCCCACTCTGTCACGTCCAACGTGTCGCCTCGCCGGGAGATTCCCCCCGGTGTGCGGCTCCGTCGACCGGCCCTGTCGATGGTGACATGCCCGTTCCCCGCGGGTCACACGCTTTTCGGGCCGCCCCACTCCGGGTGCCCGGGCATGGCCGGGGTGGTCTTCCCGTACAGCCACGGCTTCAGGAAGGCGGTCAGGTCCCGTCCGGCCACGTCCGAGGCCAGGCGTACGAAGTCCTCCGTGCCGGCCGTGCCGTCCTTGTGCTCGGCCACCCAGCGCCGCTCGACCCGGTCGAAGGCCTTCTCGCCGATCTCCTGCCGCAGCGCGTACAGGATCAGCGCGGCCCCGTCGTAGACGGCCGGCCGGAAGAGCCCGACCTTCTCCCCGGGTGCCGGGGCCTTCGGCGCGGCCGGGGGCCCGCCGGCCGCCCGCCACTGGTCGGAGCGCTGGTACGCCTCGCGCATGCGCCGCTCCATGGAGTACTTGCCGAGGCCGTCCGCGTACAGGGCCTCGTACCAGGTGGCGTGTCCCTCGTTGAGCCACAGGTCGGACCAGGTGCGCGGGGTGACGCTGTCGCCGAACCACTGGTGGGCGAGCTCGTGGACCATCACGGCCTCGACGTACCAGGCGGGGTAGCCCGTACCCGAGAACAGGCCGTTCTCGAACAGCGAGAGGGTCTGCGTCTCCAGCTCGAAGCCGGTCTTGGCCTTGGCGATCAGGACCCCGTAGTTCTCGAAGGGGTAGGCGCCGACGCGCGCCTCCATCCACCGGACGTGCCCGGCCGTCTTCTCCAGCCAGGGCTCCAGCCGTGTGCGGTCGGCGGCCGGGATCACGCTGCGCAGCGGGAGCCCGTGCGGACCGGTGGCCTCCACCACCGCCGAATCGCCGATGGAGACCTGTGCGAGCTCGGTGGCCATCGGGTGCAGGGTGCGGTACGTCCAGGTGGTCGCGCCCGCCGCCCGGGGGGCGGGGAGGGCTCCCTGCACCCCGTTGGCGACGGCGGTCAGACCGGCCGGGGCGGTGATCCGGAAGGTGAAGTAGGCCTTGTCGGCGGGGTGGTCGTTGCACGGGAAGACCCGGTGGGCGGCGTCGGCCTGGTTGGCCATGGCCAGGCCGTCGTCGGTGGGCACCCAGCCCCCGTCGGCGATGCCGCGCGGATCGCTGGTGTGCCGGATCTCGATGTGGAGCGGGACGTTCGCCGCGACCGGGCTCGCCGGGGTGAGCACGAGGTCCTCGCCGGCGCTCTCGAAGCGCGCCGGTTCGCCGTTGACGCGGGCGGAGGCGACCGTGCCGTGGGTGAAGTCGAGGTTGATCCGCTCCAGCGGCTCCAGCGCGCGGGCGTCGATGACGGTTGTCGCGTCGAGCGGGCTCTTGTTGTCCTTGTACGTGAGGGAGAGGTCGTACGAGAGGACGTCGTACCCGGGGTTCCCGAGCTGCGGGAACAGCGTGTCGCCGATGCCCAGCGGCTTCGGCGGGGGCAGCACGGCGGCGACGAGGGTGAGGGAGGCCGCGGCGAGCAGGGCGGCGCGCAGGCGCGGGGAGGAGAGCTGCATCCCCCACCGCTTACCAGCGCCCGCCGCGCCGCCGCGTACGGCGCGCGACGGTTCCACCCGAACGGGACCTTCCGGGGCCGTGCGCCCGGGCCTGGCCCCGCGCGGGCGCCCCGGGCGGCTTCCCGGGTCCGGACCTCCCCCGGGTCAGGCCCGGCGCACGTCGTAGACCCCGGGCACGTCCCGCATCGCCCGCATCAGGGACGGCAGCCCGGTCGCGTCGGGCAGTTGCAGGGTGTACGTGTGGCGGACCCGCTGTTCGACGGGCGGCTCCACGGTCGCGGAGACCACTTCGACCCCTTCGCGGGCGATGGCCTCGGTCAGGTCGGCCAGCAGGTGCGGGCGGCCGAACGATTCGGCGAGCAGCGTGACCCGGCAGTCCGCCGTGGCCCGCCAGTGCACGGCGACGGAGGTCCGCCCCAGCGCGCGCATCTGGGCCACGGCCGCGCAGTGGATGCGGTGGACGGTGACGGCCCCGCCCCGTACGACGAACCCGGCGACGGCGTCCGGCGGTACGGGGGTGCAGCAGCCGGCCAGCCGTACGGTGGCGTCCGGGAGGTCGGCCACGGCGTTGCCGCCGCCGCCCCGGGCGCCCACCACGGACAGCGGCGCCCGGGCGGGGGTGGCGGCGGGCTTCGCGGTGTCGGGGTGCGCCTGGAGCCAGCTGCCGATGGCGATGCGTGCGGCTGGGGTCTTGGCGTGCTCCAGCCAGTCGGCGGCGGGCCCCGAGGAGGCGTCCTGGGCGAGCAGCAGCTGAACGGTGTCCCCGTCGGAGAGCGGGGAGGCCAGTGAGGTGAGGCGCCCGTTGACCCGGGCGCCGATACAGCCGTGCGCCGCCTCGCCGTACTGCGCGTAGGCGGCGTCGATACAGCTGGCGCCGGCGGGCAGGCTGAGCGTGCCGGAGGCCCTGCCGTCCTCGCGGAACACCGTGATCTCGCGGTCCTGGGCCAGCTCGGCGCGCAGCACGCTCCAGAAGGTGTCGGGGTCGGGTGCGGACTGCTGCCAGTCGAGGAGCCGCGAGAGCCAGCCGGGTCGGGTCGGGTCGACCCGCTCCTCGTCGCAGTCGGCGGAGGACTCCGCGGCCGGGGCGGTGGCGTAGGGATTGCCGAGGGCGACGACGCCGGCCTCGGCCACCCGGTGCATCTGGCGGGTGCGGACGATGACTTCGGCCACGTACCCCTCGGGTGTGGCGACGGCGGTGTGCAGCGACTGGTAGAGGTTGAACTTCGGGGCGGCGATGAAGTCCTTGAACTCCGAGACGACCGGGGTGAAGCAGGTGTGCAGCTCGCCCAGTACGGCGTAGCAGTCGGCGTTCTCGCCGACGAGGACGAGGATGCGGCCGAAGTCGGAGCCGCGCAGCTCGCCGCGCCCCCGGGCGATGCGGTGCACGGAGACGAAGTGCCGGGGCCGTACGACCACCTCGGCGGCGATGCCGGCCTCCCGCAGCACGCCGCGTACGGATTCGGCGATGGCCGGCAGCGGGTCGCGCTCCCCGGCGTGGGCCGCGATGAGCGCGCGGGTGTGCTCGTACTCCTCGGGGTGCAGGATCGCGAAGACGAGGTCTTCCAGCTCGGTCTTGAGGGCCTGCACGCCGAGCCGCTCGGCGAGCGGGATGAGGACGTCACGGGTGACCTTGGCGATGCGCGCCTGTTTCTCGGGGCGCATCACGCCGAGGGTGCGCATGTTGTGCAGCCGGTCGGCGAGTTTGATGGACATCACGCGGACGTCGTTGCCGGTGGCGACGAGCATCTTGCGGAAGGTCTCGGGCTCGGCGGCGGCCCCGTAGTCGATCTTCTCGACCTTGGTGACGCCGTCGACGATGAAGCAGACCTCGTCGCCGAACTCGGCGCGGACCTGATCGAGGGTCACCTCGGTGTCCTCGACCGTGTCGTGCAGCAGAGAGGCTGTCAAGGTCGTGGTCTCGGCGCCGAGTTCGGCGAGGATCAGGGTGACGGCGAGCGGATGTGTGATGTACGGCTCACCGCTCTTGCGCATCTGGCCGCGGTGCGAGGACTCCGCGAGCACGTACGCGCGGCGCAGGAGGGACAGGTCCGCGTCCGGGTGGTGGGCGCGGTGCGCCTCGGCCACGTGGCCGATGGCATCGGGGAGCCGGTCTCGGGATGTGGGTCCGAGAAGGGCAGCGCGCCCGAGTCGTCGCAGGTCAAGGCGGGTTCGGCCCCGTCTGCTGAGTTCGGGGCGCGCTTCGGGACGTGCTTCGGGGTTCGTGGCCTCTGCACTCATGGGCACCTCCGGCGGCTTCGACCGGCGGTGGCGGGCATGGGGTGAGCCCTCAGGGCCGGTGCCTGATGCTACCGACCCCACCACGTGGCGCAGTCCGCCTCTCGCTCAGCGTGAACCGGATCACCCATTAGAGGGAAGACTCAGCCGAAAGCCGTTTCGGTGAGCCAGGCCGTGTCGAACTCGCCCGCGGCGACGATGACGGCCGGTCCCGTCATGTCGATCTGCCCGTCGGGGTGTTCGGTGATAACGAGCGTGCCGCCGGGGAGGTCGACGGTGTACGTGACGGACTGACCGGTGACGGCGGGGTCGGCGCCGTCGCGGCGGATGGCGGCCACGGCGACGGCGCAGGCGCCGGTGCCGCAGGAGCGGGTCTCGCCGGAGCCGCGCTCGTGGACGCGCATGGCGACGTGCCGCGGGCCGCGGTCGACGACGAACTCCACGTTGACACCCGTCGGGTAGACCCCGGCCGGGCTGAACGGGGGCGGGTCGAGCAGCTTTCCGGCGTGGTCCAGGCTGTCAACGAACGCGACGGCGTGCGGGTTCCCCATGTTGACGTTGCGGGCGGGCCAGGCGCGCTCGCCGACGGTCACGGTGACCTGCTCCTCGGGGAGGACGGCGCGTCCCATGGAGACCGTCACGTCGCCGCTCTTGTCGAGGTGCACCCGCTTGACGCCGCCGCGGGTGGCGACGGCGAGGTCGCCGGGCTCGACGTGGCCGGCGTACTGGAGGTAGCGGGCGAAGACGCGCACGCCGTTGCCGCACATCTCGGCGATGGAGCCGTCGCTGTTGCGGTAGTCCATGAACCACTCGGCCTCGCCGGCCAGGTGCGCGGCCTCGGGGTGCGCGGCGGACCGGACGACGTGCAGCACCCCGTCCGCGCCGATGCCGGCGCGCCGGTCGCACAGCTTCGCGACGGCGGTCGCGGGCAGCTCGACGGCGTTGTCCGGGTCCGGGACGATCACGAAGTCGTTCTCGGTGCCGTGGCCCTTGAGGAAGGAGAGGCTCGTCTGCGTCACGCGCCCATGGTACCGAGCGGGGCGTTCGAGCAGGTCGGCGGCACGGTCGGAGGCCGCGGCCGGCGGCTAGCGCAGCCGCGCGACCCGGTAGACGGCCAGTGCCACGACGGTCAGCGCGATCAGGGCGTACAGCCCGGCCATGCGCCAGTCGGGCCGGCGGCCGCTGCCCCGGGCCGGCAGTCCGGGCCAGGTGTATCCGACGCGGCGGGCGGCCATCATGCCCCAGCCGCCGGCGCAGCAGCAGATGAGGAAGCCGAGCATGGCGACCACGGCTCCGCCGTCGCCGAACTCGAAGGCGAGCGGGAAGGCGAACATCAGGGAGCCGGCGGCGGCCAGCATCACGATCGGGGCGATCTGCCAGATGCGCAGCCGGCGCTGCGGGCGCAGCTCGACCTCGAACTCGGGTCCGGCGGCGGCCTCCGCCTCGGCGGTGTCCGGCGCGTCCGGGCCGTCGGGGGTCAGCCGTGCGGGATCGGCGGGCAGGCCGAGGGCATCCGGCTCGGCGACCACGGGATCGCCGTCCCAGAGGTCGGCGTCCCGCCTCGTGCCGTCCTGCCCGGTGTCGCGAGGGCCGGCCTCCATCGCCACGCGCCCTCCCCACTCGGACTTCGTACGCCGCTGTTCACCGCCGGTGACCGCACCCGCGGAATTTGATGATGGCACGGCTCAGGGCCCCGAACGGGCGCGAGGGGCGTCCCGATGCCATCACGTGATCAGGCTGTGACCGCTCGTTCGACCAACGACTGCGCGAGTCCGACGAGTTCTCCCCGGTCGGCCACGGCGCCGCTGAGCCAGTGCACACGGGGGTCCCTGCGGAACCAGGAGTCCTGGCGGCGGGCGAAGCGCTTGGTGGCCCGTACGGTCTCGGCCCGGGCCTCGTCCTCGGTGCACTCGCCGGCCAGGGCGGCCAGCACCTGCTGGTAGCCGAGCGCCCTGGAGGCGGTGACTCCGTCGCGCAGGCCCAGGGCCTCCAGGGCGCGGACCTCCTCGACCAGCCCGGCCTCCCACATCCGGTCCACGCGCAGCGCGATGCGCTCGTCGAGCTCCGGCCTGCCCACGTCCACGCCGATCTGCACGGTCTCGTACACCGACTCGTGGCCGGGCAGGTTCGCGGTGAAGGGCTTCCCGGTGATCTCGATGACCTCCAGGGCGCGGACGATGCGGCGGCCGTTGCTGGGCAGGATCGCCTGGGCGGCGGCCGGGTCGGCGGCGGCGAGGCGGGCGTGCAGGGCGCCGGGGCCGCGCAGCGTGACCTCCGCCTCCAGCCGGGCCCGGACCTCGGGGTCGGTGCCGGGGAACTCCATGGCGTCGAGGGCGCCGCGCACGTACAGGCCCGATCCGCCGACGAGGACGGGCGTACGGCCCTGGGCGAGCAGCTTGTCGATCTCTGCGCGGGCCAGGCGCTGGTATTCGGCGACGCTCGCGGTCTCGGTCACGTCCCAGATGTCGAGGAGGTGGTGCGGGACCCCGCCGCGCTCCTCGGTCGTCAGCTTCGCGGTGCCGATGTCCATCCCCCGGTACAGCTGCATGGAGTCGGCGTTGACGACTTCCCCGTCGAAACGACGGGCCAGGGCTACGCCCAGATCTGACTTTCCGGCCGCGGTGGGACCGACGACGGCGATGACCCGCGGAGCGGGGGCTGCATTGCTCACCGCCCCAGTCTCGCAAACACCGCGGCATGTACCCGATCGAGCTACGTGACGGGGTGGTGGCGGGGTCGTTGCCCTGGCGAGGTTCCGCCGGGCGCACGCCCGGCGGAGGCCGGGCCGTACACGGCGGAACTTCACCCGCACGAGTAACGTTATGGGAGTAGACATGGGCGTTTTTAGTCGGTTTCGCCGCAAGGCCGCAGAAGCGGGCGCGGAGGAAGCCGCGGCCGCGACGCTGACGACGGAGTCCGAGGACGCGGTCGCCGGCGGCACGGCGGAGTCCGCGGTCGAGGCCTCGTCGGCCGAGTCGGAGGGAGCCGCGCCGGAGAGCGTGGAGATCCCGAAGCAGCAGTCGGCGGAGAAGGCCGCGGACAGCGAGACCGGCGAGGGCGCCCGCACGTAGCCACCGCCACTGGAAGGTGACCCATGGGCCTGCTGGACACGCTGAAGGCCAAGCTCGCACCGGCGAAGGAGAAGGTCGGAGACCTCGCGCAGCAGCACGAGGGGAAGATCGGCCAGAACCTCGACAAGGTGGCCAAGGCCGTGGACTCCAAGACCAAGGGCAAGTACCACGGTCACATCGAGACCGGTACGAGCAAGGCGAAGGACGCCCTGGGCAAGATCGCGCACAAGGACGCTCCCGGCGGACCGACTCCGCCGCCGGCGTCTTCCTGACGGGTGCGGCGGAAGGGGCGCGGGTTCACCGGAACCCGCGCCCCTTCCCCGTGCCCGCCGATGGCCTCGCCGAGCTTCGCGCCGGTGTCCCGGCCGACGTTCCCGTCTCCGTTCCCGCCGGGGGTCCCGCCGGTCAGGACCAGGCGGCGACGAAGTAGCCGACCCCGTACGGGGCGTCCTCGTACAGCAGCCGCCCGTCGAGCCCCGCGCCCTCTGCCGCCCCGGCCAGCACCTGCCAGGGCGCCCGGCCGGCGGCCTTGAGCTCGTACGCGAGCCCGGTGTCGAGGGCGGCGAGCGCCGCCACGTCGGCGGCGCCCAGCGCGCGGCCCGCAGCGGCGTCGAAGGCGGCGGCGCGTTCGTCGAGGTAGCCGGGGGCCTTCAGGGTGCGGCAGGCGCTGCCGTCGCCCATGACGAGGAGCGCGACGCGCTCCTCGCGCGCGGCGAGCCCCCGGCCCGCCTCCAGGCACCGCGCGGCTTCGAGGGGCTCCCCGACGCCGAGGCCTTCGACCGGGGCGGCGCCCCAGCGGGCGTGGCGCAGCAGCCAGGCACCGACGGCCAGGGACGGCGGCAGCAGGCGCGGCCCCTCCTCGCCTTCCCCGAGCTGTACTCCGGCCTCGACCCCGAAGCCGTGGAAGCTGCCGCGGGAGCCCTGCGGATAAGGCCCGCGGTGGTCCTGGTCGGCGGCGCCGACGACGACGAGCAGGTCGGGGCGGGAGGCGGCGAGCACCGCGAGCGCGTCCGAGCAGGCGGTACGGGCGTCCGCGAGCTCGGGGGCGGCGCCCGCGGCGACGTCGGGCACGAGCAGGGGCGGGGCGGGACACACGGCGGCGGCTACAAGCATGATCCGACCCTAGCCCCCGCGCTCCGCGGGCGGGGGCCGTGCCGGCACGTCAGGAAGACGCGGGGAGCGCGCAGCCCGAGGCCGTCTCGGGGAGCGGGGCCGGGACGCCCAGGGTGGGGATGCCCAGCATGACGCCCTGCGGCTGCGCCGGAGCCGCGTTGCGCTTCTCCCAGGCGTCGCCCGCGCGGGTGCGGCGCACGGACAGGGTGGGGCCCTCCGCCAGGAGGTGGTGCGGGGCCGCGTACGTGATGTCCACGGTCACCACGTCACCGGGACGGACCTCGTCCGCCGGCTTCGTGAAGTGCACCAGGCGGTTGTCGGGCGCCCGCCCGGACAACCGGTGCGTCGCGCCGTCCTTGCGGCCCTCGCCCTCGGCGACCATGACCTCCAGCGTCCGGCCGACCTGCTTCTTGTTCTCCTCCCAGGAGATCTCCTCCTGGAGGGCGACCAGCCGCATGTACCGCTCCTGGACGACCTCCTTCGGGATCTGCCCCTCCATGTCCGCCGCCGGGGTCCCGGGGCGCTTGGAGTACTGGAAGGTGAAGGCGTTGGCGAAGCGGGCCTCGCGCACGGCGTGCATCGTCTGCTCGAAGTCCTCCTCCGTCTCACCGGGGAAGCCCACGATGATGTCGGTGGAGATCGCGGCGTGCGGAATCGCGGCGCGGACCTTCTCGATGATGCCGAGGAAGCGCTCCTGGCGGTACGAGCGGCGCATCGCGCGCAAGATGGTGTCCGAACCGGACTGCATCGGCATGTGCAGCTGCGGCATCACGTTCGGCGTCTCGGCCATCGCCGCGATCACGTCGTCCGTGAAGTCCCGCGGGTGCGGGGAGGTGAAGCGGACCCGCTCCAGCCCCTCGATCAGGCCGCAGGCGCGCAGCAGCTTGCTGAAGGCCTCGCGGTCGCCCAGGTCCGATCCGTACGCGTTCACGTTCTGGCCGAGCAGCGTGATCTCGGACACGCCCTCGGCGACCAGTGCCTCCACCTCGGCGAGGATGTCGCCGGGCCGGCGGTCCTCCTCCTTGCCGCGCAGGGCCGGGACGATGCAGAAGGTGCAGGTGTTGTTGCAGCCGACGGAGATCGAGACCCACGCGGCGTACGCGGACTCGCGCCGGGTCGGCAGCGTGGACGGGAACGCCTCCAGCGACTCGGCGATCTCGACCTGCGCCTCTTCCTGGACGCGGGCGCGCTCCAGCAGGACCGGCAGCTTGCCGATGTTGTGCGTGCCGAAGACCACGTCGACCCACGGGGCCCGCCGGACGATCGTGTCCCGGTCCTTCTGCGCGAGGCAGCCGCCGACGGCGATCTGCATGCCGGGGCGCTTGGTCTTCATCGGGGCGAGCCGGCCGAGGTTGCCGTACAGCTTGTTGTCGGCGTTCTCCCGCACGGCGCAGGTGTTGAACACCACGACGTCGGCGTCACCGTCGGACCCCTCGGGCGCCCGCGTGTAGCCCGCGCCCTCCAGCAGACCGGACAGCCGCTCGGAGTCGTGCACGTTCATCTGGCACCCGTAGGTGCGCACCTCGTATGTTCCCTTGACGTCCACTGCCGTGCTCCGGTCGCTGCTGCTGGTCATACGACAAGGGTAGGCGGTACCCGGAACCCCTCCGGCCCCCTCCGCCGCGGGCGGGCCGTGACACCGGCCGCGCCCGGTGGCAGGATCGCGGCATGGCTCACGTACCGCCCCGCATCCGCAGGCGCACCGCCCTGTGGGGGCTGGTGGCCGTACTGGCGGTGCTCGGGGTGCTCGCCTGGTGGCTCAGGCCCTTCGGGGAGCCGGAGATCAAGGGCGAACTGACCTTCAGCACGGGGGTCCGCACCGGCGTCTACCACCGCTACGGCCAGCTGCTGGAGCAGGCCCTCGCCCAGGACATGCCCGATGTGAAGGTGCGGCTGCAGCCCAGCGAGGGCTCGCAGGAGAACCTCCAGCGCGTGGCCACCGGGAAGGCCGATTTCACGATCGCCACGGCGGACGCCGTCTCCAAGTACCGGGCCGACGGAAAGCCGGGCGCGGAGCGGCTGCGCGGCGTGGCCCGCCTCTACGACGATTACGTACAGCTCGTGGTCCCGGCCGGGTCGAGCGTGCAGTCGGCGCGGGACCTGAAGGGCAAGCGGGTCGCGATCGGCCAGCCGGGATCCGGGGTGCGGCTGATCTCGGAACGGCTGCTGAGGGCCGCCAAGCTGGACCCCGCGCGGGACATCACCCCGGTGTCGATAGGCATCGACACCATGCCGGCGGAGCTGGAGGCCGGCCGGATCGACGCGTTCTTCTGGTCCGGCGGACTGCCGACGCAGGCGGTGCGCGATCTGGCGGACCGGTACGAGATCCGGCTCGTGCAGCTCGGCGACCTGGTGCAGTCGCTCCAGGCGAGCGGGACCCCGGCGCGGTACTACCGGGCGGCGGTGATGCCGCAGGACGCGTACGCGCGGGCCCGGAACACCTCGTCGGTGGCCACCCTGGCCGTGCCTAACCTGCTGGTCACCACCGAGGAGACGGACCCGGAGCTGACGGAGCGGTTCACGCGCACGGTGATCGCCAGCCGCGACAAGATCGGGCACGCGGTGCACGCCGCGCAGCTGGTGGACCTGCGGACGGCGATCTACACGGAACCGCTGGACCTGCACGAGGGCGCCCAGCTGTACTACCGCTCGGTCAAGCCGTAGGCCGTGTCCTTCGGATCGGGGCGGGTAGCCCCGGTCAGCTGCCCGGCAGCAGCATCAGCGCCGCCGCGGCCGCCCCGATCAGCCCCGCGTGCGTCCCCAGGGCCGCCGGGACCACCCGCAGGCCCCGTACGAACGAGAGCGTGGCGTAGTCCGCCAGGTGCGCGCGGATCGGCGCGAACAGCGTGTCCCCCGACGTGGCGACGCCCCCGCCGATGACCGCGATGTCCGTCTCCACCAGCGTCGCGGTGGCCGCGATGGCCGCCGCCAGCGCCCGCCCCGCCCGGTCGAAGGCCGCCACGGCGACCGGGTCCCCGGCCTCGGCGGCCGCGGCCACGCCCGCCGCGGAAGCGTCCCCGTCCGGATCCGCCGGGGTCCAGCCCTGGGCCAGGGCCCACCGGGCGATGGCGGTCCCGGAGGCGATGGACTCCACGCATCCGCGGCTCCCGCAGACGCACGGCTCACCGTCGAAAGCCACGCTGATGTGCCCGATGTGGCCCGCGTTGCCCGTGGGACCCGGGTGGAGCTGGTTGTTCAGGATCAGCCCGCCGCCCACCCCGGTGGAGACCACCATGCACAGGGCGTTCGCGTGCCCCCGGGCCGCGCCCAGCCAGTGCTCGGCTGCGGTCATCGCCACGCCGTCACCGGCGAGTACGGTCGGCAGGGCCGCTCCGTGCCGGGCCAGTTCGGCCTCGACCCGCGCCTGGACCGGGAACTCCCGCCACGCCCCGATGTTCACCGGGCTCACCGTGCCGCGCGAGGTGTCCACGGGTCCCGCGCTGCCGATGCCGCAGCGGACCGCCGCGGACCACAGCGGGGAGCCCGCCAGCTCGGCGACGACCTCGGCCACGGCGGCGAAGACCCCGTCGCCGTCCGCTGCGCGCGGGGTCGGCCGGCGGGTGGTGGCCGTCATCGCGCCGTCGGGGTGCACCAGCGCCCCGGCGATCTTCGTACCGCCGATGTCGATGGCCACGGTCAGGCCGGCCGCCGGATCGGGGGCGGCGGCGGTGGCGTGCGGTGCGGGCAGGGCGGAGGTGGGACTCGTCACGGAAGCGGCTCCAGGAAGGGGTCGGAATCAGTATGCGGCCGCCGGCGGGGCCGTACTCTCCCGGGGCTCCAGCCGCGGCCGCTCGCTCTCCCGGGCCCTCGGGGGGCTCCCGGCCAGCACGGCGAGCAGCTCCTCGGCGGCGAGCCGGCCGAACCCCGCGGTATCGCGCACGAGGGCGGTGAGCCGGGGGTGGGTGACCCGGCACAGCGCCGAGTCGTCCCAGGCGACCACGGAGATCCGGCCGGGGACCGCGATGCCCAGCTCGGCGGCGACGGCGACGCCGGCGACCGCCATCACGTCGTTGTCGTAGACGAGTGCGGTCGGCGGTTCGGGCTCGGCGAGGACCCTGCGGGTGGCGGCCGCCCCCTCGGTGTCGGAGTAGTCCGTGACCACCGAGCGCACGTGCTCCGGGTCGAGGCCGCGCGCCTCGGCCTCGGCGCGCAGCGAGGCGATGCGGCGGGCGGTGTGGGCGAGGCCGGGCAGCCCGGCGATGTGGGTGATCCGCCGGTGGCCCAGCCCGTGCAGATGGTCCACGACCTGGGCCATGGCGCGGGCGTCGTCGGCCCAGACGGAAGACGACTCCCCGCCCGCGCCCGTCCCTCCGATCATCACGGCCGGGAGCCCGAGCAGCGCGAGGAGCTCCGGCCGCGGGTCGTCCGTACGCGCGTCCACGACGAGGACACCGTCGACGCGCCGCTCGGCCCACCAGCGGCGGTACACGGCGCATTCGGCGTCGATGCCGTCCACGACCTGGAAGAGCAGTGCGACCCGGTCCGCGGAGAGCACCTCCTGGATGCCGGAGACCAGTTGGAGGAAGAACGATTCGACGCCGAGGGTCTGCGCGGGCCGGGCGAGAACGAGTCCGACCGCGCCGGAGCGCTCGCCCGACAGGGCGCGCGCGGCGCTGTTGGGCTGCCAGCCCAGCTCCTCGGCGACGCGGCGGATCCGGGCGCGGGTGTTCTGGGAGACGCCGGGCCGGTCGTTGAGCGCGAAGGACACGGCGCTCTCGGACACCCCGGCCCGGCGGGCGATGTCCTTGATGGTGGGCCTGCGGGCCATGACGTGCCTGCCCCTTCCCTCCGGCCATTTCCGTACGCATTCGGAAGCCGGAACTAAACCGCATTAGTTCGGACCAGCTTGAGAGGCCGAAACCCTTCTGTCAACGGTACTGAAGCGCTTAAGTACAGCCGTCCGAGGCCCTGTTGACTTCACTCCCCGCACCCGGCAGGTTGTGCCCACCCGGCGAATTCCCGAGAACTCCAGGACGCCTTATGCACGACGAAGCCTCCCCTCGCCCGCTCCGTTTCGGCGCCAACTACACCCCGTCCCGCGGCTGGTTCCACCACTGGCTCGACTTCGACCTCGACGAGGTCAGGGCCGACCTCGACTCGATCGCCGCGCTCGGACTGGACCACGTACGGGTCTTCCCGCTGTGGCCCGTGTTCCAGCCGAACCGGACGCTCATCCGGCCGCGCGCCGTCGAGCAGCTCGTCGCGCTCGCCGACACGGCCGCCGAGCGCGGACTCGACGTCAGCGTGGACGGTCTGCAAGGACACTTGTCGAGCTTCGACTTCCTGCCCGCGTGGACCGGGACCTGGCACCGGCGCGGCATCTTCACCGATCCGGACGTCGTCGCCGCGCAGGAGGAGTACCTGCGCACGCTGGCCGCGGCCCTCGCCGACCGGCCCAACTTCCTCGGCATGACGGTCGGCAACGAGGTCAACCAGTTCTCCGACGGCCCGCATCCGGACCCCGACCGGATCACCGGGGAGCAGGCCGGCCGCTGGCTGGAACGGATGCTCGCCGCGTGCGCGAAGGGCGCGCCGGGCCGGCTCCACGTGCACGCCGAGTACGACGCCGCCTGGTACCGGGACGGCCACCCCTTCACTCCGGCCCAGGCGGCCCGGCTGGGCGCCGCCACGGCCGTGCACTCCTGGGTGTTCAACGGCACCGCCCAGCTCCACGGCCGCACCGGCACGGCCACCGAGCACCACGCCGCGTACCTGGTCGAGCTGTCGAAGGCCTGGGCGCGCGATGCGCACCGGCCGGTGTGGCTCCAGGAGGTCGGTGCGCCCGCGCCGCTGATCCCGGCCGAGCACGCGGCCGCCTTCACCGAGGCGACCGTGGCGAACGTGCTGGACTGCCCGGACCTGTGGGGCGTGACCTGGTGGTGCTCGCACGACGTGTCCCGGGAGCTCGCGGACTTCCCGGAGCTGGAGTACGGGCTCGGCCTGCTCACCAACGACCGCCGGGTCAAGCCCGCCGGCGCGGCCGTCGCCCGGATCGCCGCGCGCTGGCGGGGCCGCGAACACCGCCCGGCCGTACGGTCCACCGCGCTGGTGGTGGACGTCGGCGGGGCGCAGGGGGCGCCGGGGCGCTCGGTGTGCGCCCCGGGCGGCGCCTTCTTCGAGGCCTGGGCCGCGCTGACGGCCCAGGGGGTGCGCCCCGCGGTGGTTCTGGCCGAGCTCGCCGAGGACCCCGCCCACCTGTCGGCGCGCGGCATCACGGAGGTGCTGCGCGTCCCCGAGGTCATCCGACCGCCCGCACGCTGACCGCCCGTCCCCGTCACAGCCCCTGTCCCCGTCACAGGCCCCCTCCCCGTCATAGTCATAGTCACCGTCACCGTCACCGTCACCGTCACCGAGGAGCCCCGCATGTCCGAGACCGACAACGGCGCCGACCCTCGCACCTCCCGCCCGTTACGCCGGCCGCGCACGATCCCGCCGACCCGCCGCCACGTCCTCGCCGCCGGTGCCGGAGCGGGCGCCGCGGCGCTGCTCGGCGGCATCGGCGCCGCCACCGAGGCCCAGGCCGCGCCGGCTGCGGGTCCGCCGGCCGCCGCCCCCGACCTGGCGCCGTACGCCTCGTACTGGTTCCCCGACTCCCTCCCCCAGGGCGCACCCGGCCCCGGCATCACCTGGCGCTCCCTCAAGCAGTGGACCCCCGAGTCCGATCCGGACCTCGCGTACAACACCGCGGCCGTGCCGCTCGCGCCCCGCTTCACCCCCGTGCCCCCGAACGCGGGCGCCCGCAGCGGCCAGGCCCGGATCTCCTCGCTGGTCTCCTTCGGGCCCACCGCCCAGAACCCCTCCCAGGGCTCCGCCACCGCCGACCACTACGCCCTCACGCACTGGGCGTACCTCGACGAGCTGGTGTTCTGGGGCGGCTCCTCGGGCGAGGGCATCGTGCTGGCCCCGAACGCGCCCGTCGTCGACGCCGCCCACCGCCACGGCGTCCCGGTGCTCGGCAACATCTTCCTGCCGCCCGTCGTGTACGGCGGCGACCTCCAGTGGACCCGGGACCTCGTCCAGCGGGACCCGCTCGGCGGGTTCCCCATCGCCGAGAAGCTCGTACTGGTGGCGCGGACGTACGGGTTCGACGGCTGGTTCGTGAACGCCGAGACCGACGGCGGGGACAGCGCGCTCGCCGCCCGGATGCGGGAGTTCCTGCGCGCCCTGCGGGCGGCGGGCGCCCCGTACGGGCTGCGGATCACCTGGTACGACGCGATGAACAGCACCGGCCGGGTCGGCTGGCAGGGCGCCCTCAACGCGCTCAACCAGGAGTTCTTCGAGGACCGGGCGGGCCGGGTCGCGGACACGGTGTTCGTCGACTTCCGCTGGACCGCGCAGACCCTGGCCGCCTCCGGCGCGCTCGCCGACCGGCTGGGCCGCTCCCGCCACGAGCTGTGGGCGGCCCTGGACGTGGAGTCGGCCGGCTGGAATTCCGGCGTCCGCTGGGACGCGTTCATCCCGCGCGACCGCTCCCACGTCGTCAGCTTCGGCTTCTACCGGCCCGAGTGGACCCGAAACCACCTCACCGACCGCTCCCCCGGCGCCTTCCACCGCGCCGACGACCGGTTCTGGACGGGCGAGTCCCTCGACCCGGCCCACCCGGCCCCCGAGGGCACCTGGCGGGCGCCCGCCACCGCCGTCGCGGACCGGTCCACCGTCAGCGCGCTGCCCTTCGCCTGCGCCTTCAACACCGGGCACGGGGAGCGCTGGTACGAGGACGGCCGGGTCACCTCCGACACCCCGTGGAACCACCTCGGGCTCCAGGACCGGCTCCCGGGCCGCCGCTGGGCCGTCCAGACCACGGGGGCGCGCCCCTCCGTCACCCTGGACTTCGCGAGGGCCTGGCGCGGCGGATCCAGCCTCCTGGTGGCCGGCTCCCTGACCGCCCCCGCCGTCGTCGGGCTGCACAGCACGCGGCTGCCGCTGACCGCCTCCGCCGTGCTGGAGCTGGTGCACGCGACCGAGTCGGGCACGGTCACCGTCGAGGTGGGCGTGGCCACGCGCGAGCCGGCCGCCCCGGGCGAGCCGGTCCCGTACACCTGGCTGAAGGTCCCGGCCCAGGGCTCCGCCGCCGGGGCCTGGCACACCTCCCGGGTCGCTCTGGCGGCCCTGGGCGGCAGGACCGCGTACGGGATAGCCGTACGGGTCACCGCCCGCGGGACCAGAGCCGTGTCCTGGCGGCTCGGCGCCCTGTCGGTACGCGAGGACACCGCGCGGCGGCTTCCGGCGGCCCCGGGCGCCCTGACCGTCGACGCCTCGGCACAGCAGGACGGCAAGGCCGCCGTACGGCTGTCCTGGCGCCCGGCGGCCGGGCCGGTCCGGCACTACGAGCTGTACCGCCTGCTCCCGGACGGCACCCGCCGCTTCCTCGGCGGCACCTGCGGCACGGCCCTGTACCTCCCGGCGGTGACCCGGGCAGGACAGGAGCCGGCGGCCGGCTTCGAGGTCCGGGCCGTGGACGAGCTGTACGCGGCCTCCGCCCCGGCCGCCGCCACGCTCCCCTGGAGCTGACGGCCCCCTTGCGGGGTCCCGTCCCTCAGGCCGTGTGCGGATCGCTGCGCGGGACGGCCACCGTCACCCGCAGCCCGTGCGGCGGGTTCTTCTCGTAGGCGAGGGACCCGCCGCCCGCGGCGAGCAGCGCCCGGGAGATCGACAGGCCGAGCCCGGAGCCCTTGACGTTCTGGTGGCGGCCGCTGCGCCAGAACCGGTCGCCGACGCGCAGCAGCTCCTCGTCGGTCAGGCCGGGCCCGCGGTCGGCGACGACGACGTGGACGAAGGGCCCGGCCGCGGCGACCGACACCTCGACCTCCTCGCCCTCCGGGGTGAACTTGAGGGCGTTGTCGATGACGGCGTCGAGCGCGCTGGAGAGCGCGATCGGGTCGGCCCAGCCCGTCACGGCGGTACGGCCCGTCTCCGTCAGCCGTACGCCCTTCTCCTCGGCGTACGGGCGCCAGGAGGCGACCCGCTCCGCGGTCAGCTCGCCGATGTCGGTGAGGCTGAGCTCGGCGGAGGTGTGCTCGGCCAGCGCCAGGTCCAGCAGATCGTCCAGGACCTGGGTCAGGCGCTTGCCCTCGGCCCGCACGGAAGCGATCTCCTCGTTGCCCTCGGGCAGTTCGAGGGCGAGCAGCTCGATCCGCAGGAGCAGCGCGGCGAGCGGGTTGCGCAGCTGGTGGGAGGCGTCGGCGACGAACGCCCGCTGCTGCTCCAGGACCTCTTCCACGTTGTCGGCCATCTCGTTGAACGAATGGGCCAGGCGTTGGAGTTCCGGGGGCCCGCCGGCCGCCGCGACCCGTGAGTTCATCCGCCCGGTGGCGATGCCGTGGGCGGCCGCGTCGAGGGTCCACACCGGCTTGAGCACCCAGCGGGTGAGTACGAGGGCGGCGCCGAACGCGACGAGCATCGCCGCGGCGAGCCCGGCGATGATGATCAGCCAGCCGTCCAGGATGCGGGCCCGCATCTGGTCGGTGGGCGATTCGGTGACGACGACCGCGACCACGTCGCCGTCGAGGACGACCGGGGAGGCGACGAGCAGCTTGCCGTGCGTCTGCCAGGGCCACACCTGGGCCGGGTCGTGGCTGCGGCGCCCGGCGAGGGCCTCCAGGAAGGCGCGGCGGCCCTCGCCCGCCTCCGGGAGCTCCCACCAGCCGGGGGCGCGGGCCATGGCGTTGTCGTCGCGCAGGAAGATGCCGACGCGGATGCCGTACAGCTGCTGGTAGCGGGCGAGTTCCAGCTGGAGCGTCTCCAGGCGCTCGGTGGCGCCGGCGGAGCCGGAACCCTCGGCGTCGATGACGAACTGGGCGAGGGCGGCGAAGCGGGCGCTGTCGTCGATCCGGTCGACCACCACGCGCTGCTGCTGCCCGGCGGCCAGGCTCACGGCGAGCGGGAAGCCGAGGGCGAGGAGCACTCCCGCCATCAGGACGACGAGCAGGGGGAGCAGGCGGGCGCGCACGACGGGCCTCCGCTAGGGCGCGGCCGGGGTGACGAGCCGGTAGCCCACCCCGCGGACGGTCTCGATGAGGGCGGGCATGCGCAGCTTGGAGCGCAGCGAGGCGACGTGGACCTCCAGGGTCCGGCCGGTCCCCTCCCAGCTGGTGCGCCACACCTCGCTGATGATCTGCTCGCGCCGGAAGACGACTCCGGGGCGCTGGGCGAGCAGCGCGAGGAGGTCGAACTCCTTGCGGGTGAGGGGTACGTCGACTCCGTCCACGCTGACCCTGCGGGTGGGCAGTTCGATGCTGACCGGGCCGATCCGGACCACGTCGGGGGCGCTCGCCCCGGTGGCGGCGGCCTCCTCGGAGGCGCCGGTGCGCCGGGCGACGGCGTGGATGCGTGCGAGGAGTTCACCCGTGTCGTATGGCTTGACGACGTAGTCGTCCGCGCCCATGTTGAGGCCGTGGATGCGGGAGCGCACGTCGCCGCGCGCCGTCACCATGATCACGGGCGTCGAGGTGCGCTTGCGGATCTTGCCGCACACCTCGTACCCGTCCTGGTCGGGCAGGCCGAGGTCCAGGAGGACGACGCCGAAGGGGGGAGCTCCGGCCGGCAGCAGGGCCTGCAGGGCCTCCTCGCCGCTGCGGGCGTGGGTCACCTGGAAGCCGTGCCGGGCGAGGATCGCGGACAGGGCGGCGGCGACGTGGTCGTCGTCCTCGACGAGCAGCAGTCTCATGGCGTCCCCCTTTCCTGTTTCCTGTTTTCCTGATCAGGGCCCGCGGTCAGGGCCACCCTGCATCCACGCCGATGAAGAGGCCCACGTCAAGGGGGTTCCGCTCCGGCGAGTCTTCCGTTATGCACCCGGTACGGGCGATCCGGCCCCGGCAGCCAGGTGCGCACGGAGCGTATCGGAGCGAGGCCGTTTCGTTATGCTCAATTCTCCCTCAGATGTAATGACGGTGTGCGCGCCACGTCACTACTGTCCTCCCAACCGAGGAGGACGGAGCAAGAAGCCGATGAGCGGAGTATCAGTGACCAAGGACGCGCAGGATGCGGCCCCGGCCGCGGACGACCTGGTCGTACTGAGCAACGTCAACAAGCACTTCGGCGCGCTGCACGTGCTTCAGGACATCGATCTGAGCATTGCCCGCGGTGAGGTCGTGGTCGTGATCGGTCCCTCGGGATCGGGCAAGTCCACGCTGTGCCGGACCATCAACCGCCTGGAGACGATCGACTCGGGCACCATCACGGTCGACGGCAAGGAACTGCCGTCGGAGGGACGGGAGCTGGCCCGGCTGCGCGCCGATGTGGGCATGGTCTTCCAGTCGTTCAACCTGTTCGCGCACAAGACGGTGCTGCAGAACGTGATGCTCGGCCAGCTCAAGGTCCGCAAGACGGACCAGGCCGCCGCGCTGGAGAAGGCCAAGTCCCTGCTGGACCGGGTGGGTGTCGGCTCGCAGGCCGACAAGTACCCGGCGCAGCTGTCCGGCGGCCAGCAGCAGCGCGTGGCGATCGCCCGCGCGCTGGCGATGGACCCGAAGGTGATGCTGTTCGACGAGCCGACCTCGGCGCTCGACCCGGAGATGATCAACGAGGTGCTGGAAGTCATGCAGCAGCTCGCCCGGGAGGGCATGACGATGGTGGTCGTCACGCACGAGATGGGCTTCGCGCGGTCCGCGGCCAACCGGGTCGTCTTCATGGCCGACGGAAAGATCGTCGAAGAGGCCGCACCCGAGCAGTTCTTCAGCAACCCGCGCAGTGACCGTGCGAAGGACTTCCTTTCGAAGATCCTGCACCACTGACGGTCTTGCTCTGGTAGTGATCCCGTGGCAGCGCGACGCACATGTCGCCGCTCCTCGCCCAACAACGTCTCATCCGAGGGAAGTTCACCATGAAGGTTTTCAAGGCCGGTGCGGCCGCAGCCGTTGCCGCGGTCCTCGCCCTGACGGCGACCGCCTGTGGCGGCAGCAGCGACAAGGCGAGCGGTGACGGCGGCGCGTCCGGCGGCGCCAAGGACAAGATCGTCATCGGCATCAAGTTCGACCAGCCCGGTCTGGGCCTCAAGACCCCGGACGGCAAGTACACCGGCTTCGACGTCGATGTCGCGACCTACGTCGCCAAGGAGCTCGGCTACAAGCCCGAGCAGATCGAGTTCAAGCAGGCCATCAGCGCCGAGCGCGAGAACCTGATCGCCAACGGCGACGTGAAGCTGGTCGTCGCGACCTACACGATCAACGACAAGCGCAAGGCGAAGGTCGACTTCGCCGGCCCGTACTTCCTGGCCCACCAGGACCTGCTGGTCCGCGCCGACGACAGCTCGATCACCAAGGCCGAGGACCTCAACAAGAAGAAGCTCTGCTCGGTCGCGGGCTCCACCTCCGCCCAGAACGTCAAGACCAAGCTGGCCCCCGAGGCGGACCTGAAGGAGAACCCGGGTTACTCCGAGTGCCTGACCGGTCTTGAGAACAAGGCCGTCGACGCGCTGACCACGGACAACTCGATCCTCGCCGGCTACGCCGCGCAGGAGAAGAACAAGGGCAAGTTCAAGCTGGTCGGCCTGAACCTGAGCAACGAGCCCTACGGCATCGGCCTGAAGAAGGGCGACAAGGACCTCCAGACGAAGGTCAACGCCGCGCTCAAGAAGATGGTCGAGGACGGTTCCTGGCAGAAGGCCGTGGACTCGAACCTCGGCCCCGCCGGCTACAAGGCCGAGCCGGCCCCGCAGATCACCGAAGGCAGCTGATTCCTCGGTGAGGCGCGTCGCCGCCCGCCTGCCACGGGCGGCGGCGCGCCTCACCGGCCATCCTGGGGAGCGCAGGGCAACGTGTTCGACTTTCTCAATTCCGGGCAATATGACGTGCTCGGAGCCTTCTGGGTGACGGTTCAGCTCACCCTCTATTCGGCGGCCGGATCCCTGATCTGGGGCACCGCCCTCGCGGGGATGCGGGTCAGCCCGGTCCCCCTGATGCGGGCCTTCGGAACCGCGTACGTCGACATCGTGCGCAACACCCCCCTGACCGTCCTGATCATCGGCTGCTCGCTGGGTCTGAACCAGACCCTCGGCGTCACGCTCGGCGGCGGCACCTTCAAGGAGATCGGCTTCCGGCTCGCCGTCCTCGGCCTGATCGCCTACACCGGCACCTTCGTCTGCGAGGCGATCCGCTCGGGCATCAACACGGTGCCCGTGGGCCAGGCCGAAGCCGCTCGCGCACTGGGTCTGAGCTTCTTCCAGGTGCTCACCCTGATCGTGCTCCCCCAGGCCTTCCGGGCGGTCATCGCACCGCTCACGAACGTGCTCATCGCCCTCACCAAGAACACCACGGTGGCCGTGGCCGCCGGTGTCGCCGAGGCGGCACTGCTGATGAAGGAAATGACCGAGAACGAAGCGGACGCGCTCTTCGCTGTCTTCGGGGTCTTCGCCCTCGGCTTCGTCCTGCTGACCCTGCCCACCGGCCTGCTGCTGGGCTGGGTGGCCAAGCGAGTGGCGGTGAAGCGATGAGCTCCGTTCTGTACGACACCCCCGGCCCCAAGGCCAAGGCCCGCAACTGGATCTACACGGCCGTCTTCGTCGTCGTGGTCGCACTGGTCCTGTGGTGGGTGCTCGGCACCATGGCCGACAAGGGCCAGCTCGACGCCGACAAGTGGAGCCCGTTCGTCACCGAAGGCGACGTCTGGACGACGTTCCTGCTGCCGGGCATCGGCGAGACGCTGCGCGCCGGACTCATCGCCATGGTCATCGCGCTGCCGCTGGGCGCGCTGCTCGGCATAGGCCGGCTCTCCGACCACCGGTGGGTACGGATCCCCGTGGGCGCCTGGGTCGAGTTCTTCCGTGCCGTCCCGGTGCTGATGCTGATGCTCTTCGGCTCCGCGCTGTACGTGCGCTACAGCACCGTCAGCTCCGAACTGCGACCGCTGTACGCGGTCGTCACCGGCCTGGTGCTGTACAACTCCGCCGTCATCGCCGAGATCGTCGTCGCCGGCATCCAGTCGCTGCCGCGCGGCCAGACCGACGCGGCCAAGGCGATCGGCATGCGCAAGGGCCAGATCATGCAGCACGTGCTGATCCCGCAGGCCGTCACCGCCATGCTGCCCGCGCTGGTCAGCCAGCTCGTCGTGATCCTCAAGGACACCGCGATCGGTGGTGCGGTACTGGGCCTGGCCGAGCTGCTGTCCATGAACCGGCAGATCTCGGCGAACTACAGCAACACCATCCCGACGCTCGTCGTGATCGCACTGCTGTACATCATCATGAACTTCGCGCTCACCACCTTCGCCTCCTGGCTCGAAGGCCGGCTGCGCAAGTCGCGGAAGGGCTCCGGCGCGGTCGTCGCCGGGGACGTGGCCGAGGTCGACGCGGGCGGCGCCGCCGGCGTGGGACAGGCTCCCTGACGGCTCTCCCCGGTTCGGGCGGCTGACGCCCGGTCAGTACACTTGTGTGACACCTGTGGTGCGGCGGAACTCATCCGCCGCACCACACGGCGTTGGCGGGGCCGGGTGTCACTTGACGCAGGCACCTCCAATGGGTTGCATACGTTCTGTGATCACATACCGGACATCGGGAGCCGCATCATGGACCCGGTGATCGTCGTCGGCGCGGGGCCCGTCGGACTGTCGCTGGCCCTGGCCCTGGCCGGCTCGGGCGTGCCCAGCGTCGTGCTCGACGAGGGACCGGGCAAGGACCTGCCCCGGCCTGCCCGGACGGTCGTCCTGCACGAGGACACCTCGGCCATGGTCCACCGGCTCGGCTGTACGACCCTGCGCGACGAGGGCGCGCTGTTCGCCGCCTGGCGCACCCTGCGGCGCCGCGGCCGGGCCGACGACGCCCGGCGCGTCACCTTCGAGGACCGCCAGGCTCCCCTGCACCTGCCGCAGCACGCCCTCGCGCGCGGGCTGCGCGACGCCGCGGGCACGCATCCGCTGATCCAGCTGGTCACCGACAGCAAACTGGACTCCCTCGAACAGGACGACCGCGGGATCACCGCGCACACCCGGGGCGCCGAGACCACGTGGTGGCGCGGGAGTTACCTGGTCGGCTGCGACGGGGCCCGCTCCACCGTGCGCAAGCTGCTCGGCATCCGCTTCCCCGGCCGCACCGCCGTCGAGCGGCACGCCGTGGCCGCGCTGCGCACCGATCTCCCCTGGCCCGGCGAAGCCCTGCTGCACCGCGATCCGCCGCAGGAGACCACCGCCCGGCCGCTGCCCGACGGGGTGTGGCGCCTGGACTGGCTGCTCCCGGCCCGCGGCGAGCTGGTCACGCCCGACGCGCTCGTCACCCTGATCCGGGACACCCTGGCCGCGTGGTGCGGGGGCACGACACCTCCGTACGAGCTCCTCGACACCGGCGTGCACACCCTGCACCACCGGCTGGCCCGGCGCTGGCGCGACCGGCGCGCCTTCCTCGCCGGGGACGCCGCGCACCTGCTGGGCGCGCTCGGCACGCAGGGGGTCGACGAGGGGCTGCGGGACGCCGAGAACCTGGCCTGGAAGCTGTCCCTGGCCTGGCACCAGGGCGCTTCCGAGGCCCTCCTCGACAGCTACGAGGGCGAGCGCCGCACGGCGGTCGCGGCCCGGCTGCGCGCCGCCGACCAGGCGATGCCCGTACTGCGCGGGGGCGGCGGGCTGCGGACGTACCTGCCCGGCGCCACCCGCTCCGGTGAACTGCTGCTGACCGACGGCCACTTGGGCCGGGGCCCGCTGGGTGCGGCGCCGACGTACGCCCCGCCGGTGGCCGTGCGCGAGGTGCCCACCGACACGGAGCCCGGCGGTCAGGTCGCCAACATTCCCGTCACCGCGCCCGACGGGTCGACGGTGCCGCTGCGCGACCTCCTCGGGCGGGGCCGGCCGCTGGTGGTCCTGGTCGCCCCCGGCACCGGGGTCTGGGACCGGCGCCACTGGCTGGGCGCCGGGCTGATGCCGCGGCTCGCGGCGGCGGTCAGCGCGCTGCCGGTCCGTACCGAACTGCTGGTCGCGGACGGCTACCCGGGGGCGCCCGCGCACACGGTCCTGCTGGTCAGGCCGGACGGGCACCTGGCGGCGACCTTCGCTGGCGTGCGGCCGGCCGAGCTGTACGAGGCTGCGGACACGCTCAGGTGCGGGGCGCCCGAGGGCGCTCGCGCGGCGCTCGACCCGTCCTCAACGACGCCTACGGCCCCGACACATCCGGCCGTGATCGATTGACCGGTCTCCGGTCGGCGTGCTTCACTCGCGGACATGACCGGCAATGACGTGCGCCTGTGGCGGAGGGTCCATATGGACCTGCTCCGCTACGCGGGCTGCGTGTGTCGCCCTTCCTGCTGATTCGCCTCCCCTCGCGCGCTCCGCGCGCACTTTCGCGAACCCCCAGGACGGTCACGCCCCCATGTCTGCGCCCCTTGCCCCCAGTGCATCCACTGCGCCCCCCGCACCTCCGCACGCCCCCGTACGCGCCGCCGCGCCCCCGGTGACGGCGGCGGAACTCCTCGACTTCGCGCTGCGCACCGCCGCCGACCCGGCGGTCATCGACTCCCTCCCCCTCGACCCCGAGGGCCGCACCTGGATCCGCCTCGACGGACCGGGCGGCAGCGAGGCCTGGGTGATCGGCTGGCCCCCGGGCGCCGGCACCGGCTGGCACGACCACGCCGAGTCGCAGGGCGCGTTCGCCACCGCCCGGGGCCGGCTGAAGGAGCACTCGCTGGCGGTCCGGCTCCCCTCGGAGGGCTGGCGGAGCCTGGAACTCGCCCCGGACCTCGACCGCAGCCGCAGCCTGGGCGCGGGGACGGGCCGGGCGTTCGGCGAGCACCACGTACACGAGGTGCTGAACGACTCTCAGGCGGAGCACGCGGTCTCCGTGCACGCGTACTACCCGCCGCTGCCCCTGATCCGCCGCTTCAGCCGCACCGGGCAGGTGCTCACTCTGGAGCAGGTCGAGCGTCCGGCGGACTGGCAGTGAGCGCCCCGGTCGGCATCGACGCCCTGCTGGAGCGGGTCCGTTCCACGTACGCGCGGATCGGCCCGGCACAGGCGTACGAGGCGTTTCGCGCAGGCGACGCGCTGCTGGTGGACATCCGCTACCAGGCACTGCGCGAGAGGGACGGCCTGATCCCGGGGGCGCTGGTCGTGGAGCGCAACGAACTGGAATGGCGCCTGGACCCACAGGGCTCCCACCGCGCCCCCGAAGCCACCTCGCACGACCTGCGGGTGGTGGTGATCTGCAACGAGGGCTACGCCTCCTCCCTGGCGGCGGCCTCCCTCCACGCCCTGGGCCTCCACCGCGCCACGGACCTCACGGGCGGCTTCCAGTCCTGGAAGTCCGCGGGGCTTCCCGTCACCCCCGCCTCTTAGCCCGGCCCGGCCTAGCCCGGGGCCCCACCGCTTCGGCGGAAAGAGCCCCGGGCCCGGGTCACGGGCGGCAGCGGCCCGCTACCGCGAGGTGGCCACCTCGACCGGCGGCACGCGCAGCGCGACCCGCCCCGGCAGGGCGGTCGCGGCGAGCGCCAGCAGCCCCGCCACACCCACCACCCCCACGTACACCACCGGCAGCACCGCCGGCGCAGCCGCCCCCGTCATCCCCACGCTGAACGCGGTCAGCACGGCCAGCGCGATGCCCGACCCCAGCACCGCCCCGATCAGCACCACCGCCACCGCCTCCGCCCGCAGCATCCGCAGCACCTGCCGACGCTTCGCCCCCGCCAGCCTCAGCATCGCGAACTCCCGCAGCCGCTCCGACGTCGACATGGCGAGGGTGTTGACCACCGCGATCGCGGTGAACGCCAGGACCAGTCCCATCGCCAGCAGGTTGATCTCGGCACCCGCCTGCTGCCGCTCCGCCCGCACCGCGTCCGCGTCCCGCGCCGACAGCACCCCGACCCCCGCGAACCCCGCGACCGCCGCGGCCAGCCTTTCCCGCCCCGTCCCCGGCTCGGCCGCCACCAGCACGCTGTCCGCCAGCGGGTTGTCCGCGTGCGCGGCGACGAGATCGTGCGGCAGCGTCAGGTCACCGAAGCCCAGCCCTCGCGCGTACACGGCCGAGACGGTCAGGGTGACCGGTGTTCCGTCGCCCAGTGCGAGCTCCAGCGGGCTCCCCGGCTTCAGCCCCAGCTGATCGGCGGCCAGTTCGCTCACAGCCACGCTCTTCTCGCCGAACCCGTCCAGGCTCCCGGCCGTGACGCCGGGGTCCCAGGTCCGGGTCAGCCCGGCCGGGGTGACCCCCTGCGCGCCGTACTTCGTCAGCCCCACCCGTACGGACGTGTGCACGATCTCGGTGGCCGCCGTGACCCCGGGGGTCCGGCGGATCCGCTCCGCGGCGCCGCCGGTGACACCCGGGCCCTGCGCGGCCAGCACCCAGCCGGCCCGGACCCCGTCGCGGGCCTGCGCCCGGGCGGCGTCGCCCAGCGTCGGCGTGATGAACACAACGGTGCAGGTCATGCCGATCAGCAGCGCGAGCGGGGTGACGGCGGACGCCATGCGGGTGGCGTTGCCGCGCAGGTTCGCGGTGGCCAGGTACCCGCCCGGGCCGGCCAGCCGAAGCGGCCCGGCGAGGACCGCCGCCGCGCCCCGGACCAGCAGCGGGCCGAGCAGCGAGACCGCCGCGGCGAACACGACGACCGCGAGGAAGGTCACCGGGGTCGACGCGGGCTCGGTGCGCAGCGCACTGAGTACGGCGACCAGCACCGCCCCGCCGGCCAGCAGCAGCACCCCGGTGGCGATCCGGATCCACGCGGGGCGCCCCCGCTCCACGGCGGATTCCGCGAGCGCCTCGGCCGGGCGGATCCGGGCGATCCGCCGCCCGGTGATCCTGGCCGCGGCCCAGGCTCCGAGCAGGCTCGCTCCGACCGCGGCGAACATCGGGAAGATCCCGGCCGTGCGCTCCAGGTTGGCGGGGACGACCCCGCTCGCGACGAACCGGCCGTGGAGCCAGGCGGCGAGCGGGAGTCCGGCGAGCGCCCCCGCGACACCGGCGGCCAGGCCCACGAGCAGGGCCTCTCGGCCGATCATGCGGCGCAGCTGCTTCGGCGTGGCGGCGATGGCCCGCAGCAGGGCGAGCTCGCGGTAGCGCTGCTGGACGGAGAGGGCGAAGGTGCCGACGACCACGAGGATCGCGACGAGGAGCGAGGTGCCGCCCATGGCCCCGCCCATGGAGACGAGCTTGATGCGTGCGCCGGACGCGTCGAGGAACTCCACGGGCCCGCGTGCGTCGCCCGCAGCGACCTGTGCGCCGCCCCCATCGCCGCCCCCATCGCCGTCCGCACTCCGGAGCGCCTGCCGGAGCCGCCCGGCCAGTTCACCCGGGTCGGCCCCGGGAGCCGGCAGGACCCCGATGGCGGTGACCTGTCCGTCGCGGGCGGCCAGCCGCTGCGCCTCGGAGTCCCCGAAGAACAGCGCGTTCTGCCGGGCGAGGTCGCCGCGGGCGCTCTGTGCGATCCCGCTCACGGTGTACGTCTTCGGCTCGCCGGTGGCCTGCACGGTGAGCGGGGCGCCGGTCTTCAGCCCCGCGCGGGCGGCCAGTTCGCGGTCGACGACGACTTCGTCGCCGTTCCGGGGGGCGCGGCCCTCGGCGAGCGTGAAGGGGGTGAGTGCGGCGGAGGTCCAGGCGTGCCCGTACGAGGGCTTCGCGCCGCCCGGGGCCTTGACCAGCGGGACGGCCTGGAAGCTGAGCTCCGGCACCGCCCGAGCGACGCCCGCCACGGACCGGACGGTGTCCACGGTGGCGGCGGGGAGCCAGGCCCGTTCGGCCACGGGCTTGGCCTTGTGCTTCGTTTTGGTCTTGCCCTTCTTCTCCGTGACCGTGGTCTGGTGCACGTTCTGGTCGGCGGAGACGACGACCGGCGTGGCCGCGTAGCGCTCGGTGGCGATCTTTCCGCGGAGTCCGGTTTCCAGGAGGGTGCCGCAGGCGGTGACGAGGGCGGCCGCACACAGCAGCGCGACGAAGGCGCCGAGGAAGCCGGCCTTGCGGTCCCTGACGGTCTGGAGGGCGTAACGCAGCATCATGCGGCCAACTCTGCCGCCGGGCCCGCTGGTTGACAGTGACGCACCCCGGCGTCTCGACCCGGGGGCTACCCCCACCCCCGGGCACTGTCGGCGGCCCCGCAGCCCGGAGGCCGGCCCCAGAACCCGCGTCCCTCAGAACCCCGAGTACCCCGGGCCGTCTTCGTCCTCGTCCGCGCCTTCGGCGCCCTCCTGCTCCAGCGCGCGCCGGACCACCCGCAGGGCCATGCCCTCCGGGTACCCCTTGCGGGCGAGCATCCCGGCGAGGCGCCGCAGCCGCTTGTCCCGCTCCAGGCCCCGGGTGGAGCGGAGCTTGCGCTCCACGAGCTCCCGGGCGGTCTGCTCCTCCTGGTCGGAGTCCAGCTGTTCCAGTGCCTCCTGGACGAGGGTGGCGTGCACCCCCTTGGTCCGCAGCTCCTGCGCGAGCGCCCGGCGGGCGAGGCCCCGGCCGCGGTGCCGGGACTCGACCCAGGCCCCGGCGAACGCGGCGTCGTCGATCAGGCCGACCTCTTCGTACCGGGAGAGGACCTCCTGCGACACCTCCTCGGGGATGCCCCGCTTCTCCAGGGCGTCCGCGAGCTGCCGCCGGGTGCGCGGCATCCCGGTGAGCAGGCGCAGGCAGATCGCCCGCGCCTGCTCCTCGGGACTCTGGGGCGGCAGTTCCCGGCGGTCTTCCCGGCCGCCGTCACGACGGTCTTCGAGGCCGTCTTCACGACGGCGTTCGCGACCGCCTCCGCGACGGCCCTCCCGGCCGCCGCTCCCGCCGCCCCTTTCCTGCTCCCGCACGGGTCAGCTCTTGGCGACGGCGGACTTGGCCGTCGTCTTGGCCTTCGACGCGGGGGCGGGCACGGCCGCTGCCTCGGCGGCAGGCGCACCGGCGGCCGCCTCGGCGGCGGCGTCCTTGCGCACGCCCACGCCCAGCTTCTCCTTGATCTTCCGCTCGATCTCGTTGGCGAGGTCGGGGTTGTCCTTCAGGAAGTTGCGGGCGTTCTCCTTGCCCTGGCCGAGCTGGTCGCCCTCGTACGTGTACCAGGCGCCGGCCTTGCGCACGAAGCCGTGCTCCACGCCCATGTCGATCAGGCCGCCCTCACGGCTGATGCCCTGGCCGTAGAGGATGTCGAACTCGGCCTGCTTGAACGGCGGCGCGACCTTGTTCTTGACGACCTTGACGCGGGTACGGTTGCCGACCGCGTCGGTGCCGTCCTTGAGGGTCTCGATACGGCGGATGTCGAGGCGCACGGAGGCGTAGAACTTCAGCGCGCGGCCACCGGTGGTGGTCTCCGGCGAGCCGAACATCACACCGATCTTCTCGCGGAGCTGGTTGATGAAGATCGCGGTGGTCTTGGACTGGTTGAGCGCGCCGGTGATCTTCCGGAGCGCCTGGCTCATCAGCCGGGCCTGGAGACCGACGTGCGAGTCGCCCATCTCGCCCTCGATCTCCGCGCGCGGCACGAGTGCGGCGACGGAGTCGATGACGATCAGGTCGAGGGCACCGGAGCGGACCAGCATGTCCACGATCTCCAGCGCCTGCTCGCCGGTGTCCGGCTGCGACAGGATGAGGTTGTCGGTGTCGACGCCGAGGGCCTTCGCGTACTCGGGGTCGAGCGCGTGCTCGGCGTCCACGAAGGCGACGGTGCCGCCGGCCTTCTGCGCGTTGGCCACGGCGTGCAGGGTCAGGGTCGTCTTGCCGGAGGACTCCGGGCCGTACACCTCGATCACACGGCCGCGGGGCAGCCCGCCGACGCCGAGCGCGATGTCCAGCGCGGTCGACCCGGTCGGGATGACCTCGATGGGGTCGTTCGGCTTGTCGCCGAGGCGCATGACCGCACCCTTGCCGAATTGCCGTTCAATCTGTGCGAGCGCGGCGTCGAGAGCCTTCTCGCGGTCGGTGCCTGCCATGGGTTCCACCCGGTTTGCTTGAGTCGATCGCTTCACGCCATTGACGCTAACGCCTGCCACTGACAATGCGCTTCCACACCCGTTTCGGCTGTGGATAACTCATCAGAATGGATGTTCGATTTCCCTGTCAAGCGGGCTCACCGGGCACCCGACTGACAACCGACGGTTGACACCCCTTCGACTGTCAACCTAGGGTTGCACCTATGACGAACCCTTCCGTGGAACCCGTTCGCATGACCAACCCGGTACGCCTCGACGACCTGATCGAGGCCATCAAGAAGGTCCACACCGACACCCTGGAGCAGCTCAGCGGCGCCGTCGTCGTCGCCGAATCGCTCGGTGACGTCGCGGACCACCTCATCGGCCACTTCGTGGACCAGGCCCGCCGCTCCGGCGCCTCCTGGACCGACATCGGCCGCAGCATGGGCGTCACCCGCCAGGCCGCCCAGAAGCGCTTCGTCCCCAAGGCCGACAAGGAGGGCGAGGGCGGCATGGACGCCAGCCAGGGCTTCGGCCGCTTCACGCCGCGCGCCCGCAACGTCGTCGTCACCGCGCAGAACGAGACCCGCGCCGCCGGCAACTCCGAGATCCGCACCGAGCACCTCGTCCTCGGCCTGCTCGCCGAGCCAGAGGGCCTGGCCTCCCTCGCCCTGCGTGCCCAGCAGGTCTCCGCGGAGGACGTGCGCACCGCCGCGACCGCCGCCCTGCCCCCGGCCGCCGACGGAGAGCTCCCCGCCCTCATCCCCTTCGACGCGTCCGCCAAGAAGGCCCTGGAGCTCACCTTCCGCGAGGCCCTGCGCCTGGGCCACAACTACGTCGGCACCGAGCACATCCTCCTCGCCCTCCTCGAACTGGAGAACGGCGAAGGCCCGCTCAGCGGCCTCGGCGTCGACAAGGCCGCCGCCGAGGCGACCGTCAACGAGGCCCTGGCAGCGTTCCTCGACCAAGCCGAGGGCGGGGCCGGGAAGGCCTAGCGGAGTCCCCGGCCGCCCGCTCGGTCAGTTCGTACCGCTTCACGTACGCGCCGAGGAAGGCCTGCAGCGTGGCGACGGCCGGGATCGCGATGAGCGCCCCGACCGCGCCCAGCAGGGCGGTGCCCGCGATGACGGACCCGAAGGCCACCGCCGGGTGGATGTCGACCGTCTTCGAGGTCAGCTTCGGCTGCAGGACGTAGTTCTCGAACTGCTGGTAGATCACCACGAAACCGAGGACGTACAGCGCGTACCAGGGCGAGTCCGGGAAGGCGATCAGCATCGGCAGCGCGCCCGCCAGGTAGGTGCCGATGGTGGGGATGAACTGGGAGACCAGCCCCACCCACACCGCCAGCGCGGGCGCGTACGGCACGTCGAGGATCGCGAAGACCACGTAGTGGGCGATGCCGGACACCAGGGCCATCAGCCCCCGCGAGTACAGGTAGCCGCCCGTCTTGGCGACGGCGATCTCCCAGGCGCGCAGGACCTCCGACTGCTTCGCGGGCGGCAGTACGGAGCACAGCGCGCGCCGCAGTCGCGGCCCGTCGGCGGCGAAGTAGAACGAGAAGAGCCCGACCGTCAGCAGCCGGAAGAGCCCGCCGAGCACGGTGGCGGACACGTCGAGCACTCCGGTCGCGCTGTTCTGCACGTACTTCTGGAGCCAGTCGGAGTGCAGCAGGCTGTCCTGGATCTCCAGCCGGGACAGCTTGGTGTGGAAGGTGGTGTTGATCGCGGCGATCACCGAGTCGAGGTAGCGCGGGAAGCCCCCCACCATCTCGACGATCTGCCCGGCGAGCATCGAGCCGAGCAGCACGACGAAGCCGGCGGCGGCGACGAACACGCCCAGGAACACAAGGAAGGTGGCGAGCCCGCGCCGCATGCCGCGGGCCGCCATCCGGGACACCGCGGGCTCGACGGCGAGCGCGAGGAAGAACGCGATCAGGATGTTGACGAGCAGCCCGGTCAGCTGGTGGAAGGCCCAGCTGCCGAGCTGGAAGCAGGCGATGAGGGCGAGTACGAGGACGACGGCGCGCGGCAGCCAGCGCGGCATCCGGGCCCCGGCCCCCGCCGGCGGTGCGGTGGCGCCGCCGGGAGGAGCCGCGGACCCCGCGGGCCCGGGCGCCTCGGCCGTCCCGATCCCCTCGGCGGTGTCGGTCGTCGTATCCGTCGTCGTGCCGGTCGTCGTCACGGTCGTCTCATCGGTGGCTGCCACGCCGCCCAGTCTGTCCCACCCGCCCCGCGTACGGGGAAACGGACGCCCGCGTCAGCGCAGCGAGGCGGGCACGTCCATCGCCGCACACACGGCGCGCCACACGTCCTTGGCCTCCCAGCCCGCGTCCAGCGCCTGGTGGACGGTGCGTCCGCCGAGCTCCGTCATGACGTGGTCCCGCGCGAAGGAGTCCGCGTAGCCCGCGCCGAAGTGCTCGGCCATCCGCTCCCAGAAAATCGTCAACCGCATGCGCCCAGTATCCCGCCCCGGGAGAGTGCACCGGCGCCGTTCGCCTCCCGCCCGCGCCGCAGTGCGCCCTACGGTTTCACGCATGCCTGGAGACGACGCTTCCTCGCTGACCCCACCACACTCATCGACCCCACCAACCCCGCAGTCCCGACCAACCCCACCGGCATCCCCACCGACACCACCGCCGGCCCCCCTGGCCCGCGCCGAGCGGTTCATCTGGCTCACGGCCCGGGTCCTGGAGCAGCGGCGGTTCGCGTTCCACTTCCTCGGCGGGGAAGCCGACGCGGTGGACACCGCGCTCGGCTCGTACCTGAACGCCGACGGCGGCTACGGCCACGCCCTCGATCCGGACCTGCGCGGTCCGCTCAGCCATCCGCTGCACACCGCCCACGCCCTGCGGATCCTGGACGGCCTGGGCCGCTGCGCCGGCCAGCGGATCGAGCGGCTCTGCCGCCACCTGACCCGTGTCTCCACCGCGGACGGCGCCCTTCCGGTGGTCCTCCCGGCTCCGCACGACTACCCCAGGGCCCCGTACCACCCGGTGTACGACGATCCGCCGGGCGCGCTGCTGACCACGGGCCCGGTGGTCGGCCTGCTGCACCGCAACCGGATCTGGCACGCGTGGCTGTTCCGGGCCACCGACTTCTGCTGGGAGCGGGTCGAGAACCTGCGCCGCACGGACCCGTACGAGATCCGGAGTGCCGTGGCCTTCCTCGACGGCGCCCCCGACCGGGCACGGGCGGTGGCCGCCGCGGACCGGCTGGGACGGCTCGTACGCGAGCAGCGGCTGGTGGTGCTCGACCCGCGCCGGCGCCGCGAGTACCCGCCGTACCCCGGCTGCGCGCCGGGCGAGCAGCTGTTCCCGCACGACGTCGCCCGGCGGCCGGAGTCGCTGGCGCGCGGCTGGTTCACCGACGAGGAGCTGCGGCGTTCGCTGGACTTCCTGGCCGCCGGGCAGCAGCAGGACGGCGGCTGGCCGGTCCGGCGCCTCGCGTGGGCGCCGGGCAGTTCGCTGGAGCGGCGCCCGATCGCGACCCTGGAGGCCCTGCTGACCCTGCGCGCGTACGGCCGCCCGCTGACCGGCGATCCCCCGGCGGACCCGGCCGGGCCGTGACGCGGAGGGCGCCGCCGCCCCGCCGCGATCCGAAAGACACGGCCTAACCGCCCAGGGCCCGGACCCCCGCGGTGACGACCACCGCGGCGGCGACCACGAGCAGGAACGGCGCCCGCAGCAGCAGTGCGAGCCCGGCGGCGGCCAGTCCGGCGGCGCGGGCGTCGAGCACGAGCTCGTGCCCGGTGCTGAAGGTCTGCTGGGCGGTCAGCGCGGCGAGCAGCGCGACCGGCAGCAGGGCGGCGAGCCGGCGCACCGCCGGCCGCTCCAGGACCCCGGCGGGCACGAGCAGCCCGGCCAGCTTGACGGCGTAGCAGCCGACGACGGTGAGCGCGATGGCGATCCAGACGTTCACGAGCGGCGTCCCTTCAGCCAGAGGACCGCGGGGGCGGCGAGGGCGGCGACGAGCACCGGCAGCCCGGCGGGCAGTACGGGCAGCAGGCCCAGCCCGAGGACGAGGGCGAGCACGGCGACGGCCCGCTCGGTGGCGGTCTTGAGCATCGGCGCGAGCAGGGCCAGGAAGACGGCCGGCCCGGCGGCGTCCAGCCCCCACGCGGAGGTGTCCCCGAGGGCCTCGGCGCCGAGGGCCCCGAGCAGGGTGGTGAGGTTCCACAGGACGTACAGGCTCAGCCCGGTCACGGTGAACCCGAGCCGTGCCGACCTGCGGTCGCGCTGGGCCAGCGCCACGGCGGTGGTCTCGTCGATCACCCAGTGGGCGGCGAGCGGGCGCACGGCCCGGGGCAGGGCGAGCAGCTGCGACAGCCGCAGCCCGTAGAAGGCGTTGCGCGTACCGAGGAAGAAGGCCCCGGCGGCCGCGGTGAACGGGTTGCCGCCCGCGGCGAGCGCTCCGACGAGCGCGAACTGCGAGGCCCCGGTGAACACGAGCAGGCTCAGCACACAGGCCTGGATCACGCTGATCCCGGCTCCGGCGGCGGTCACCCCGAACGCGAACCCGGACAGCCCGACGGCCACCCCGACCCCGAGCGCGTCGCGCACGACGGCCCCGCGCGGCCGCTCCACGGACCCGCCGGGGCTCTCCTGCATCACCATCTGTCGTTCTCCCACCCCGCGACCGTACGCAGCCGGGCCGGAGCGGGTCTTGTACGTTCTTGCACGCGGCGGCGCCGGCCGTGGCCGTCGGGGGCCCGTCCGTCCGCCGGGCCCGTCCGTCCGCCGGGCCCGTCCGTCCGCCGGGCTCAGCCCCCCGCCGCGCCCCCGCCGCCCGACCGCTCCCGCCGGTACGCGCCCGGGGGGACGCCCACGATCCGGGTGAAGTGGCGGTTCAGGTGGGGCTGGTCGGTGAAGCCGACGGCGACGGCCGCCTCCGCCGGCGTGGTGCCCGCGTCCAGCAGCGCCCGGGCCCGGCGGACGCGGGCGTCGGTGAGCCAGGTGTGCGGCGGCATTCCGTACCGCTCCCGGAAGGCCCGCAGCAGGGCGAACGGGCTGGTCCCCAGCTCCGCGGCGAGCTGTTCCAGCGAGGGCGGCAGCGCCATCCGCTCCAGGAGCACCGCCCGGGCCGCCGCCGCGTCGACCGCGCCCGCGCCGCGGACCGTACGGGCGGGGAGCGGCCCGGCGTGCCGGGTCAGCATCCTCGCCACCGCCCCGCGCAGCAGCGTGTCGGCGGCGAGCGCGTTGCCCTCCTCGGCGGCCCGGTGCACCTCGGTGATCACGTAGGAGGTCTGCGGATCGGTGACGTGGTCGGTGGTGAACCCGGGGGTCCCGCGCAGGATGCCGATCTCCGCGGCCACCTCGGCGATCAGCTCCCGGGAAGGGTAGAGGGTCGCGTACGCCCAGCCCTCCGGGACCCCGGCGCGGGCGGTGTGCGGCACCTCGGGGTTGATCAGGACCACGCTGCCCGGCCCGGCCCGCACGATGCCGCCGGGCAGGCCGACCTCCTCGATGCCGCCGGTGACGGCCGCGATGACGTACCCGTCGTGGGCGTGGCGCGGGAAGGTGTGGCGTACGTAGTGGGCGCGCAGCAGGTCCAGGCCGGGCAGTTCCGCGTACTGCCAGTGCCGGGCCCACTCCCGCTCGACCGACTCCTGCGCCCTGTCCGCCATTCCCCCATTCTGCGCCCCGCCCGGCCCGGGCGTTTGCCCAGGTCCGGGCCGTTGTCGGTACCCGGGTGCAGGATGGGGGCATGGCCGGCTCCGCGCTCGACGCGTTCTCCCCCGCGACCCGCTCCTGGTTCACGGGGGCCTTCGTCTCGCCCACCGCCGCGCAGGAGGGGGCCTGGCGGGCCATCCGGGAGGGCTCCGACGTGCTCGTCGTGGCGCCGACCGGCTCCGGCAAGACCCTGGCCGCCTTCCTCGCCGCCCTCGACCAGCTCGCCTCCACCCCGCCGCCCGCCGAGCCGAAGAAGCGCTGCCGGGTGCTGTACGTGTCCCCGCTGAAGGCCCTCGCCGTCGACGTCGAGCGGAATCTGCGCAGTCCGCTGACCGGGATTCGCCAGGAGTCGGTCCGCCTGGGCCTGCCCGAGCCGGAGATCCGGGTCGGGATCCGCTCCGGGGACACCCCGCCGGCGGAGCGGCGGGCGCTGGCCACCCGGCCGCCGGACATCCTGATCACCACGCCCGAGTCGCTGTTCCTGATGCTGACTTCGGCGACGCGCGACGCGCTGGCCGGGATCGAGACGGTGATCCTGGACGAGGTGCACGCGGTCGCGGGGACCAAGCGCGGGGCGCACCTGGCCCTGTCCCTGGAGCGGCTGGACGAGCTGCTGCCCCGTCCTGCCCGCCGGATCGGGCTGTCGGCGACGGTCCGGCCGGTGGACGAGGTGGCGCGCTACCTCGCGCCGCGCGGCAGGGCCGAGATCGTCCAGCCGCCCTCGGCGAAGGAGTTCGACCTGTCGGTGGTCGTACCCGTGCAGGACATGGGCGAGTTGGGCGGCTCGCCGGCCACGGAGGGCAAGGAGGGCGGGGACAAGCCCTCGATCTGGCCGCATGTGGAGGAGCGGATCGCGGATCTGGTCCAGGCCCACCGCTCCACGATCGTGTTCGCCAACTCCCGCCGCCTCGCCGAGCGCCTCTGCAACCGGCTGAACGAGATCGCGTACGAGCGCGCCACCGGCGAGCAGCTCGCCGAGGGGGCGCCGCCGCCGGCCGAGATCATGGCCCAGTCGGGGGCCGCCCGGGGAGCCCCGCCGCTGCTGGCGCGGGCGCACCACGGCTCGGTCTCCAAGGAGCAGCGGGCGCGGGTGGAGGAGGATCTGAAGGCGGGCCGGCTGCCCGCCGTCGTCGCCACCTCCAGCCTGGAACTGGGCATCGACATGGGCGCGGTGGACCTCGTGGTGCAGGTGGAGTCCCCGCCCTCGGTGGCGTCGGGGCTCCAGCGCGTGGGCCGTGCCGGGCACCAGGTGGGCGCGGTCTCCACGGGGGTCGTGTTCCCCAAGTACCGCGGGGACCTGGTCCAGGCGGCCGTGGTCACCGAGCGGATGCGCAGCGGGTCGATCGAGTCCCTGCGCATCCCGTCGAACCCGCTGGACGTGCTCGCGCAGCAGCTGGTCGCGATGACCGCGATGGACACCTGGCAGCTGGACGAGCTGCTGGCGCTCGTACGGCGGGCGGCGCCGTTCGCGGCGCTGCCGGAGTCGGCGTTCACGGCGGTGCTGGACATGCTGGCGGGCCGGTATCCCTCCGACGCGTTCGCGGAGCTCCGCCCCCGGGTGGTGTGGGACCGGGTGGCGGGGACGATCACCGGCCGGCCGGGGGCGCAGCGCCTCGCGGTCACCTCCGGCGGCACCATCCCCGACCGGGGCCTGTTCGGCGTGTTCCTCGCGGGGGCCGACCCGAAGAAGGGCGGCGGCCGGGTCGGCGAGCTCGACGAGGAGATGGTCTACGAGTCCCGCGTGGGCGACGTGTTCACGCTGGGCACCACCTCCTGGCGGATCGAGGACATCACCCGGGACCGGGTCCTGGTCTCCCCCGCCCCCGGGGTCCCCGGCCGGCTGCCGTTCTGGAAGGGCGACCAGCTGGGCCGCCCCCTCGAACTGGGGCGTGCGGTCGGCGCGTTCCTGCGCGAGCTCGGCGGCCTGGCCGAGGAGGACGCCCGGCTGCGCCTGGTGGCGGCCGGGCTCGACGCCTGGGCCGCGGAGAACGTCCTGGCGTACCTCGGGGAGCAGCGCGAGGCCTGCGGCCACGTCCCGGACGACCGGACGATCGTGGTCGAGCGCTTCCGCGACGAGCTCGGCGACTGGCGGGTCGTGGTCCACTCCCCCTTCGGCGCCCAGGTCCACGCCCCGTGGGCACTGGCGCTCGGCGCCCGCCTCGCCGAGAAGTACGGCATGGACGCGCAGGTCATGCACGCCGACGACGGGATCGTGCTGCGGCTGCCCGATGCGGACCTGCTGTCGATGGACCTGCTGGACCACGACCCCGCGCACACCGCCTCCTTCGAGTTCGACGACGGACAGGCCCCGCTGGGCGCCGCGGACGTCGTCTTCGACCAGGGCGAGATCCAGCAGATCGTCACCGACCAGGTCGGCGGCTCCGCCCTGTTCGCCTCCCGGTTCCGCGAGTGCGCGGCGCGCGCCCTGCTGCTGCCGCGCCGCAGTCCCGGCAAGCGGACCCCGCTGTGGCAGCAGCGCCAGCGCGCCTCCCAACTGCTCCAGGTGGCTTCCGAGTTCGGTTCGTTCCCGATCGTGCTGGAAGCCGTACGCGAATGCCTGCAGGACGTCTTCGACGTACCGGGCCTGACGGAGCTGATGGGGGACGTCGAGGCGCGCCGGGTCCGCCTGGTCGAGGTCACCACTCCCGAGCCGTCCCCGTTCGCCCGGTCGCTGCTGTTCGGATACGTGGCCCAGTTCCTGTACGAGGGGGACTCCCCGCTCGCCGAGCGCAGGGCGGCCGCGCTGTCGCTGGACTCCCGCCTGCTGGCGGAGCTGCTGGGCCAGGCGGAGCTGCGCGAACTGCTCGACGCCGAGGTGCTGGAGGAGCTGGAGCGGGAGCTCCAGTGGCGGACGGAGGACCGGCGGGCCAAGGACGCCGAGTCCGTGGCGGACCTGCTGCGCCTGCTCGGCCCGCTGACCACCGCCGAGCTGGCCGAGCGCGGGGCCGATCCGGCCTGGCCCCAGGCCCTGTCCCGGGCCCGCCGGGCCATCGCGGTCCGGATCGGCGGCGCGGACCACTGGGCGGCGATCGAGGACGCGGGCCGACTGCGCGACGCGCTGGGCACGGCGCTCCCGGTCGGGGTCCCGGAGGCGTTCACCGAACCGGTCAAGGATCCGCTCGGTGATCTGCTGGCCCGGTACGCCCGCACCCACGGGCCGTTCACCACGGCCGCCGTCGCCGCCCGCTTCGGCCTGGGCGCGGCGGTGACCGAGGGCGCCCTGCACCGGCTCGCGGCGGCGGGCCGGGTGGTGCAGGGCGAGTTCCATCCGGCCGGCATCGGCCAGGAGTGGTGCGACGCGACCGTGCTGCGCAGGCTGCGCCGCCGCTCGCTGGCGGCGCTGCGCCAGGAGCTGGAGCCGGTCCCGCCGACCTCCCTGGCCACCTTCCTGCCGCAGTGGCAGCACCTGGGCGGCTCCCTGCGCGGCATCGACGGCCTGGCCAGGGCGATCGAGCAGCTCCAGGGCGCCCCGGTGCCCGCCTCGGCGCTGGAGCGGCTGGTCCTCCCCTCGCGGGTCTCGGGGTACTCCCCGACCCTGCTGGACGAGCTCACCACCAGCGGGGAGGTGGTCTGGGCGGGCGCCGGGGCCCTCCCGGGCAAGGACGGCTGGGTCTCGCTCTACCTGGCGGACGCGGCGCCGCTGCTGCTGCCCCCGGCGCACCCGCTGGAGCTGACGCCCCTTCACCAGTCGGTCCTCGACACCCTGTCCGGCGGTTACGGGCTGTTCTTCCGCCAGCTCGCGGAGTCGGTGCGCGCCAAGTGGTCCGAGGCCACCGACCTCGAACTCTCCGATGCCGTCTGGGACCTGGCCTGGTCGGGCCGGCTCACCAATGACACGCTCTCCCCCCTGCGCTCCCTGCTCGGCTCGGGCCGCACGGCGGGTGCGACCGCCCACCGGGCCCGGCGCACCGTCCCGCGCGGCCGGTACGGGACGCTCAGCGCCCAGGTGTCGCGTCCGGGCCCGCCCACGGTCTCCGGCCGCTGGTCCCTGCTGCCCGCGCGGTCCCCCGACCCCACGCACCGGGCGCACGCGCTGGCCCGGACCCTGCTGGACCGGCACGGGGTGGTCACGCGGGGCGCGGTGGCCGCCGAGGGCGTGGAGGGCGGCTTCAGCGCCGTGTACCGGGTCCTGTCGGCTTTCGAGGACAGCGGTCAGGCACGCCGCGGCTATGTGGTGGAGGGCCTGGGCGCGGCCCAGTTCGCGATGGACGGCGCGGTGGACCGGCTGCGCTCGGCCGAGCGGAATCCGCCCCCGCTGGCGGCGGTGGTCCTGGCGGCCGCCGATCCGGCGAACGCGTACGGGGCGGCCCTGCCCTGGCCGGAGCCCCCGGCCGGGGCCACGCACAAGCCGGGCCGCAAGGCGGGCTCGCTGGTGGTGCTGGTCGACGGCGAGCTCGTCCTGTACCTGGAGCGGGGCGGCAAGACGCTGCTGGCCTGGCCCCCGGCGGAGGATCCCCGGCTCGCGGCGGCCACCGCGGCCCTGGCGGCCGCCTCCCGGATCGGCACGCTCCCGGCGCTCACGGTGGAACGGATCAACGCCGCCCCCGCGTTGACCTCCCCGCTGGGTCCGGTCCTGGAGGCGGCCGGATTCCACGCCACCCCTCGGGGGCTGCGCATGCGCTCGTGAATCCGGTGCGGGGATCCTGTGACGGAATCCGGCATTCCGGTCTCGACCATCCCGCTTATGTTGCGCTTATGTCTTGAGCACGTCACGAACCCCTTCTCAGCTGGCACCCCCGCCCGCTTCTGGACTATCAAGATCACCGCAGGCATCAGTCCTGACGATGCCACGTCAAAAGATCACACTCATGGGGGACCGGAAAAGTGAGCACCAACACCATGCGGCGAGCGACAACGGGCGTCATCGGTCTGGCGGTTGCCGGCACCCTGACCCTGACCGGCTGCAAGAACGGCAACGAAGAGGTCGCACCCGCCCAGTCGAGCGCGCCGGCCGCCCAGCCCAGCCAGGGCGGGCAGGACACCGCGCAGCCCAGCACCCCGGCCAGCCCCTCCGCCGGCGGCGGCCAGGCCCCCGCGGCGGGCCAGGCGAAGCCGGGCCAGACCTTCAAGATCGGCGAGACGGCGCAGGTGCCGTTCAACTACGGCAGCACCAAGGGCGGCACCATCGCCCTCACCGTCACCGCCGTCGAGCAGGGCCAGCCGGCCGACCTCGACTCGCTCAAGCTGGGCGACAAGGTCAAGGGGATGATCCCCTACTACGTCCGCTACTCGGTCAAGAACGTCGGCACCGTGGACCTCTCCTACGCCTCCGTCGGCCACATGAAGGGCCTGCTCCCGGACGGCTCCGAGGCCCAGGGCGTCTCCGTCATCGGCAAGTTCGAGAAGTGCAAGGACGAGTCGCTGCCGAAGGGCTTCACCAACGGCCAGACGCAGACCAGCTGCGCCATCGCCCTGGCCCCGTCCGCCCAGACGAAGGTGGTCGGCGCCGAGTACTGGGGCGACCCGTACAACAGCCTGAGCGACGGCAAGGGCCTCTTCTGGAAGTAGGGCCTGCGCCCGCCCCACGACCGGGCCCCCGCCCGCGCCACGGCGCGGCGGGGGCTCCGGCCGTCCCGGCCCCGCCCCGCGGGGCGACAATGGCGCCATGCCCGAAGGAGACAGCGTCTGGCGCGCCGCGGCCCGGCTGCACGCCGCCCTGGCCGGCCACGAGCTGACCCGCAGCGACCTGCGCGTCCCCCGCTTCGCCACCGCCGACCTCACCGGCCGCACCACCCTGGACGTCACCCCGCGCGGCAAACACCTCCTCGCCCGCTTCGAGGGCGGCCTCACCCTCCACACCCACCTGGGCATGGACGGCTCCTGGCGGATCTTCGGCCCGGACGAGAAGTGGCACGGCGGACCCCCTTACGAGATCCGCGCCGTCCTCGGCACCGCCGCGCGGACGGCCGTCGGCTACCGCCTCCCCGTCGTCGAGCTGCTGCGCACCTCCGAGGAGGACCGGGCCGTCGGCCACCTGGGCCCCGACCTCCTCGGCCCGGACTGGGACGCGCAGCAGGCGGCGGCCAACCTCCTCGCCACCCCCGGGCGCCCGCTCGGCGAGGCCCTCCTCGACCAGCGCAACCTGGCCGGCATCGGCAACATCTACAAGTCCGAGCTCTGCTTCCTCGCCCAGGTCACCCCCTGGACCCCGGTCGGCGGCCTGCCCGACCCCGAGACCACCGCCGTCCGCCTGGCCGGCGCCGCGCACCGCCTGCTGCGCGCCAACACCGGCGCCGGCGCGGTCCGCAACACCACCGGCCTGCGCCGGCGCGGGCAGGAGCTCTTCGTCTACGGCCGCGCCCGCCGCCCCTGCCTGCGCTGCGGCGCCCCCGTCCGCGAGGCCCCGCAGGACGACCGGCCGACGTACTGGTGTCCCCGCTGCCAGTCCGGCCCCACCCCGCCGGACCACCCGACCGCCTCGGGCCGCCCGAACCCGCCGACGCCCGCCGACTAGTTGACGCCCCGTCAGATCCGGTCGTACCGTCCCGGCATGCCCACACCCAGAGCCCCGTACGACCTCACCGGCCGGACCGCCCTGATCACCGGCGCCGCGAGCGGCATAGGCCGCGCCACCGCCGTCCTCCTCGCCGAGGCGGGCGCCGCCGTGCACTGCGCGGACCGCGACGAACAGGGCCTCGCCGAGACGGCCGACCTCGTCGCGAAAGCCGGCGGATCCGCCACCGTCCACCCCCTCGACGTCACCGACCGCGCCGCCCTCCGCGCCGCCGCCGCGGCCGCCGGACCGCTCGACATCACCGCCGCCATCGCCGGGATCATGCACACCAGCAGCGTCCTGGACACCACCGACGAGGACCTCGACCGGGTCCTGGACATCAACTTCAAAGGGGTCCTGCGCACCTGCCAGGAAGCCGCCCGCGCCATGATCGCGGCCGGCCGACCCGGATCGATCGTCACGATGGCCTCCGGCGCAGTGGACGCCGCCCAGCCCGGCCTGCTCTGCTACAGCGCGGCCAAGGCCGCCGTCGTCCAGCTCACCAAGACGCTCGCCACCGAGGCCGGCCCCCACGGCATCCGCGTCAACGCCGTCGCCCCGGGATGGATCCGCACCCCCATGACCGGCCGGCACGGCCCCGAGGTCCAGGAGCAGACCGAGGCCGCGATGGTCCGGATGTCCCCGCTGCGCCGCGTCGGCGAGCCCGAGGACATCGCCCAGGCGGTGCTCTACCTCGCCTCGGACGCCTCGTCCTTCATGACGGGCCAGATCCTCCGCCCGAACGGCGGAGTGTCGATGCCCTGGTGAGCGCCTCATCACCCGGCACCACGTCCGCCGGCTCGGCCCCCGCCCCGTCGTCCGGCTCCGCTGCCGCCCGCCGGGCCCTGCGCAGGGGCCCCGGCGTGCAGTGCACCGGCAGCAGCCCCAGCCCCCAGCCGCCCACGGCCACCGCGCCCTCCACCGGGCCCGAGTCGCCCGGCGCCAGGGCCAGGCGCAGCACCGCCCACCACCACAGCGCGCCCAGGGCCACCGCGAGGGCCGCCGCCGGGGGTATGCCCGGTACCGGGGGTATGCGTAGGTGACGCCGCACGGCTGCCTCCCGGGATCAAGGCCGCGATCCGGACTCCGCCGGAGCCCCCATCCTCCCGTACACCCCCCGGCAGCGCACCCAGAACGGCCCGGAGCCCCGGCCGGTGCGTGATGCACCGGCCGGGGCTCCGGCCACGCTCATTTCTTCACAGCTCGCGCATGGGGCTCACGCGGCTACGACATTCACCGCTTCCGCAGGCGCCTTGATGGTCACCCGCTCCGGGCCACCCGTGACCGAAGCCACGGAGACCGAATTGAGCATCGGGCGGACCGGCACCGTGACCGGTTCGCTTGCCGACTGCGCCAGCTCAGCCAGCGACAGCTCGTCGCTGACCTCGCGCATCAGCTCGGACATCCGTACGTCCAACGCGTCGCAGATCGCGGAGAGCAGCTCGGAGGATGCCTCCTTCTGCCCCCGCTCCACCTCGGAAAGATAGCCGAGAGAAACTCGGGCGGACGAGGAGACTTCGCGCAGAGTACGGCCCTGGCGCTGGCGCTGCCGACGCAGCACGTCACCCAGCAGGCGACGGAGCAGAATCATCGGTGGCTCCCTCCTCTGACCGTGTAGCCGCATCCTTCACGCCCCACCGTACCGCCTCGCGCCGCGGCCGTGCGGGGAGCTATGTCGTGTTCACTCAGGGCTGCAAACATCAAATCCCCCCGTTCTGTTCCGTATCCTGCCCCCGCACATTCTCGCGGAGTTCGCTCGAGAGCAGTTCGAGCACTGTCCGTGCACTCTCCCTACGAATTTCCGCACGGGAGCCGTTCAACCTCAGCGGGACGGTTTTCCTGCCCGCCGGACCCGCCACGGCGATGAAAACGGTGCCCACCGGCTGCCCGTCCTGCGGGCCCGGTCCGGCCACCCCGGTGGTCGCGATCCCCCACGATGCCCCCAGCACGCGCCGTACGCCCGCCGCCATCTCGGCCGCGACCTGCGCGTTCACCGCACCTTCCGCGGCCAGCAGCCCGGCGTCCACCCCCAGGACCCGGTGCTTGAGCTCGGTGGCGTACGCCGTGACCGAACCGCGGAACGACCGGGAGGCCCCGGCGATGCCCGTGAGCTCCGCGGCGACCATCCCACCGGTCAGCGACTCCGCGACGGCGAGGGTCTGGTCACTCTCCGCAAGCAGGCGCAGCACTTCTGCGGCCAGCGCGGCGGTGGTCCCCGTCTCCGGCGCCGGCTCCGCGGCGCCCGAAGACGCCCCGCCGACCTCCGGAGATTCCCCCACCGCGTATGTCACCTCGCGGCCCGCTCCGCTTCCAGGCCCTGGCGACGCAGCACCACGGCCTGACGGATGTAATCCAAACCGGTGACCACGGTCAGCACGACGGCGGCCGCCATCACCCAGAAGCGCAAGGAGGCCAGCGGCCCGGTCAGCGCGAGCACGTACATCCCCACCGCCGTTCCCTGCACCAGGGTCTTGAGCTTGCCGCCCCGGCTGGCGGGAATCACTCCGTACCGGATGACCCAGAAACGCATGAGCGTGATCCCGAGTTCCCGGCCGAGGATCACCCCGGTCACCCACCAGGGCAGGTCGCCCAGCCAGGACAGACAGATCAACGCCGACCCCATGATCGCCTTGTCGGCGATGGGGTCGGCGATCTTCCCGAAGTCCGTGACCAGGTTGTACGTACGGGCCAGGTGCCCGTCGAAGATGTCCGTGATCATGGCGACGGCGAAGGCCGCCCACGCCCACGCCCGCCAGACGGGGTCATAGCCCCCGTCGGCGAGCAGCAGCAGGACGAAGCCCGGCACCAGGACGAGCCGGACCATGGTCAGGATGTTCGCGATGTTCCACAGGCTGGCCTGATTGACCGCCGCGGCTCCCAGCTTCGCGCCGGGCACGGGCCGGCGGCCGGTCCCGCCCGCCGCAGATGCCGGGGCTCCGGTCATCCGGCCGCCTCCTCGTCGAGGTGCAGGGGCTCGGCCACCAGGTCGACGCCGAGCGTGCCGACCACCTTGGCCGTCACGATGCGGCCGGGCACCAGGCCCGTGCTGTCCGTGAAGACGACCTGGCCGTCGGTCTCGGGCGCCTGGTGCGCGGCCCGCCCGTAGGCACCGACCTCGTCCTCATCGGCCCCGCCGACCGCCTCGACGGATTCGACGAGCACCTCCAGGGTCTCCCCGATCCGCTCCTCCGCGCGCTGCGAGGTGAGCTCCTCGGCGAGCCGCTGCATGTGCGCGAGCCGCTCGGCGATCGTGTCCTCGTCCAGCTTGTTCTCGTACGTGACGGCCTCGGTGCCGTCCTCGTCCGAGTAGCCGAACACGCCGATCGCGTCGAGCCGCGCGTGGGTGAGGAAGCGCTCCAGCTCCTTGAAGTCGGCTTCGGTCTCACCCGGGAAGCCGACGATGAAGTTGGACCGGACGCCGGCCAGCGGGGCCTTGGAGCGGATGGTGTCCAGCAGCTCCAGGAAGCGGTCGGTGTCACCGAAGCGGCGCATGGAGCGCAGCACGTCGGGGGCCGAGTGCTGGAAGGACAGGTCGAAGTACGGCACGACCTTGGGGGTCGAGGTCAGTACGTCGATCAGGCCGGGCCGCATCTCGGCCGGCTGGAGGTAGCTGACGCGGACGCGCTCGATGCCCTCCACCTCGGCCAGCTCGGGCAGCAGGGTCTCCAGCAGACGGATGTCGCCGAGGTCCTTGCCGTACGAGGTGTTGTTCTCGGAGACCAGCATGATCTCCTTGACGCCCTGCTCGGCGAGCCAGCGCGTCTCGCCCAGCACGTCGCTGGGGCGGCGCGAGATGAAGGAGCCGCGGAAGGACGGGATGGCGCAGAAGGAGCAGCGCCGGTCGCAGCCGGAGGCGAGCTTGACCGAGGCGACCGGGCTCTTGTCCAGGCGGCGGCGCAGCGGCGCGCGCGGCCCGGAGGCGGGCGCGACCCCGTCCGGCAGGTCGGCGGGGGCCTCGGCCACCGGCTCCTGCGCGTGGCCGGGCAGCGCGACCGCGCTCTCCTGGCGGTCAGCGGGGCTGATCGGCAGCAGCTTGCGCCGGTCGCGCGGGGTGTGGGAGGCGTGGATGCCGCCGTTCAGAATGGTCTGGAGGCGGTCGGAGATGTCGGCGTAGTCGTCGAAGCCGAGCACTCCGTCGGCTTCGGGGAGCGCCTCGGCGAGCTCCTTGCCGTAGCGCTCGGCCATGCAGCCGACGGCGACGACGGCCTGGGTCTTGCCGTGATCCTTGAGATCGTTGGCTTCCAGCAGGGCGTCTACGGAGTCCTTTTTGGCGGCTTCGACGAAGCCACAGGTGTTGACGACGGCTACGTCCGCATCGGCGGCGTCCTCGACGAGCTCCCAGCCATCCGCCGCCAAGCGGCCTGCGAGCTCCTCCGAGTCCACCTCGTTACGGGCGCAGCCAAGAGTGACAAGGGCGACGGTACGGCGTTCGGGCATGGACTCAAGACTACTTTGTCCAAACGCCGACCCCCGCCCCAAGTCCCGGTAAACCAAGATCCCCGGGGTGCGGCGCAGCACCCCGGGGACCCGGAATCACGGATTCAGCGCCATATCAGCCTGCCTGGGCGGGTCCCTGGCGGGGGTCGTCCTTCGTGTATGTGAGGCGTTCCACCTGACCCGGCTGGAAGTCGTCCTTGATCTCCTTGCCGTTCACGAAGAGCTTCACGACCCCGGCGTCACCGAGGACGAGGTCGATGGACTCCTTGTCCGTGAACGTCTTGGACTGGCCGGGGGTCAGCGTGCCGTCGAACAGCAGCCGGCCGCTGTGGTCCTTCGCGGAGATCCAGCTCTCGCCGTCGTTGGCGGTCAGGACGACCGTGACGACGTCCTTGGGCGCGGCGGCGATCGCGCTGTCCGAGGGTTCGGGCTTGGCGGGCTTCGCGGGCTGCTGCGGCTGGGCGGCCGGCTTCCCGGCCGACTGCTTGGGCGCCGCCTGCGGGGCGGCGGAGGCGTCCGCCACCGGCCGCTTCTCCTTGGCGTCGCCGCCGCTGAAGGCGGTGAAGCCCACGAAGCCGATCACGGCGACGATGGCGGCGACCATGGCCGCGGTCCAGTTGGGCCGCTGCCGCTCGGGACGGATGCGCTCGGCGTCGAACATCGGCGCGGCGGGCGTGGGGGCCGGCCGGCCGCCGTGGGCCGCGTCGTAGGCGTCGACCAGGGGTTCCGGGTCGATGTGGACGGCGCGGGCGAGCGTACGGATGTGACCGCGGGCGTAGACGTCGCCGCCGCACCGCGTGAAATCGTCAGCTTCGATCGCGTGCACGATCGGGATGCGCACGCGGGTGGTGGAACTGACCTCGTCGACAGTGAGCCCGGCGGCGATCCGGGCCTTCTTCAGGGCCGTCCCGATGGACGGTCCTTCGGCCTTGCGTTCGATGATGCGGTCCTCGGACCGGTCGTCGGTCGAAGGACGCTCATCTTCGGGGGAGTTGGAGTTGCCGATGGACACGAGGGCGCCTTTCGAGCGTGTAGCCACCTGCTGGATGTCCAGTCTAGGGGGGTGACGAAAGGGTGGAGCAACCGGAGGGTGGAGTTCCTACGCCATCCGAATGGCAAACCGAACAGTGTGGGAAGTCCGGGTGCTGTGGCGCCCCCGTGCCGGGGCACGGCGCCGCCATCTCCCTCAACTTGACGCGGGCCCGGGGGAAACGGTTGCCCGCCCGTGAATCACGGTTGGGTCTCTCCCCGGATGACGGCGAGGACCCCGTCCAGCTCGTCCGCCTTCACCAGGACGTCGCGCGCCTTCGACCCCTCGCTGGGGCCGACGATTCCCCGCGACTCCATCAGGTCCATGAGCCGGCCCGCCTTCGCGAAACCCACCCGCAGCTTGCGCTGGAGCATCGAGGTCGACCCGAACTGGGTGGAGACCACGAGCTCGGCCGCCTGGCACAGCAGGTCCAGGTCGTCGCCGATCTCCTCGTCGACCTCCTTCTTCTGCTTCTGCCCGACGGTGACGTCGTCCCGGAAGACGGGCGCCATCTGGTCCTTGCAGTGCTGCACGATCCCGGCGATCTCGTCCTCGGTGACGAAGGCGCCCTGGAGGCGGACCGGCTTGTTCGCGCCCATCGGCAGGAACAGCCCGTCGCCCTTGCCGATCAGCTTCTCGGCGCCCGGCTGGTCGAGGATGACCCGGCTGTCGGCGAGCGAGGAGGTGGCGAAGGCGAGCCGCGAGGGCACGTTCGCCTTGATCAGACCGGTGACCACGTCCACCGAGGGGCGCTGGGTGGCGAGCACCAGGTGGATGCCGGCCGCGCGGGCCAGCTGGGTGATGCGGACGATCGAGTCCTCGACGTCGCGCGGGGCCACCATCATCAGGTCGGCGAGCTCGTCGACGATCACCAGCAGGTACGGGTACGGGCTGAGCTCCCGCTCGCTGCCCGGCGGCAGTTTGACCTTGCCGTCCCGGATCGCCTGGTTGAAGTCGTCGATGTGCCGGTAGCCGAAGGCGGCCAGGTCGTCGTAGCGCAGGTCCATCTCGCGCACGACCCACTGGAGCGCCTCGGCGGCCCGCTTGGGGTTGGTGATGATCGGTGTGATCAGGTGCGGGATGCCCTCGTACGCGGTCAGCTCGACGCGCTTGGGGTCCACGAGCACCATCCGGACGTCCTCCGGGGTGGCCCGCACCATCACCGAGGTGATGAGGCAGTTGATGCAGGAGGACTTGCCGGAGCCGGTGGCGCCGGCGACCAGCACGTGCGGCATCTTCGCGAGGTTGGCCATGACGTAGCCGCCCTCGACGTCCTTGCCGAGCGCCACCAGCATCGGGTGGTCGTCCTCGGCCGCGTCGGCCAGCCGCAGGACGTCGCCCAGGTTGACCATCTCGCGGTCGGTGTTCGGGATCTCGATGCCGACGGCCGACTTGCCGGGGATCGGGCTGATGATCCGGACGTCCGGCGAGGCCACGGCGTACGCGATGTTCTTGGTCAGCGCCGTGATCCGCTCGACCTTGACCGCCGCGCCCAGGGTGACCTCGTACCGGGTGACCGTCGGGCCGCGGGTGAAGCCGGTGACGTCCGCGTCGACCTTGAACTCGGTGAACACGTTGCGCAGCGAGGCGACGACCGCGTCGTTGGCGGCGCTGCGGGTCTTGCCGGGCCCGCCCTTCTCCAGCAGGTCGAGCGAGGGAAGGGCGTACGTGATGTCCCCGCGCAGCTGGAGCTGCTCGGCGCGGGGCGGCAGCGGCTGGGCCGGCGGCGGGGCCTTGGTGAGGTCCGGGACGGACAGGGTCCCGGAGGCCGCGGCGGTGGTGTCGTGCGGTCCTTCGGACGGCCGGGCCGCCGGCTCGGCGCCCGCGCCCCGGTCCGCGTCCGCACCCGCGGCCCTGGGCCGCTCCGCCCGCGCCGGCGGCACCGGAGCGGTGAGCTCCGCGCCCTCGCGGCCCTCGCGCCCCTCGCGCTCCGCCGAGATGCCCTGCGTCAGGTCGGCCACCAGCGGGGAAGGCGGCATTCCGCCGTAGACCACCCCGTCCAGCGCGGCGGCCGCGGCCGCGGCCACGTCGACGGCGTCCATCTCCCGCTCTGCGGCCGGCCGGGCCGGGGTCCGGCGCGGGCGCCGCCGCCGCGCGAGCGCCTGCTCCTCGGCGGCGTCGGCGGGATCGGCGGAACCGGCGGGATCCGCCGGGGCACCCGCGCCGCCGCCGGCGCCGCCCGACCGGGCCCGCCACTGCTCGGGGTCGTGCCGCTCGGCCGCGCCGCCCTCCCCGTACCCCTCGTCGTATTCGTTCGGGGCGATGATCCCCAGCCGGATGCCGAGCCGCCGCAGCCGCTGCGGGATCGCGTTCACCGGGGTCGCCGTGACCACGAGCAGCCCGAAGACCGTCAGCAGCACCAGCATCGGCACGGCGAGCGGCGCGCCCATGGTGAAGATCAGCGGCTTCGAGGCGGCCCAGCCGATCAGCCCGCCCGCGTTCTGCATGGCGGTGGTGCCCTCGTCGCGGCCCGGCGCCCCGCAGGCGATGTGCACGAGGCCGAGGACGCCGATGGCGAGCGCGGAGAGGCCGACGCCGATCCGGCCGTTGGCGTCGGGCTGCTCGGGGTGGCGGATGAAACGTACCGCCATGACGCCCAGCAGGATCGGCACGAGCAGATCCAGTCGTCCGAAGGCGCCGGTGACCAGCATGGTGACCAGATCCCCGACCGGACCGCTCAGGTTCGACCAGGTACCGGCCGCGACGATCAGCGCGAGAGCGAGGAGGAGCAGCGCGACGCCGTCCTTGCGATGGGCGGGGTCGAGGTTCTTGGCCCCCTGGCCCACCCCGCGGAACACCGCGCCCACCGCGTGCGCGCAGCCCAGCCACAGGGCGCGCACCAGCCGCACCACTCCCCCGGTGGGGGACGGCGCGGGCTTCGGCGGCGCCTTCTTGGCGGGGACTCGCCGGGGCGCCGCGGTCTTCTTCGCGGCGGAACCGCGCGCGGCGGCCGCTTTCTTCGCCGGCGCCGTCGTCCGGCCGGTGCGGCCCTTCGCGGTGCCCGCTGCGCTCTGGGAACCCTTGCCGGACGTACGTGAGGCCATGGGCCCGAGGTTACCGGTGCGCGCGCCGGTGGACACGCGTGCCCACCCCTTCACCCGTTCGTGTCGCGCGCCGCGTCAGTGCTTTGACGCACCGCCAGACACCGCGGCGCCGCGGGCGGCCAGGCCGCCGGGCCCCTCGACGGGCTCAGCCCTGCGCGGGCAGTACCGGCGCACCCCCGCCGGTCCCGGGCTCCAGCGCGTCGAGCGCCCGCCGCAGTCCGGTGAGCTTGCGCTCCAGATGGGCCGCGGTCGCAACGACCGCCGCGTCGGCCGATTCCTCGCCGAGCTGCTTGGTCAGCGCCTCCGCCTGCTCCTCGACCGCGGCGAGCCGTGCGGAGAGCTCGGCCAGCAGGCCGGCCGTCTCCTTGCTGCCGTCGCCGTTGGAGCCGCCGCCCTCCAGCTGGAGCCGCAGCAGCGCCGCCTGCTCCCGCAGCTGGCAGTTCTTCGTGTAGAGCTCCACGAACACCGAGACCTTGGCCCGCAGCACCCACGGGTCGAAGGGCTTGGAGATGTAGTCCACCGCGCCCGCGGCGTAGCCGCGGAACGTGTGGTGCGGACCGTGATTGATCGCGGTGAGGAAGATGATCGGAATGTCCCGGGTCCGTTCACGCCGCTTGATGTGCGCGGCGGTCTCGAAACCGTCCATCCCGGGCATCTGCACATCCAGCAGGATGACCGCGAAATCGTCCGTCAGCAGCGCCTTGAGCGCTTCCTCCCCCGACGACGCCCGGACCAGTGTCTGATCGAGCGCGGAGAGGATGGCCTCCAGCGCCAGCAGATTCTCCGGCCGGTCGTCGACCAGGAGGATCTTGGCCTTCTGCACCATGCCCTGTCCTCCTCGCCCCGGCATGGGGCCTCCCCGGCTCCTGGCACCGGCCTGTACGCCGGGCCCCGCCCCAGAAGAGGACGGCATCCTTGCGCCGTCCGTCCTTGTGCCGGTCATCGTAGCCCCAGTCCCGAGATCGCCACACCCTGTCACCAAGATGTCACTGTGCACGAAGCAGAAACGGTGTGGGAGAGCAGAAGGTTCCCCGCCTCCCGCCCTTTCACACCGTTTTCGCCACAGTCAGTCAGCAATTGGTATCAGAGTGCTCGCCCGTCGATCACTTGCCCCGCATCCACTGTTCCATGACCGACAGCAGATAGTCGGGGTCGACCGGCTTGGTGACATAGTCGGAAGCGCCGGAGTCGATCGCCTTCTCCCGGTCCCCCTTCATCGCCTTCGCCGTCAGCGCGATGATCGGCAGCCCCGCGAACTGCGGCATCCGCCGGATCGCGGAGGTCGTCGCGTACCCGTCCATCTCGGGCATCATGATGTCCATCAGTACGACCGTCACATCGTCGTGCTGCTCCAGGACTTCGATGCCCTCCCGTCCGTTCTCCGCGTACAGCACCGCCAGTCCGTGCTGCTCCAGCACGCTCGTCAGCGCGAACACGTTGCGCACGTCGTCGTCCACGATGAGCACCTTCTCGCCGTGGAAGTCGTACGACCTCGGCAGCACCGGAAGTTCCTCCTCCGGGTTGACCCAATCGTCCTCGGGCCCCAGCGCGTTCGGCTGCCCCGGCACCGCCGTACGCGGCTCCAGGTCGCTCAGCGCCTTGCGCCGCCGCCGGAACAGCGCGGCCCCGCCCTGCCCCTGACCGGCCGGCTCGGCGGCCGGAAGCGCGGGCCGTACGGGCTGCGCGTGCTGCGGCTGCGCCGCGGAGACCGGCGCCGGGGCCGCCGGCAGCGCGGGCCGCGCCCCGTCGGCCTGCCTGCGGTACACCTCGCCGCGCCCGCCGCCGGGCGTGGGCGGCGCGTACCCCTGCGGCGGCAGCTCGCTCGGGTGCAGCGGCAGGTACAGCGTGAACGTGGAGCCGCGGCCCGGCTCGCTCGCCGCGTGGATCTCACCGCCCAGCAAGCGGGCGATCTCCCGGCTGATGGACAGCCCGAGCCCGGTGCCCCCGTACTTCCTGCTGGTCGTCCCGTCGGCCTGCTTGAACGCCTCGAAGATCACCAGCATCTTGCTCGCCGCGATACCGATCCCGGTGTCCGTCACCGAGAAGGCGATCAGGTCCGCGTCCGCCTCCCGCAGCGAACCGGCCTCCAGCAACTGCTCCCGGATCGCCGCCGGCACATCGGAGCCGGCGGGCCGGATCACCAGCTCGACGGCACCGGTGTCGGTGAACTTCACCGCGTTCGACAGCAGGTTGCGCAGTACCTGGAGCAGCCGCTGCTCGTCCGTGTGCAGGGTCGCGGGCAGCTCCGGGGAGACCCGTACCGAGAAGTCCAGGCCCTTCTCCGCGGTCAGCGGCCGGAAGGTGGCCTCCACGTAGTCCACGAGCTGCACGAGCGCGATCCGCGTCGGCGAGACGTCCATCTTCCCGGCCTCGACCTTCGACAGGTCCAGGATGTCGTTGATCAGCTGGAGCAGGTCCGAGCCCGCCCCGTGGATGGTCTCCGCGAACTCCACCTGCTTCGGCGACAGGTTCTCGTCCGCGTTGTCGGCGAGCAGCTTGGCCAGGATCAGCAGCGAGTTGAGCGGCGTCCGCAGCTCGTGCGACATGTTCGCCAGGAACTCGGACTTGTAGCGCATCGAGACCGCGAGCTGCTCGGCACGCTCCTCCAGGACCTGCCGGGCCTCCTCGATCTCGGTGTTCTTCACCTCGATGTCCCGGTTCTGCTGGGCCAGCAGCTCCGCCTTCTCCTCCAGCTCTGCGTTGGCGGCCTGGAGGGCCTTCTGGCGGTTCTCCAGCTCGTCGGAGCGCTCTCGAAGCTGCTCGGTCATCTCCTGCGACTGCTTGAGCAGCGTCTCCGTCCTGGAGTTGACGCTGATCGTGTTGACGCTCGTGCCGATCATCTCGGCGATCTGGCTCAGGAAGTCCTTCTGGATCTGCGTGAAGGGCTGGAACGACGCCAGCTCGATGACGCCGAGCACCTTCCCCTCGAACAGCACCGGCAGCACGATCACATGGGCCGGCGGCGCCTCCCCGAGCCCCGAGGAGATCTTCAGGTAGCCCGGCGGTGTGTTCTCCACCAGGATCGTCCGCTTCTCCTCGGCGACGGTCCCGATCAGCCCCTCCCCCGGCCGGAAGGAGGTGGGCAGCGCGCCGCCCGCGTACGCGTAACTCCCGCGCATCCGCAGCTCGTACGAACCGTCGGGACCGCCCTCGGTCCCGAACTCCGCGGTGCCGCCCGAAGGCAGCGCCAGGAAGAACGCCCCGTGCTGGGCGGAGACCACCGGCGTCAGCTCGCTCATGATCAGCGAGGCCACGTCGTCCAGCTCGCGGCGGCCCTGCATCAGGGCGGAGATCCGGGCGAGGTTGCCCTTGAGCCAGTCCTGCTCCTTGTTGGCCAAGGTGGTGTCGCGCAGGTTCGCGATCATCGTGTTGATGTTGTCCTGGAGGACCTGGATCTCGCCCGCCGCGTCCACGTCGATCTTCAGATTGAGGTCGCCGCGGGTCACCGCGGTGGCCACGGCCGCGATCGCGCGCACCTGCCGGGTCAGGTTCCCGGCCATCTCGTTCACGGACTCCGTCAGGTCGCGCCAGGTGCCGTCCACGTCCCGGACCCGCGCCTGACCGCCCAGGATCCCCTCGGTACCCACCTCGCGGGCCACCCGCGTGACCTGGTCGGCGAAGGAGGACAACTGGTCGACCATCGTGTTGATCGTCGTCTTGAGCGCCAGGATCTCCCCGCGCGCGTCGATGTCGATCTTCTTGGTCATGTCGCCCTTGGCGATGGCGGTCGTGACCATGGCGATCTGCCGCACCTGTCCGGTGAGGTTGGAGGCCATGAAATTCACCGAATCGGTCAGGTCCTTCCACGTGCCCGACACACCCGGCACGTGCGCCTGACCGCCCAGGCGGCCCTCCGTGCCCACCTCGCGGGCCACGCGCGTGACCTCGTCCGCGAACGAGGACAGCGTCTTCACCATCGTGTTGACCGTGTCGGCGAGCTGCGCGACCTCGCCGCGCGCCTCCACCGTGACCTTCTTCGTCAGATCGCCGTTGGCCACCGCCGCCGAGACCTGCGAGATGTTGCGCACCTGCGAGGTCAGGTTGTTGGCCATCAGGTTGACGTTGTCGGTCAGGTCCTTCCAGATGCCCGTCACCCCGCGGACCCGGGCCTGACCGCCCAGGATGCCTTCGGAGCCCACCTCACGCGCGACCCGCGTCACCTGCTCCGCGAACGAGGACAGCTGGTCGACCATCGTGTTGACGGTGGTGACGAGTTCGAGGATCTCGCCCTTCGCGTCCACGGTGATCTTCTTGGACAGGTCGCCCATCGCGACCGCCGTCGTCACCTCGGCAATGTTGCGCACCTGCGAGGTCAGGTTGTTCGCCATGAAGTTGACGGACTGCGTGAGGTCCTTCCAGGTGCCGGAGACCCCCTTCACCTCCGCCTGGCCCCCCAGGATCCCCTCGGTGCCCACCTCACGGGCCACCCGGGTCACCTGCTCGGCGAAGTTCGAGAGCTGGTCCACCATCGTGTTGAGGGTGTTCTTCAGCTCCAGGATCTCGCCGCGCGCGTCCACGTCGATCTTCTGCGACAGGTCGCCGCGGGCCACCGCCGTCGCGACCTGGGCGATGTTGCGCACCTGCGAGGTCAGGTTCCCGGCCATGCCGTTCACCGAGTCCGTCAGGTCGCGCCATACGCCGGCCACACCGGGCACCTGCGCCTGACCGCCGAGGCGGCCCTCCGTACCCACGTCCCGGGCCACCCGGGTCACCTGCTCCGCGAACGCGGAGAGCTGGTCCACCATCGTGTTGATGGTGTTCTTCAGCTCCAGGATCTCGCCGCGCGCGTCCACATCGATCTTCTGCGACAGGTCGCCGCGGGCCACCGCCGTGGTCACCTGGGCGATCTGCCGCACCTGCGAGGTCAGGTTGCCGGCCATGAAGTTGACGGAGTCGGTGAGTTCCTTCCACGTCCCGGACACCCCCTCGACCCGGGCCTGGCCGCCGAGGCGGCCCTCCGTACCCACGTCCCGCGCCATCCGCGTGACCTGGTCGGCGAAGCTGGACAGCTGGTCCACCATCGTGTTCACGGTGTTCTTCAGCTGGAGCATCTCGCCGGAGACGTCCACGGTGACCTTCTGCGACAGGTCGCCGTTGGCCACCGCCGTCGTCACCTGCGCGATGTTGCGCACCTGGCCGGTGAGGTTGCGGAAGGCGGTGTTCACCGAATCGGTGAGGTCCTTCCACGTACCCGCCGCACCCGGCACCTGCGCCTGACCGCCCAGCTCACCCTCGACGCCGACCTCGCGGGCCACGCGCGTCACTTCCGCACCGAAGGACTGGAGCTGGTCCACCATCGTGTTGACGGTGTTCTTCAGCTCCAGCATCTCGCCGGCCACGTCGACCGTGACCTTCTGCGACAGGTCGCCGTTGGCCACCGCCGTCGTCACCTGCGCGATGTCCCGCACCTGCGTGGTCAGGTTGCGGAAGACCGTGTTCACCGAATCGGTGAGGTCCTTCCACGTACCCGCCGCACCCGGCACCTGCGCCTGACCGCCCAGCAGGCCCTTCGCCCCGACCTCGCTGGCCACCCGCGTGACCTCGTCCGCGAAGGTCCGCAGCGTCTCGGTCATCTGGTTGATCGTTTCGGCCAGCTGCGCCACCTCGCCGCGCGCGCTGACCCGTACCTTCTGCGACAGGTCACCATTGGCCACAGCCGTCGTGACCTGCGCGATCCCACGCACCTGGGCCGTCAGGTTGCCCGCCATCGTGTTGACGGAGTCGGTCAGGTCCTTCCAGACACCCGCGACCCCGGGCACCTTCGCCTGACCGCCGAGCTCACCCTCCGTGCCCACCTCACGGGCGACCCGCGTCACCTCGGAGGAGAACGAGGACAGCTGGTCCACCATCGTGTTCACGGTGTTCTTCAGCTGGAGCATCTCGCCGGCCACGTGCACCGTGACCTTGCGCGACAGATCGCCCTTCGCCACCGCCGTCGTGACGAGAGCGATGTCACGCACCTGAGCGGTGAGCCGGTAGGCCATCGTGTTGACGGAGTCGGTCAGGTCCTTCCAGGAGCCCGACATCCCGCGCACCTGGGCCTGACCGCCCAGCTTGCCCTCGGTACCCACCTCCAGCGCGACCCGCGTCACCTCGTCGGTGAACGCGGACAGCTGGTCGACCAGGTTGTTGACCGTGCGCCCGACCTTCAGGAACTCACCGCGCAGCGGATGCCCGGCCCCGTCCGCGGCCTGCGTCCGCAGGTCCATCCGCTGGTCGAGATCACCCTCGGCGACCGCCGACAGCACCCGGCCCACCTCGGACACCGGCCGGGCCAGATCGTCGACCAACTGGTTCGAGGCGTCGATCGCGGCCGCCCAGGAGCCCTCACAGGCGCCTGTTTCCAGCCGTTCGCTCAGCTTCCCCTCGCGGCCCACCATCCGCCGCACCCGCGAGAGCTCTCCCGTCAGATGGAGATTGCGGTCGGCGACCTCGTTGTAGACGGCGGCGATCTCCGCCATCACACCGTCGCCGGACACCGTCAGCCGCTTGCGGAAGTTCCCGTCCCGCATCGACACCAGGGCCGTGAGCAGCCGGTTCAGGGCCGCGGTATCGACTTCCGTCGTGCCGTTGCGGCGGGACCTCCCGCCCTTCGGGCGCGTTCCCGTACGCCGCACCGCTGCGCCAGACTCCACCGTGTCCCTCCCGAAAGGGTCGACCGCTGTTCCACCGACACCCGGCGAGTCGACGCCCGGCTATCCCATCCTGCCCAGTGTTTCACCCCGGCCGAACCCGGCCATAACACTTCGGCACCATCGCACACCGGCCGCACCCTGCGAGTGGAATCCCGGACGACGGCACCATGCCGACCGCGAAGGTAAGTAACCTGGCACCCGATGTCCAACCGCGTCGAAGGAGATTCGTGATCACGGCTCGGGCGGCTGCCAGCTTCGACCCCCTCGGGCGCTCGGTCGCCGCGGCCCGGGCGTTCGTCCGCGACACCCTGCAGGGATGGGGCTTCGCGGACATCGTCGACGACGCCGTGGTCCTCACCAGCGAGCTCGTCACCAACGCCGTGGTCCACGCCGGCACCAAGGCCGAGGTCCTGTGCCTGCGCTCCGGGGACGGGGTACGGGTCGAGATCGCCGACCGATACCCGGAACGTGAGCTTCCTCTCCAACATCCCGGCGAGCGCCCGTACGCCGACCCCGACCGCGAGAACGGCCGCGGGCTGATGCTCTGCGCCGCCCTCGCCACCCGCTGGGGAGTCGAGTACACCGCCACCCACAAACACGTGTGGTTCCGGCTCGACCTCCCGGACCGGCCGGTCGGTACCCGGTCCGCCGGACCCGTCGTACCGGACCGCCTCCTGCCCCTCGCCGACAGCCGCGTCCGCGTCGCCGTCCTCCAGATCGACGCCTCGGACGCGATCTCCGCCTGGAACGATGACGCCGAGCACGTCTTCGGCTACGCCGCCGAGAAGGTCATCGGGCGCCCCCTGGCCGAGCTCGCCGCCTGGCCCCAGACCCCCGGCACGGGCACCGGCATCGCCGAGGCCCTGCGCCTGTCCCGCTGGGAGGGCAGCTACGGCATCCGCGGCGCCGACGGCCGCGTGATCCCCGTGTACGCCTCCCACCTGCGCGTCCGCGATGCCCACGGAGAACCGTCCATCGTCTGCCTGCTGGTCCACGACGACGAGCGGGCCCTGCTCCAGACCCCCGTCCGGGTCGCCTCGGCCGACAGCCTCCAGCTCACCGAGCCCCGTCCCGCGGACCCCTTCGAGGTCTTCATCGGCTCCCCCGCCCCCGACGACCTCGACGGACTCCTCCAGCGCACCGTCGAACGCGCCCGCGACATGCTCGACGCCGACTCCGCCTTTCTGCTGCTGGCCACCGACGACGAGACCGAGCTGGAGGTCCGCGCGACGACCGGCCTCCCCTCCACCCGCCAGCGCTTCGCCCGCGTCCCCGTCGAAGCCGGCACCAACCGGTACGGTTCCGCCCGCATGCCCGCCGTCCACGACGACCTCTCGGCCGTCCCGGGAGCCGTACCGCTCCTGGAGGCCACCGGCATGCGCTCGGTGATCACCGTCCCGCTCAAGGTCGAAGGCCGGCTCACCGGATCGCTCGGCGTCGCCGCCGAGAGCCCCGGCCGTTACTCGAACGCCGAGGCCCTGCGCCTCCAGTTCGCCGCCGACCGCATCGCGCTCGCCGTCGAGTCCGCCCGCCTCGGCGAGCTGGAACGACTGCGCCGCGGCTCCCTCTCCTTCCTCGTCGAGGCCTCCGACCTGCTCGCCGGCACCCTCGACAGGGACCAGACCCTGGCCCTCATGGCCCAGATGACCGTCCCGACCCTGGCCACCTGGTGCGCCGTCTACACGATCGCCGACCAGTCCTCGGACCCGTACCTCGCGTACGTGCTGCACGAGGACGAGGAGCGCATCGACGGCCTCAAGGCCCTGCTCTCCCGCGTCAGCCCGCCCGACCCGGTCCGCGAGGCCGGCGCCCGCCCCTGGCCGGCGACGGCCCAGGCCGTCGGCGGGGAGACCGTCGTCCTCCCGCTCCTGGCACGCAACCGCGTCATCGGCATGCTGACCCTCGGCAAGCCGTCCGAGGAGCATTTCCGCCAGGAGATCCTCGAACTCGCCGAGGACCTCTCCCGCCGGGCCGCCCTCGCCCTCGACAATGCCCGCCTCTACTCCGAGCGCACGGCGATCAGCCGCTCCCTGCAGCGCAGCCTGCTCCCGCCCGGCTCCCCCGCCATCCCCGGCATGGAGGTCGAGGTCATCTACCGCGCGGCCGGCGAGGGCAACGAGGTGGGCGGTGACTTCTACGACGTCTTCCCGATCCGCGACGGCGCGTACGGCTTCGCCATCGGCGACGTCTGCGGTACGGGCCCCGAGGCGGCCGCCGTCACCGGCCTCGCCCGGCACGCCCTGCGCCTGCTGGCCCGCGAGGGACTCGGCGGCCCGGCCGTCCTGGAGCGGCTGAACGCGGCCATCCTCGACGAGGGCGCCCGCAGCCGCTTCCTCACCCTCCTTTACGGGGAACTCCACCCGCAGCCGGACGGCGGCGCCCTCATGAAGGTCGTCTGCGCCGGCCACCCGCTCCCGCTGCGCCTGCGGCCGGACGGCCGGGTCACCCCGGCCGCGGACCCGCAGCCCCTGCTCGGGGTGATCGACGACCTCGATCTCTACGAACAGACCCTCACCCTGGACCCGGGCGACGTGCTGCTCTGCGTCACGGACGGCGTCACGGAGCGCCGCGAGGGCACCCGCATGCTGGGCGACGACGGCCTGACGGAGGTCCTGACCACCTGCACGGGTCTCACCGCAGGCGCCGTCGCCGCCCGTGTCCTGCGCGCGGTGGAACGCTTCGCGGCCGAACCCGCCTCGGACGACATGGCCATCTTGGCGTTCCGCGTCCCCCAGCCGCGCAAGGGCGACTAGCCGGACCCGGTGTGGCGGATCGAGGAGCGCAGTGCGAACGCCATCACCACTTCGAACACGCCCAGCAGGACCAGCCAGAGTCCCAGCAGCCGGGTGAGCGCGACCGCGGAATCCACCGGGAAGCAGAGCACGACGATGCCGGCGACGGTGGCGAGTGCGCCCAGGCCGAAGAGCAGGCCCCGGTGCACGAGCGTGTGATCCGCGATCGCGGTGTAGGCCGTGAGCACTCCGCTCACCAACCAGAACACCCCGAGGATCAGGGACAGCGCGCCGATCGTCTGCATCGGATGCCGCAGGACGAGGACGCCGGCCAGGAGCGCGAGCACGGCGACCAGGACGCCCGCCAGTCTGCTGCTGCCGTCGTTGCCGTGCGAGAAGGCGGTGACGAAGCGGAAGACACCCGCCACGAGAAGCTGCAGGCCGATGATGACGGCCAGGATGTGCAGCGTCTCGTCGGGCCACACCAGAATCAGAATGCCGGGAATCAGGGTCGCGAGGGCGAAGCCGAGTGCCCAGTGCCAGGAGCCTCCTACCTGCTTGAGGACGTCCTCGGGGTCGCTCTGCGTGTGCTTCGGCGCCGCGTCGAAGGGAACGGTCATCACGCCTCCCAGGGGTTCACCCCTTGCCGCCCATGTTAGAGAGTCGTGGCACAGCCCGCCCGTCCGGTGGCCGAGAGGGCCCCCGGAAACGCAAAAAGGCCCCCGCCAAGAGGCGGGGGCCTTTTCTTTGGAGCCCTTTAACGGAATCGAACCGTTGACCTTCTCCTTACCATGGAGACGCTCTACCGACTGAGCTAAAAGGGCGGGTTGTTCGGCGGCGTCCTACTCTCCCACAGGGTCCCCCCTGCAGTACCATCGGCGCTGAAAGGCTTAGCTTCCGGGTTCGGAATGTAAACCGGGCG
>NZ_JBIASC010000005.1:26400-515063 GCF_042890485.1 Streptomyces sp. NPDC002181 | reverse complement strand
AGCAGCAGAGTGCCGAGCGGCAGATCTCACCACATCAGCAACTGTCCCCTTTCATCCGTACGAGGCTGGGGACGTTCACGTGTACGCCGACACGTTAGGCCGTGTGGGCGAAGCCGAACAGCAGCCGGTCGGCGGCCAGGGCCGCGTCGAGGTAGGCGTCGAGGCGGACGGCGTCGGCGGACTGGGGGAGCGGGTCCAGGCCGATGATCAGCGCGGCTCGGCCGCTGTCCTGGGCCAAGCGAGTCCACTGCGGGTGTGTGGGAAGTCGCAGGCCCCAGCGGGCACCGGGGAACTTCAGGAGAGCTCGGGGGCCGATTGTCACGAGGGTGCCTTGGATGTCCGGGACGGACTCCTGGGCGCGTGCGAGGCCGCCGAGAATCTCTGCGAGGTGCCGCATCCGGGTCTCAATCGCTCCGGGGGTGTCGTGGCTGGTCCGGCCGAGGCGGTGGGCGAGGAGTATGTGGGCGACTTGACGCCCGTCCGCGGACTTGCCCGGCCAGGTCCAGGCGCCGAGGGAGGACAGGAGCCCGGTGTCCGGGCCGGTGCGGGTCAGCATGCCTGTCCCTGCCTGGTTGGCTGGCCGGTCTTGAACCTCGTCCAGACGATCTTGCCGCTGGGCCTGCGGTCCTCGACGCCCCAGCCGTCGGCGAGTGAGGCCACGATCTCCAGGCCCCGGCCGGTGGTGTCGTTCCCGTCCGTGTGCGCGATCTCCGGTTCCAGGCGGTGACGGGGGCGGCTGTCGTGCACTTCCACTCGTACGTAGTCCTCGTTGGCGTCGAGTCTCACCAGGAAGCCGTGCTCGGTATCGGTTCCGTGGATCAGGGCGTTCGAGGCCAGCTCGGAGACACAGAGCCGGATGTCCTCGGCAGGGCTGTGCAGGCCCCAGGAGGTCAGGGTCGTGACGGCGAAGGCTCGGGCGAGGCTGACCGACTCGGGCCGCGGGTCGAAGAACCTCTTCGCATCAGGCATCGGGTCCTCACCTCTCGGTGTCTAGGGCTGGGGTGGGAGCAGGGCCGAAGCGGCGGTGGACCGGCGCCGGGCCCGGTCCGGTGGCTCCGTGGCCTGCCGGGCGGCGCCTGCCGGGGCCCCGGACCAGCAGCAGCCGGGCTCCGGACGCGGTGATCTGGGCCTGCCTCGTGGCGGCTATGTCCTTGGGGCCCAGGTGGGAGGGGGCGGGCAGGACGACGCCGTAGGTGTCGGGCAGTTCCAGGACGTCGATCAGGCCGGTGAATGCCGCTGACGGCCCGCTGCCGGTGTCCCGTTCGGTGAACACCCCCGAGAGCGTCAGCTCGTGCTGGCAGCAGTATTCGGCCAGAGCCTCGTTCAGGGCCATCTGGCGGGCCGGGGAGACCCGGACCAGCCGCAGGTAGCCGTAGACGACCGGACCGCTGACGCCGCGATGCTCGGTGAGGGGTTCCATGCTGATGTCCGTCCAAAGGTCCGTCGGCTGGTGTCAGCACTCAGCCTGAACCTGCTCCAACGCTGCTGAAATGACCGCCTGTTGTACTTCCGTTGCACTTGTGTCTCCCCGATCGTGCGGGCCGTGCTTCGATGACGGCAGGAAGGGAGCGACGTGTGGCGACCGTGCACCACTGGACCGGCCTGGAGGCCAAGGCCCTGCGTCTCGCGCTGCGGCTGAGCGTCCGAGCATTCGCCGGCCAGCTCGGCCTCGGCATCAGGACGATCTCCAAGTGGGAGAAGCTCCTTGCCGCGACCGAGCCCCGCCAGGACACCCAGGCGATCTTGGATACCGCCCTGGCCCGCGCTGACGCCGCCACCCACCTCCGCTTCGAGACGTTCCTGTCCGAAGCAGGTCGGACCTCACCTGCCGCCAGTGCTCGCAGGGTGACGGCGAGCGGGCCGCTGGCCTGGGAGTACGAGTCGTGGACCGACGATCTCGACCGGGCCGTGGTCGCTCTCTCCCGGCAGGACTTCACCTTCGCCGACAGCCTGATCCGCCGCTGGCTCGGACGGTTCAAGCCGACCGCCCTCGATGACAAGGGCCTGTATCTCTTTGCCCGCTCAACCGCTCTGCTGGGCGATCTCCAGCGTGACCGGGGGATGGTGATCGGTCCACTGTCGGCCCAGCATTCCTATGCCTCGGCGAAGTCCCTGTTCGGGCAGCTGGACATCCCCCGCCGGGTCGCCCAGCTCGACCTGTCCCTCGCAGTCGTCGCAGAGATGTCGGGGAAGTTGGAGATTGCCGCCCACCAGTACGAAGCCCTGGCCGTCGATGACCGGCTCTCCCGCCGGGACCGGGCCAGGGCCCGGCTGTGGGTGGGGACGGCCTTAAGCAAGGACGGGAACCACGGCTATGCCTCCCGCGTCATGCTCGCCGCGACCCGGGAGTTCGAGGACCTCGCCGAGCCCGAGGACTGGTCGGTTGCCCACCAGAAGCTCGCCCTCGCCCACCGCGGGGCCGGCGACCTGACCAACGCCCTGCACTTCATCTCCATCGCCCGCAGCACGGCCGCGACAGACGCACCGATGCAGCGGGTCCGCCTGGAAACCGCCCACGGCCACATCCTGCTGTCCGATCCCGCCACCCGCGATGATGGCCTTCACGTCCTCGACAAAGCAGCAAAGCTGGCCGGGCAGTTCGGCCTCAGCCACCAGCTGACCAGCATCGAGGGCATCAGGGCCATGAGCGAGGGGGCCTCCAGCCCCCGACGACGGTGACCAGGGAGAAGATCGCGTGACGGACATCCAGCAGACGATCACCGAGGGCCAGTGGCACAAGGCCAAGCTGATCTGGGACTACCACCAGATGGGCCACGACCTGGCCCCGGTGGACGTCGCGATCGGACTGGGCAGCCACGACCTCGGAGTCGCCGCGGCCACCGCTGACCTCTATCGCGCCGGCCTGTTCCCAGTCCTCGTGTTCACCGGCGGCAACAGCCCCACCACCGCCAAGGTCTTCCCTCGCGGCGAGGCCGTCCACTTCCGCGAGCATGCCCTCGAACTCGGCGTCCCCGACGAAGCGATCCTTGTCGAGCCGAACGCCGCCAACACCGGCCAGAACATCATCCTCAGCCGAGAACTCCTGGCCTCGAACGGCATCACCCCGAAGACCGTCCTGTTGGTCTCCAAGCCGTATATGGAGCGACGGTCCTTCGCCACCGCCCGCAAGCTGTGGCCCGAGGTCGAGATCATCTGTGCCTCGGAGCCGCTCGAGCTGGACGACTACCTCAAGAGCATCGGCGACGAGAAGCTCGTCCTCGACATGCTCGTCGGTGATCTCCAGCGGGTGATCGAATATCCAAGGAACGGGTTCGCCATCCCCCAGGATGTCCCGGAGGACGTGCATGACGCGTACGAATCCCTCATCCGCGACGGCTTCACCAGCCGCCTCATCTCCTGACGTCCCAGTTCCGGGGAGGCTGTGTGCCATCCACCAGCCCAATCTGCTCCCTCGGCTGACGACACTGGCCAAACTGTTCGCGGCGGATACTTGGATCATCCTCGACGACGTCCAGCTCACCCGCCGCGACTACCAGCACCGCGCCCGCCTCGCGGCCCTCGGAGACCCACAGGCATCACGGTGGATGTCGATACCGACTCATCTGCCCCAGGGCCGACAGACACTCATCCGTGATGCCCTGATGGTTGACCCCGACCTTGCCCTGCGCCGAACCACGGCCATGCTTCAGCAGTACTACGGCGCCAGCCCGCACTGGCCCACCCTCGCCCAGGCGCTGCTGCCGATGGCGGCCGCCTTCGGCAGCAGCCGGACCGCGGCCGTCGCCGAGACGTCCACCCGAATCTTGCTGGACCTCCTCGGCTGGAAGGGCCAGATCCTTCGCAGCAGCGACCTTCGCTCCAGGCGGGGCCGGTCCCAGCGGCTCGCCGACCTCACCACCGCCGTCGGCGCACGCAGATATCTGTGCGGAACCGGCGGCATGAAGTATCTGGACGTGGCCCCTTTCATGACTCAGGGGATCGCCGTCACCCCGTTCCTGACTCCACCTGCCGGGATTTGGGCTTCCGGACACCGGATCACTGTCATGTGGGCCCTGGCAACGCTCGGCCCCACCGCCGTGGCGGGGCGACTACAAGCCGTCGCCGCAGCACAAACCGCGCTGGCAACGACCGGCTGAGCATTCCTCTCTGCAGCTCCCCCCACCCTCGAGGGGAGAGGAATGTACTCAGCCGCGTACGGCTTCATCGGACCCTGGCAAGATCTTCTTGAAGCGAGGATGCGCCATCGTGCGCCGGTGACGCACCACACGGGTAACGGGACCCTCGGCGGGTGTTGATGACGTCGTACGGGTGATGTCTCCGCACCGGCAGGCAGTACGGGTGGAACGAGTGTGGGTGGCAGCGTGTTCGACGAGGTGAAAGTCTCAATTGTCCAACGTCCCGCTGCTGAACCGTCCATCCTGGACAGATGACCTCCACCGATCCCGCCAGAGCAAACGAGCCGCCGGCAATCACGGCGGTAACGCGACGCGACATCTTCGAGTACCTGCGCGGGATATCACGCCCCTGGTGGGGCGAATTGGATGAGGTCACGTTCCTGGAGACTCTCTACGACCTGGACCGACCTCCGGTCGGCGACAGCCAGCTTCGGACCGTCCGTGCCGATATCCAGCAGCACCGGTTGAACAACGACGACCTGCCCGACGACTGGATCTTTGAGGACCCCCGGTTGGGGCTCTCCCACGGACCGGACGAAGTGCTGCTCACCTTTCTGGCACGGATGGTCCATCCCGAAGTGGTGGCCGACGTCCAGGAAGCTATAAAGCACGTCGAGCAACTGAACATGCTTCTGGCGCCGGACGGTTGGGGTCTGCGTCCGTACGAGTTCCTCTCGGGCCGCCCCCTGTATGAGCCGGTACGGGTTCCGCCTACAGGCCCGCTGGTACCCCTGCCGCTGGAGAACGAGGACACGGGCAAGCTCGACCTTGTCCTCGGCCAGGCATTCAGTCTCCTGGACTGCGCTGGCGAGGAGACCGCACGCGACCTGGTACGTACTGCGGCCCTGACCCTCCGCCGTGATGGCGGCTTCTTCCACCCCATACCTGGTGACAGTTGGACGGAGGGAACCTGCGAGGCAGTCCTGACAGTGGAGCGCGAGCTTCTGCCCACCTGCACCCCCGAGGCGGAGGAAGTGATCTGGCGGACGTTGCAGTCCGTACTCATCCAGCTTGAGCGCATCGACGTCCAGAACCTCGTGGTCGAAGGCGACAGCCGGCCGCTGCCCAACATCCCACCGGACTGGCGCACCCAGGCCGTAGCGCCCGCTACCCCCATCGTTCGAGGCTTCCGCATCCCCTTCGCCACCACTGAGTTCGATGTCACCCGCGGGGACTTCACCGACCTAGAGATCCGCGGTTCGCAGGACAGTGGCGGGTTCCACTACCTCTATGACGCCCGTGTACGCCGGATGATCACCGACTTCGTTCTCGACGACCGGCCGCAGGTAGCGACTCTGTGCAGCGTCACCATCATCAAGAAGGGCGACACCTTCACGCCGAGGATCAAGCTCTGGAAGAAGGACAAGAAGACCGGGGAAGTCTCCGCCACGCAGACACTCCCTGAGACAGGGGCCACCAGGGCAGTCAAGGCGCTCGTCGACACCGGTGAAGTCCACGAGAATTTCTGGAAAGTCATCAACTTCCTCCAGGGCTGCACTGGAATGAGCACACCTGGCGGTTCCCTCCAAGTCGTGGCCGGCGACGAGGCCCAACTGGCACAGCTGCTGACCGGCCAGGACCGGACGACGGTTCTCGGTGCGGTCAGGACAGCCATCGGCGGCGGCCTCACAGAGGAGGACATCCGGCTGCTCAGCAACCGCAAGGAACAGCTCCAGAGGTTCGAGCGACTGCTGACCGACCCGGACTACTTCCGGCAGGAGGAGAGCCTGGCAACCACGCGCGGGGCGGAAGCGGTCTGGCAGGCCTTCTTCGAGGCTAATCAGTGGATATTCGGCTACGGCCTCAACCTCATCGCCTGCGAATCCATCAACGACGGCAAACTGGAACGCATCACCACCGGCGCCAACATCTTCGGCGGAGCCGGGAAACGCATCGACGCCATCATGCGGTCCAAGGGCCTGATCAGCAGCATGCTGTTCTGCGAGATCAAGACCCACGACACCGAACTACTCGCCAAGACCCCGTACCGCGCGGGCGTCTACCAGGCGTCCAAGGAACTCGGCGGTGGTGTGGCGCAGGTGCAAAAGACGGCCAGCAAAGCCCAACAGCTCATCTCCAGCCAGTTCCTCACCCGGATCTACGAGGAAGACGGCACTCCGACGGACATCGAACTGTCCACCACCCGCCCGCGACAGGTCGTGGTGATCGGGAGCCTGCGCGAGTTCACCCACAACGGCGCTGTGAACCCGGAGAAGATGAGCTCCTTCGAGCTGTACCGGACATCCATCCAGGACGTCGAGGTGATCACGTTCGACGAACTCTACGAACGGGCTTGCTTCATCGTCGAGGATCACTGAGCCGGACCGCTGCCACGGCGCTCGCCGACACTGCCGCAACCCGTGACGGAGTGATACCGAAGCATGGAGGGGCACCTCACACCAAGCCCGACCCCGCCGATCTGGAGCTCCGCGCTCACCTGGGAGAAGAGACCGTTCAGCGGGGCAACGACAACTGCGTCGAGTTCGACGCGGTCGGTGACCTCGTCGCCATCCGTGACTCAAAGCGGCCCAAGCAGACTCCGCTCTTTTACACCCGCAGCGAGATCGCGGCGCTCCTGGCCGGCGCGAAGGCCGGAGCCTTCGCCCACATAACCTGACGCGGCGGCCACAACCGCACACGAAGCAGGTGGATTACCCCAGCGTTAGTGGGGTCGACCGCCTGCTTCATCGTCCCAGACGAACGCTCAGTCCTGGCTGTCCACCTGCTCGAGGATGGCATCAACGAACCGGGACCGCCTTGTTCTGCGGACGCCAGGGTAGTAGGGGTCCGTGAAGTGGTCGCCCGCGATCAGGACTACCTCATCTTGGGCACGGGTGACTGCCACGTAGAAGTTGCGTCGTTGCTCACTGAGGTCTCGCCCTGAGATCGGCCGAGTGGCGAAATGGAAAGGCATAAGCCCGTCGACCAGACCGGGAAGAATTACGACGGAGAACTCTCTCCCTTTTGCGCTGTGGTACGTGGTCAGGGCAATGCGGCCTGGGGCGCGTCCACCTGCTAGCTCCGCCATGGTCAGTCCGCGCCGCACCGCCGTACGCAGGGCCTTGGGTGCATCCCGGTCTCGGAGGTCCGTGCTGAGAGCCGCGAGCTGATCAATGTCCAAGGACTGCATGAGAACTTCGAGGAACTCCGAAGCGTCGTCTTCGGTTCCTTCCCGATCCGGCGCGTCGAGAGCTGCCAGGAGCGTTCGGGCCAGAACTCGGGGGGTCTCACCCGCGACGGTGAGACCCAGGGTCTTTCGGTAGCGGTGCCAGGTTGCGGCAAGCTCCGGCAGGCTCTTGGTAGGCATCGCAGAGAGGGGCTTCCGTCTCGACGCGGCTGGCCCGGTGTCCGCGGCAGACGCTTCACTGCGGGTCTGGGGAACGGGCTCGGCTGGCCCGGGCACGGGACCGGCAAGGCGACGTGCCGCACAGGCGGAGACGAGGTCTGCGAGGCCTCCAGTGGGAATCTTGCGTGTGCGTTCCATGTCGCAAGGGATGCCGGCGCTCACGAAAGCCTTGGTCAGCTGATTGAGTAGGCTCTTGTCTCCTCGGTACAGCACGGCAATGTCTTCTGCCGGGACTCCTCCCGCGATCCGCTGACGTACGACGTCAACAGCACGCTTTGCATGCCCATCGAGATCTCCGTCGACCTCCTCGAGCGTGACGGCGCCGGGAGCCTCGTTTGCGGGATCGGCTTTGTAGCCTCGGTCCTTCCCTCCGAGGACGGCGCGACCAGCGGCCACCAGCTTGCCGCCGCTGCGGAAGTTCACCGACAGCTTCATGGCGGTGAAGTCCGCTCGCTCATTCAGCGCCGTCAGGTAGCGGGTATCGGCACCCTGGAACGCATACATGGTTTGGTCCGGGTCGCCCACCGCTGTCACCTGAACGCCGGAGTCAAGCAGTTCAGTGACCACCGCATGAAGAACCGGCCCGAGGTCCTGATACTCGTCCACCACCACGTGGGGAAAGCGCGCCGCGAGGATGGTGCGCGCTGGCTCGCTGGAGCGCAGAACCGCCAACGCGCGGTTAGGCATTGCATCGAAGTCCAAGGCGTCGTTGTCGATGAGCAACTGCTCGTACATCCGAACGGCCTGGATGTACTGGGACGGGAAGCCGTCGAGATCTTCCCCAGCGGCCAGGAGACGGCGGAGCTTGGTCAAGACGGCCTCGGGCTTGTCCTTCACAGGCAAACCATTGTTGTGGCACGCCAGCGCCCACAGATTGTTGCTCTGCTTCTCGTCGAGGAGAGTCAGGTCATCGGAGAACGGAACGTCGGTGAAGCGGGCGTACGGCCGCAGAATGTGGTGCATGCAGAAGGCATGCACTGTCCGGCTCGCGAGGCGGCGTCCCGGGTGCATTCCGAGGCCGCGCAGTCTGCTGGTCACCTCGGATGCCGCCGCGTCGGTATAGGTGATTGCCGCAACGCCTCGGTGAGAGCTGGTCAAGGCCAGGAGGTGTCCGACTCGGGCGACGAGGGTGCGCGTCTTGCCCGCTCCCGGGCCAGCAATGAGGACTAGGTTTCCCTCATGTTGCACTGCTCTGCGCTGATTGGGGTGCAGGTTCGCAATCTCGCGGGCCAGGGCTGCGGGCAGCCGCAATGCAGGCACCACCGGTTGCGATGCTCGCAGTTCCACCTGGTCCGACGTTCGACGCCCCCTGCTCGCCGGAGTAGGTTCGACGAGGCTCACTGGGTGACGTCGGGTTCGTCATGCCCAGCAGTCGCGCCGGCCTCCTTAGTGGTCGGTGCAAGGGGAAGACCCTCGTAGCGGCGCCGTAGATCGTCGAGGAGCGCAAGGACTGGTCCACAGCCGTGCATCCCAAGTAGGTCGTCGGGAGTCACCGGCAGTTCGGGCGGGTACTGGAGCAGTTCGCGGATGCGGGCTGACAGATCAATGTGCTCGACGTGCGCAGCAAGCCGCTGAGCGTAGCGCCCCTTACTGAGGGGCGCGGTTTCGATGCGGGAGATCACCGCGTCACGCTGGGCCTCTGTCGAGGGTCCGGCAGCGGTCTCGTTTAGCTTCTTGGCGAAGTTCGCGCGCCGAATGTCGCCCTCTGCAAGCTCGTTGAACGCGGCCTTCATCTCCGCTTCCAACAGTGACGCTATATCTGTCTCTAGTGTGTCGGGGCCAACGAACACACGTGATTCGGCTGCCTTGGCAACGAGGTCATGGCGGCCGTGACGGGAACCGCCGTCTACCGGTAGATCAGCCTCGCGGAGCTCTTCGAGAGTCTTCTTGAATGACTCTGCCGCTGATGGAGAGACAAGAACTCTTAGTAGTTTCCGGGCACGGTCTAGACCGGGCTCGCGGCGGTGCTTTTCCTTGTCCTCTGTATCGACAGCATCGCCGTCGGTCAGGACGCTGAAGCTGCGGCTGAGGCACTTCGGGCCCAGGAGTTTCGCATACGGCGCGAAGTCGGTGCCGTCGATGCTGGCAACGACGATCCCGTGAGCATCGAGGTCCAAGCCAGCGGAACGGGCGAGGGCTGGCAAGAGGTACGCCTCCGCGGTGCCCTCAACGAGGACTACATGCTGGGCGAACAGGATCTCAGCCCGGTTGACGTTGAGATAGCGCTCCAGGTCAGCGACTTCTCGAGAGTCGAGAAGGCCGGGCGGAATCACTCGCGCCTGGGTTCCCTCGGGCGTTTCAAACAGCAGCACCATGCTGAGCAGTGGTGTGACGGCCGCAATGTGAGGGCTGTGCGTCGTCAGCAATAGCCGGCTGGGCTGGCCCAGAAGGTGGGCGAACAGATGTCGTTGCAGCGTGGGGTGCAGGTGGGCCTCGGGCTCTTCCACAGCGAGGAGGGTGTCCTCCTCTGCCGCAGTGCGGCGCATCTGGAGGCGCTCCAGCAGCAGTGCCAGGTAGAGAACGTTGGCAGTACCTGTCGATGTGCGGTCGATCCCGCGGGTGGCGGCGGCATCGATGAACAGGCGGACACTGCGGAGGAGATCTTCGTCGCGGCCAGCGAAGGCCAGCGTCGGCTCAAGCTGGAGGCGGGGACCAGCCATCTTCGCCACACGATTACGAATCAGGGCAGTTGTCTGCTTGACGTTTGGGTCGGTTCCGAGTTCAACACGCGCCGTGCGCATTGCCTCGAGCGCCTTCTCTATGTTCGCCTGAGATGGCGGGCGCTCGCGCAGCAAGCTCGTCAACGGGCTACGGTCTGGCCGCGAGAGATCGCTCTCTGCGTCACGCAGGGCAGGAAGGACCGAGAGCGCGGCGTACCTCTTCGCCCCGAGCATGGTGTTGCCTCGATCGAAGCCGCCGTAGATGGTCCATTCATAGTCACTTGGCGTGAGCGGCTCTGCGTCGTCCTCATCAAGCAGCAGGGCGGGAGACTGCTTGGGACAGTAGAGGTACGTGAGCCGGGCTACGAGCGGTTTGACACTGATGATCGCGCCATCCAACTCGGCGCGCGCGTCCGCATCGTCATCGAAGCCATCGAGCTCGACTTCGACGCTTACCTCAACACCAGTAGCGAGGGACGGTGAGTGGTCATGTATGTCATCTGCTTGGAGATAGCGTCGCCGGTCTGCCAGGTCAGGGTCGAGCACAAGCCGCAGGGCGTGCAGCAGGTTGCTCTTACCCACACCGTTCTCACCTACGACGACCGCCGGGGTAGGGAACGGATCAATGACAAGGTCGCGGAAGTTGCGGAAGTTCTGGATACGCACGCGGCGAAGCTGCATCGTTCTCCCGGCCGGGACGTGGCACGACTCTCTCACTGCGGCGCTGAAGCCTGCCCACGCGGCTGCTCGAGACGGATGAACCATCGTAGCCATCGGGTAAAGCCGACGGCCTTCCTTCCGCCGAAGCAGGTGGCCCGGTCCTGTCTAGCCCCCGCCAACCACTGTTCCGCTGGCCACCGGGGCCGTTGCCGGCTGCTAGCCCTCGCGCCAGGGGCCAACTAGCCATGGTGGCGTGGGCGGGCTTCGGGTGATGAGCCTCGCGAACTCGTTGCACCTGGAACACTGGGGCTGCCTGGAACGGCGTGGCGCCCAGCCGGCCCGCCCACCCCTGAAGGCGCTGCTCCACAGGGCGGGCAAACGCCATGTGACCTCCGACACGTCGACGCAGTCGAAAGCGACACAGTGACCCGTCTGGATCAACGGCCCGCTACGGCGGATGCCCCGCCGTAAAGCGACACACCGACGTGGGACACGGCAAGTGCCGGGATAAACTTGGTGGACATGCCCGCGTCGTCCGCACGACCGCTCAACGCCGACCGCAGACGCGACCAGATGATCCTCATGACAACCTCCTGTTTGATGCGTGTTCTTGACGTGATCTCAGGACTGATGCGATGCGCTCTTTCCGGTACACGGCTGTGATCCGAGTTGCCGGAGTTTCCGCTGTGACTAAGTGACTTCAGGTGGAGGCGAGAAGACCGGAAGCCATTCCGATCACCACCGGGGCCACCCCGACCGCGAGAAACGCGGGGAGGAAACACAGCCCCACCGGAGCGGTGACGAGCACCGCCGCCCGCTGCGCCCGGGCACCCGCCCTCCTGGCCCGGTCCTCGCGCAGGGCCGTCGCCAGCCGGGAGACCGGCTCCGCGGCCGGCGCCCCCGTCCGGGCGGCCCGCTCCAGACATTCCGCGAGCGCCCGGGCACCCGGTATCTGCGCCAACCTCCCCCATGCGGCGCCCGGTTCGCCTCCGAGCCGCAGCTCCGCCCCGGCCAGCGCCAGCCGCTCGCCGACCGGGCCGCCCAGCGACTCGCCGACCACCTCGGCGGCCTCCACGGGCGCCGCACCCGCCGCCAGGCAGGCGGCCAACAGATCGGCCGCGAACGGCAGCTGGCGCTCCGCCTCCCGCGGATCCACCCCGGCCGGCGGCCGCGCCCGCCGCAGCCAGCGCCACACCGCGATCGCCGCCCCGCAGCCGGCCAGCATCCCCGGCCACCCGCCGACCAGCACCCAGGCCGCCAGCAGCGCCCCCGCAGGGCCGGCCCACGCCGTCGCCACCACCCGTATCCCGGACCCGAACACCGGCGCCCGACGCTCCGCTCCCACCGACAGCAGGACCGCCATCCTGCGCCGGACCGCCCGCGCCCTGACCCGGGCCGCCACCGCCGAAGCCGTGCACAGCGCCGCGACCGCGAGGCCCACCGTCATCCCCAGCCTGTGGATCACGAACTCGCCCATCACCGCTCCCCCGCCCGTACGATCCGCCCGCACCACAGCAGCCCCAGCGCCTCCAGCACCCCGCCCGCCGACAGGCACCCCCACCCGACCGGTGTGTGCAGCAGCACGCGCAGCGGATCCGCCCCGAGTCCGGTGCCGATCAGCAGGCCGACCACGGGCAGCAGGGCCAGGACCACCGTCGTCGACCTGGCTCCCGCCAGCTGGGCCCGCAGGGACTCCCGCCGGTCCCGCTCGGCCCGCAACGCCCCTTCCAGCCGGTCCAGTCCGGCGGCGAGCCCCGCACCCCCGTCCACCGAGATCGACCAGCAGGCGGCCATCCCGGCCAGCCCTTCCGCGCCGGGCTCCCGCGCCGCTTGCCGCAACGCCGCGGGGACATCACCGCCGAAGGCCGCGGCGGCCAGTACCGCCGCCTCCGCCGGGCCCGGACCGCCCGGGCCCGCCGCCGTCCGCCGTATCGCCGCCGTCAGCGCCTGCCCGGGCTGGGCCCCCGCCCGCAGCTCGCCCACCGCCGCCCCGCACAGCGCGATCACCCCGGCGGCCCGGGCGCCGCGCACACGCTCCCTCCGGCGGCCCCGCAGCCACCGCCGCACCAGCGGCACCGCCGCCGCGCCCGCCACCACCGGGATCACCGACCCGCCCAGCAGCGCGACCACGAACCCGATCCCGAGACAGGACCACTCCCGCCACCGCGCGGCCCGTACCCGCACCGCAGCCACCAGCCGATCCCGACGCAGCGGACCGCGGGGCACCACGGACCCGCCCCCGGCCAGCACCACCCGGGCCCGCCGGGACACCCGGTCTCCCCCGGCCAGCGCCCAGGCGGCCGTCCCCGCGCAGAGCACTCCGGCGAACAGCGGCACCGGCACCGCGGCCGCGCCGTTCACCGCGCACCCCGCAGCAGCGGACGCAGCCGCTCCCAGCCCCGCTCCCGGGCGAAGCCCCGGGCGGACCAGCGCAGCGCCGGCACGGTGACCACCAGCCCGGCGGAGTCGCGCTCCAGCACGTGCACCTCGGCCACCCGGCGGCGCCCGGCCCGGTCCCGGACCAGATGGACCACCAGGGTCAGCGCGGCCGCCAACTGGCTGTGCAGAGCGGCCCGGTCCAGCCCGGCGGAGGTCCCGAGGGCCTCCAGCCGGGCCGGCACGTGCGCGGCGGCGTTCGCATGGACCGTCCCGCAGCCGCCTTCGTGCCCCGTGTTCAAGGCCGCCAGGAGATCGGCCACTTCGGCGCCCCGCACTTCGCCGACGACCAGCCGGTCCGGCCTCATCCGCAGCGCCTGGCGGACCAGGTCCGCCAGGGTGACCAGGCCCGCCCCCTCCTGGTTGGCCGGCCGGGTCTCCAGCCGCACCACATGCGGATGGTCGGGGCGCAGCTCGGCCGAATCCTCGGCCAGTACGATCCGCTCGCCGGGACCGACCAGCCCCAACAGGGCGCTGAGCAGGGTGGTCTTGCCGGTGCCGGTCCCGCCGGAGACGAGGAACGACAGCCGGGCCTCGACCATGTCCCCGAGGAGGCGCTGACCGCCGGGCGGCAGCGTGCCCGCCTCGACCAGCTCGTCGAGCGTGAACGCCCTCGGCCGCACCACCCGCAGCGACAGGCAGGCCGATCCGACCGCCACCGGCGGCAGCACGGCGTGCAGGCGGGTGCCGTCGGGCATCCGGGCGTCCACCCAGGGCCTGGCGTCGTCCAGGCGCCGGCCCGCGACGGCGGCCAGTCGCTGGGCGAGCCTGCGCACGGCATCCGCGTCGGCGAAGGTCACCCCCGTCAGCTCCAGCCCGCCGCCGCGGTCCACCCACACCCGGTCCGGAGCGGCCACCAGGACATCCGTGACCTCCGGGTCGGCGAGCAGCGCCTCCAAGGGCCCGGCGCCGACCAGTTCGGACCGCAACTCGGCGGCCACCCCCAGCACCTGCGCATCGCCCAGCAGCCGGCCCTGTTCCCGCAGGGCGGCCGCCACCCGGGCCGGGGTCGGCTCCGCCCCGCTCTCGGCGAGCCGCCGGCGCACCGCGTCCAGGAGCACGGCGCTCATGCCGCCACCCCCTGGGCGGGGCCGAGCGCCCGCCGCCAGAAGCCGTCGCAGAACCGGGCCAGCGCTCCCCGCCCCCCGCCCGGCGGTTCCCCCTCGGCGACCCGCCCCGGGAGCCCCACCTCGACCGGCACCTCCCCGGCCAGCGGCACCCCCAGCAGCCCGGCCACCGCTTCGGCGTCGAGCCCGCCCGGACAGCGCCCCCGTACGACCACGCGGACGTCCCGGGCGGCCATCCGCACCCCGGCCGCGACCCGCCCCGCGGCGGCCACCGCCCGCAACTCGCCCGGCACCACCATCAGCACCAGGTCGAGCTGGGCCAGCGCCTCGGCCACGGCTTCGTCCACCCGCCGGGGCAGGTCGACCACCACCACCCCGCCCCTGCGGCGCGCGGCGGCCAGCACCGAGCGCATCGCGGCGGGCGGCACCGCCACCCGGTCCCCGCGGTCCCAGCTGAGCACCCGCAGCGCGTGCAGCTCGGGCAGGGACTCCTCCAGCGCACCGGCGCCCACCCGGCCCCGCGAGCCCGCGAAGTCCGGCCAGCGCAACCCCTCGGCGCTCTCGCCGCCGAGCAATACGTCCATTCCGCCGCCGAGCGGGTCACCGTCGATGAGGATGGTCCGCTCCCCGGCGCGGGCGGCCCGCAGGGCGAGGGCGCACGCGAGGGTGGAGGCTCCGGCCCCGCCGCTGCCGCCGATCACCCCGACGGCGAGGGCGGGTTTTCCGGCGCCCTCCACCACATCGGCGATGCGGTCGACGAGCCGGTTTTCGGCGTCGGGGAGCCGGAGCACCTCCTCGGCACCGATCTCCACCGCCCGCTGCCACACGAGGGGGTCGTCAAGATCCCGGCCGACGAGCAGCACGCCGGCCCGGCGCGGGGCTCCTCGGACCCGGCGGGCGGCATCATCGCCGACGAGCACGAGCGGCGCGGACTCCCATCCGATCCCCCCGCCCGTCTCCGGGGCAGCTCCGGAGACGCTTTCGCCCCTCCCGGCGCCACCGCCACCACCGCCTCCGCTTTGCTCGGGCACCGCATGGTGCACATGCGGTTCGGCGCCGGCCGCCGCGCACAGCCGCAGCAGATCGTCGAGCAGCAGCGGATCCTCGGTGATGATCAGCGGCCGCCCGCCACCAGGGGCGGCCCCGCCCGGAGCGCCCAATGGCCTGATTCCGCCTGCTTGCGGACGCTCATGCACTTCACACGACTTCGATCCAGCCACGATCTCCGCCCCCTTCTCACCGCAAATCCCAGCACCGCGGACTTCGCGGCCGGAATCACCGTGGGGCCATCCGGAAAAAGACGTGGATCTTGCTCAAAAACTGTGGACAACTCACGCCCTGTGAATAACTCCATCACCCCAACAGGTGAGTTCACAGCGCGCCGGAACCACTACACAGCGTCACGAGTTGGAGGGGGTGAGGGCCTTCGCCACGCAGGGCCCGCCGAGGAAGGGGGGCTGCGGGAATGGTCACTTGGGGCCGAAGGCAGGGACGCAAACCGCGTCCGGACATGCGACGACCCCCGCCGGGGGGGAGAGCGGGGGTCGTCCCCACGGTCCGACTCGGGGGGGGAGGAGCCAGACCGGGTTAGCACGGTCGCGAACGATCCGTGACTTCCATGGTGTACCCGAGAGCCTTCTTAGGCAAACCCACGCGCCACACCTTACGCCGAATGGTGGGCGCATATGCTCGGGGCGTGGAAATCCAGCCCTTGCCGCACTCGTCGCCCCGGACCGCAGCCTTCTTCGACCTGGACAAGACGGTCATTGCGAAGTCAAGCACTCTGACGTTCAGCAAGTCCTTCTACCAGGGCGGCCTCATCAACCGCCGAGCCGTGTTGCGCACCGCCTACACCCAGTTCATCTACCTGGTCGGCGGAGCCGACCACGATCAGATGGAGCGGATGCGTGAGTACCTGTCCTCCCTCTGCAAGGGGTGGAACGTCCAACAGGTGCGGGAGATCGTCGCGGAGACCCTGCACGACCTGATCGACCCGCTGATCTACGACGAGGCCGCGTCCCTGATCGAGGCCCACCACACGGCCGGCCGCGACGTGGTGATCGTTTCGACCTCCGGCGCGGAAGTCGTCGAGCCGATCGGCGAGATGCTCGGCGCGGACCGGGTCGTCGCGACGCGCATGGTCATCGGCGAGGACGGCTGCTTCACGGGCGAGATCGGGTACTACGCGTACGGGCCGACCAAGGCCGAGGCCGTACGGGAGCTCGCGGAGTCCGAGGGGTACGACCTCGCGCGGTGCTACGCGTACAGCGACTCGGTGACGGACATTCCGATGCTGGAGGCGGTCGGGCACCCGCATGCCGTCAACCCCGACCGGGCGCTGCGGCGCGAGGCGGTGGCGCGGGAGTGGCCGGTGCTGGTGTTCAACCGGCCGGTGCGCCTGAAGCAGCGGCTGCCGGGGCTGTCGATGCCGGCACGGCCGGCGTTGGTGGCCGCGGCGGCGGTGGGCGCTGCGGCCGCGACCGCCGGGCTGGTCTGGTACGCCAGCCGGCGGCGGGCGAGCGCGTTGGCCGCCGCGGCTTCCGCCTGACCCGTCACGGGACTCCACCCCGGGCCCAGCACCTCGGACACCGGCGGGCCGAGCCTCGGCGACACCCCCCGACCTGCGAAAACGGGGGCTGTCCGGTTCGCCCCGCCGTGTCCTGGAAAGTAAAAAAAGTAGGCAGGGGTTCCGCTTGTCAGCGAAGCGGAGTACAAAGGAGTCAACGGCCCGCGAGACCAAAGAACATCCGAGAGGATCATCTTTAATACGCAGTAAGGCCCACGGACCGAAGCATGAACGCCGAGCACCCACGCGACGTCGACCCGTCGATTACGGGCCAGCCGCACCAGGTGACGGGCAAAGTTCCCGACCTGATGGGCAACCATCGAGGACGCTTGGTAACTGGGCGTGAATGCCAGCGGCGACACCAAAGCAAGACGGTGTCGCCGCAACCCTGTGCCGGGGCGCTGCGCCGCGGCCGAACCCTTAAGCCGCGCCGCGCTGCAGGGCCTCGCAGACCGCCGTCGACTCGCGGACACCCAGCTCGATCGCGCGGCCGCAGTGCGCGATCCACGCCGCCATCCCCTCCGCGGTCCCCGAGAGGTAACCCTCGAACGCCGCCAGGTACGCGTCCCGGCCCTGCTCCGCGTGTCCGACCTCCGCCGGGCAGATCGCCTTCGGGTCCAGACCGCTGTTGATCAGCACGATCCGCTCCGCCGCCCGCGCGACCAGCCCGTTGTACGAGCCGAACGGACGCAGCGCCAGCAGCTCGCCGTGCACCACCGCCGAGGTGATCAGCGCCGGGGCCGAACCGCCCGCGACGATCAGCCGGGACAGTCCGTCCAGCCGGCCCGCCACCTCCTGCGCACTCGGCAGCGGCGCGGTGACGAAGGGCTCGTCGACCGGCTCGCCCGCCAGCCGCGGGCGGCCCACCACATCACCCTCGGCCGTCGACCCCGAGGCCACGAGGTGCAGGCGCGCCAGCACCCGCAGCGGCGACTGCCGCCAGATGCTCAGCAGCTGCCCGGCCTCCGCCGTCAGGCGCAGCGCAGCGCCGACCGTGCGCGCCTCGGCCTCCGCCCCGAAGTCGGTGCGGCGGCGCACCTCCTCCAGCGCCCAGTCCGCCCCGGACAGCGCCGCGCTCCCGCGCGCCGCGCGCAGCGCGGCCTCCGAGGTGATCTCCCCGCTGCGCCGGCGCATGACCCGGTGCCCGTAGACCCGGTCCACGGCCTTGCGTACGGAATCCACGGATTCGGCGACGCCCGGGAGGGAGCCCAGGTCGGCCAGCGGGTCAGAAGCGCTACTCATAAGTAAGGAGCCTACGCACTGCGGGTGCGTAGCACCGACCCCTCCTTGGAGTGGTCTTCTTCACTTACAAGCACCACGGAAAGCGACAAGCCCACTACTCTTGGTGAACATGAAGATCGCTTTCGTGGGAAAGGGCGGCAGCGGCAAGACGACCCTGTCCTCCCTCTTCATCCGCCACCTCGCAGCCAATGAAGCCCCTGTCGTCGCGGTGGACGCCGACATCAACCAGCACCTCGGCGCCGCGCTCGGACTCGCCGAGGAAGAAGCCGCCGCGCTGCCCGCGCTCGGCGCGCACCTGCCCCTGATCAAGGAGTACCTGCGGGGCTCCAACCCGCGCATCGCCTCCGCCGACACGATGATCAAGACCACCCCGCCCGGCGCCGGATCGCGCCTGCTGCGGGTCTCCGAGGACAACCCGGTGTACGAGGCCTGCGCGCGGACGCTGCTGCTCGACGGGGAGCCCGTACGGCTGATGGCCACCGGCCCGTTCACCGAGTCGGACCTGGGGGTCGCCTGCTACCACTCCAAGGTCGGCGCGGTGGAGCTCTGCCTCAACCACCTGGTCGACGGCCCGGACGAGTACGTCGTCGTCGACATGACCGCCGGCTCCGACTCCTTCGCCTCGGGCATGTTCACCCGCTTCGACATGACCTTCCTGGTCGCCGAGCCGACCCGCAAGGGCATCTCCGTCTACCGCCAGTACAAGGAGTACGCGCGGGACTTCGGGATCGCGCTCAAGGTCATCGGCAACAAGGTGCAGGGCACGGACGACATCGAGTTCCTCCAGGACGAGGTGGGCGAGGACCTGCTCGTCACCGTCGGGCACTCCGACTGGGTGCGGGCGATGGAGAAGGGCCGCCCGGCGGCGTTCGAGCTGCTGGAGGCGACCAACCGGCTCGCCCTCCAGGCCCTCCAGGACGCGGCCGACGACTCGTACGCCGACCGCGACTGGGAGCGGTACACCGCGCAGATGGTCCACTTCCACCTGCGGAACGCGGAGAGCTGGGGCAACGCCAAGACCGGGGCCGACCTGGCTGCCCAGGTCGACCCCGATTTCGTCCTGCGGGAGAGCCCGGAGCGCCTTACTCCTCTCCCGGCTCCTCTTCGGCCGACTCCGCAGCCGGCTTGACCGCGGGGGCGGCCGGCTTGGCCGGCGGCCCCGCCGTCAGGAACTTCGTCCAGCCCTCCTTGGGCGCCTCGCCGACGTCGAGGCCGCGCATCCACTCCAGGGCCTTCGGGTCCTGGGCGTCCAGCCAGTCGACCAGCTCACGGAACGGCACGCAGCGGACCTCCTTCTGCGTGCACATCGACTCGATGGAGTCCTCGACGGCCTTCATGTAGGTGCCGCCGTTCCAGGACTCGAAGTGGTTGCCGATGATCAGCGGCGCGCGGTTGCCCGCGTAGACCCGGTCGAAGGCCTGCTGGAGGCCCTCGCGCATCTGCTCGCCCCAGTACGCGTGCTGCGAGGGGTCGCCCTGGGTGGTCGTACCGGACTGGTTGACCAGGTAGTTGTAGTCCATGCTCAGCGTGTCGAAGGCACGCCCCGGCATGGGCACGAGCTGGAGCGGGACGTCCCACAGCCCGTCCGTCTTCTTCGGCCAGATCTGCTTGCTGATCCCGCTGGAGTCGTAGCGGAAGCCCATGTCCTTGGCGGCCAGCATGAAGTTCTTCTGGCCTTCGAGGCACGGGGTGCGCGCGCCGATGAGCTCCTTGTCGTAGTCGAACGGGAGCGGGGCCATGCTCTTGAGGTCCGGCGTGTTGGTCTTCCAGCTCTTGACGAACGATTTGGCCTGGTTGATCTCGCTCTTCCACTCCGGCACGGACCAGGTGCCGACGCCGCCGTCGGGGCCGCAGAAGTGGCCGTTGAAGTGGGTGCCGATCTCGTTGCCTTCGAGCCAGGCCCCGCGGACCTGCTCGGCCGTGTCCTTGATGCCCTGGACATCGCCGAAGCCGATGTCCGAGCGGCCGGACTCGTGCTGCGGGGCCGTGTAGAGGGAACGTTTCTCCTCCGGGAGCATGTACACGCCGCTCAGGAAGTACGTCATCCGGGCGTTGTACTTCTTGCCGACCTCGCGGAAGTGCGAGAAGAGCTTCTGGCTGTCCTCGCCGGCCCCGTCCCACGAGAACACCACGAACTGCGGCGGCTTCTCGCCCGGCTTCAGCTTCTCCGGCTTCCGTACGTTCGGCTGCGCACCCGTGTACGCGGTCGAGCCGTCGCCGATGGGCCGGTTCACGCTGCCGGGGGCGGCCTCCGGGGCCGGGCCCTTCTTGGCGTTCGGCCCGCCGGCGGGTTTGGCGGGTCCCGAGGTGCTGCACCCGGCGACGCCCAGCACCAGCGCCGTGGCGACCAGGCCGCCGGCGATCCTCTTCGTGGCGGCGATCATCCGTCCACCTCTCCTCGCAGTTCCATCGCGGGTCTTCCGTGCCGCAACGTCCCATGCGGTTCACCGTGAGGATGATGTGACAAGCCGGACAAAATGCTTAATCACCCCTGAGCGCTAATTCCTAGTCCATTTGCCCCCATTCCCTATCGCGATCCTTTACTCTCCATTACCTTTCATTTACTGAGTGTTGAGACTCCCGCCGCTTCATCCCTCCGCAGAGGAGACGGGACCCATGGCAGCCACCTCCCCCAAGGCCGACCACGCGCCGCGCAAGGGCCACCGAGCCGATCTCCATGCCGACCTGTCCGCATCCCTGACCGTGTTCCTGATCGCCCTGCCGCTCTCCCTCGGCATCGCGCTCGCCACCGGTGCCCCGCTCCAGGCGGGCCTGGTGGCCGCGGCCGTCGGCGGGATGGTGGCCGGGCGCCTGGGCGGCACCCCCCTGCTGGTGAGCGGACCCGCGACCGGACTGACCGTGGTCACCGCCGAGTTGATCCAGCACTACGGATGGCGCACCACCTGCGCCATCACCGTGCTCGCCGGCTGCTGCCAGCTCGGACTCGCCGCGCTGCGCACCGCCCGCTCGGCGCTCATGGTCAGCCCGGCCATCGTCCACGGCATGCTCGCGGGCGTCGGCGTCACGATCGCCCTGGCCCAGCTGCACATCGTCCTCGGCGGCACCCCGCAGAGCTCCGCCGTCGCCAACGTCCTCGGCCTGCCGGGCCAGCTGGCGAACCTGCACCCGGCGGCGCTCGGCGTCAGCGCCCTGACCCTGGTCGTCCTGCTCGGCTGGCCGCGGCTGCCCGGGCGGGTCGGGCTCGCGCTGCGCAAGGTGCCGGCCGCGCTGGCCGCCGTCGCCACGGCCACGGCGTTCGCCGCGCTGACCGGGCTCACCCTGCCCCGGGTGGACCTGCCGTCCTGGCGCAGCCACGCCCTGCCCGAGCTGCCCGAAGGCCCCGTCCTCGGCATCATGGCGGCGGTCCTGACCGTGACCCTGGTCGGCAGTGTGGAATCCCTCCTGTCCGCGGTCGCCACGGACAAGCTGATCGCCTCGCAGCGGCGTACGGGCAGCCGCCCGCCGCGCGCCGACCTCGACCGCGAACTGCGCGGCCAGGGCGCGGCGAACGTGCTCTCCGGCCTGCTGGGCGGGCTGCCGATCGCGGGCGGGGCCGTCCGCAGCGTGGCCAACGTCAAGTCCGGGGCCGTCAGCCGCCGGTCGGTCATGCTGCACGGGCTGTGGATCCTGCTCGCCGCCGCCCTTCTCGTCCCGGTCCTCGACCTGATCCCGCTCGCCGCGCTGGCCGCCCTGGTGATGGCGCTGGGCGTGCAGATGGTGAACGCGACGCATCTGCGCACGGTCACCCGGCACCGCGAGATCGCGGTGTACGTGACGACGATCGCGGCCGTGGTGCTCGGCGGGGTCCTGGAGGGGGTCGCCATCGGCATCGCGGTGGCCGTCGCGATCGCGCTGCACCGGCTGGCCCGGACCCGGATCACCCTGGAGGTGCGGGACGGGGTCCACCGGGTGTGGGCGCGCGGGCAGTTGACCTTCCTGGCGGTGCCGCGGCTGAGCCGGGTGCTGAACCAGATCCCGCCCGGCGGGCGCGTGGTGGTGGAGCTGGACGGCTCGTTCATGGACCACGCGGCGTACGAGACGCTCCAGGACTGGCAGCACGCCCATCTGGTGCACGGGGGCTCCCTGGAGGTCACCGGCCGCTCCGCCGCCCGGATGGCCGGGGCGAGCCACACCGCCGATCGGACCCACGCGGCGCACCAGTCCCACCAAGCCCACCCCACCCACCTCACGCACCCGGCCCACCCGGCCCACCGCGCCGATCAGCGGTCCCACCGCGGGACCCATCGCGGCGGGCACCAGTGCTGCCGCCCCTGGACCCCGTGGATGAACCACTGCGACCACCGCCCGGCGGCAGAGCCCACGATCCCCGGCGCGGCCGCGGCTCCCGACGCGATGGAGGACCTGGGGGCGGCGGCCCCGCCCCCGGCCCCGCGCCGCCGCGGCGCCGGCCAACTGGCCAGCGGGATCAGCGCCTTCCAGCGGGACACCGCGCCGCACGTCCGCGAGGAGCTGGCCCGGCTGGCCCGGGAGGGTCAGCGGCCCTCGCAGCTCTTCCTGACCTGCGCCGACTCCCGCCTGGTGACCAGCATGATCACGGCCAGCGGCCCCGGCGACCTGTTCACGGTCCGCAACGTCGGCAATCTGGTCCCGCTGCCGGGCGCCGAGTCCACGGACGACTCGGTCGCGGCGGCCATCGAGTACGCGGTGGACGTGCTCAAGGTGGACAGCATCACCGTGTGCGGGCACTCGGGCTGCGGGGCCATGCAGGCGCTGCTGAACTCCACGCCCGGGGCCCCGATGACCCCGCTGCGCCGGTGGCTGCGGCACGGGCTGCCCAGCCTGGAGCGGATGGCCAGCCGCCACCACGCCTGGGCCCGGATCGCGGGCCGGCTCCCGGCCGACGCGGTGGAGCAGCTGTGCCTGACCAACGTGGTGCAGCAGCTGGAGCACCTGCGGGCGCACGAATCGGTGGCCCGCAGGCTCGCGGAGGGCACGCTGGAACTGCACGGGATGTACTTCCACGTGGGCGAGGCCCAGGCGTACCTGCTGTCGGAGGGCGAGGACTTCTTCGACTGCCGGGTCTTCGACAGCGTGGGACACCAGGCCCAGGAGCACGTCGGGCAGCACGCCTGAAAGATGACCGGATGACCGGATGATGACCGAATCGCCGTCGTCGACAGATCCGGATCATGGACGCGGACGAACCGGTAACCTCCGGTATCCGTGTCACACAGTGGCCCCTTCCCGCACCCTGCAGCGGGAGGGGGCCACTCTGCACGTCCGCCCGGCCGTGATATAGGTCTAAACCAATTTTCGGCTACCCCTTGTCACCAGGGCCGCTGACTGATGAGCTATGCCCGGGGACACAACGGACACCCTGGGAAAGGGAGATGTCGTGAGCAACGAAAGCCTGGCCAACCTGTTGAAGGAGGAGCGCCGATTCGCTCCTCCCGCCGACCTGGCCGCCGCCGCCAACGTGACGGGGGCTGCGTACGCACAGGCCGACGCGGACCGGCTGGGCTTCTGGGCCGAGCAGGCCCGCCGCCTGACCTGGGACACCGAGCCGACCGAGACGCTCGACTGGACCAACCCGCCCTTCGCCAAGTGGTTCGCGGACGGCAAGCTGAACGTGGCGTACAACTGCGTGGACCGGCACGTCGAGGCCGGCAACGGCGACCGCGTCGCCATCCACTTCGAGGGTGAGCCCGGCGACAGCCGCGCGATCACCTACGCCGAGCTCAAGGACGAGGTCTCCCAGGCCGCCAACGCCCTGACCGAGCTGGGCGTCCAGGCCGGCGACCGGGTCGCGGTCTACCTGCCGATGATCCCCGAGGCCGTCGTCGCGATGCTCGCGTGCGCCCGCGTCGGCGCCGCCCACTCGGTGGTCTTCGGCGGCTTCTCCGCCGACGCCGTGGCCTCCCGCATCCAGGACGCCGACGCCAAGCTGGTCATCACCGCCGACGGCGGCTACCGCCGCGGCAAGCCCAGCGCCCTCAAGCCCGCCATCGACGAGGCCGTCGCCAAGTGCCCGCAGGTCGAGCACGTGCTCGTCGTACGGCGCACCGGCCAGGACACCGCGTTCACCGAGGGCCGCGACGTCTGGTGGGACGAGATCGTCGGCCGCCAGTCCGCCGAGCACACCCCGCAGGCCTTCGACGCCGAGCACCCGCTGTTCATCCTGTACACCTCGGGGACCACGGGCAAGCCCAAGGGAATCCTGCACACCTCCGGCGGCTACCTCACGCAGGCCGCCTACACCCACCACGCCGTCTTCGACCTCAAGCCGGAGACCGACGTCTACTGGTGCACCGCCGACATCGGCTGGGTGACCGGGCACTCGTACATCGTCTACGGTCCCCTCGCCAACGGCGCCACCCAGGTCATGTACGAGGGCACGCCGGACACCCCGCACCAGGGCCGCTTCTGGGAGGTCGTGCAGAAGTACGGCGTCACCATCCTGTACACCGCGCCCACGGCGATCCGCACGTTCATGAAGTGGGGCGACGACATCCCCGCGAAGTTCGACCTGTCGAGCCTGCGCGTGCTGGGCTCGGTCGGCGAGCCGATCAACCCCGAGGCCTGGATCTGGTACCGCAAGCACATCGGCGGCGACCGCTGCCCGATCGTGGACACGTGGTGGCAGACCGAGACCGGCGCGATGATGATCTCCCCGCTGCCGGGCGTCACCGAGACCAAGCCGGGCTCGGCCCAGCGCGCCCTGCCGGGCATCGGAGCCACCGTCGTCGACGACGAGGGCCACGAGGTCCCGAACGGCGGGGGCGGCTACCTGGTCCTCACCGAGCCGTGGCCGTCGATGCTGCGCACCATCTGGGGCGACGACCAGCGGTTCGTCGACACCTACTGGTCCCGCTTCGAGGGCAAGTACTTCGCGGGCGACGGCGCCAAGAAGGACGACGACGGCGACATCTGGCTGCTGGGCCGCGTCGACGACGTGATGCTGGTCTCCGGCCACAACATCTCGACCACCGAGGTGGAATCGGCGCTCGTCTCGCACCCCTCCGTCGCCGAGGCGGCCGTGGTGGGCGCCAAGGACGAGACCACCGGTCAGGCCATCGTGGCCTTCGTGATCCTGCGCGGCAGCGCCTCCGAGACCGACACCCTGGTCGGCGAGCTGCGCAACCACGTGGGCGCCACGCTGGGCCCGATCGCCAAGCCGAAGCGGATCGTTCCCGTCCAGGAGCTGCCGAAGACCCGCTCGGGCAAGATCATGCGGCGTCTGCTGCGCGATGTCGCCGAGGACCGCGCGGTCGGTGACGTCACGACGCTGGCCGACTCCTCGGTCATGGACCTCATCCAGACCAAGCTGCCGTCCGCCTCCAGCGAGGACTGAGCACGGGCCGCACCGGCTCACGGACCGAGTGAGAGGGGCATCCGGCGCGCCGCGCCGGATGCCCTTTTCACGCATAAAGTGAAGATCGCCGGATACGTCCTCGCGCGACCCTGTAAAATTCGAGAAGCGTAAAGAACGCACGTCACAGGGTGCGCCGGGAAGTCTGGTCGGCAACGAGTTCCGCCATGCCGTCCAACCCACCCGGAGGTGCCCCCCGTGGCCGCGCCCAGCCCCACCGACCGCCACAGCCGCAAGTTCCTCGGCAGGCTCTCCCTGCCGGAGCGGCGCTTCGTGGCCGACGCCCTGCGCGCCGAAACCGTCGGCGGCGTGCTCCTGCTCGTGGCCACCATCGCCGCCCTGCTGTGGGCGAACATCCCCGCCCTCTCCGCCAGCTACGCGGACGTGAGCGACTTCCACATCGGCCCCGCCTCCCTCGGCCTGGACCTCTCGCTCCAGCACTGGGCGGCCGACGGACTGCTGGCGATCTTCTTCTTCGTCGCCGGCATCGAGCTCAAGCGCGAGCTGGTCGCCGGCGATCTGCGCGACCCGAAGGCGGCCGCCCTCCCGGTGATCGCCGCCGTCTGCGGCATGGCCGTGCCCGCGCTGGTCTACGTACTGGTCAACACGGCCGGCGGCGGCTCGATGGACGGCTGGGCGGTCCCGACCGCCACCGACATCGCCTTCGCCCTCGCCGTCCTGGCCGTCATCGGCACCTCGCTGCCGTCCGCCCTGCGCGCCTTCCTGCTGACCCTCGCCGTCGTCGACGACCTCTTCGCCATCATGATCATCGCGGTGTTCTTCACCAGCGAGATCGACTTCCTGGCCCTCGGCGGCGCGGTCCTCGGCCTGGTCGTCTTCTGGTTCCTGCTCCGCAAGGGCGTCCGCGGCTGGTACGTGTACGTCCCGCTCGCCCTGGTCATCTGGGGCCTGATGTACAACAGCGGGGTCCACGCCACCATCGCCGGCGTGGCCATGGGTCTGATGCTCCGCTGCTCCCGCGAGGAGGGCGAGACCACCTCCCCCGGCGAGCACATCGAGCACCTCGTACGGCCCATCTCGGCGGGCCTCGCCGTCCCGCTCTTCGCGCTCTTCTCGGCCGGGGTCTCGCTCTCCGACGAAGCCGTCGCCCAGGTCTTCACCCGGCCCGAGACCCTCGGTGTCGTGCTCGGCCTGGTCGTCGGCAAGGCCGTCGGCATCTTCGGCGGCACCTGGCTGGCCGCCCGCTTCACTCGCGCTTCGCTCAACGAGGACTTGGCCTGGCCCGACGTACTCGCGGTGGCCTCCCTCGCCGGGATCGGCTTCACCGTCTCGCTCCTCATCGGCGAACTCGCCTTCGCCGACGACCCGACGCTCACCGGCGAGGTCAAGGCCGCCGTCCTGTTCGGCTCCCTCATCGCCGCCGTCCTCGCGAGCGTCCTGCTCAAGCTGCGCAACCGCAAGTACCAGGCCCTCACCGAGGACGAGGAGCGCGACGAGGACCTCGACGGCATCCCGGACGTCTACGAGCAGGACAAGCCGGAGTACCACCTGCGGATGGCGAAGATCTACGAGGCGAAGGCCGCGGAGCACCGCCGCAGGGCCGAGGCGGCCACGGCCGCCGCGCTCGAAGCGGCCACCGGGTCCAGCGCCGAGCGCGGCCGTCCGGCATGATCTGAACTGACGCCGCGACGGGCGCGGTGACGGGCGCAGGACAGGCGCCGCCGCGCAGGGCGTCGACCGCAGACGACGGCAGATGACAGAGGGAGAGAGCGATGAGCGCAGTGGACCAAGGGGCGCAAGGAGCCGAGCGCACACTCGGCCAGCTGGTCGCCTCGGCCACCGCCGAGATGTCCGCCCTGGTGCACGACGAGATCGCCCTCGCCAAGGCGGAGATCCGCCAGGACGTCAGGCGCGTGGGCATCGGCGGCACCGCCATCGGGATCGCAGGGGTGTTCGCCCTGTTCTCGCTGCCCGTGCTGAGCTTCGCCGCGGCGTACGGGATCCACAACCTCGGGCTCGGGCTCGCCTGGTCGTTCCTCATCGTCGGCGTGGCGTTCCTGGTGCTCGCGGGCCTGCTGGCGCTGATCGCCGTATCGAAGTTCAAGAAGGTCAAGCCCCCGGAGAAGACCATCGCGTCGGTCAAGCAGACCGCGGCGGTCGTCAGCACCGTCAAGCCGCATCCGCGGTCGGTGAGTGACCAGGCCGTGGGTGTGGCACGCTCGTCCTCATGACAGCGCCCTCACCGGACTTCAGCACTCCGCCCACCGCCGCGACGGCGGTCAGGATCGACGTGCCCGGCGGGCGAGCGGTGACCCACCGGGACGTCGCGGCCAACGGGGCGCGGTTCCACGTCGCCGAGATGGGCGACGGGCCGCTGGTGCTGCTGCTGCACGGCTTCCCGCAGTTCTGGTGGACGTGGCGGCACCAGCTGACCGCGCTCGCCGACGCCGGGTACCGGGCGGTCGCGATGGACCTGCGCGGGGTGGGCGGCAGCGACCGCACCCCGCGCGGCTACGACCCCGCGAACCTGGCGCTCGACATCACCGGGGTCGTACGGTCCCTCGGCGAGCCCGACGCCGCCCTCGTGGGGCACGACCTGGGCGGCTACCTCGCCTGGACCGCGGCCGTGATGCGGCCCAAGCTGGTGCGCCGGCTCGTGGTCTCCTCCATGCCGCACCCGCGGCGCTGGCGCTCGGCGATGCTCTCCGACTTCGGCCAGACCCGGGCGAGTTCACACATCTGGGGCTTCCAGCGGCCGTTCGTCCCGGAGCGGCAGCTCGTGGCCGACGACGGGGCGCTCGTGGCCGAGCTGATCCGGGACTGGTCCGGTCCGCTGCCGCCCGCGCAGGAGGACCTCGACGTGTACCGGCGGGCGATGTGCATCCCGTCCACCGCGCACTGCTCGATCGAGCCGTACCGCTGGATGATGCGGTCGATGGCCCGGCCGGACGGGCTCCAGTTCAACCGCCGGATGAAGCGGCCGGTCCGCGTGCCGACGCTGCACCTGCACGGCTCGCTCGACCCGGTGATGCGGACCCGCAGCGCGGCCGGCTCCGGGGAGTACGTCGAAGCCCCGTACCGGTGGCGGCTGTTCGACGGGCTCGGGCACTTCCCCCACGAGGAGGACCCGGCGGCCTTCTCGACCGAGCTGGTGAACTGGCTGAAGGACCCCGAGCCGGACCGCTGATCCGACGGGATCTCAGCTGAACAGCCGTCAGTACGACTGTCCTACGAACATTCAATTGCCCGGCGCATAGGCCAATTGGCCGCTCCGGACGGGGTTACCGACCTTGGGGCCCGGGCACAGCTCGTTGTATGGGCTGGACGCACGACTACGGTGACACCGCACGCGAACGCCGCCCGGCAGCGACGCCGGGCACCTACGGGAGGACGGGCCGGGACGGCCACGACCCCCGCCTCGGGATTCCGCGCATCCTGCGCCGCCGGGCCCGCTGGGTCTCGGCGCGCCTGCGGCATCCACGGACGTAGCCGCGGCCGCGCCCCGTTCCGTACGGATCAGAGGGCGCAGCCCTGGCTGTCGACCCGCCGGTCGGAGGTCTTCCCGATCCGGATGTCATCGCGGACCTCGTCCGCCGTCAGCGCGTACCCGGTGTTCGGGTCGTCGAGCGACTTCGCGAAGACGACCCCGTACACCTTGCCGTCGGGCGTCAGCAGCGGCCCGCCGGAGTTGCCCTGGCGGACGGTCGCGTAGAGCGAGTAGACGTCGCGGCGGACGGTGCCGCGGTGGTAGATGTCCGGGCCGTTGGCGTTGATCCGTCCGCGCACGCGCGCGGCGCGGACGTCGTACGCGCCGTTCTCCGGGAATCCGGCGACGATCGCGTCGCTGCCGCTCACCGCGTCCTTGTCGGTGAACTCCAGCGCGGGCGCCTTCAGCTTGGGCACGTCCAGGACGGCGATGTCGCGCTCCCAGTCGTAGAGCACGACCTTGCCGTCGTAGAGCTTGCCCTCGCCGCCGATCTGCACGGTCGGCTCGCCGACCCCGCCGACGACATGCGCGTTGGTCATCACCTTGCCGGGCGCGAAGACGAAACCGGTGCCCTCCAGGACCTTGCTGCAGCTCGGCGCGGTACCGACGACCTTCACGATCGAGCGCTTGGCCGCCTCGGCGACGGGGCTGCGGGCCAGCGCCGGGTCGGGCGCCTTCACCTCGGTGATCGGCTCGTTCGAGAACGGGCTGAAGACCTGCGGGAAGCCGCTGCGCGCGAGCGTGGAGCTGAAGTCCGAGAACCAGGTGTTGGCCTGCGCGGGCAGCACGCGCGAGACGCCCAGCAGCACCTTGGAGTTGCGGACTTCCTTGCCCAGGGTGGGAAGTGAGGTCCCGGCGAGGGCCGAGCCGATCAGCCACGCCACGAGCAGCATCGCGACGACGTTGACCAGGGCGCCGCCGGTCGCGTCGAGCGCGCGCGCCGGCGACCACGTGATGTGGCGGCGCAGGCGGTTGCCCAGATGGGTGGTGAAGGCCTGCCCGATCGAGGCGCAGACGATGATCACGACCACGGCGATGACCACGACCGTGGTCGAGACCTGGGTGCCGTTGTCGGTCACCCGGTCCCATATCAGCGGGAGCAGGGACACGGCGATGAGACCACCGCCGAGGAAGCCGATCACCGACAGGATGCCGACGACGAACCCCTGGCGGTAGCCGACGATCGCGAACCACACGGCGGCGACCAGCAACAGGATGTCCAGCACGTTCACGAGGGTCACCGTCTCATGCGCGCCAGTCGAGCGGGACCTGCCTCGATCGGTCCCAGGGGCGCTCCCATCCCGCGAAATGCAGGATCCGGTCGATCACTCCGGCGGTAAAACCCCAGACCAGAGCCGATTCGACGGTGAAAGCAGGGCCCAGGTGGCCCTTCGGGTGGACCGCCATGACCCGGTGATCGGGATCCGTGAGATCGGCCACGGGAACCGTGAAGACGCGGGCGGTCTCGGCCGGGTCCACGGCGCCGACGGGGCTGGGATCGCGCCACCAGCCGAGGACGGGGGTGACGACGAACTCGCTGACCGGGATGTACAGGCGCGGCAGGACGCCGAAGAGCTGGACGCCCGCGGGGTCGAGCCCGGTCTCCTCCTCCGCCTCGCGCAGGGCGGCGCGCAGCGGGCCGGTGGTGTGCGGATCGCCGTCCTCCGGGTCGAGGGCGCCGCCGGGGAAGGAGGGCTGGCCCGCGTGCGAACGCAGGGTCCCGGCGCGCTCCATGAGCAGCAGCTCGGGGCCGCGGGGGCCCTCGCCGAAGAGCACCAGCACGGCGGACTGGCGGCCGCGGCCGTCCTCGGGCGGCAGGAACCGGCTGAGCTGGGTGGGCCGGACCGTCCGCACGGCCTCGACGACGGGATCGAGCCACCGGGGCAGGCCCTGGCTGCTCACGCGCAGAGCACCCGGGTCCTCGTACGGAGCCTGCGGCTCGCCCTGCTGCGGCGGCGCGGCCGCCTGGGCCACACCGCTCTCGTCCCGCGCTCCGCGCGTCATAGGCACCCCTGCTCCCTGCCGTCGCCGACACCGTCGCCGTCCCGATACGGGGACAACGCAGCCCCGGGCCGTATTCGTTCCGCCGCGGGCCGCCCTGTGGCGGCGACCCGCGGCCGTGCTGCGTGCTCTGTGCTGCGTGCTCTGTTCTGCGTGCTCTGCTGTGCTGCGTGCTCTGCGCCCGGCCGCCGCGTGCGCCGCGGCCGGCGCACTCAGGCGTCGGCCGGGGCCGCCCGCGTGGCTCCCAGCGGCGGGGCCGGGAGGCCCGGGTAGTCCGGCGGCGGGCTCAGCCGCTGCCCGGGCTGACCGCCCTTCTCGTACTTGAGCAGCTTCTTCGCCTTCTCCGGGTCGGTCTCGCCCTCCCCGTACGCCGGGCACAGCGGAGCGATCGGGCAGGCGCCGCAGGCGGGCTTGCGGGAGTGGCAGATCCGGCGGCCGTGGAAGACGACGCGGTGCGAGAGCATCGTCCACTCGCTCTTCGGGAAGATCGCGCAGATCTCCGCCTCGACCTTCTCCGGGTCCTCCTGCTCGGTCCACTTCCAGCGGCGCACCAGCCGGCCGAAGTGGGTGTCCACGGTGATCCCCGGGACCCCGAACGCATTGCCGAGGACCACGTTGGCCGTCTTGCGGCCGACCCCGGGCAGCTTCACCAGGTCCTCGATCCGGCCCGGCACGTTCCCCCCGAAGTCGTCCCGCAGGGCCTGCGAGAGGCCGAGGAGGGAGCGCGCCTTCGCCCGGAAGAACCCGGTCGGCCGGATGATCTCCTCCAGCTCCTCGGGCACGGCCGCGGCCATGTCCTCGGGCGTCGGGTAGGCGGCGAACAGGGCCGGGGTCGTCTGGTTCACGCGCAGATCGGTGGTCTGTGCGGAGAGGACCGTGGCGACCAGCAGCTCGAAGGGGTTCCGGAAGTCGAGCTCGGGGTGGGCGTAGGGATAGATCTCGGCCAGCTCGCGGTTGATGCGGCGGGCCCGGCGCACCATCGCCAGATGCGATTCCGGTTTCTTGGCCGAACCTTTGCCCTGCGGGCTCGGCAGGGCCCTCCGGGGCTTTCCTGGTGCCTTCTCGGGGGCTTGTTCGCCCACAGCTGAATTGGGACCGCCCGTCACTCCTGCGGACCCCTTGGCCTGTGCTCTCACCGGCTTGTTGGACACCCGGCCAGCCTAAGGCCGGGCGCTGACACCCGCCTGGACCTCAGGTAACACCACTCTGATTGGTCTCTCACCGCACAGCACAGGCGTACGTCCGGCATCCTTGGTAGTGATTGATCGCACTGTTTGAGCCGTCCGGCAAAATGGAGGGCCAGGCCCCCCTGAGCCGGTCGACATAGGAGAGACACTCGTGGACGACGTTCTGCGGCGCGCCCCGCTCTTCGCGGCGCTCGATGATGAGCAGGCCGCGGAGCTCCGCGCCTCCATGGGCGAGGTGACCCTCGCACGCGGTGACGCCCTGTTCCACGAGGGCGACCCCGGCGACCGGCTGTATGTCGTGACCGAGGGCAAGGTGAAGCTGCACCGCACCTCCCCCGACGGTCGCGAGAACATGCTGGCCGTCCTCGGCCCCGGCGAGCTGATCGGCGAGCTGTCGCTCTTCGACCCCGGCCCGCGTACCGCCACCGCCACCGCCCTGACCGAGGTCAAGCTGCTCGGCCTCGGCCACGGCGACCTGCAGCCGTGGCTCAACGCGCGGCCCGAGGTCGCGACCGCGCTGCTGCGCGCGGTGGCCCGGCGCCTGCGCAAGACCAACGACCAGATGTCCGACCTGGTCTTCTCCGACGTGCCGGGCCGCGTGGCCCGCGCCCTCCTGGACCTCTCGCGCCGCTTCGGCGTGCAGTCCGAGGAAGGCATCCACGTCGTGCACGACCTCACGCAGGAAGAGCTGGCCCAGCTGGTCGGCGCCTCCCGCGAGACGGTCAACAAGGCCCTCGCGGACTTCGCGGGCCGCGGCTGGCTCCGCCTGGAGGCCCGCGCCGTGATCCTGCTGGACGTGGAGCGGCTGGCGAAGCGGTCGCGCTGACCGCGCATCGGATGTGCGTGAAGGGGTCCTGCCCGATCGGGCGGGGCCCCTTCGGCGTCTGCGGCGCCGGCTCCCGGCGCCCGCTTCCCCCGGCGCCCGGCTCCCGTTTCCGGTGCCCGGCTCCCGGTGCGGCGCTCAGACGTCCGTCAGGGCCTCGACCGCCTGCTTCGCCTCCAGCAGGTCGGCCCCCGTGACGCGCCGGTAGAGCCGGATGGCCTCGATCGTGCGGCCGTCGCGCACGAGCGCCCGTACCTCGTCCAGCCCGGCCGGCTCCGGCTCCTCGATGCCGAAGTGGTCCAGGACCAGGCCGAGGCGCCGCTCCAGCCGCTCCGAGCGCCGCTCCAGGGCCTTCATGCGCAGGGTCACCGTCGAGGTGATCCACGCGGCCGTGGAGATCAGCGCGAGCAGCAGGAACAGTGTGGTCATTCGGGGCCCCCCGGGATCAGTCCGTGATCTTGAAGGTACTCCAGCTGCGCCCGCACGGACCATTCCGCGGCCGGCCACAGCGAGCGGTCCACGTCCGCGTAGACGTGGGCGACGACCGCCTCCGGGGTCGTGTACCCGTCCTCCACGGCGGTCTCCACCTGGGCGAGCCGGTGCGCCCGGTGGGCCAGGTAGAACTCCACCGCGCCCTGGGCGTCGTCCAGGACCGGCCCGTGGCCCGGGAGCACCGTGTGCACGCCGTCGTCGACCGTGAGCGAGCGCAGCCGGCGCAGCGAGTCCAGGTAGTCGCCGAGGCGGCCGTCGGGGTGGGCCACGACGGTGGTGCCGCGGCCGAGGATCGTGTCCCCGGTCAGGACGGCGCGGTCGGCGGGCAGGTGGAAGCAGAGCGAGTCGGCGGTGTGGCCCGGGGTCGGGACCACCCGCAGCTCCAGGCCGCCGGTGCGGATCACGTCCCCGGCGCCGAGCCCCTCGTCACCGAGGCGCAGGGCGGGGTCCAGGGCGCGGACCTTGGTACGGGTGAGCTCGGCGAACCGGCCCGCGCCCTCGGCGTGGTCGGGGTGGCCGTGGGTGAGGAGGGTCAGCGCGATCCGCTTGCCGGCCCGCTCGGCGGTCTCGACGACCGCGCGCAGGTGCGCCTCGTCCAGCGGGCCGGGATCGATGACGACGGCTTCGGCGGAGCCGGGCTCCGAGACGAGCCAGGTGTTCGTGCCGTCCAGGGTCATCGCGGAGGCGTTGGGGGCCAGGATGTTGACCGCGCGGGCGGTGGCGGGCCCTGAGGTAACGATTCCTCGGGGCTGTCCGGGCAGGGCGCTCGCACTGGTCACGGGGTGCCTCCGGGGCGGACGTGCTTGGTGAACTCGTCGTGGCCGGGCCAGCTGAGCACCAGCTCGCCGTTCTCCAGCGTGGCCTGCGCCAGTACGGGTGTCAGGTCCTGGGCGGCCGCCGCGGCGAGGGCGCCCGCCGCGCTCCCGTACGGCTCCAGCGAGCGCAGCGTGGAGATCGTGGGCGGCATCATCAGCAGCTCGCCCTTGTCGTAGCCGGCGGCGGCGTCCGCGGGGCGGATCCAGATGGTCCGGTCGGCCTCGGTGGAGGCGTTGCGGGTGCGCTGGCCCTCCGGGAGGGCGGCGACGAAGAACCAGGTGTCGTACCGGCGGGGCTCGAACTCCGGGGTGATCCAGCGGGCCCAGGCGCCGAGCAGATCGGAGCGCAGCAGCAGGCCGCGGCGGTCGAGGAACTCGGCGAAGGAGAGATCGCGGGCCACGAGGGCCGCCCGGTCGGCCTCCCAGTCGTCGCCGGTGGTGTCGCCGACGACGGTGTCGGGGGACTCCCCGGCGAGCAGGACCCCGGCCTCCTCGAAGGTCTCGCGCACGGCGCCGCAGACGATCGCCTGGGCGGTGCGGGGATCGGTGGCGAGGCGGGCGGCCCACGCGTCCCGGCCCGGACCGGCCCAGCCGACGAGGTGGTCCTCGTCGCGGGGGTCGACCCCGCCGCCGGGGTAGGCGTACGCACCGCCCGCGAAGGCCATGGAGGCCTTGCGGCGCAGCATGTGCACGGCGGGTCCGGCGGGGGTGTCGCGGAGCAGCATGACGGTGGCGGCCCGGCGGGGTTCCACCGGGACGAGGGAACCGTCCATGAGCGCGCGGATCCGGTCGGGCCACTCCGGCGGGTACCACTGGCCTCCGGCGGGAGGCTGCTGCTGACCGTGCTGACCATTCGGCATGTCGGGATGCTACGGGTATCCGGCCCGATGTTCGAGGGCCCACCGGGGTGGGCCGGGTCCACCGGGCGCAACCCGCGGGGCCGACGCGAACGGCCCCGGCGGGCCGCCGGACGAGTCCGGCGCAGCGGCGCGAAGCCGCGGGGCCCGCCAGGGCCGATGCGTGCGGGTGGGGCGCGTCAGGAAGACGAAACCTCGACCTGGAGCTCGACCTCGACCGGGGCGTCCAGCGGGAGGACCGCCACGCCGACCGCGCTGCGGGCGTGGACGCCCTTGTCTCCGAGCACCTTGCCCAGCAGCTCGCTCGCGCCGTTCAGCACGCCCGGCTGGCCCGTGAAGTCAGGGGCCGAGGCCACGAAGCCGACGACCTTCACGACGCGCTCGATCCTGTCGAGGTCGCCGATCACGGACTTGACCGCCGCCAGGGCGTTCAGCGCGCAGACCGCGGCCAGCTTCTTGGCCTCCTCCGCGGAGACCTCCGCCCCGACCTTGCCGGTCGTCGGCAGGCTGCCGCCGACCATCGGGAGCTGCCCCGCGGTGAACACGTACGCGCCCGACCGCACGGCCGGCTGATAGGCCGCCAGCGGCGGGACGACGTCCGGCAGGGTCAGGCCGAGCTCGGCCAGCTTCGCCTCGACAGCGCCGCTCATGCCTTCTCCCGCTTGAGGTAGGCCACGAGCTGCTCGGGGTTGTTGGGGCCGGGCACGACCTGGACGAGCTCCCAGCCGTCCTCGCCCCAGGTGTCCAGGATCTGCTTGGTGGCGTGGACCAGCAGCGGGACCGTCGCGTATTCGAACTTCTTGGTCATGGGGGCGAGCGTAACGCCTGGGAGCCCGGGGCTCCGCGCGGCCGGGGCTTGGGGGAGGCTCATGCGCGGCCCGATGGGCGAGTGGTTAGGCTCAGAGGCTGTGAGCAGGCTCCAGGTGGTCAGCGGCAAGGGCGGAACCGGCAAGACCACGGTCGCCGCGGCACTCGCGCTCGCCCTCGCGCGCGAGGGCAGACGGACGCTGCTGGTCGAGGTCGAGGGCAGGCAGGGGATCGCGCAGCTCTTCGGTGCGGAGGCGCTCCCGTACGAGGAGCGCAAGATCGCCGTCGCCTCGGGCGGCGGGGAGGTCTTCGCGCTGGCCATCGACGCCGAGCGGGCGCTCCTGGACTACCTCCAGATGTTCTACAAGCTGGGCTCCGCCGGCCGCGCCCTGAAGAAGCTCGGCGCCATCGACTTCGCGACGACCATCGCGCCGGGGCTGCGGGACGTGCTGCTGACCGGCAAGGCGTGCGAGGCGGTCCGGCGCAAGGACAAGGCAGGGCGCTACGTCTACGACCACGTGATCATGGACGCTCCGCCGACCGGGCGGATCACCCGCTTCCTGAACGTCAACGACGAGGTGGCGGGGCTGGCCCGGTTCGGGCCGATCCACAACCAGGCCCAGGCCGTCATGAAGGTGCTCAAGTCCCCGGAGACGGCCGTCCACCTGGTCACGCTGCTGGAGGAGATGCCCGTCCAGGAGACCGCCGACGGGATCGCCGAGCTGAAGGAGGCCGGACTTCCCGTGGGGCGGGTCGTCGTCAACATGGTGCGGCCGCACCATCTGGACGAGGACGCCCTGCGCGCCGCCGGCGGCGAACGCCGGGCCGACGTGGCCAAGGCCCTGTCCCGGGCGGGCCTGGGCGGAGCGCGCCGCGGCGGACTCGCCGAGCGGCTGGTGGACCCGCTGCTCGCGCAGGCCGCGGAGCACGCGAGCCGGGTGGAGCTGGAGCGCGCGCAGCGCACCGTACTGGCGCAGCTGGACATGGCGACGTACGAACTCCCCCTGCTCGGCGCGGGAATGGATCTGGCCGGGCTCTACGAGCTGGCCTCGGAACTGCGGAAGCAGGCGGGCGAGGAATGACCGAGGTCACGACGGGCACGAAGACCGGCCCCCGCATGGACGCCGCCCCGCGACTGCCCGTGGACCGGCTGCTGGACGATCCCGGAACGCGGATCATCGTCTGCTGCGGCGCGGGCGGGGTCGGCAAGACCACGACCGCCGCGGCCCTGGGCGTACGGGCGGCGGAGCGGGGGCGGAAGGTGGTCGTGCTGACCATCGACCCGGCGCGGCGGCTCGCCCAGTCGATGGGGATCGACTCGCTGGACAACACCCCGCGGCGGGTGAAGGGGGTCGACGGGGTCGACGGCGGCGAACTGCACGCCATGATGCTGGACATGAAGCGGACCTTCGACGAGATCGTCGAGGGGCACGCGGACGCCGAGCGGGCCGAGGCCATCCTCGCCAACCCCTTCTACCAGTCGCTGTCGGCCGGCTTCGCCGGCACGCAGGAGTACATGGCGATGGAGAAGCTGGGCCAGCTGCGGGCCCGCGACGACTGGGACCTGATCGTCGTGGACACCCCGCCGAGCCGGTCCGCGCTGGACTTCCTCGACGCGCCGAAGCGGCTGGGGTCCTTCCTGGACGGGAAGTTCATCCGGGTGCTGATGGCTCCGGCGAAGGTGGGCGGCCGGGCGGGGATGAAGTTCCTCAACGTCGGCATGTCGCTGATGACCGGCACGCTGAGCAAGCTGATGGGCGCCTCGCTGCTGAAGGACGTACAGACGTTCGTGGCGGCGATGGACACGATGTTCGGGGGCTTCCGCACGCGGGCGGACGCGACCTTCCGGCTGCTCCAGGCTCCGGGTACGGCCTTCCTGGTGGTCGCGGCGCCCGAGCCGGACGCGCTGCGGGAGGCGGCGTACTTCGTGGAGCGGCTGGCCGCGGAGAACATGCCGCTGGCCGGGCTCGTACTGAACCGCGTGCACGGCAGCGGGGCCGACCAGCTGTCCGCGGAGCGGGCGTTGGCCGCCGCAGAGAATCTTGAAGAAGGCGGCATTGTCGATCAGGAGCCCGGGAATGCTGGACTTCGTGACTCGGCAGCGGAGGCCGACGCGGCGGACGCCGGGGCCCGGGACGGCGGCGCGGCCGCCGACGCGCATGCGGACGCTGACGCCGGCGCAGACGCGGATGCGGGCGCAGACGCGGATGCCGACCCTGATGCCGACGTGGACGAGATCACCGCTGGACTGCTGCGTCTGCACGCCGAGCGGATGCAGGTGATCGCGCGTGAGCAGCGCACACGCGATCGTTTCACCTCACTGCACCCCGAGGTGGCGGTGGCCGAGGTGGCCGCCCTGCCCGGCGATGTGCACGACCTCGCCGGGCTACGGGCCATCGGAGAGCGACTCGCGGCCGGGGTGCCGGCCGGAGCGTAGGCATTCGTACGGTGGCGGCCTACCCGGCTGCCGCGTACGTCTCGTACGGGACGTCGAGATCCGCGATGTCCGCGTCGACATCCACGGTGAGGATGCCGGTACTGCGCTCGTACTCCGTGCGGGCGGTTTCGAGCAGCCGTCGCCACGAGGTGACGGTGGGACGCCGGCGCAACAGTGCGCGACGCTCCCGCTCGGTCATTCCGCCCCATACTCCGAACTCGACACGATTGTCGAGCGCGTCGGCCAGGCACTCGGTCCGCACCGGACATCCGGTGCACACCGCCTTGGCCCTGTTCTGTGCCGCTCCTTGAACGAACAGTTCATCCGGATCGGTAGTGCGGCAGGCTGCCTGCGCACTCCAGTCGGTAACCCAGCCCATCCCGGCGCCGTCCTCTCCCGAATCGAGGCTCCCCCACGGCGGTAGCGGCATATTCACCGCTGCCAGTTGAGGACGTTACGGAAGGTGGGCACGGCGCAACACCCCCGACGGGCCCAATCTTGAATGGTCCGAACGGACTATGGGTAAGCGGCAGATCACCCGACGGAGTGATCCGGCGACATGCCCGACCATTCCGGCAATTCGGGTGGAATCGGCGGACCACGGACGAGCGACCGTCAGGGTGACGGGCGAGATTCGGACATCAGTCCACCCCATTCGGGAAGGGTGAAAATCAGGCCGAGGGGTTGATGTCGCACCGCACTGCTGTGACAGTTGAGGACAGCTTAGGCCAAGGCATTCGCGCGTGTCCGGCGAATGAGAACGTAGGCTGCCCTCTATGGGAAAGAAGCGCTCGGGCGCCGGGCTCACGGGGCCGCAGCAGGCCGCCAAGTTCCTCGGGGTGTCCGTTCTCTCCGGAGTTGTGCTGGCCGGCATCGCGATCCCGGGCGCAGGCGCCCTGGGGCTCGCCGCCAAGGGAACGGTCGAGGGATTCGACGAGATCCCGGCCAATCTCAAGACACCGCCGCTGAGTCAGCGCACGACGATTCTGGACGCCGAGGGTGGCCTGATCGCCACGGTCTATTCACGGGACCGGCAGGTGGTGCCGCTGACGGCCATCTCCCCGTACATGCAGAAGGCGATCGTCGCGATCGAGGACTCGCGTTTCTACGAGCACGGCGCGATCGACGCGAAGGGCATCCTGCGCGCGGTGAACCGCAACGCGCAGGAGGGCGGGGCCGCGCAGGGCGCCTCGACGCTCACGCAGCAGTACGTGAAGAACGTGTTCGTCGAAGAGGCCGGCGATGACGAGACCAAGGTGCGCGAGGCCCAGGAAAAGAGCCTGGGGCGCAAGGTCCGCGAGCTGAAGTTCGCGATCCAGGTCGAGGAAGAGCTCGGGAAGAAGAAGATCCTCGAGAACTATCTCAACATCACGTACTTCGGCCAGCAGGCATACGGAATCGAATCCGCCGCCCAGCGCTACTTCAGCAAGCCGGCCAAGGACCTGACCCTGGACGAGTCGGCGCTGCTGGCGGGCGTCGTGCAGTCGCCGAGCCGGTTCGACCCGGTGAACGACGCGCAGGAGGCGATGAAGCGCCGCAACGTCGTCCTCCAGCGGATGGCCGACATGAAGGACATCTCGCAGGCCGAGGCGGACGAGGCGAAGAAGAAGCCGGTGACGCTGAAGGTGACGCGGCCGAAGAACGGCTGCATCACCGCGGTCAAGGGCGCGGGCTTCTTCTGCGACTACGTGCGCAACACGTTCCTGACCGACCCGGTGTTCGGCAAGACCCGCGAGGAGCGGGCCAAGCTCTGGAACCAGGGCGGCCTGACCGTGCGGACGACGCTCGACCCGCAGTCGCAGGAGTCCGTCAACGAGTCGATCAAGGACCACGTCAACCAGGACGACAAGGTCGCCACGGCCGTCACCCTGGTGCAGCCGGGCACGGGCCGGGTGCTCGGAATGGGCCAGTCCAAGCCGTACGGCTTCGGGAAGAACGAGACGCAGATCAACTTCTCGGTCGACAAGCGGATGGGCGGCTCGAACTTCGGCTTCCCGACCGGTTCGACCTTCAAGCCGTTCGTCGCGGCCGCCGCCCTGGAGAAGGGCGTTCCCGCGGGCAAGACGTACGCCTCCCCGCACGACATGGAGTACCCGAGCCCGGTGCAGACCTGTGGCGACAAGCCCTGGGTCAACACCTCGCACGACCGGGTGGAGAACGAGTCGGAGTCCGAGCGCGGCCCGTACGGCATGCAGGAGGCGATGGCCAAGTCGGTCAACACCTACTTCGTGGAGATGATCTCCGAGAACGGGCTCTGCCCCGTGACCGAGATGACCACGAAGCTCGGCGTGATCCCGGCCGACGGGACGAAGCTTCCGGAGGTCCCGGCGATCGCGCTCGGCACCGAGGGCATGTCCCCGCTGACCATGGCGAACGCGTACGCGACCTTCGCCAACCGCGGCGTGTACTGCACCCCCGTCGCCCTGGAGTCCATCACGGACGCGCACGGCAAGGCGCTGGCCGTGCCGAAGTCCCAGTGCGACCGCGTGATGAGCGAGAGGACCGCCGACACCGTCAACACGCTGCTGCTCGGCGTGATCGACTCCGGTACGGGTACGGCCGCGGGCCTGACCGACCGGCAGAACGCGGGCAAGACCGGCACCACCGACAGCCGCTACAACGCCTGGTTCGTCGGGTACACGCCGAACATGGCGGGTGCGACCTGGGTCGGCTCGGGCGGCGCCAAGCAGGTGTCGATGGAGAACATCACCATCGGCGGCCAGTACTACGACAAGGTCTACGGCGGCGGGCTGCCCGGCCCGATCTGGAAGCAGGCGGTCTCGGGGGCGCTGGACGGCCGGGAGGCGCCGAGCTTCGTGACGGTCGGCCTCGGACCGGAGACCGGAACGCCGACCGGCGGCGGCCGGCCCACCAACCCGACGCCGAACAAGCCGGGGAAGCCCGGCAAGCCGGGCGGTGACAACAAGCCCGGAGGCCGCCCCGGCGGCCAGACGGCGGGGGCCACGGGCGGCGGCGGTCAGACGGGCGGCGGCGCGGCCGGCGCCACGGGCGGCGCGACGGGCGGCACCACCCCGACCGACCCGTTCCCGGGCGGCATCATCGGCGGCCTGGAGGACTAGGGCGGCAACGTGACGAGAGGGGGGCCCGGCCGCGCGTCGCGCGGCCGGGCCCCCCTCTCGTGATCCTCTTGTTCGCTCTTACGCGAGGTGCTTCTTGACGGCGGCGGCGACGCGGCCGCCCTCCGCCAGACCGGCCACCTTCGGGTTCACGATCTTCATGACGGCGCCCATGGCCCGCGGCCCCTCGGCACCCGCGGCCTTGGCCTCCTCGACGGCCTGCGACACGATCGCGCCGAGCTCCTCGTCGCTGAGCTGCTTGGGCAGGTAGGTGTCGAGGAACTCGCCCTCCGCCGTCTCGCGCGCGGACTGCTCGGGACGACCGCCCTGCGCGAAGGCCTCCGCGGCCTCGCGGCGCTTCTTCGCCTCCTTGGCGATCACCTTGAGGACCTCGTCGTCGGAGAGCACGCGCGCCTCCTTGCCCGCGACCTCCTCCTTGGTGATGGCGGCGAGGGTCAGGCGCAGCGTGGACGAGTGCAGCTCGTCGCGCGCCCTGATGGCGGTGGTGAGGTCTTCCTGGAGCTTGGCCTTGAGCGTGGTCATGACCTGAGTCTGCCAGGTGTACGGGCGGTGGCGCCCGCAGGTTTTCCGCGTCTGCGACGATGGGGCCATGCGTGCGCGTTACGGAGTACCCCTGAAGGTCACGGCGTCGATCGCGGCGGCGGGGGCCGCCGGTGTGGCCTATGCCGCCGGTTTCGAGGCGCGGTCGTTCCGGCTGCGCCGGATCACCGTGCCGGTGCTCCCGGCGGGGATGCGCCCGCTGCGCGTGCTCCAGGTGTCCGACATCCACATGGTCGGCGGGCAGCACAAGAAGCGCGCCTGGCTCCAGTCGCTGGCCGGCCTGCGGCCGGACTTCGTGGTGAACACGGGCGACAACCTCTCCGACACGGAGGGCGTGCCCGAGGTACTGGACGCCCTGGGCCCCCTGATGTCCTTCCCCGGGGTGTACGTCTTCGGGTCGAACGACTACTACGGGCCGCGGCTGCGCAACCCCGGGCGCTACCTGATCGAGAAGGTCCAGGGGCGGCACGGGCTGAACGGCAACAAGCCGGTCGTCGGCGCCGTGCACAACCCGTGGGAGGAGATGCGGGACGCCTTCGACGCGGCGGGCTGGGTCAACCTCACCAACACGCGCGGCCGCCTGAAACTGCCCGGCCTGGAGCTGGCCTTCACCGGGCTCGACGACCCGCACATCAAGCGGGACCGGTACGAGCGGGTCGCGGGCGGACCGGAGACGGACGCCGACTTCTCGATGGCGGTCGTGCACGCCCCGTACCTGCGGGTCCTGGAGTCCTTCACGGCCGACCGGTACCCGCTGATCCTGGCGGGGCACACGCACGGCGGGCAGCTGTGCATCCCCTTCTACGGGGCGCTCGTCACCAACTGCGACCTGGACACGAAGCGGGTGAAGGGGCTCTCCACGCACGAGGCGGACGGGCACCGCGCGTACCTGCACGTCTCGGCGGGCTGCGGCACGAACCGCTACACCCCGGTCCGCTTCGCCTGCCCCCCGGAAGCCACCCTGCTGACGCTGACCCCGAAGGCGTAGGCCCCCCGGCGGCCCCCTCGCGAAAACCGGATTTCGTCTCCGGCCGAGGGTCCGCTAAAGTAATCGATGTCGCCAGGACAGCAGCAGCTGCCAAGGCGGCGATCGGGGTGTAGCGCAGCTTGGCAGCGCGCTTCGTTCGGGACGAAGAGGTCGTGGGTTCAAATCCCGCCACCCCGACTTCGTAAGACCAGGTCAGGGGCCTGATCCGCATCGCGGATCAGGCCCCTGTTTGGCGTCTACGGCACGGCTGCCGACCACTTCCGCGGTCTGCCGCAACGAACTGACCCGGGGAGTGACCCGCACGTAGGCTCGTGGCGGGCGACGTGCGTGCGCCTGGCTGACGCATCGGGGCAGGGGGACAGCGTGGATCATCTCTTCACCGTCGACGGGGGCTCGGCCACGCCTGTTTCACCGACCACGCTGGCAGCAGAAAGCCTCCTCGAACGGCAGCACCTCCAGGAGTGGGTGATCGCGCACCCTCAGGTCCTCGGCGAATCGGTGCTCGTGATCACCTCCGAGTTCGATCGGTGGGCCGACACGGACGGGGTGCCGGCGCGCGACCGCTTGGACGTCCTGGGCCTGGATGCCACCGGGCGCCTCGTGGTGGTCGAGCTGAAGCGGGGCAGCGCCGACCGCGACGTCCACCTCCAGGCGATCACCTACGCCGCCCTGGTGTCCCGGTTCGACCTCGACACACTGGCCCAGGCACACCGCGAGTTCCGGAAGGGTCGGGGCGAGAACCTCGATCTCGACACGTGCCGCCAGCGCCTCCTCGATCACGTGGACGGGGACTGGAGCCCTGAACTGCTCCAGCGTCCCAGGCAGGTGATCATCGCTGCCGACTTCCCCAAGCAAGTCACCCACACCGTGGTGTGGCTGTCGGAGATGAACCTCGACATCGACCTCGTTCAGGTGGGCCTGTGGAAGGTGAAGGACCAGCTCGTCGCCAGCTTCACCAAGGTGTATCCCACCCCGGAGGTGGAGGAGTTCACTCTTGCTCCGGCCAGGATCGAGGCCAAGGCCGCGGCCAAGAAGTTGGAGGAACGTTCGCGGGCCCAGAACGCCGTGCACGTCATCGTCGGCGCCGGACTGCTCCCGGATGGGGCCCTGCTCCGGCTGACGCCCAGGCACGGAGTGACCGAAGGCATCCGCGAGGACATCCTGGCCTGGGTCGGTGAGGACAGCAGCCGAGCAAGTGTCACGTGGAGCAACAACACCGCCAAGCCACTGACGTGGAAGAACGACGGTAAGCCGTACACCCCGACCGGGCTGGCCAACCACATCTTCACCAGCGTGACCGGCCGCAAGGCAGACGGCATACAGGGCACCACCTGGTGGGACGTCGAGACCGCCCACGTCCCGGACACCGTCGACCCCGACGAGTGGGGAGCCCTGGGCGGCACCAGCCTCGCCGGCCTGGCCAAGCAGCTCAGCGGCACCGGGAAGGACTGGACGAGCCTGCACGCACTGCTGGCGGCCGTCCCTGCGGGCCGGTGGACGACGTACGGGGACGTGGCTGCCGTGATCGGCAGCCACGCCGTCCCGGTCGGCACGCATCTGGCCACCTGCGGCCAGTGCCCCAACGCCTGGCGGGTCCTGAACAAGGCGGGCCGCGTCAGCCCCGGCTTCCGCTGGACCGACCCCACCCGCACGGACTCCCCCGCCGACGCCCTGGCGACCGAGGGCATCCGCTTCGATGCCGGGGCGGCGGATCCGACCGCGCGCCTGTCTGCGGACACCTTGAAGACCCTCGCCTGAACCCGCGACACGGGGTCCCGTCCTGAGTCCCGGTGCCCGGCAGCCACGCCTGTTTCCTCCTCACTCGGGTCCCCATGGATCCTCCGAAAACCATCCCGGCGCGTGACCGCCCGTCGCCTCGCGCGGTGGTGGGATCGCGGAAGGCCGAGTGGGGAGTACGTGCTCCTCACCGGGATCCGCATCCCGTGCCATGACGACGGCGGCTTTTGCCGAGATGTCGCGCAGGAGCGCGTCCCTCAGGTCGTGCAGGGTCGCGATCTTGGAGACCAGCTGCCTGGCGACGGCGTGCAGCGGGTCGGCCAAGGCGTGGAAGCGGGCGCGGGTGGAGGAGTCGGGCCACGTGACGCTCAGGCGGGAGAAGGCGCGTGCGGAGATCTCCCGGGCATTGCGGCCCTGAGCCGCCTGCGTGATGTCGTTGCTCCGCCGTCTCAGCTCGTGGAGCAGCCACCAGCCGTCGATGTCGTCCACCGGCCGAACCGCCAGTACACATCTGGTGGGTGTCGCCGGATGCTGTGTCACGGCGATGTGCGCTCCGTCGGGGCGGGTGCTCAACATGAAGGTGCCCGCCGGCCAGACTTCCGTGGCGTCGGGCGGCCTGCTCAGGCGGAACCGCTCCACGTGAGGCACCATGAGGCCGAAAAGATCGGTCGGGGTGACCGCGTCGACGCCGAGGCCGTTCGCGTCGGAGGCGAGTGCACGCGCGGAACCCGTACCCGTCTTCGCCTTGGCTACTTCGCGGAGCGGCCGTGTATCCCACGCCGCAGTGGACGACCAGTCCTCGTGGATCGCGTCAGCCAGTTCCACCGCATCGCGTGCGGCCTCCCCGTGAAGGAGGATCAACTCCTCCAGGATGCCGAAAGCCCGGTGGTACGTGGCGACCACGTCCGGCGGAGGGAGTGGGAACTCCATGCGGCGGAGGGTGTCCAGACTCACGGTGGGCTCGACGTGTGCCGTCACGTCCTCGTCGATCCGGGCCTTCGCGGTGGACGTCTGCAGCCAGATGCGAAGCCATCTCGCGACGTGGGGGACCGCGCGGATGATGCCGATCGACCTGGTCGCAGTCCATCCCGCGTGCTCGGCGGTGACGATCGCGGTCTCGCCCGTCCGCCTCACGAGTACGACGGCCAGGTCGCCCTCCTTGAGGGTCGCCCGGCTGAGAGGACCGCCCCCAGGGGTGCGCCCGCCGATTCGAGGCGACCGAATCCTCCCGTCTCTGACATGCGTCGAGCTCACGATGCCCGCCTGCTCGGGCGCATCGTCGTCGAGGATGCCGGACGTGGTGTAAATGTCCTTCGGGTGGAAATCACCAATGGCGGTTACGTGCCAGGCACGGGTGCTGATGCGGTCGCGGTGGGCGGCCGAAGTCATCAGATCTCCTCCAATACGTCCAGCAAACGCGACTCCAGTTCGTGCCCACGACCGAGCTTCTCCACCAGCTCGCGCTTCAACCGGTCGATCCGGTTCAGCGTGTCGCGTTCGAGGCCGGGGGACTCCGCGGCATACGAAGTGGGCATGAGCTCGTACCGGCGCTCGGCGATCTCCTTGATCGAGCAGCTGCGAGACCAGCCGGGCTCGTCGAGGTAGGGCATGGCAGCGTTCTTGTCCGCCACGGCACCGCGCCAAGCCGCCAGGGTGTCCAGGATCCGCTCCGTGTGTACGTCGCCCAGCCGCCGCGCACTCGACTTCGGAACGCGCTCGAAGGCCCTCCGCGCATTGATGAACAGCACCTGTCCACGGCGGTCGACGGTGCTCCAACCGGGTTGCGCCTGCTTGTACTTGTTCAGCACCCACAGGCAGGCGGTGGCATCGGTATGGCCGAACACGCGGGGCGGCAGGGCGATCATGCACTCGACGAGGTCGGCTTGCAGCAGCCGTTCGCGCAGCCTTCGCGTTGCGGGCTGAGAGGTCTTGGCCACGCTGTCTGCCATCAGGAAGGCCGCGCGGCCCGCCGGAGCCAGAGCGTGCGCAACGTGCAGGATCCAGGCGACGTTGCCGGATCCCTTGGGCGGAGGTTCCTCCGGCCATCGGGGATCGGAGGGCACGGATCGACCGTGGCGGCTGCCCGCGCCCACGCGGTCCTCCAGCGCCCAGTCGTGTTGGTTGAAGGGAAGGTTGGCCAGGATGATGTCGTACGGATCGGGCTCCGGCTCCCCGAGGCTGTCTCCGGGCGGGAGGATGTGCGCCTTGATGCCCCGCACGGCCAGGTTCATGCGCGCGACCTGTGAGGTGGCGGAGTGCTGCTCCCGCCCTCTCAAGGTCATGGCCGGGGTCAGCCCGACGCGTTCACGGACGTAACCGTGACTCTCGACCAGCAGCCCGCCGGAACCGCAGACGGGGTCCAGCACGCTGTGCCCGTCCTGCGGGGCGGCGGCGCCCACCATGAGACGGGCCATGTCGGTCGGGGTGAAGTAGTGACTTCCGCGGGCCTGCTCCGCCGAGAGGTCGCCGAGGCACAGGTCGAGCAGCGCTCCAACCTGCTGGACGGAGCTGATCGCCAGGATGAGATCACGGAGCGGGCCGTCGGCGCCGGGAGGCGGAGGGGGCATCGAGTCCCTCGTACCCGCGTCATCGAGACCGATGCCGGGCCCTGCGAGCCAATGCGCCAGGCACCGGCTCACGGCAGCCCCGATCCGCGGGCTGCGCTCAGCAGCCTTGGCCTGCAGCCACGACCACGTGGGAACGCCCGACTTCGGGGCGGCGTGGGCGGCCCGGCTCAGGTAGAGCAGCCCGAGGACGAGTCGGGCCGAGTCATGGGCGTTCATCGAGCGGGAGAGGCGTTCCCGGTAGTGGCGCACCTCTGCGAAAAGCTCAAGCGCGGCGGAGTCCTCAGCGGCCGCACCCCCACGGGGGGATCCGATGACACTCACGAGCCCACCACGCCCAGGCAGAGCATGACCCCGAGAACGAGCGTCAGGGCGCCGGCGAAGGTCGCCGCTCCGGTCTTGAGCGCAGTCGTGAGCCTTCCGCCCTCAAGTACAGCCACGAGACTGCCCGCGACAGCGACCACCAGCGCCGCGAGGACCCCGATGATCACGTACATCGACCTCTGCTGCATGTGCTTCCTTCCCTACGTCTGGGGGATCTCAAAGAACGCGAGCGAGCTGCACGATCCCCGGTGTCAGGTAGGACGGTAGAAGACGCAGGGCACACGGCGCCGGGTGCACGGAGTTTGGGGTTTCCTTAGGCGCGCGCCCGGACATGACGGCCCGTTGGAGAGTGCACCCTCTTTGGGATCTGTGATGGCGGCCCTCCCGTGCTCCGTGATCGAGACTCCGAGTCCGCCCTCGGAAGGAGCGGGCGAAAGCCGGCTCCCCTCGCCCAGCCCTCCGGCCCGGGCAGCGGATCTCCTCGGCGGAGAAGACGGAGACGACGGGCTCGCGCGTCCCGCCGCCGACCAGGGGGAGGCCGGGCCCGGGTCGGAATGCCGGGGCGCCACTGGGGGGCCACCACGGGGAAACCGGGCGTGGGGATGCTGTTCGGCAGTAGGTGACCGCTGACGCCGAGCGGAGGTGAATCAGATGAAGGTTTACGTCAAGCCGGAGGCCAAGAAGGTCGACCAGGGCACCATCGTCGCCGCTGTCCGCTAGTAGCGGCTTCCATGCCACGCCTCCCCTCCGGGGGGCGTGGCATGTCCGCTCCCGTCACCAGCCACAGGGGAATCGGAAGTCTTATGTGCGGAATTGCAGGATTCGCCCACACGGACGGAAGCGCCCTCGCGGGTTCCGCCGACGCGATTCTCCGGGACATGGCGCATGCGCTGCGGCCGCGCGGGCCGGATGACATGCAGTTCCACCACACCGGGCCCGCGTGCATGTCGTTCACGCGGCTCGCGCTGATCGACCCCGAGGGCGGGCGGCAGCCGTTCATCAGCGAGGACGGGAACGTCATCCTCGCGGCGAACGGGGAGATCTACAACTACCGCGAGTTGAAGAAGGGGTTCGAGGGGCGGGTCCGGTTCCGGAGCGAGTCCGATTGCGAGGTCCTCCTGCACCTGTACCTCGAAAAGGGGCTCGGGTTCCTCGACGACGTGCGGGGGATGTTCGGGATCGCCGTCATCGATCTGCGCGAGCAGCGGCTGCTGCTCGCACGCGACCGGCTCGGCATCAAGCCCCTGTTCATCCACCGCAACCGCGACACCGTGCTCTTCGGCTCCGAGGTCAAGGCGCTCTTCGCACACCCCGACTGTCCCCGCGAGCTCGACTGGGCGCGGGCGCTCGCCGACCAGGGGCTCAGTTCCGCCCCCGTCATGAGCCACGACGAGGCCACGAGCTGGTTCTCCGGCATCGAACAGGTGCCCGTCGGGGGCATCGTCGACATCGGTCTGCGGGGTGGGGACACCCGCGTGCACCGGTACTGGGAGCTGCCCGCGCCCGCCGAGGCGGGCGGGCTGCCCGAGAGCTTCTTCGTGCGGAGCATGGGCGATCTGCTCGCCTCCTCCGTACGGGAGTGCCTGATCGCCGACGCCGAGATCGGGGTCTTCCTCAGCGGGGGCCTGGACTCCGCCGCCATCACCTCCCTCGCCGCGCACACCGGACTGCACACCTTCTCCGCGCTGACCGGCGCCACCGTCGTCAACAAGGACGCGCAGTACGCCCGCGAGACCGCCGACCTGCTGGGCCTGCCCCACCACCAGGTCGCCTTCGGGGCCGAGCGCATCCCCTCCCCCGACGAGTGGCGGCGCCTGCTCTGGCTGATGGAGACGCCGCTGTGCGGCCCCGAGCAGTTCTACAAGAGCGAGATGTACCGCTTCGCCCGCGCCGAGCGGCCCGAGCTGAAGGCGATCCTGCTCGGCTCCGGCGCCGACGAGTTCAGCGGCGGCTACAGCGTCGCCCTCTCGGGCGGCGGCGACTGGGAGGACTTCGAGGGCAACCTGCGGACGATGGCCCGCCGCAAGGCGCTCGGCTCGCAGTCCGCGCTCTCCGCCTGGTGGGAGGGCACCGACCTGCCGCTGCTCAGCGACGACGCCGTCGACGCGTACGCGCCCGGCGCCGTGGACGATCCGTACGGCTCCTACCTGGCCTGGAAGTTCCGGGACATGCAGCAGTACAACTTCTGGGTCGAGGACCGCACCGCCTCCGGCAACGGCGTCGAGGCGCGCGTCCCCTTCCTCGACCACCGCATCATCGAACTGCTCGCGACCGTCCCGCGCGCCTACCGCAAGCGGCTGTTCTGGGACAAGCGGGTGATCCGCGAGGCCGTACGGGACATCCTGCCCGCCGAGGTGATCAGCCGGCCCAAGCTGGCCTTCTACGAGGGCGAGGGCGTGCGCCACACGCACCGCACCTTCACCCGCATGCTCGCGCAGAACGGCGACGAGCTCGTCGAGCAGGCGCTCTCCTCCCCGCGCGCCGCCCAGTACCTCGACGGCGCGAACATCCACCGCGCCCTGCGCCGGCTGGAGCGGGACCAGTCGTCCGGGCACGTCGAACTGCTCCTGCGCGTGGTCAACCTGGGCATCCTCGACCTGATGGCCGTGGACGTCCCGGGCAGCCGCGCCCCGAACGGGCCCGCCCCGTACGCACTGCGCGTCACGGACTTCGAGGGCCCCGAGGTCCGGGAGCTGTTCCCGCGGCAACGGATCGAGGAGGCCTCGGTGTTCCGCCTCGCCGAGGGCGTCCTCGTGCTCGACGACGTACCCGGTGCGAACACCTCGTACGTCGTGGTCGACGGCGGCATCCGCTTCGTCATCGACCACCTCACCCACGCGGACTGGCTGCGGCTGCTGCGCGGGTTCGACGGGCGCCGGCCGCTGTCGGAGGCGCTCGCCGCCGCCGGCTGCGCACTCGACGCGATGCGGCCCCTGCTGGACGGATCGCTCGAAGCCGGCCTGCTGGAGCCCGTCGACTCCCCCTGAAAAGCGATCACGAGCGAGGTCATCCGATGACAGCCCATCTCTACTGGGACGAGGTCTGGCGCACCGACAGCGGGCGCACAGGCGACTGGTCGCGGCCGCACCCGTGGGTCGTGGACGAGGCCGCGCGGCTGCGCGGGCTCGGCGCGCAGGACGTACTGGACCTCGGCTGCGGCGTGGGCCGGCACGCCCTCTGGTTCGCGGAGGCCGGGTTCACCGCTTCCGGCACCGACGCCAGCGAGGCGGCGGTGCGCGCGGTCGGCGAGGAGGGTGACAGGCGCGGGTTGCGGGTCGCCCTCGACATCGGGGACTTCGCCGAACTCCCCCACGCGGACGACAGCTTCGACTACGTCCTCGCCTTCAACGTGGTCTACCACAACGACGAGGCCGGCCTCGGCCGGGTGATCGACGAGGTCCAGCGCGTCCTGCGCCCGGGCGGCATCTACCAGTCCACGATGCTCTCCAAGCGCAACCACGAGTACGGGCGCGGCACCGAGGTCAGCCCCAACACCTTCCGCCAGCCCGGGGCCGCCGACGACAAGGTGCACCCGCACCTGTACGTGGACGCCGCCGACCTGCTGCGCCTGCACCCCGGGTTCCGCCTGCTCAGCGCCACCGACGCCGAGCACGCCCGACCCGGCTCCTTCCACTGGCACTGCGTGTTCGAGTCGGCGGGGAAGGACGTGGACGACACCCACCACGGCCGTTTCGCGCAGAGGGCCGGGGAATAGTGGGGAAGGCGACGCGACTGCGCGAGTTGCTGGAACGCAGGGAACTGGCCCGGATCGTCGGCTCCCGGGACGCGCTGACGGCCCTGCTCGTCGAGGAGGCCGGCTTCGACGGCCTGTGGGCTTCGAGCTTCGAGATCTCCGCCTCCCGGGCCCTGCCCGACCTGGGCCTGCTGACCATGTCCGAGCTGCTCGAAGCCTGCTCGCACGTCAACCAGGCGACGGGGCTGCCGCTGCTGGCGGACTGCGACACCGGCTTCGGCGGCAACATCAACGTCGTCCGCACGGTGCGCCAGTTCGAGGCCGCCGACATCGGCGGGATCTGCCTGGAGGACAAGGTGTTCCCCAAGCGGAACAGCTTCCTCGGCGGCGGGCAGAACCTGGAGGACGCGGGCGAGTTCGCGGGCCGCATCCAGGCCGCCGTACGGGCCCGCACCACCGCCGACTTCACCGTCATCGCCCGCGTCGAGGCGCTCATCGCCGGGGCCGGGCTCGCCGAGGCGCTGCGCCGCGCGCACCTGTACGCGGACGCCGGCGCCGACGCCGTGCTCATCCACTCCAAGAAGTCCACGCCGATCGAGATCCTGGAGTTCCTCCAGGCCTGGCGGGCCCGCAGGCCCGTGGTCGTCGTACCGACCACCTATCCGCACTGGGACCTCGCCGAGGCCGAGGCGGCCGGGGTCTCGATGGTGATCTACGCGAACCACGCGCTGCGCGCCTCCGTCTCCGCCATGCGCGACGTCCTCGGCGAGATCCGGCTCCGGGGCGGGACCGGCGGGGTCGAGGACACCATCGCCCCGATGAAGGAGCTGTTCGGCCTCACGCAGGTGAACCGGTGGGAGGAGTGGAGCGCATGATCGGTGCCGAGTTCTTCTGCGCGGAGCTGGACCGCCGCGGGTACGGGTTCTTCAGCGGGGTGCCGTGCTCCTTCCTCAAGGGCCCGTTCGCGCTGCTGGAGCAGCGGGAGAGCTACGTGCCGGCGCCCAACGAGGGCATCGCGCTGTCCATGGCGGCCGGCGCCGAGCTGGCCGGGACCAGGGCCGCGGTCCTCGCGCAGAACTCCGGGCTCGGCAACCTCCTCGACCCGCTGACCTCGCTGACCATGGCGTACGAGATCCCGCTGCTGCTCTTCGTCAGCCTGCGCGGCTGGCCGGACGCCGAGGACGACGAACCGCACCACGCGGCGATGGGCGCGGGGACCATCGGCGTACTGGAGGCCCTCGGGGTCGCCCACGGCATCCTCGAACCCGCCGGGGAGAGCCTGGGCGGGCTCCTCGACCGGGCGGAGCGGGCCCGGCGCGAGCGGCGTTCCTTCGTGGTGCTCGTACCGGCGGACACCGTCGGCGCCCTTCCGGTGCCCGCGGCGCCCCAGGACGCGGGGATGGACCGCCGCGCCGCGGTGTCCCTCATCGCCGGGCACCTGGGCGACGCGCTGGTCTACAGCACCACCGGCATGATCAGCCGGGAGCTCTTCGGGATCGTCGACGACCGGCGCAACTTCTACATGCAGGGCTCCATGGGGCACGCCGTCGGGCTGGGCCTCGGCACCGCGATCAACCGTCCCGGCCGGGAGGTCGTGGTCATCGACGGCGACGGCGCGGCGGTCATGCACCTCGGCGGGCTCGCCCTCGTCGGCGAGCGGCGGCCGCCGAACCTGACGCACTTCGTGCTGGACAACGGCGCGTACGACTCCACCGGCGGCCAGCGCACCCGCGCCACGGCCATGCGCTGGGACGAGCTGGCGCTCGCGGCCGGATACCGCACGGGCAGGGTCTGCCGTACGGCCGAGGAGGTCACCGCCCATCTGGGGGAGATCAAGGGGCGGCCCGGACCGCATCTCGTGGCGCTGCACATCGGCAGGGGTGGGCCCACGCCCCCGCGGGTAACTTCGGCGCACACCAACGCCGAGGTCAGGGCCCGTTTCCAGGCCGCGGCGACCGAAGCCCGGAAGGAAGACCCGTCGTGACGACCACCGTCATCGCCCATGTCAGCGATCTGCATCTGGACCTCTCGGAACGCGCCACGCAGCGCGCGCTGACCGTCATGAACCACCTGCGGGACATGCCCGGCCCCATCGACGCCGTCCTGGTCTCCGGTGACATCGCCGACCACGCGACGGCGGACGAGTACGCGCAGGCCCGCAAGCTGTTCGACCTGCCGTACCCGGTGCTGGTGCTGCCCGGCAACCACGACCGGCGGGGCCCGTTCCGTACGGGCCTGCTCGACGCGCCGCCGGAGGACGAGGAGCTGAACCGGGTCGTCCGCGTGCCGGGAGCCGTCTTCCTGCTGTGCGATTCGACGGTCCCGGGCAGCGACGAGGGCCTGCTCAGCGACCTCACCCTGCGGTGGCTGGACCGGACGCTGACCGCCGAGGGCGGGGAGCTGCCCGTCTTCGTCTGCTTCCACCACCCGCCGGTCGACCTGCACACCCCGTACGTGGACCGGGTCCGGCAGTTCGGCGAGGAGCGTCTCGCCGCGGTGCTGGAGGGGCACCCGCAGGTCGTCGCGCTGCTGTGCGGTCACGCGCACGTCGCCGCGGCCACGACGTTCGCGGGGCGGCCGCTGCTCGTGGCGCCCGGGGTGGCCTCGACGGTGCCGCTGCCCTTCGAGGGCCGGCCCGCCGTGGACTACGAGCTCGCCCCGGCGCTGGCCTTCCACGTACTGGACGAACGGCGGCGGCTGGTCACGCACTACCGGGCGCTGGGGCCGGCGCATCCCGGCAGCTGAGACCACCCGCGAGCCACCGATTGCCACGAGAGGTGCTGGGAGAAGGCCATGAGAAGAGTCCTGATCGCCAACCGCGGTGCGATCGCGGCCCGGGCCGTCGACACCTTCCGCACGCTGGGATGGTCGCCGATCGCCGTCGTCGCCTCGTCGGACCCGCAGCGCCTCCACGCGCTCGCCGCGGACGGCGTCGAGTACCTCGAAGGCACCGGGCTGGCGCAGACGTACGACCACGCGGGCCGGATCGTCGAGGCCGCGCTGCGCTGTGGCGCCGACGCCGTCTACCCGGGCTACGGGGCACTGGCGGAGGATCCGGAGCTGCCCGAGCGGCTGGCCGAGGCGGGGATCGCCTTCATCGGGCCGACGGCGCGGGTGCTCGCGGCGGCCCGGGACAAGGAGCACGCGGTCGCCACCGCCGCCGGGCTGGGCCTGCCCGTGCTGCCGCACGCGACCGGGCACGAGGGGGTGGCCGGGCTGATCGCGGACATCGGACTGCCGGTCATCCTCAAGCCGGTGACGGGGTGCGGGGGGCTGGGCGTGCGCATCGTGCGGACGGACGCCGAGGCGGAGCGGGCGCTCGCGCTCATCGCGGACGGCGGGGGCGGTGGCGACGGCGGTGGCGGTGGCGGGAGCGGCGGTCGCCGCGCGGGCGACGGCTGGTACGCCGAGCGGTACGTGGAGCGGGGCGCCGTGGTCGGGGTCACCGTGGCCGTCGACGACGCCGGGACCGTCCACCCGCTCGGCGAGCGGGAGAGCCTGCTGGTCGACGGCAGCATGAAGCTGCTGGAGGCCTCGCCCGTGCAGGGCGTGGCCCCCGAGCGGGTGGAGCGGATGCGGGCGGACACGGCCCGGCTCGTCACCGGCATGGGGTTACGGGGCGTGGCGACGGTCGAGTTCATCGCCGGCGCCCGGAGCCACTACTTCCTGGAGGTCAACGGGCGGCTGCCGCTGGCCTACCGGATGTGCGAGGCGCAGACCGGCCTGGACGTGGTGGCCCTCCAGACGGAGCTGGCGCGGGGCGCCCTGCCCGCCCCCGGCGGCATCCGCGTCGACCGGGACGCGCACTGCCTGGAGGCCCGCCTGTTCATCGGGCCGGCGGCGGACGGGGCGCCCGGCCGGATCAGCGCCCTGGAGCTGGCGCCCGAGCCGGGGGTGACGTACAACTGCGCGCTGGACGGGCGCAGTCCGGTCGTCCTCGACAACATCGTCACCCAGGTCCTGGCCGTCGGCGAGAGCCGCGGCGCGGCGGCCGGGGCGGTGCTGCGGGCCGTCGAGGGCAGCGGGATATCGGGGGTCGCGCACTGCGCGGAAGAGATAGCCGAGTGGCTGCGGGGTTCGGGGCTGGTCCCCGAACCGCTCGGCAGCCGGGCCTTGGGGGTCTGATCCGAGATGAACAGCAACGATCCGTTCTCCGCAGTCCGCCACCCCGTGGACCGCGCGCTCGCGACGGCCGTCGCCCGGGGCGGGAAGGAGGACGTGCGCGGCGACCGGTACCGGGAGTTCGGGGAGAGCCTCGGGGAGTACCTGCGGCGCCACCTCGACGCCCGGCCCGGCTACTTCGTGCTGAGCGGGCTGGACCACCTCGACGAGGAGCAGGCCCGCCGGTTCACCCTCGCGGTCTCCCGGCTGACCGGGGACCTGCTGCCGCAGGACGGGGCGGGGGCCCTGCTGCGGGACGTACGGGACCGGGGGGTGCGGCTCGGCGAGGGGGCGACCGGCCGCTACTCCGACAGCCGGCAGGGGGGCAGCCTGCACACGGACGCGGCGCACCGGCCGGGGCGGATTCCGGACATTTTCACGCTGTTCTGCGTACGGCAGGCGGCCAGCGGCGGGGCGCTCGTGACCGTGCACGTCAGCGATCTGCTGGAGATCCTCCGGGGCCACCCCGATCAGCTCGCGGCGCTGCGGCTGCCGGTCCACTTCGACACCCGGGACGACACGCCGGGGGTCCCGCTCACGACCGAGCGGCCGGTACTGGAGTCCGGAGGCGGCCGGGAGCGGATGTACTACCTGCGGGACTACATCGAGATCGGTCACCGCCACCCGCACGTACCGCCGTTGACGCCCGAGCAGGTCAAGGCACTGGACCTGCTGGACTCGCTGCTGGAGCGGCGCGATCTGCAGACGCACGGGCGGCTGGCACCGGGCGAGATGATCTTCATCGACAACCGGTCGATCGTGCACGGCCGGACGGCCTTCGACGAGGGCGGGCCGACGGGCGGCGGACCGGTGGACGGCGGACCGGTGGACGGCGGGCCGACGGGCGGCCGGCCGGGGGACCGCGGGCGGCTGATGCTCCGCACGTGGATCGGGCTCCCGGCGCACCGCACGGCCGGGGCCGTCCGGTGACGCGGGTCGTCACCGAGCTCGAACGGCTCGGCCTCGCCGAGTTCCTGGCCGACTTCCCCGGGGACTCGGTGGACCGCCGCCAGTGGGCCGCCGGGGTCCGCGGCCTCGACGCGGAACTGCGCTCCCTCGCCGGATTCCTGCTGCTCGGCGAGCCCGCGGCGGCCGACCGGCTGCCGCCCGCCCTCGCCGGGGCGCTGCCGGCCCTGGTCAAGAGCGGGGTCGCGCACCAGCGCGGTGCCGAGGTCCGGCTGGTCGACGTCAGCCTGTTCCGCTCCGGCGGGGTGTGGCTGTTCGCGGAGCCGCCGAGCCCGTTCCCCGTACGCCACTACTTCGGCCGGGATTCCATCGCGCTGGCCCGGCGCACCGGGTTCCGTACGGGGGCGCGCGTCCTCGACCTGTGCTCCGGGCCGGGGTTCCAGGGGCTGGTCGCCGCCCACCGCGGTGCCCGGGCCACGCTGGTGGAGCTGCTGCCGGAGACCGCCGAAGTGGCCCGGCTCAACGCGGAGATCAACGGGGTGGCCGACCGGATCGAGGTCCTCGTCGGCGACCTGTACGCACCGCTGCCGGCCGGGGCGGCACCGTACGACCACGTCATCGCGAACATCCCCTTCCTGCCGACCCTCGCCGCCCCGGGCCGGGAGGCCGCCCACGAGGGCGGCGAGGACGGGTTCGGCGTGGGCCGCCGGGTGCTCGCAGGACTCCCCCGGCACCTGGCCGCCGACGGCACGGCCCATCTGACCGCGCTCCTCCTCCAGGCGGGCGAGCGGCTCGTCACGGACGGCGAACTGCGCTCCTGGGCCGCGGCGAACGGCTGCGGGCTGACGGTCACGCTGACCGAGCGGATGGCGGTGGACGCCGACTCCGACCTCGTCCAGACGACCGTGTCGGACCATCTGGAGACCGACCCGCAGGCCGACCCCGAGGAGCTCACCGCCGCCGCCGTCGCCCTGTACGAGAGCCGGGGCGCGACGGCCGCCCGACTGGCCTACCTGCGGATCGACGCCGGGATGGCCGACTTTCGTGTCCTCGACCGCACGGGCGGGTGAAGGTGGCTACCGTGACCGGCGCACTCGATCGCGATCGGGAAGGACGCACAGCGTGACGACGACAGGGACGGACGGCGCGGCCGACGGCGCGACCCACGGCGAGACCGACAGCGCGACCGACGGCGCGACCGACGGCGCGACCCACGGCGAGACCGACAGCGCGACCGACGGCGCGACCCACGGTGAGACCGGCCGCGCAGGCGGCTCGCAGGGCCCCGAGCTCGTCGAGATCACCTCGATACGGGACGCGGAAGCCGACCGGTGGAACGCCCTCGCGGGGGACGCCGCCCTCTATTCGACCCACCGCTGGCTGCTCTACGGCGAGGAACTGGCCGACGCCGCCTCCCGCCACCTGGTCGCCGCCTCCGGCGGCTCGTACATCGCCGGGCTGCCCACCCACCGCTTCACGGGCAAGGTCCCGCACTTCTACGATCCCGCCGTCCTGTTCCCCGGCGCCGCCGAGCCGGCCACGCCCGAGCGCCCGCTGCTCCTCGGCGGGACCCGCCTCGGCTACACCAGCGAGGTGATCGTCGCCCCGGGCACCGCCGGGCCGACGGCCGCGGCGGCGGTACGGACCGTGCTCGACCGGTTCCGCGCGCTGGGCGCCGAGGACGGCGGCCTCGCGGCCCTGCTCTACCTCACCGACGAGTCGGTGGAGCGGCTGCTGCCGCACCTGGGCCCCGGCGACCAGGTGGTGCTGATGGACGCGACGGCCGTCCTGCCCGTGGACCCCGACGGCCTGGAGGGCTACCGCAGGCGGTTCACCTCGCACCAGTTCACCTCCATCCGCCGGGAGATGCGCCGCTACACCGACGCCGGCTGCCGCACCGAGGTCAAGCGCCTCTCCGAGTGCCACCACCTGCTCGGCCCGCTCTCCGCGCAGGTGCTCGTCCGGTACGGGCACCCGGTGACCGACGAGAGCGAGTCGGAGCGCTTCGCCCAGCAGGCCGCGCTGTTCGACGACAACTGCCGGATCCTGGGCGCCTACCAGGGCGAGCGGATGGTGGGCTTCACCCAGTACTTCTTCTGGGGGAACACCATGTACGCCCGCTCGCACGGGCTGGACGACTCCATCGCCCGCGAGGCCAAGCTCTACTTCAACCTCACCTACTACGAGGCCGTGAAGTACGGCGCGGCCCACGGCTACGAGTCCGTGGACCTGAGCTGCGACGCCTTCCAGGCCAAGGTGTCCCGGGCCGCCCGGCTCCAACCCCTGTGGGGCGTCGTGCTCGACGCCCCGTGGACCGGGCCGGTGCTGGAGCGCGTACGCGCCGAGGAGAAGGCCCGGCGCGAGGAGTACGCCTCCCACGACCCGGGGATCGAGTCGCGGGTCGCACGGCTGGTGGACGCGCGCGGCCGGTAGGTCCCTCCACGAGGAGGGCACGCCCCGCCCCGAAGACGGCCCAGGCCGGCCGCGACGCTCACCCGGCCGGTCTGGGCTCCCGCTCCCCCTCCTCCGCCCGCTCGCGCCGGCCCCGCCCGCGCTCGGCGATCGCCGCCACCGGCGGCACCGCCGCCCCGGCCGCGACCATGAGGGTGACGAGCACGGCCCACCCCACCGGGCCGGCGCCCAGGCACAGCGCGTTCAGCACGGTCGGCGCCACGGCGCCCCCGATCCCGACCCCGACCGAGAACACGCCCTGGTACTCGCCCTGAGCGTGCTCCGGGGCCAGCCCGAACGACAGCGCGTACTCCCCCGCCGTGAACAGCATCTCCCCGAGGGTCAGCGCCGCCGTGCCGATCAGGATCAGCCCCATCGCCCCGTACATCGGGACGTGCGCGGCGGCGAAGACCAGCACCATCGCCACCGCGATGACGGGCCCGCTGCGCCGCATCGCCAGCGCCCCGTCGCGCGGGGTCTCCACCCCCTTGGCGACCCTGGTCTGGAGCAGCACCACCAGCGCGCAGCTCAGGGCGAAGACCAGCGAGACCGTCCAGCGCGGAGCCTTCGTGTACTCGGCGATCCACACCGGCATCAGCACCGTCATGAAGACGTCGAACATGACGAGGGTCCCGGCGAGCACGCTGACCGCGAGGAACGGGCGGTCGGCGAGCGCGTAGTGCCGGCCGCTCCCCGGCTCCTTGGGGATCGGCGGCAGGTGCGGCAGCCGCGCCACCAGCACCGCGGCGACGAGGTACGAGAGGACGTCGGCGCAGATCGCGATCACGTACGCGGTCCGGGTGTCGGCTTGCAGCGCCAGCCCGCCGAGCAGCGAGCCGGAGACCATGGCGAGGTTCTGGAGGGAGTAGATCCTCGCCCGGTACGCGACCCGGTCCTCGCCGCCCACGTACGCGATCAGCGCCCCGCTGATCGCGGGGAAGGCACCGCGCCCCAGGGCGATCAGGGTGATCACCACGAGGAACCCGGCCATGCCCTCCACCAGCAGCAGCGCGCCCGCGGCGGCGGCCTGGGCGACGAGCCCCGCGATGCCCACCTCGCGCGGACCGAACCGGTCGGCGAGCCGGCCCACCAGCGGCCCGGCGACCAGGCCCGCGAGCCCGGCCGCCGTCAGCCCCATGACCACGTTGCCCGTGGACAGGCCCACGGACCGGACGAAGAACAGGACTTGGAGAGGGGCCCAGCTGCCCGCCCCGAGGTAGCGGACGAACAGTGCGGCCGCCAGGCCGCGTCTCAGGCTCCGTCCGTCGCCCGGCATCAGTGGCCCGCCGGGGCGTCGGCGGCGGCGCCGGCGGGGCGGGCACCGGCCTCGGACGGACGGGGGTTGACCACGACGCCCAGCTTCGGCGCGAGCAGTTTGCGCAGCTGCTGCGCCGCCGCCTCGGCGGTGTTCGCCCGTACGACGTCCCAGCCGCGCCGGTCCGCCCAGCCGAGCATCACGTCACGGGTGGCCGCCTGGTGGGCCAGGAAGCTCTCGGGCCGGCACTCGGGGTCGCGGCCGCATTCGTACGGGGTGATGTCGCCCTTCTTGCGGCGCAGCGCCTCCTCGGGGGTGACGTCGAAGAAGACGACGGTGTCCACGGGGGCCATGGCGTGCACGATCGCGTCCACGAGCTCCTCGGGGCAGCCCGCCAGCAGTTCGGTGGCCGCGTGCTTGACCCAGTACCCGTCGAGGACGACGAGGTCCGCCTCGGCGGCGCGGGCGCGCTCCGCCGCCAGGGTGTTGAGCCAGCCGAGGAAGAGCATCCGGGCCGGGTTGGGCATCTCGGCGATGCAGACCCGCAGTTCGTCGAGGGTGGTACCGCGCAGGAACCGGGCCTGCGGGACCTCGGCCTCCGCGAACACCTGCCACTTGCCGACGACGCGGAACGACAGGCCCTGGCTCTCGGCCCAGCTCTGCAGCCGCTTGACCTGCGTGCTCTTGCCCGCGCCATCGGGTCCGTCCATCGCAACGATCACTGTTGAAATCCCTTCGGAAGATCCGCCACGGGCCGTCGCCGTACGGAAGTCATGCGGTGGTGGGGGTACCGGCGCGGTGGTACGCGAGAGCCCGCTCGATCAGCGCTTCCGCGTCCGCCTTGCCGAGTACGGGGGCCGGTGCGGCGGCCGGCCGCGCAGTGGGTCAGCGTGAGGACCGGCGGGGGCACCTGGAGGGCGGCGGAGCGGATCGTCGCGGCGAGCTCGGTGCGGGCCGGGGTCTGCACATCGGTGGCGAACTTACCGAGCGCCGCCGCGGCATGCCCGAGGACGGCGCCCGTGTCGCCGATCGGCGTGCGCAGGGTGTGCCGTGGCAGCACGGGCTCCACGAGCCCCGTCTCGGCGGCGGTACCGGCCCGCACCGGTGAGAGGAGACCGGTGCCGGGGGTCGCGCCGGGGGTCTTGCCGGGGGTCGTGCCGGGGCGGTCCATCAGGTGGCGCTCCTCGTCAGCGTGTCGTGGCGGCGGCCGGCCCCGCGGGCGAGGCCGAGCACGGCGCGGGCCATCGCGTCGGAGTCGCCGAGGATCACCGAGTCGACGCCCGGCCGGATCCCGGCGGCCGTCACCCAGTGCACGCCCTCGGTCGGCACGCCGTACGCGAAGCGCCGCTCGTGCGCGGCGCCGGCGGCGTCGACGAGGTGGTACGGGCGCTCGGTGACCGCGATGCCGCCGGTCCGGTACGCGCCCCGCCCGTCGTCGATCACGTACGGGACGCACTGGCCGGTGGCGTGGAGGTACCCCAGCAACGGGTCCTCGGTGCGCGCCACATCGGGCTCGGGCAGCCGCGCCTCGATGAGCGCCCGCGCCTGCACCACGCCCCCGCCGACGCGGGGCGAGCGGGCGGTGAAGCGGCCCGCGGTCTCGTCCGCGCCGAACTCCGCCCCCGGGCCGAGGACGGTCAGCACACCGGCCTCGATCAGCGCGATCGCCTCCCGGATCCGGCGCGGCGGCGGCCCGATCGACAGGTAGGCGTTCAACGGCCCGTAGCGGGCGCTCAGTTCGTCGCGGTAGTCCGCGCCGGATATCCCGCCGTGGTCGACCAGCAGCCGCACTTCGTTGCGCAGGTCGCGCAGTACGTCGAGGGCCGCCTTGTACGGACCGTCTACGTTCCCCGCCTCCGCCTCGGCGACATCCCGTCGCAGGTGCTCCAGCAGCCGGCCGTTGAACGCGGCGCGGTCGGCGAAGACGGCCTCCCCGCAGGGCCGGGCCACGCGCTCCCAGTCCCAGCGCCGCCCGGTCGGCACGCCCAGCGCGTCGAGCAGCCGGTCCCGGTCGTACGGGGTCCAGGGCCCGGCCGCGCTCCGTTCGAGCAGCCGCGTCGCGGCCCCGGTGCGGCCGTCGGCCCGCAGCAGGGCCGCGTAGTAGACGGTCTCGACCTCCTGGGAGACCAGCGGCCAGATGTCGCGCCGGAAGCGGGGCCGCCGCGGGCCCCGGCGGAGCCGGGCCACCGTCGCCGGGGTGAGGACGAGGGGGAGGTGGCGGCCGTGCGCGCCCTTCTGGTTCTCCCCCCGGGCCTGGTGGGGCACGCCCCGGCGGGATCCGGCGTACAGCACGGGCTCGCGCCCGCAGCGGTGGTAGACCAGCCCGGCGTCCTTGGCCTCGTACGCCCCGCCGCGGCCCTCGGTCAGCAGGGCCATGTGGTCGAAGAAGTTGAGTCCGAGGCCGCGCAGCAGGACCGGCTCCCCGGGGGCGATCCCGTCGAGCCTGGCGTCCGCCGGGTTCCCCGGGGGCAGGTAGTGGAGCCCGCGGCGGGCCGCGAACCGCGCGAGGGCGGCCTCGGCGGGGGTCGGGGAGACCGGCAGGTGCCCCTGGGCCAGGACCACCGCGTCGAGCCCGGACAGCACCGTGCCGTCGTCCAGGGTCACCCGGTCGCGGCCCGCCGCGGTGGTGTCCGCGTCGAGCCGGACGGCCCGCGCGGGGTGCGTACGGATGTCCGCCGCGCTCCGCCGGACCACCGTGCGCAGCACCCACTCCAGGTAGCGCCCGTACAGGGCCCGGGTCGGATAGCCGTCGGGGCCCGGCACTTCCTCCCCGGCCGGGGAGGCCCCGCCGTGCAGGTCGGGGTCGGCGGCCCAGGCGGCCAGGTCGGGGCCGGGCCGCACCGGGCCGTCCATCGTGACGCTGCCGTCGGTGAACAGGGTCACCTGGGAGGCGACCGTGTTCATGAGCAGGTGTCGCGACTGGTCGGAGCGCCACACCCGGCCACTGCCCGGGCGCGGGTCGACGAGGTGGACCCGCAGCCGCACCCCGGCCGGCAGCAGCTCGTCCGCGTTGGCCGCGAGCCGCTCCAGGACGGACAGCCCCCGCGGGCCCGACCCGATGATGCAGACCGTCAACCAGCCCTTTTCGCAGGGGCGTTCGTCAGTACGCGGCGAAGTACTCACGGTGCTCCCATGCGGTGATCTCGCCGGGGCCGGCGGGCCCCGCGACGGCCAGCCACTCCCCGAACCGGGCCACCTCGCTGCGCTTGAGCTGCGCCAGGCAGTCCTGGAGCGGCTTGCCCAGCAGCTCCCGGGCGAAGGCGCTGCCCTCCATCGCCGTCACCGCCTCCGCCAGGTCGCGCGGCAGCGCCGCCGCCGTGGGGGCGTGCGGGTCCTCGGCGAGCGCGCCCGGCCGCAGCCCGCGCTCGATGCCGTCCAGCCCGGCGGCGAGCTGCGCGGCGAGGTAGAGGTACGGGTTGGCGCAGGGCTCGCCGATCCGGTTCTCCACGTGCGTGGACTCCTCGCCGGGGCCGCCGAGGACGCGGACCAGGGCTCCCCGGTTCTCGGCGCTCCACACGATCCGGTCCGGGGAGAGCGAGAACCGCTCGTCGAGCCGCCGGTAGCCGTTGACGGTCGGGATGCAGAACAGGGCGGTGTCGGCGGCGTGTTCGAGCAGCCCGGCGACGTAGCCGAGACCCTCCTCCGACAGCGGGGCGGCCCCCTCCCGGGGCATGAAGAGGTTGCGGTCGGCGGCCGTGTCGAACAGCGACTGGTGCAGGTGCCAGCCGCTGGGGTCGAAGCGCTCCAGCCGGGGCAGCGCCATGAAGGAGGCGTGGTGGCCGAGGCGGGCGCAGATCTGCTTGGCGACCGTACGGAAGAGCAGCATGGCGTCGGCGGCGTCCGCGCCGTTCATCGGGCTGAAGGTGAACTCCAGCTGGCCCGGGCCCGATTCGTGCTCCACGGTGCGCAGCGGCAGGCCGAGCTCGCGCAGGGCGCGCGCGAGCGGGGTGACGAGGTGCATCAGGCCGTCGGTGAGGGTGTCGAGGTTGAACTGGTAGCCCCCGTTGACCGGTTCCACGGCGGGCGGCTCGCCCTGGACGCCGAACCCGCCGACCGTCGCGGCCGCCCTCGCGGCGGCCCCCGGGCCGCGCTCCGCGCCGGTCAGCCGGGTCACGTACCACTCCACCTCCAGGCCGACCACGTACTTCAGGCCGCGCCCGGCGGCGCGGGCGCACTGGCGGCGCAGCACGGCCCGGCTGGAGAGCGGGTGGGCGGTGCCGTCGCGCAGGTACTCGTCGGCGATGACCCAGCCGGTGGCCGCCTCGGTGTACGGCAGCACCTTGAAGGTGAGCGGATCGGGGACGATGAGGAAGTCTCCGGCGCCGGTCAGTTCGGGAACGCCGATGCCGCCGCCGGGCGCGAAGAAGTCCACGCCCACCGCGTGTCCGGTGTCGAAGACGAAGGGGCCCGGGCTCATGTCGATGCCGTTGCGCAGCGCGGTGCGGAAGGCCTCGGCCGTCAGGGTCTTGGAGCGCATCAGTCCGTGCGGATCGCCGAAGCCGACCCGTACGAACTCCAGGCCCGCCAGGGTCTCCTCCAGGGCCTCGGCGGCGGCCCGCTGCTCCGCGCTCCACAGGCCGTGTCGCCCGACGAAGCCCACGCTGCCGGTGGCGAAGCGGGCGTAGCGGCGCTCGTCGGCTTCGCGGGCGGTGATGGCCTCGGTCATGTCGATTCCCTTTCCGGTTCCGGTTGCGGTTGCGGCCGCGGTGATCTGGCGGAGAGCGCCGCGTAGTGGTGGTGCCAGGGGCGGGCCTGCTCCAGCTGGTAGGCGGCGGCCAGGACCCGCAGGTCCTCGCGCAGCCCGCCGACCAGTTGCAGGCCCACGGGCAGTCCCTCGGGCGAGAGCCCCGCCGGGACGGACACCGCGGGCTGGCCGGTCAGGTTGAAGGTGTAGGCCTCGGGTGCCCAGGCCAGCCAGGACAGCGCGCCCTTGCGGACCGGCTGGGGCGGCTCGTGGAGACCGGCGGCGAACGGGGCGATGGCCACGGTCGGCATGGCCAGCAGGTCGTACCGCCGCATCAGTGCGTGGCTGCGGACCCGCAGCTCCGCGCGCGCCTCGTACGCCCGGGCCAGGGCGGCGGCGCCGAGCGTGCGCCCGTACCGGATGACGCGGAGCCGGCCCGGGTCGAGGCGGTCCGCGACCTCGTCGAGGTCCCGGGGGTGCGCGGCCGCCTCCCAGCCGGCCAGGATCGTCTCCAGGGCCGGGTACGGGTCCTCGAACGGCGGCGGGATCTCCTCGACCTCGTGCCCCCGGGCCGCCAGCGCCTCCACCGCCCGCCGGGCGAGGGCCGCGATGCCGGGCCGGGGAGCGGGAGCGCCGAGCGAGGGGATCCAGCCGATGCGCAGGCGGGGCAGGAGCGCGGCCGCCCGCGCCGGATCGCCGAACGGCTCGCCGGGTTCCCCGTAGGACAGCGGGTCGTCCGGGTGCGGGCCGGCCATGACCCGGGTGAGCAGGGCCGCGTCGGCGACGGTCCGGGTCAGCGGCCCCAGATGGGAGAGCTCCTCCGGGCTCCGGGGCACGTACGGGATCCGGCCCAGCGAGGGTTTGAACCCGACGACCCCGCAGAAGGAGGCGGGGATCCGGATCGACCCGGCGCCGTCCGTACCGGTGGCGCCGACCCCGATGCCCACGGCCACCGAGGCGGCCGCGCCGGCGCTGGAGCCTCCGGGGCTGCGGGCGGGGTCCCACGGATTGCGGGTCGGCCCCTGGAGCCGGTTCACCCCGGCGGCGCTCCAGCCGCCCTCGGAGGTGTTGGTCTTGCCGATGACGATGGCTCCGGCGGCCCGCAGCCGGGCCACGGCCGGGGCGTCCCGGCCGGGTACGGCGTCGGCGTGCAGCAGGGAGCCGCGCGTGGTGCGGATGCCCTCCGTCGGGGTCAGGTCCTTCACGGAGACGGGCATGCCGAGCAGCGGCCGGTCCCGCCAGACGGCGCTCCCGTACCGGTGGAGCAGCCGGTCCGCGGCTTCGGCCTCGGCGGTGGCGCGCTCGCGGGCGAGCGTGACGAAGGCGCCGATCCGCGGCTCCCACCGGTCGAGCAGGCGGAAGGTGGCGGCCAGGTGCTCCGAGGGCAGCAGGCTGCCGTCCCCGTAGGCGGCGCGCAGCGCGCGGATGTCGGCGTACGGCGGTCCGGGCGGGTCAGGAGCCATGGAAGTCCCGGTACCAGCCGTTGTCGAAATCACGGACCTCCAGGCCCCGGTCGGCGGCCGCCTGGTGCAGCAGTGCCTGGATCCGCCCGGCCGCCATGGCCGCCCGCAGGTCGGCCCGCTCGAACTCGGCGCCCGAGGTGCGCAGCAGCCGCAGGTCGTAGAGGCCGGGCCGGTACGCGCCCTCCAGCTCGATGCCGAGCGGGATGCGCAGGGCGTGCCGGACTCCGAAGGCGACGTGCCCGGTGTGGTGCTGGTCGGACCAGTTGGTGATGTCGGCGGTCATCGGCGCGAAGAACCAGTCGTCGCGGCCCGGGGACTGCCCGGTCCAGGACATGCTGTGCGGCAGGTAGTGCCAGGTGTTGTAGCGCATCCGCGCGCTGTACGCGGACAGGGTCCGGGCGAGGGCGGCCCGGTCCTCGGCGAACTTCCGCACGAACGCGGCGCCGGGCGCGACGCAGCAGTAGAAATCGCGGGTGGCCAGGGCGATCCGGTCCTCGGCCGGGTGGCCGCTGTGCAGGACGGCCACGCTCTTGGGGCCCCGGCCCATCACGACGTCGCAGCCCAGCGCTCCGGCCAGGGTCTCGAAGAACCGGTGCAGGAACCCCTCGTACGCGCTGGTGAACCCCGCGGGCGGGGCCGACCGTACGACGCGCTCCACGACCTCCTCGGCGTACGCCCGGACCGCCGCGGGCCCCGCCGCCACGGGGAAGGGCCGGCCCGCGGCGCCGGAGAGCAGTCCCGCCACGGGCGCCGGGAGTTCGTCCCAGCCGAGCGGCTCGGCCATGATCCGCTCGCGTTTGTGCAGGGAGGCGCCGTTGATCTCGCGGTAGAACACGGCGCCGCCGCGTAACCGCTCCGACCGCGCGGCGGCGCAGGCGGCGGCCAGGGCGTCGAGGGCGGCGCCCGTCGGCAGGCCGGCGAGGTCCGGGACCGGGGCCCCGTACGTCTCGATGCGTTCCCTCAGGAAGCCCGCGAGCAGGTCCGGGGTGAGCTGTACCCCGTTGAACTCCTCGGCGCGGACCGGGGACCCCGAGCCGATGAGCGCGTTCAGGCAGACCACGAAGGTGGCGTCCTCGGGGTCCCAGCGCGCGGCCGGCGCCTCCCGGAGCGCGGTCAGTACGGAGGCCTCGGCCCCGGCGGCCAGCGAACGGCCGGGCAGATTGCTGAACTTGCCGAGGTTGCTGTAGAAGCGGTCGCCGACGTACAGCAGGACGGGCGCCATGTGGAGCAGGGCGTGGCCGACGGCGTCGATGCGCCGGCGGACGGAGTCGGCGTCCTGCTGCGCGAGCCAGCGGTGGACCTCCTCGAACTGGATCCGCTGCACGTCCTGGGCCAGCGCCCACAGCCGGCCGAGGGATTCCGGCCGGTTCTGCCACTTGAGGGTGCCGAGCGGCTCGGCCTCCTCGGGGCCGGCGGGCCGGGTGCCGGCCGGGACGACGCGCAGCCGCCCCGTCCCGGTCAGCACCAGCAGGTCCCCGGCGCCGTCTTCGGGTGCGGTCCCGGGGCCGCCGGTCGGGGCGAAGCCCGCGACCTGGGACTCGGCGATCTCCGTGTACACGCGTTCGCCGAGCCCCATGGCGGCCCGGCCGATCCTTTCGGGGACCATCCCGTCGAGGGTGGCCGCTATCCGTATCGCGTCGGCGGCCAGGCCGCAGGCGCGGGCCCGTTCGGCGGCCGCTTTGACCTGGGCATCGAATCCGGGCGTCTTCAGCTGCATGGTCGTCACCTACGGAAGGTCATTCGACGGCGGTTCGGGATCGGGGCGGGCCGTCCGGCGGGCCGGCCCGTCCCGCGGGACCCGGGCTCAGCCGAGCGCATCGAGGGTCCATGCGGACTCGTGGCGGCTGAACCCCAGGTGCGGGTAGTAGGTGACGGCGGCCGGGGCCGAGAGCAGCACGAGCTTGGCCTGCGGCGCGGCCTCCCGGGTGGCCCGGATCAGGTCCCGGCCCACGCCGCGCCGCTGGTACTCGGCGTCCACGGCGATGTCGCTCAGGTACGTGACGTACGAGCCGTCGGTGATCGAGCGCGCGATGCCGATGAGCCGCCCGTCGAGGCGGGCCGTGATCACGAGATTGGCTCCGGCCAGCATCCGCGTGAACCGCTCGACGTCCTCGACGGGGCGTCGCTCGCCGAGGGTGGACGCGCGGTACAGGGCGGTGACTTCGGCGACGTCGAGGCTGGCACCGACGACGGGCTCACATTTCCACATGCTGCTGCAGCTCCTTGCTCAGTTCGTCCAGTCGGGATGCGAGGTGGTCGCGGTTTCCGAGGAAGCGCCGCGGGTCCATGGGTGTGGCGGTGACGTCCACGCCGCGGGATCCGAGTCCCTCGGCCAGGCTCGTGCCGCGCTCCCAGGCCTCGGTGGCGGCCGCCTGGACCAGCCGGTAGGCCTCCTCGCGGTCCCGGCCCCCGTCGACGAGGTCCAGGAACACCTCGGAGCTGTAGACCAGGCCGCGGGTGGCGTCGATGTTGCGGGCCATGCGCTCGGGGAACACCCGCAGCCCGCGCAGGAGTCCGGCGGCCGATACGAGCTGGTAGTGGGCCACGGTCAGGCTGTCGGGCAGGATGACCCGCTCCACGGAGGAGTGCGCGAGGTCCCGCTCGTGCCACAGCGCGACGTTCTCGTATGCCGCACCGGCGTTGGAGCGCAGGATCCGGGCGAGCCCGCACAGCCGCTCGCTGGTCGTCGGGTTCCGCTTGTGCGGCATCGCGCTCGACCCCTGGTAGGCGCTGGTGCGCGGCTCGTCGACCTCCCCGACCTCGGTGCGCTGGAGCATCCGCATCTCCAGGGCGAACTGCTCGACGACGGCCCCCGTCACGGCGAGCGCCGAGAGCAGTTCGGCGTGCCGGTCGCGCGCCACGACCTGGGTGGGCATCGGCTCGACGCCGAGCCCGAGCTGCCCGCAGACCCACTCCTCCACGTACGGGGAGATGTGCGCGTACGTGCCCACCGGCCCGGAGACCGTCCCGACGGCCACGGCGGCGCGGGCGGCGGTCAGCCGGGCGAGGCAGCGGTGGAGGGCGAAGGCGTGCACGGCGAGCTTCTGGCCGAAGGTGGTGGGCTCGGCGTGGATGCCGTGGGTACGGGCGATGCACACCATGTCCCAGTGCTCCAGGGCGCGTTCCACGAGCAGTCCGGCGAACGTACGCGCGGCGTTCAGCACGTGGTCGCACGAGCGCGCCAGGATGTGTCCGAGGGCGGTGTCGACCAGGTCGTAGCTCGTCATCCCGTGGTGCACCCACCGTGCGGAGGCGACGGGCATCGTCTCCGTGTAGGCCGCGAGGAACGCGAGGATCTCGTGGTCGCGGGTGCGCTCCAGCTCGCGGACCCGGGCGACGGAGGGGACGGGGGCGCGGCGGATGTCCTCCAGACTGCCGCGGTCCACGACGCCCAGTTCGGCCTGGGCCGTCGTCGCCAGTACCTCGACGCGTGTCCAGGTGGCGTACTTGTGCTCCTCGGTCCAGAGCTCGGCCAGCTCCGGAGTGGAATAGCGTTCGATCAAGGTGGGCTCTCCTCGGATCTCCCCGCCGGACGGCGGCGCGGGGACGTGGGGGGGTGAGGCGGGAGGGGCTCAGGCGGTGAAGCCGAGCCCCGGTGGCAGCGGGCCCGCCGCCGCGGCGACGGCCTGGGCGCGGGCGGCGCAGCCACCAGAGCCCGGCGAGGGAGTGGCCCGCAGCGGGACCAGCGCTCCGGCCGGTCTCGCGTACCAGGCGGCCAGCGCGTTCTGCACCGCGCCGTGCCGGCTCTGCATCGAGTCGACGTCGAACGTGCGCTCCCGCGCGTACAGCCGGACCAGCGGGTGGTACGAGAAGCGCACCCCGCTGCCCTTGACGAAGTCGGCTTCCAGCAGGTGCTGCGCGGTCAGCCGCTCCAGGGTCTCCTCCGTACGGTCCTCCGGCAGCCCCAGCGCGGCCGCGGCCACGCGTACGGAGAACGAGGCCATCTCCAGCAGGCTCAGCAGCCGGAAGGCCCTGCGCTCCGGGGCGTCCAGCGCCGCGTAGCCGACCGCGAGGCTGTCGCGGACGCCGAGGTCGCCGACCGCCAGTTCGTCGAGCCGCCTGCGCTCGGGCTCCAGCCGCCGGGCGAGCGTCTCCAGCCGCCAGTGCGGGCGCTCCAGAAGCCGCGCCCCGACGATCCGGATGGCCAGGGGCAGCCGGCCGCAGTGGCGCACCAGGTCCCGCGCGGCCGCCTCCTCGGCCGCCACCCGCTCGCGGCCGATGATCCGGGCCAGGATCTCGCGGGACTCCTCCGCGCTCAGCAGCCCCAGACGCACGTGCCGGGTGCCGCCCAGGGTGGACAGCATCTCCAGGCTGCTCACCACGGCCGCGCAGGTCGGCGAAGCCGGCAGCAGCGGCCGTACCTGCGCCTCGTCGCGCGCCCCGTCCAGCACGATCAGCACGCGCCGGTGGGAGAGCAGCCCCCGGTACAGGGCCACCCGTTCGCCCGGCTCGGCGGGTACGGCGCCGGGGGCGACGCCGAGCGCGCGGAGCAGCTCGCCGAGCACGTCGACCGGTTCGCGGAAGGCGTCGCCGCGCTGGAGCTCGACGTACAGCTGGCCGTCGGGGAACGCGGCGCTGACCGCGTGGGCGACGCGCACGGCCATGGTGGTCTTGCCGACCCCGGCGGCCCCGTAGAGGTTGAGGGTCTGCGCGGCGGTGCGCTCGGCGCCCTCCCGGGAGACCTCGCGCAGGCGCCGGATCAGGTCCGCCTCGATGCCGGGCCGGGCGAACTCGGCCAGGCGCGGCGGGAGGGTGTACGGGCATCCCCGGCGCGCGGGCGCATCCGCGCCGCCCGGGCGCGCGGGCGGTTCGGCGGGGCCGGGCCGGCGGGCGGCCGCGCGGGGCCCGGTCTGTGCCGGGTCCGCCGAGGACCGGGCGGGCCCGGCCAGTATCCGCCGGTGGGCGGCGCGCAGTTCCTCGCCGGGCTCCACGCCGAGCTCGTCGGCCAGCAGCCGCCGCGCCTCCTGGTACGCGGCGAGGGCCTCGCCCTGGCGGCCCGCCCGGTACAGGGCGCTCATGAGACGGCTCCACGCGCTTTCCCTGAACGGGTGTTCCGATACGAGGGCCCTGAGCCGGGGCAGGACGTCGGCATGACGCCCGACTGCCATTTCGGCGTCGGCCCAGCTTTCCGTGGCATTCAGCCAGCGTTCGAGCAGGGCCGCTCCGTCGCCCTGTTGGAGGTATTCCGAGGGGATGCCGGCGAGCGGGGTGCCGTGGGTCTGCTCCATGGCCGACCGGAACAGCCGGGCGCGCTCGGCGGGTTCGGTGGTGAGTTCCGCCTTCTGCAGGTAGGTATTGAAGCGGTCGAGGTCGAGCCGCTCGGTGCCGATTGCGATCGCGTAGCCGGAGGCGCGGCTGACGACCGCGTCGGCGCCGAGCAGTTTGCGCAGGCGGGCGATGTAGCCCTGGAGGGTCTTGCGGGCGGTCAGCGGGGGTTCGCCTCCCCACAGCTGCTGGATGAGCTCCTCCGCGGTGAGCGTGCGGGGGGCGTGCAGCAGCAGGGCCGCCAGAACGACGCGGTGCTTGGCCCGCGGAATTTCCAATAATTCTCCGTTCCGCCGTACGGTCAGCGGACCGAATACATCGAACTGGAGATCGTCCAGCATGTGATGGCCCCCGTAATGTCTCGCCCACGGGTAAATACGCGGGGGCGGTGGCCCCCGAAGGAATTCAGCCCCGAGAATCACCCTGGGCGATGTTCACCACATCGTGCTGCGCGAGTTCCGTGAAGAGCTCCACGATGTCCTGCACCACGGATTCCTGATCGATGTCGTATTCCTGGGCGATCAGCGCGGCGATGTCGGTGACGGTGCGTTTCCCGTCGATCTGCCGCCAGATGTGGGCGGCCGACCCGGTCAGCTCGAAGAAGTGCTCGTACCCGCCGACCACCGTCGTGCCGCGATGGTTGCGGATCTTCACGTTGAGCGGGAGCGAGGCCACCGAACCGGGGCCCACTCGCGGTTCCGTCTCGTCGAGCGGCATCAGACCGACACCTCCATGGAGATCCGCTGGCAGACGGCGATGGTCTCCTCGACCCATTTCCGCGGGTGGTCCGGGTCGAAGGAGCGCATCGTCTCGATGGCCCAGTACGCCTCGAAGGACAGCAGGCCGGGGTCGAGGATCTCCATCCGCCGGGCCCGCCACTTCGGCCACAGGCTGCCGAACTGGCCCAGGCTGGCCTGGAGCGCGTCGACCGAGTGGTTGAAGGCGTTCCTCGTCGCGAGGACGGCGCTGTGCAGATCGCCCCGGGCGATCTGGCCGGCCGCGTCCTCGGTGTAGCTGTCGGCCTGCTTGAGCGAGTTCACGATCAGCACCGAGCGGTGGGCCGAGGCGGCGAGCCGCTCGCGGGTGGCCGCCAGCCAGGCGCCGTCGTCGGCGGCCGCGGCGTACGGCAGTCGCTCCAGCATGGCGATCTCGTGGTAGCTCAGGGTGCGCCAGGTGCCCTGACCGTCGGCGAACTGCTCCCCGGAGACCTTCGAGAGGACCTGCTCGATCTGGGAAGCGGTCCAGTACTCGACGTCCCAGCGGCGGCCGTCGACGAACGTCCCCTCGTACTGGAGCGTGTTGGGTTCGAGCGCGACGTGGTTGGTCTCGTCGATCGTGCTGGTCCAGACGTCCCGGGTGACCACGTGCACGTCCAGGTCGCTGGTGGGGTTGCCCCAGCCTCTGATCAGGGAACCGCTCGCGAACACCGTCTCGTACGCGTCCGGGAGCAGATTGCGGCTCTTGAGCTCGGCGACAACCCCGGAGGTGTCATACGTCATGAGGCACGGCCCTTCCCCGTCTCGGCCCGCCGCGACCGAGATCATCGGATGACGGCGCGCTCTGGTTCTCCTTGGATCGCCGCCACGGCGTCGGAACGGGCGGCACGCCCCGGAAAGGTGATCTCCGACCCCGGGGCCAATTCCGGCTCAGCCGAAGAATCGACTGGCCACACAGAAGTCCTGGACTTCGGCACGCACCAGCATATTGACAACCCTTCAGTTGAGTCCAGAACAATCTGGTGGCGCGAATTGGACTTTACATTGGGGGGATTACTGTCCGTGTACGGCTCATCGGGGAACGTGTACAGCCCAGTTGAGCCGCCGAAATCCTCCTCGCGCGGAGGAGCCGGCCGCGCCCGCGCGACGGCGGTCCCCCGCCCCGGGGCGCCCGGGGGGCGCGCCCGACGCGGGGGAAAACCATGGATTCTCGCCATACGCGACCGGGGAACAGGCGTGTCGCGGCGAAGAAATATTTGCCTTCCCGGGGTCGCGGCTGCAATCCCGGCGATCGCGAGGCCGAGGTGGGGCCGGTTCTTCACCGGCGCAAGGGCGCGAACCGGCGTGTCACGCTTACGTGTTGCTTATGAACCGGTCCTTACGCACCCGCCCCGGACCCGGCGTCCGGCGAGGCGAGTTCGGCGCGGACCAGTGCGAGGAACTCGGCCGAGGGCCGGACCTCCACCCCGCGCTCCCGCGCGAGCGCCCGGAGGCGGTCGAGGACCGCGCCGACCGTGGGGAGGGAGCCGGGCGGGCGCAGCAGCCACAGGCGGCCCGGCGGCCGCTGCGGGATCCCGAGGCCCGTCAGGACCTCCTCGGCCTCCCGGTCGAGGCCCTGCAGATCGGGGCCGGCGAGCGGGGCGGCCTCCACGCCGGTGATGTGCCCGCGCCCGTCCAGCCGGGTCTCCACCGCCCAGTGGGTGGACCGGTCGGGGATCCAGGTCCGGTCCGCGGGGGGCCACACGTACGGGAGGAACGCCCACAGCGTTTCCCCGGGCGCGGGCTCCCAGCCGAGCACCTCCAGCTCCCGGACCTCGGGCAGCCGGTCCGGCTCCTGCTCGCTGCGGCCGCTGCGGCGCCGCGCGAGCGGGTGCGGAGTTCCGTCCTCGTCCCAGGAGTCCCACGAGTCCCTCGCCATGCGCGCAGGCTACCGCCGCGGGGGGCGCCGTCCTACGACCGGCGGAAGTCCACCACCGCGGGCGGTTCCCCCGGCCAGTTCAGCCGCGTCGGCGCGGGCGGCGTCTCGGCGAGTACGGTCCCCTGCGCGACCACGTACCGCGGCCGGACCTGGCGGCGTACCGCCTCCGCCGGGGTCTCGGCCGGCAGCAGCACGAAGGAGGCGGGGGCGCCCTGCGCGATCCCGTACTCCGCGTCCGTCAGGCCCAGCACCCGCGCCGCGCGCTCCGTCACCATCTCGAACGCCACCGGGATCTCGTCCGCCCCCGTGAGCTGGGCGGCGTACAGCCCGACGAGGGCGGTCTGGAGGGGGTTCGCGGTGCCGAGCGCGTTCCACGGGTCCATCACGTCGTCGTGGCCGAAGGCCACGTTGACCCCCGCCGACAGCATCTCCTTGACCTGGGTGAGCCCGCGCCGCTTCGGGTAGCCGTCGAAGCGGCCCTGGAGATTGAGGTTCGCGAAGGGGTTGGAGACCAGGTTGATCCCGGAACGGGAGAGCAGCCGCTGGAGTTTGAAGCTGTACGCGCCGCCGTAGGAACCCATGGCAGTCGTGTGCGAGGCCGTCGCCCGCTCCCGCAGCCCCGTGCGCAGCGCGAGCGCGGCCAGCACCTCCACGAAGCGGGACTGCTCGTCGTCGATCTCGTCGCAGTGGGCGTCCACGCGCAGCCCGTGCTCCTCGGCCACCGCGAAGGCGATGCCCAGCGACGCCACCCCGTCCTCACGGGTGTCCTCGAAGTGCGGGATCGCCCCCACGACGTCGGCGCCGCGCGCGACCGCCTCGCGCAGCAGCACCTCGCCGCCGGGGAAGGAGACGATGCCCTCCTGCGGGAAGGCGACGATCTGCAGGGTCATGAACTCCCGGACCCGGTCACGGACCTCCAGCAGCGCGTCCAGCGCGGTGAGGCCGGGGTCGGTGACGTCGCAGTGCGTGCGCACGTGCAGCACGCCCTGGGCGGCCTGCCAGCGCAGCACCTCCGTGGCCCGCGCGACGACGTCCTCACGGGTCAGGGTCCGCTTGCGCTCGCTCCAGCAGGCGATGCCCTCCCACAGCGTCCCGGAGGCGTTCGGCCGCGGCTCCCCCGCGGTCAGGGCCGTGTCCAGGTGGATGTGCGGCTCGACGAAGGGGGCGGTGAGCAGCCCGCCGTGCGCCTCGATCAGCACACCGGTGGCCGGGGGCTCCTTCTGGTCGTCGTACGGGACCACCCGCGCGATCCGCCCGTCCTCGGCGACCTCCACGTCGGACAGTCCTTCGGTGTGGAGCAGCCGGGCACCCCGGACGATCATCCGCATACGGCCACCCTACGACCGCGGCCCGCGGTTTCCGGGGAAACCGCGGGCCACGACGTCCTGCCGTCCTGCTGTCCTGCCGTCCCGCACCGCGTGCCGGACTCAGCCGCGCTTGGCCTGGGCCTTCTGCTGCATGCCCCGCGTCTTCGCGGAGACGGACTGCACGTCTCTGACCGCGGCCTTCGCACGCGCCTCGGCCGCCGTGTTCTTCGCCCGCTCCCGCTCGCGCTCCGCGGCCTGTGACGTGCCGGCACGAGCCTTCTTGGCCATGATCGCTCCTCCTCGGGACACATCGGGACGCACCGGAGGGCCTACGCCCTCCACTGTCCCTCCGTTCGCGGGAGGCGGCATCCGGAGCGAGGGTCAGCCGCGCCCGCCCTTGCGGCGCTGCTGCTCGCGCATCCGGTCTTCCTTCATGGCCATCGTCTGCGCCTCGCGCACGTCCTCGACCAGCATCGCCGGCTTGTTCGGCATCCCGGAGTCGGACGACCGACGGTCCTCGTGAGTCTGTTCCTTGCGCTGCTTCGCCATGATCACTCCTCACTGGAACTGGAAAACGGCTGGGTGGGACCCCGCCCACGCTGCCCCCTCCCGCCCGCCACGACCATTCGACAGCGCCAATCGGGTTACATGGGAGGTATGACTGACAACACGGCCGTGCCCGATTGGGAGAAGCGCTTCCGCGCGCCGCGCGTCGGGCTGCCCGACTGGGCCGAGGACGCTCCGGACCGATCGCTCTTCGTCTCCAACGCCACCGGGACGTACGAGCTCTACGCCTGGGACCGGGCCACCGACAGCCGGCGGCAGGCCACCGACCGGCCCAACGGGACCACCGACGGGACCCTCTCCCCCGACGGGGAGTGGATCTGGTGGTTCTCCGACACCGACGGCGACGAGTTCGGCACCTGGGTGCGCCAGCCCTTCGCGGGCGGCCCCGACGAGCCGGCCACCCCCGGGCTGGAGCCCTCGTACCCCGCCGGGCTCGCCATCGGGCGGGACGGGACCTCCGTCATCGGCCGGTCCACCGACGAGGAGGGGACCACCATCCACGTGGTGCGCCCGGACGGCACGGAGCCCGCGGTGATCTACCGGCACCGGGAGTCGGCCGGCGTCGGCGACCTCTCCCGCGACGGGACCCTGATCGCGATCGAGCACACCGAGCACGGCGACGCCATGCACTCGGCGCTGCGCGTGGTCACCCTCGACGGGACCACCGTCGCCGAGCTCGACGACTCCCGGGAGGGGACGGTGGAGCTCGGCCTGGAGGTGCTCGGCTTCGCGCCGGTCGCCGGGGACACCCGGCTGCTCGTCGGCCACCAGCGGCGCGGCCGCTGGGAACCGATGGTCTGGGACGTGGCCACCGGGTCCGAGCAGGACCTGGCGATCGAGCTGCCGGGCGACGTCAGCGCCGAGTGGTACCCGGACGGCTCCGCGCTGCTGATCGCGCACGGCTTCGAGGCGCGCAGCGAACTGTGGCGCTACGACCTGGCCGCGCGCGAGCTCGTCAAGGTCGACACCCCGCCCGGCACCGTCTCCGGCGCGAGCGCCCGGCCCGACGGCACGGTGGAGTACCTGTGGTCCTCGGCGGCCGAGCCCTCGGCCGTACGGTCCACCGCCGGCGGGATCGTCCTGGACCCTCCCGGCTTCCGGGCGCCCGGCTCGGTACCGGTGGAGGACGTGTGGGTGGAGGGCCCCGGCGGGCGCGTCCACGCGCTGGCGCAGCGGCCCGTGGGCCACGGCGACGGCCCCTTCCCGACGGTCTTCGAGGTGCACGGCGGGCCGACCTGGCACGACAGCGACGCCTTCGCGGCGACCCCGGCGGCCTGGCTGGACCACGGTTTCGCGGTGGTCCGGGTCAACTACCGCGGCTCGACCGGCTACGGCCGCGAGTGGACCGACGCGCTCAAGCACCGCGTCGGCCTGATCGAGCTGGAGGACATCGCGGCCGTCCGGGAGTGGGCGGTGGGCTCCGGCCTCGCCGACCCGGCGCGCCTGGTGCTCTCCGGCGGTTCCTGGGGCGGCTACCTGGCCCTGCTGGGCCTCGGCACGCAGCCCGAGGCCTGGGCCGTGGGCCTGGCCGCCGTCCCCGTCGCCGACTACGTGACGGCGTACCACGACGAGATGGAGGCGCTGAAGTCCCTGGACCGCACCCTCTTCGGCGGTACGCCGGAGGAGGTCCCGGACCGCTTCGAGGCCTCCTCGCCGCTCACGTACGTGGACGCGGTCAAGGCCCCCGTCCACATCGCGGCGGGCGTCAACGACCCGCGCTGCCCGATCCGCCAGATCGAGAACTACGTGGAGCGGCTGGCGGCGCGCGGGGCGGTGCACGAGGTGTACCGCTACGACGCCGGGCACGGCTCGCTCGTCGTGGAGGAACGGATCAAGCAGGTCCGGATGGAGCTGGAGTTCGTGCGCGAGCACCTCCCGCGGTAAGGCCCGGTGCGGCCTCGGCGGCGGCCCCGGCCCCGGTGATCCGGTACACCCCCCGTACGGTGGTGGGGTGCACCGGTTTCTCCTGACCCCGCGCTGGTGGGGGATCAACGTCTTCGTCGCGCTCGCCGTCCCCGTCTGCCTGTTCATGGGGACCTGGCAGCTCGGCCGGTTCGAGGACCGTGTCGACAGCCACAAGGAGGCGGGCGCGGGAGGACCTGCGGCCGGGGCCGCCGCGCCGCTGGAGTCACTGCTCCCGGTGGACAAGAAGACCTCCGGACGCCTCGCCTCCGCCTCCGGCGAGTACGCCGAGCAGCTGCTCGTCCCCGAGCGGCGGCTCGACGGCAGGAGCGGGTTCTACGTCCTGACCCTGCTGCGGACCGACTCCGGCAAGGCCGTCCCGGTGGTCCGGGGCTGGCTGCCGGGCACCGCGGACGCCTCGAAGGCCCCGGCGGCGCCGACCGGGCGGGTCGAGGTGACCGGCGCGCTCCAGGCCTCCGAGAGCTCCACCAGCAAGGGCGTGTACGCCGAGGGCGGGCTGCCGGCCGGGCAGCTCGGGGTGATCGGGGCGGCCTCGCTGGTCAACCTCGTGCCCTACGGGCTCTACGACGCCTGGCTGACGGTGCAGACCCCGGCGGACGGCCTGACCCCGGTGCCCGCGCAGGCGCCGGTCAACACCGGGCTGGACCTGAAGGCCTTCCAGAACCTCGGCTACACCGGCGAGTGGTTCGTCTTCGCCGCGTTCGTGCTGTTCATGTGGTTCCGGCTCTACCGCCGCGAGGTGGAGACCCTGCGCGATGCCGAGGCGGGGCTGGTGCCGCAGGCCGCCGCGGCCACGACACCCGCCGCCGGGGCGGTCGCCGCCCCGGCCGCCGCTAAGGCTTCGGCGCGTCCAGCGGAATGACGCCGGTCCGGTAGACCGTCCCCCCGCAGGCGGCGGGGATCGTCGTCTGCGTGGTGGGCGCACCCGGCAGCGTCGTGTGCGGCGTGTGCGTCACCTCCACCCCGGTCGGCTCCGGAGCCTTGCCCGCGGTGTCCGGATCCGAACGCGTGACCCGGGCCGCCGAGCCCTGCCCGCCGTCCGGGGCGTCCGCCGGGGGCTTGGACACCGGATCGGGCGTGGCAGCCGGGCAGGACTGCGCCGAGGGAACCCAGGCGAAGCGGACCTCGTACGCCGTGTTCGGCTGGAGCACCAGCAGCGGCGTCTCCGCCGAGGGGTCGGGCAGCCCGGCCGCCGGATCCCCCGCCGTGTGGCCGACCACGGTGACCCCCGAGGACTGGCCGGGCGCCGACACGGAGGCCGCCGTCACGGTGTCCGGGCCGATGACCGTGCAGCCGCGCACCGAGACGTTGGTGACCTTGAAACTGCCGTACACCTTGCCGTCGGCCTCCGGGGACTTGGCGCTGCCCTGCACCCCGAGCTGCTCCGCGCTGCATCCGGGCACGCCGGGCGCCGCCGCCACGGGGGGCTGCGGGCCGGTCCCGGCCGAGGCCCCCGCGGTCGCGCCCGCGGTGTCCGGGCCGGCCGTGCCGCCGCCGGTCGGGGCGCCGCCGTCCTGCGCGTCCGGCCGCGCGCCGGTGCCGGCCGTCTCCGCGCCCGCGCCGGCGGCCTTGCCGGGCCGGGGGTCGCCCTCGCCGTCCTGGTGCGGATCGGAGGTGCCGCCGCCGGCCCCGGTCCCGGGCCGCTCGCCGTGCCCGGCCATCGCCGAGCGGTCGGCGCCGCCGCCCTCGCCGCCGGTGATGTGCAGGTGCAGGGCCGCCGGGATGGCCGTACCGGCCAGCAGCGCGGCCACCGCCGCCCCGACGAGGGCCTGGCGCTTGCGGGTCCTGCGTACGGGGACGGCGTACCGCAGCCGCTCCAGCGCGCCCTCGGAGGGCTCCAGGCCTTCGACGGCTCCGCGCAGCAGGCTCCGCAGCGCCTGTTCCTCGCCCCCGCCGCCCGGCGGGGTGTGGTCGTCCATCATGACTGCGCAGCCTCCATCGCCACCCGCAGCGCGGCAATGCCCCGCGATCCGTACGCCTTGACCGAGCCGAGCGAGACGCCGAGCGTCTCGGCGACCTGGGCCTCCGTCATGTCCGCGAAGTACCTCAGCACCAGCACCTCGCGCTGACGCCGCTGGAGTCCGCGCATCGCCTTGATGAGATCGTCCCGTTCCAGCTGGTCGTACGCGCCCTCCTCGGCGCTGGCCATGTCCGGCATCGGCTTCGAGAGCAGCTTGAGGCCGAGGATGCGGCGGCGCAGCGCGGAGCGCGAGAGGTTGACGACGGTCTGGCGCAGATACGCCAGTGTCTTGTCCCGATCGCGAACCCGGTTGCGGGCCGAGTGGACCCGGATGAACGCCTCCTGGACGACGTCCTCGCAGGAGGCGGTGTCGTCGAGGAGCAGGGCGGCCAGGCCGAGCAGGGAGCGGTAGTGGGCCTGGTAGGTCTCGGTGAGGTGGTCGACCGTGGTGCCCGCGACGACGGCCGGCTCGGCGGACGTCTCCTCCCCGGTCCCCGCGGCCTCCGCGCTATCGCGGGGCGCGGGCACGCGGCCGGCCAGGGTCGGTACGGCGGAGGGCACGGCGATCGGCGCCGCGGCCGGCGGAACGGGAAGGATCACGGTGAGCCCGCCGGGCACGGGCGTGCGGGAAGGCCGGCGCGGCGCACCGAGTGCGCTGCGCGCCGGTACGACGGCGAAGTCGAGAAGTGCCTCTGCCACGCCAGTTGGACACGCGTCCCCCCACCAGGGTTGTACGCGTGAGGCCGCCTCACCAGCAAAATCCCCATAGCCCTCATGCGCACCCGCTCTTCCTGATTGCCCCGCCCGTCCAGGCGGCAGTCAGGCCATCACCTTGATCAAGGGATCAGCACTGATCCTACAAAGTGAATTACGCGAATTCACCAGCGATCAGTTCCGCGATCCGAGTGGCGTTCAGGGCGGCCCCGTTGCGGAGATTGTCCGCGCACACGAAGAACTCCAGGGAGTGCGGATCGTCGAGCGAGCCCCGCAGCCGCCCCACCCAGGCCGGATCCGTCCCCGCGGCGTCCACCGGAGTCGGGAACTCCCCGGCGGCCGGGTCGTCCACCACGACCACGCCGGGCGCGGCCTCCAGGACCTCCCGGGCGTGCGAGGCGTCCGCCTCGGCCTCGAACCGCGCCCGTACGCTCAGCGAGTGCCCGGTCAGCACCGGCACCTGTACGCAGGTCACCGCCACCGGGAGCGCGTCCAGGTGGAGGACCCGGCGTACTTGCGCCCGTACGGCCAGCTCGTGCGAGGACCAGCCGCCCTCGCACAGCTCACCGGACCACGGCACGACGTTCAGCGCGAGCGGGGCGGCGAAGGGACCGGCGTCCTCGCCGACGGCCCGGCGCACGTCCCCGGTCTGCTCGCCCAGCGAGGTCCCGGCCACCAGCGACAGCTGGCGCCGCAGCGCATCGGAGCCGGCCCGCCCGGCCGCGCTGGCGGCCTGGTACGAGGACACGGTCAGGTCGGCCAGCGCGTACTCGGCGTGCAGCGCGCCCAGGGCCGCGATCATCGCGGCGGTGACGCAGTCCGGGCCCGCGACGATGCCGCGCGGGCGCTCCCGTACGGCCTGGGCGTTGACCTCGGGCACCACCATCGGCACCTCGGGATCCTCCCGGAAGGCCGCGGACTGGTCGACGGCGACGGCCCCGCGCATGACGACGGCCGGGGCCCACCTGGCCGAGACCTCGGGCGGGGTCAGGAACAGCACCACGTCGCCCCGCCCGATGCCCTCGAAGGCGTCCTCGGTGAGGGCGAGCACCTCGCACTCCCGCCCGCGCACGGTCAGTACGCGGCCGGCCGAGCGCCCGGAGGCGATCAGGCGTATGTCACCCCAGACGTCCGCCCGCTGGGAGAGGATCTGGAGTACGACGGAGCCGACCGCTCCGGTCGCCCCGACCACGGCGAGCGCCGGAGCCGGGGCCGACCGGGTCCCGGTCATCGTCCGGTGCCTCCGTAGACGACGGCCTCGTCGCTGTCGGAGTCGAGGCCGAAGGCCGTGTGCACGGCGCGGACGGCCTCGTTGACGTCGTCCTGGCGGGTCACGACCGAGATGCGGATCTCGGAGGTCGAGATCAGCTCGATGTTCACGCCCGCGTCGGACAGCGCCTGGAAGAAGGAGGCGGTGACGCCCGGGTTCGTCTTCATGCCCGCGCCGACCAGGGAGATCTTGCCGATCTGGTCGTCGTAGCGCAGGGAGTCGAAGCCGATGGCGCCCTTGGCCTTCTCCAGCGCGTCGATGGCCTTGTGGCCCTCGGTCTTGGGGAGGGTGAAGGAGATGTCCGTCAGGCCCGTGGACGCGGCGGACACGTTCTGCACGATCATGTCGATGTTGATCTCGGCGTCCGCGATGGCGCGGAAGATCGCCGCCGCCTCGCCCGGCTTGTCCGGAACGCCGACGACCGTGATCTTGGCTTCGGAGACGTCGTGAGCGACTCCGGAGATGATGGCGTGCTCCACCTGCGCGTCCCCTTGCGGATTCTCGTTGCTGACCCAGGTGCCCGGCAGTCCGGAGAAGGACGAGCGGACGTGGATCGGGATGTTGTAGCGGCGCGCGTACTCGACGCAGCGGTGCAGCAGCACCTTGGAACCGGAGGCCGCGAGCTCCAGCATGTCCTCGGAGGAGATCCAGTCGATCTTCCGGGCCTTCTTCACGACGCGGGGGTCCGCGGTGAAGACGCCGTCGACATCGGTGTAGATCTCGCAGACCTCGGCGTCCAGCGCCGCGGCGAGCGCGACGGCGGTGGTGTCGGAGCCGCCGCGGCCGAGGGTGGTGATGTCCTTGGAGTCCGCCGACACGCCCTGGAAACCGGCGACGATGGCGATGTTGCCCTCGTCCAGCGCGGTGCGGATGCGGCCCGGCGTGACATCGATGATGCGCGCTTTGTTGTGGACCGAGTCGGTGATGACGCCTGCCTGGCTGCCGGTGAACGACTGGGCCTCGTGGCCCAGGTTTTTGATCGCCATGGCCAGCAGGGCCATGGAGATCCGCTCTCCGGCGGTCAGCAGCATGTCGAATTCGCGCCCGGCAGGCATCGGTGACACCTGCTCGGCGAGATCGATCAGCTCGTCCGTCGTGTCGCCCATCGCGGAAACCACGACGACCACCTGGTGGCCGTTCTTCTTGGCGTCCACGATCCGCTTGGCGACGCGCTTGATGCCCTCGGCATCGGCTACGGAGGAGCCTCCGTACTTCTGCACGACAAGGCCCACGTGCGCTCCTCGCTCAGTCCGTCTCATTGCTGGTGCAGTGTAACGAGCGGCCGCGATCCGACCGCTTCGTACCACATCATGAGACGATCAGACCAGGAACCGGGTTCCCTACTTCCCCGGCAGACCCAGCCGGGCACCGATTTCCTCGGCCATCACCCGTCCGGCCTGCTCGGCGAGGTCGTCCTCGGCGAGGTCCTCGTCGGTGTCCAGACCGTCCAGGGCCTCCAGCGGCTGGTCCAGCCGCACGTGGGCGATCAGCGACTGCAGGGCGCGCAGCGTCGCCGAGGCCGTCGGCCCCCAGTTGGTGAAGTACGAGAACTGCCACCACCACAGCGCCTCGGTGGTCCGGCCCGCCTGGTGGTGGATGAGGCCGTGCCGCAGGTCCGCCACCACGTCGGCGAGGTCGTCCGAGATCCGGTGCGCGACGGGAGCCTTGCGCGGCTCGTACGGGTCGAAGACCTCGGAGTAGACGTCGACCGGCTCCAGCATGAGGGCGAAACGCTCGCGCAGGTCGTCCACGTCGGGCTCCGGGCCGAGGTCGGGCTCGTAGCGCTCGTCGGGCAGGACGTCCTGGTACGCGCCCAGCCGGCCGCCCGCCAGCAGCAGCTGGGACACCTCCAGGAGGAGGAAGGGCACCGCGCTGTCCGGGTCCTCGCCCTTGGCCACCTCGGTGACCGCGACGATGAAGGATTCGATCTGGTCCGCGATCGAGGCCGCGAAATCGTCCGGATCCACTCCCAGGGCGTGCAGCATTGCGTCAGACATCGAGAAGTCGCCTTCCTTCAAAGGCCCGCCCCAGCGTGACCTCGTCCGCGTACTCCAGATCTCCCCCGACGGGGAGCCCGCTGGCCAGGCGGGTGACCTTCAGGCCCATGGGCTTGATCATGCGGGCGAGGTAGGTGGCGGTCGCCTCGCCCTCCAGGTTCGGGTCGGTGGCGAGGATCAGCTCGGTCACCTCTCCGTCCGCGAGCCGCGCCAGCAGCTCGCGGATGCGCAGGTCGTCCGGGCCGACGCCCTCGATCGGACTGATCGCACCGCCGAGGACGTGGTACCGGCCCCGGAACTCGCGGGTCCGCTCGATCGCGACCACGTCCTTCGGCTCCTCCACCACGCAGATGACCGTGGTGTCGCGGCGCGGGTCGCGGCAGATGTTGCACCGCTCCTCCTGCGCCACGTTCCCGCACACCGCGCAGAACCGGACCTTGTCCTTGACCTCCAGCAGCGCGTGCGCGAGGCGGCGGACGTCGGTGGGCTCGGCCTGCAGGATGTGGAAGGCGATCCGCTGCGCGCTCTTGGGCCCGACGCCGGGCAGCCTGCCCAGTTCGTCGATCAGGTCCTGGACCACGCCTTCGTACACGGACTGCCTTCTTTCGTTCTGCGGTGGGGGTGTGGGGTCGGGTCGGGTCGGGTCGGGTCGTGCGGGTCGGGGTCGGGTTCGGGTGCCGGACCGCGGGCTAGAACGGCAGGCCGGGGATGCCGCTGCCGCCGCCCAGGCCCTGGGCCAGCGGGCCGAGCTTCTCCTGCTGGAGCGCCTGGGCGTTCTCGTTGGCCGCCTGGACCGCCGCGACGATCAGGTCGGCGAGGGTTTCGGTGTCCGCCGGGTCCACGGCCTTCGGGTCGATCACCAGCGCGCGCAGTTCACCGGAGCCGGTGACGGTCGCCTTCACCAGGCCGCCGCCGGCCTGGCCCTCGACCTCGGCCTGCGCGAGCGCCTCCTGGGCCGCGGCGAGGTCCTGCTGCATCTTCTGGGCCTGCTGGAGCAGCTGCTGCATGTTGGGCTGGCCACCACCGGGAATCACAGGTCACTCACTCCGTCGCGTCGGTCCAAGACTGGGCAGCTTGGTCAATCCGAGCCTACGTGCTCCCCGCGCGGCGCGCCCTACGCCGTGAGGACCAACTCTTTCGAGTGAGAGACGGGGCGTGCGCGTACCTGATGGAGACCTCCTTGCGGGCGGAAAACCGGGGATTCGCCGCCCATGGGCCGCCATTCGAAGGTAGGAAGAGCATGCGCATCATTGCGCACACGCGCACCACCACACGTCAGCGCAGGCAGAGGGAGTGCCGGGTGAGCCAGCCGGAGATGCAGCCCGAGGGGCCACCCCGGGATCCCCGGGAACCCCGGGACTCCCGGGAGGAGGGCAGCGGACCGATGGCGGCGGGCGATCTGACCGGCGGGCCGTTCCCTCTCGGGGACTGGGGCGAGCCGGCCGAGCGGCTGGACGAGCTCTACCGGCGGGTCGAGGCCGATGCGCTGCGCACCGCGGAGTGGTACCTGTCCGACCGGGCGTGGAAGCGCCGGGGCGCGCGGGTGCTGCGGGTCGGAGCCGCCGCGGGGGCGGTGGCCGGGGCCGCGATGCCGCTGCTGGAGCTGACGGGGTCCGCGCCGGGGGTGGCCTCGTACGGCTACCTTTCGCTGCTCCTGGCCGCGGCCTGCCTGGCCTGCGACCGGTTCTTCGGCCTGACCTCGGGCTGGATGCGGGACGTGGCCACGGCGCAGGCGGTACAGCGCCGCCTGCAGACGCTGCAGTTCGACTGGGCCTCGGAGAACGTGCGGGAGGTGCTGGGGCCCACGGAGGGCACGGCGAGCGAGGCCGCCGAGCGGTGCCTGACCGTGCTCCGCCGCTTCTCGGAGGACGTGACGGAGCTGGTGCGCTCGGAGACCGCGGAGTGGATGGTGGAGTTCTCCTCGGGGCCGGCGCCGCTGGTGATGCAGTCGCTCGGCGCCCCGTCCTCGCGGGCGGAGGCGGGCCTCCCGCCGACCCGCTTCCCCCTCCCCCCGGGCACCCGCCCCAACATGCCGCGCCAGCGCCCGCCGGAGCAGCCCCGCTGAAAGCGGCCCCGCCGGTGTGTGAGGGGGTCGGGGGACGAGCCCCCGACCCGACGGCGGTCAGCTGAAGATGATCATCGAGCCTTGGCCGAGGCTCCGCGTCGCGGCGGCGTGCAGGCCCAGCCACACGTGCCGCTCCCGCGCGAAGGGGCTCTCGTCGTACGGAATCGGCCCCGCGGGCTCCTCCAGGGACGTGGGCCGGCCCGGCGCGGCCGGAGCCCCCGGCGGGTTCCCCGGGTCTATCCCGATCGCCGGCGCCACCACCATCAGCTCGCGCAGCAGGCCCTGCGCCGAGCCCAGCGGCCCGCCTCCGGCCAGCAGCTCCTCGTTGGCCAGCGGAGCCGCGAAGTCCACCGGCACGTACGCCCCGGCATGGTCGTAGTGCCACACCAGGTGCGACTGCTGCGCCGTCGGCTCGAACATCTCCAGAAGCTGCTCGTAGTCCCCGCCCAGCTCGTCCACCGGCGTCACCGGCAGTCCGCAGATCTGCAGCAGGTAGGCCCGCCGCAGGAAGTGCAGGGCGTCGTAGTCGAAGCCGGCGACGGGGGCCACGTCCCCGCTCAGGCCCGGCATGTACGCGAACACGGGCACCGACGGCAGGCCCGCCTCGCCCAGCGCCTTGTCGTACGAGGCGATCTCTTCCGCGAACGGGTTGTCGGGGCTGTGGCACAGCACGTCGACAAGGGGGACCAGCCACAGGTCACAGGCCACGCGGGCTCCGATCAGTCGGTGTCGCCGATCCCGCCAGCGTAGTGTGCCGAACACCCTCCGCGAAGGGCTGCGCAGAACCTGGGGCGGAACTCGCGCCGGAGCCGCCCGCTACACCCGGTCCGGACCCACCCTCCAGACCCAGACGTCCTCGACCTTCTGCGGCTGCCGCCCCAGCAGCTCGCTGATCATGTCGCGCAGCTCGACCCCGCGGTCCTGGAAGGGCAGCACGACGGCGCCCGCCTTCCAGAACTCCAGGTCCCGGCGGGCCTGGTCCCGCCACTGCGGGGTGATCTCCGGCGGCTGCTGCCCGTACCGGACGTCCCGCAGGAGGTTCGACAGGTGGCGCGGGGTGGCCCCGTAGATGCCGATCCGGTCGGGCCCCCACGGCCCGTTGAAGTAGCCGCCGGCCAGCCGGAAGCCGAAGTCCGCCTCGACCTGCCAGTGCAGCGCGTCCGCCTGGCCGGGGTCCGGCAGCGGTACGGGCACGAGTGCTTCGCCGTCCTTGACGTAGCCCTTCCAGGCCCCCGAGGTGATGAACGCCGGCACCGGCGCCCGCTCCCGTACGGCCAGCGGCAGCGGCAGCACCGGGATCAGCGCCGCCGCCACCGCGAGGAGGCCGAGCGTGCGCAGCTCGCGGGTGCGCACCGTCACGATCCGGTCCAGCGCGAGCGCGAGCAGCACGCCCAGGACGGGGGCGCACACCATCGCCACGCGCCCCTCGATCACCGACTCGAACAGCGGCAGCTTCACCATCAGCCGCCAGGGCCCCGGCAGCACGACGTCGGTGCGCGGGACCGGCACCCAGGGTCCGAGGGACAGTGCCAGCGCCACGAAACCGGTGATCGCGAGCGCGCGGACCGGCTTGCTGCGCCACATCCACACGCAGACGGCCACGCCGAGCGCGAGCAGCGGCCAGCCGTAGAAGGCGTTCTGCTCGGTGGTGTTCAGCGAGAGCCGTCCGGCCGTCTCGGCGTCGCCGAAGAGCGAGCGGGCCGCGTACTCGACCAGGGCGCGCGGGCTGTTGCCGGCGTTGTCCCCGTGCAGGACCGAGTGGTAGCTCTGCGGGCCGAAGAACTGCCAGTACAGCGGGTAGATCAGCAGCGGTACGCAGACGCCCGCGGCGATGACCAGGCCGAGGCCCAGCGGCCGTGCGGCCGCGAGCGCGCGCCGCCGGTCGACCAGCAGGTAGGCGAGGGAGAAGACCAGCATGCCGAGCGCGGCGATGAGCAGCGGCTCCTCGCCGAGGAAGATCTGGTACGTGGCGAACAGGCCGAGCAGGACCCCGTCGCGGACCACGTTCCGGCCCTCGCACAGGCGCAGGGCCCGGTCGATGATCAGCGGGAGCATGAAGAGGACGACGAAGTTCGGGTGGCCGTTGGCGTGCGAGACCATCGGCGGCGCGAACGCGGCGAGCGCCCCGCCCGCGGCGGCGGCCCAGCGGCTCCGCACGAGGCGGCGGCGGATCAGCCAGTACCAGGTCCAGGCGCTGGCGGCCATGCCGAGCGTCAGGACGAGCGCGAAGGTGACCGTCTCGCCGAACAGGAGCGTGACCGGGATCAGCGGGACGGTCAGGCCGAGCATCGTGGCGTTGGCCATCAGGTTCACGCCGTCGGGCATGCCCTGGGCCGTGGTGAAGAGCGGATTGCGCAGGTGGGTGATGTTGTCGGTGGCGACGCCGACGAACCACTCCCACTGGTTCTGGTCCTGGAGCGCGTCCGCGAGGTAGCGGCCGTCGAGGTCCGCCCACAGGCCGTGGAAGACGTACGCGGACAGGACGAGGAAGACGGCGGCGACGGCGAGGCCGCCGGCGTTCAGGCGGAAGAGCTCGGTGAGCGCGCGGCGCCGGTCGCCGGGGACCGCGGCCGCGGACGGGCGGGGGCGGGCGGCCGGCTGCGGGGTGCGGCTCACCGGGACCTCGGCCGCGTACCAGCCCTGGCGGCGCATCCAGCGCAGCACCTCGGCGTCGATGGCCGGTCCGTCGAGGACGGAGGCGCCGAAGGCGGCCCGTGCCCGGTCGCCGTCGAAGAGGGCGAAGCCGCAGGTGTCGGCGCGCAAACCCGGCATCCCGGGGATGCCCAGGGCGCGGACCAGGCGGTTTCCCGTCCGGCCGAGGGCGGCGGTCGCACTCTCGCTTTCGTTCCCGTTCCCGTTCCCGTTCCCGTTCTGCGGATCCTCCTGGCCCAGGGCCCGCTCCAGGTGGTCCAGCTCAGCCGGCGGTGTCCTGAGCCCGGCGTCGGCGAGCAGTACCCGCTGCCCGGCGCAGGCGAGTACTCCGGCGCGCAGCGCGGCGCCCCTGCCGCGGTGGTGCTCGGAGCGGATCAGGCGGATCCGGGGTTCGTCGGCGGCCGCGGCCTCGACGAGGGCGGCGGTGCCGTCGGTGGAGGCGTCGTCGGCGACGACGAGCTCCCAGTCGCCGGGGCCGGTGCCGAGGCGGGCGTCGAGATGGGCGCGGAAGGCGTCGAGCGTCGCGCCGATCCGGTGCGCGTCTTCGTGCGCGGGGATGACGACGGAGAGCCCGACGGCGCCGAGCCAGTCGGGGGCGGCCACTTTGCCGGTGCCGGTGCCCGTGCAGGTGCCGGTCTCGCCGGTCGCGGTCGTGTCGGTCACGCGCCGACCGCCTTCAGGCCCGCGGCCCAGTCCAGCGCGCGCTGGTTGTACGCGCGCACCAGCGTGCGCACCTCGTCGGCGTCGGCCCGCGTCACCGCGTCCACCAGCTCGTTGTGGCCGGACCACAGCCCGGTGTGCAGATCGGGGGCCGCCTTCAGGTGCGGTACGGCGAAGACCCAGCACTGCACGCGGATGCGGTGCAGGAAATCCGAGATGTACGTGTTGCCGACCAGCCCGCTCAGCTCCCTCCAGAAGCGCAGGTCGTAGCCGATCAGCACTTCGAGGGACCCGCTGTGCGCGGCCCTGCACGCCTCCTCGGCACGACGGCGCACCGACACCAGCATTTCGCCGGAGCCGGGCGCGGTGCCGCGCTCGACGAGCCGCCGGAAGATCCCGTCCACTATGAGCGTACGGGCCTCGATCATGCCCCGGTAGTCGTCCACGGTGAAGACGCGCACGCGAAAGCCCCGGTGCTGCACCGATTCCAGCAGCCCTTGGGCCGAGAGGTCGACGAGCGCCTCGCGCACGGGGGTCGCGGAGACCTCGTACTGCTCGGCGATCTGCTTGACGGTGAACTCCGTGCCCGGTGGCAGGCGTCCCGCCAGCACCTCGTCACGCAGCGCGTCCGCGATCTGCTGGCGAAGTGTGTTGCGGGTGACAGCGCCGCTGCCTGGCATAAGGGTCCGTCTCCTCGGTAGAACTTTCGGACACCTTAGGCCAGGCAGCGAGGCCGAAACCGATCGAACGCGGGTGGTTTCCGTCTCGGACGGCCCCGGTCAGCCGGACGTGGTGTGCCGGTCCGCGACCGTCAGCGCCTCGTCCAGCAGGGCCAGACCCTCCTTGGCCTCCGCCTCGGTGATGTTGCACGGCGGGACCACGTGGGTGCGGTTCATGTTCACGAAGGGCCACAGGCCGGAGGCCTTGCAGGCCGCCGCGAACTCGGCCATGGGCGCGTTGTCGGCGCCGGCCGCGTTGTACGGGACGAGCGGCTCGCGCGTCTGCTTGTCCCGTACGAGCTCCAGCGCCCAGAAGGCGCCGAGGCCGCGGACCTCGCCGACCGACGGGTGCCGCTCGGCGATCTCGGCGAGCGCCGGGCCGATGACGTTCGCGCCGAGGTGGGCGGCGTGCTCGACGACGCCCTCCTCCTCCATGGTGTTGATCGTCGCCACTGCGGCGGCGCAGGCCAGCGGGTGGCCGGAGTACGTCAGCCCGCCCGGGTAGGGCCGGCGGGCGAAGGTCTCGGCGATGGCGGCCGAGATGGCGACGCCGCCGAGGGGCACGTACCCGCTGTTCACGCCCTTGGCGAAGGTGATCAGGTCGGGGGTGACGTCCCAGTGCTGGGCGGCGAACCACTTGCCGGTGCGGCCGAAGCCGGACATGACCTCGTCGAGGATGAAGACGATGCCGTGGCGGTCGCAGAGCTCGCGCACGCCCGCCAGGTAGCCGGCCGGCGGGGTCATGATCCCGGCGGTGCCGGGCACGCTCTCCAGGATGATCGCGGCGATGGTCGCCGGGCCCTCGAAGGCGATGGTGTCGGCGAGGTGCGCGAGGGCGCGCTCGCACTCCTCGGCCTCGGTGGCGGCGTGGAACGGCGAGCGGTAGAGGAACGGGCCCCAGAAGTGCACGACTCCGGCGGCGGCCGTGTCGGAGGGCCAGCGGCGCGGGTCGCCGGTCAGGTTGATCGCGGCGGCGGTGGCCCCGTGGTACGAGCGGTACGTGGACAGCACCTTCTGCCGGCCCGTGTGCAGACGGGCCATGCGGACGGCGTTCTCGACGGCCTCGGCGCCGCCGTTGGTGAAGAAGACCTTGTCCAGGTCGCCCGGGGTCCGCTCGGCGATGAGGCGTGCGGCCTCGGAGCGGACGTCGACGGCGAAGCCGGGCGCGAGGGTGCAGAGCCGGGCGGCCTGCTCCTGGATCGCGGCGACGACCTTGGGGTGCTGGTGGCCGATGTTGGTGTTCACCAGCTGGGAGGAGAAGTCGAGGTAGCGGTGGCCGTCGTAGTCCCAGAAGTACGAGCCCTCGGCCCCGGCGACGGCGAGCGGGTCGATCAGGGCCTGGGCGGACCAGGAGTGGAAGACGTGGGCGCGGTCGGCGGCCTTGACGGCTGCTCCGGTGGCCGCGATGTCTGCGGGGTTGCCCGTGGTGACGTGAGGGGTCATGCGGCCACGCTAAGAGTGCCCAGGTGGGAGGGGATATCGGCGGACTGTCTGCGGGTGGGGTCCGGGTCTCGGCAGTCTGTCGGCAGGTGACGCGGAACGGGACGCGGAACGGGACGCGGAACGGGGTGCCCGGCGGCTGGTGGGACGCTTATTGACAGCAAGCTGTCGAAGTGACAGTCTACTGTCATAGGGCAGGACGAACGGAAGCACGGAAGAGGCGATGACGATGACCGGCACGACCACTCCCAACACTCCCTCCGCTCCCACCGACCCGGCCGGCACCCGGCCCGTGCACCTCGCGGTGTACGACACGTACGCGGACTGGGAGACCGGCCACACCACCGCACACCTCGCCCAGCGCGGCCACCGGGTCCGCACGGTCGGCTTCGCCGCCGGAGCGCCGGTCACCACCATGGGCGGCGTACGCGTCCAGCCCGACCTCTCCCTCGCGGACCTCTCGCCCGCGGACTCCTCCCTCCTCATCCTGACCGGCGCCTCCCTGTGGGACTCCGGCGACGAGCTGGCCCCCTTCGCGGCGAAGGCACGGGAGTTCCTGGCGGCCGGCGTCCCGGTCGCGGCGATCTGCGGAGCAACCGCCGGCCTGGCCCGGGAGGGCCTGCTCGACACGTACGCCCACACCGGCGCGGCCGCCGCGTACCTGGCGCACCAGCCGGGCTACGCGGGCGCCGGGCGGTACGTCGAGGCCGACGCGGTGACGGACGGCGACCTGATCACGGCGGGACCGACGGAACCGGTCGCCTTCGCCCGGGAGGTCTTCGCCCGGCTGGGCGTCTACGAGCCGGAGGTCCTGGACGCCTGGTACCGCCTGTTCCACGACTCGGACGCGAGCGCGTACCCGGTGCTGATGGCCGCTGCGGAGCGCGGCGATGCCTGACCTCCCGTCCCCTCCCCCGTCGGCGCGGACCCGGCAGGACCTGCTGAGCCGGACCGCGCTCGGGGTGTTCGGCCTGAACGGCCGCTTCCTCGCGATCTCCGAGGAGCTGGCCGGGCCCGCCGGGCTGACCGCTGCCTGGTGGCAGGTGCTGGGCGCGGTGCTCCGGGAGCCGCTGCCGGTGGCCGGGATCGCCCGGGTCATGGGCATCACGCGGCAGAGCGTCCAGCGCGTCGCGGACCTGCTGGTGTCCAAGGGCCTCGCGGAGTACGTCCCGAACCCGGCGCACCGGCGCGCGAAGCTGCTCCGCCCGACGCAGGAGGGGCGTGCCGCCGTCGCCCGCATCGACCCGGCCCACGCCGCGTTCGCCGGCCGTCTCGCGGAGGAACTGGGCGAGGCGGCCTTCGCGGAAACGGTCGAGGTCCTGGACCGCCTCACGAAGGCCCTGGACACGCTGCTGGCCGGCGGGGCGACGGGAGCCGCCGGCACGGGGCCCACCCGGCCGTGAGCCGGTCCGGCTCCTCCCCGATGGCGGTGCGCAGGCCGTCGTGGCGGGGGCCCGGCTCGTGGCGGGGGCCCAGCTCGTGGCGGGCGCCCGGCTCGTGGCGGGCGCCCCGCCAGTACTCCTCCTGCTCGTACCGCCACACCGGCATGCGGACCGGTTCCGGGCCTGGACGGCGCAGCACGGTCGGGTTCCCGCCCCGATGCGCGCTGCCTGTGCGGTCGTTGCGCCAGTCTCCGTCGGTCATCCCGAGAACTCGGTCCACCGCCCCGGGGATGCATCCCCGGGCATGGTCCCGGGGGACGGCCCGCCTCCTCGGGCGTGGCTCTCAGGTCTGCCCCGTCATACCTGAGAGCCATACGGGAAGTGGGCTCCGCAGCGGGACGCCGACGATGCCCCCCAATTCCTAACTTCGGAACCGGAGAAGACGCGATCCAGCGCCTCCGGACCGAGCGAAGGAAAAGGGACCGCCATGACCCGCGCCACAGGACGCCCCGACGGACGCCTCGATGGACGCCCCGAACGACGCCCCGCCGGACGGCGGCGCGGCCGGCTGCGGCGCACCCTGCTGGCCGGGCTCGTCGCCGCGGCCGTCGTGGTGCCGGTGTCCGCCGCCGCCTCCCCCGACGTCCCCGCCCCGGCACCGGCCGCGCTCCCCGAACACACCGCGCTCCCGGACCGGTACGAGGCCAACCGCGCCGGCCTCGCGGAGGCGGCCCGCATGGCGCGGGAGGCCGGACGCACCGGCCGCGCGGCGAAGCTGGAGGCCATGGGAGCGGAGGGCACCGCACGGTTCCTCGCCTTCGACGGCCGCGGCAGGGGCCGGGCCGTCGAGGTGCTCGGCGATCTGGAGAGCGCCGACCGCATAGCCGTCCTGGTGCCCGGCTCCGACACCACGCTGGACACCTACCAGAGGTTCCGCGCCGGGGCCGTCGCCCTCCAACGGCACCTCCTGGCCGGACATCCGCGCTCGGCCGTGGTCGCCTGGCTCGGGTACGACACCCCCGGCACGGTCAGCCCGACCGTGCTGAGCACCGGCCGGGCGGACGCGGCCGCCGCCGAACTGGGCCCCTTCCTCGACCGTTTGGCACGGACGGCCCCGCCCGGCGCCCGGCTCTCCCTGCTCTGCCACTCCTACGGGAGCGTGGTCTGCGCCCGGACCCCCACCGGCCCCGCGGTCACGGACATGGCCCTGTTCGGCAGCCCCGGCACCGGCGCCTCATCCGCCTCGGAACTGCCGACCGGGGCCCGGGTCTGGGCCGGGCGCGGCGGGGCGGACTGGATCGGCCACGTTCCCCATGTGCGCCTCGGCGGGCTCGGTTTCGGCACCGACCCCGTCGATCCGGCCTTCGGGGCCCGGCCCTTCGCGGCCGGCCCCGGCGGGCACAGCGACTACCTCAAGCCGGGCACCGCGTCCCTCGACGGCCTGACCCGCATCGTCCTCGGCACCGCCCCGAGCACCCCGATCGCCCCGAGCACCCCGGAGGTCCCCCATGCGTAGGCTGCGCGCCCGCTGGTCCGCCCTCGCGGACCGCATCGACAGCGGCACTCCCGCAGACCGGGACCGGACCGTGGACGCCCTGCGGGCCTTCGCCATCCTCGGCGTGGTGCTGGGCCACTGGCTGGTGACCGCCCTGACCACCGCCAACGGCGGCCTGGCCGGCACCAGTCCGCTGGCCCACATGCCCCGGCTGGCGCCGGTGTCCTGGGTGTTCCAGACGCTGGCCGTGTTCTTCCTGGTCGGCGGCCACGTCGCCGCCCGCGGGTACACCGCGGCGCGCGGGCGCGGGGTGCCGTACGGGGTGTGGGTCGGGCAGCGGCTGGCGCGCCTGTTCCGGCCGGTCCCCGCAGTGCTCGCCCTGTGGACCGTGGCGGCGGCCGGGATGCTGCTCGGCGGGGCGGAGCCGGACACCGTCCGGACGCTGGTCAAGCTCGTCCTCTCCCCGCTCTGGTTCCTCCTCGTCTTCGGCGTGCTCACCGCCGCCACACCACTCGTGGCGCGGCTCAACCCGCTGTGGCCGGCGGCCGTGGTGGCCGGAGTGGACGTGTGGCGGTTCGGCCTCGGCGGGCCGGAGTGGATCGGCTGGGTCAACGTGGCCGCCGGCTGGCTCGTCCCCTACACCCTGGGCGCCGCCTGGTCCCGCGGGGCGTTCGCCCGGCGCACCCCGGCCGCCCTGCTGCTGGGCGCCGGCGCCGCCGCGACGGCCGGGCTGGTCCTCTGGGGCGGGTATCCGGCCTCCATGGTCGGTGTCCCCGGGGCCCCGATATCGAACCTGAACCCGCCGACCCTGGCCGCCGTCGCGTTCGGCCTGGCCCAGTGCGGGCTGGCCCTGCTGCTCCGGGGGCCACTGGAGCGGGCCGTGCGGCGGCCCCGGGTCTGGGCGAAGGTCGCGCTGGTGAACCTGTCCGCGATGACGATCTTCCTGTGGCACCAGACCGCGATGATGGCCGTCACCGCCCTGGGGCTGCTGGCCCCCGTCGATCTGCCCGGACTGCACACCGTGCCCGACTCCCCGCAGTGGATGGCGGCCCGGCTGCTGTGGCTGCCGGTGTTCGCGGCCGCGCTGGGCGTCTGCTGGGCCGCGTTCCGTACGTACGAGCAGGCCGGGCGGCCGAAGCGGCACCGGTCCTCCCGGACGGCCTCCGTCCGGGCACCCGAAGAGGTGACGGCGGCCCATGCCTAGGGTGGACGACGTGAACGAGCAGAGCGAACCGCCCACCGCGGAAGCGGAAGCGTCCTCCGGCAAGGCCGCCCGCGCGCCCCGGGCCCGGCTCCTGACGACGCCGGCCCTCGACCTGTTCACCATCGAGCGCGATCCGCTGCCCAGGATGTCCCGGCCGCGCTGGCTGGCCCGGCTGCCGCACGCGGTGGTCGTCTACGCCGCCGTCTTCTTCGGGTTCCTCACCACGGAGCAGATGAGCGACAACTACCACGACCAGGGCGGCATCCCGCTGGTGGCGGCGATCCTGACCGGCTCGTCCATCGCGCTCGCGATGTTCCGCCCGATCGCCGGCTGGTGGCTCGGCCTCCTGGCGGCGGCCGTGGTCGCCTGGTCGGTCCACGACGACGTCGGCCAGGGCCAGACCTGGCCCTGGATGCCGGCCGGGATCATCGCGTTCGCCCCCGTCCTGCTGCTGGTGGCCCTGCGCGTGCCGCCCCGCGTGACCGTCGCCGCGGTGGCCGTCCCCATCGCCCTGACCGGCCTGGCCGAGCTGCTGTTGAAACCGGAGCACAGCCAGAGCAGCGTCGTGGGCGCGATGCTCCTCTTCGGCTTCGTCGGCCTGCTCGGGTACGCCCTGCGGGCCACCCGCCTGGCCCGCGGCAAGCTCGTCGAGCAGGAGACGATCACCGAGGAGGAGCGGGCCCGGCGCACCCTGCTGGAGGAACGCAGCCGCATCGCCCGGGAGTTGCACGACGTCGTGGCCCACCACATGTCGGTGATCTCCATCCAGGCTCAGGTCGCCCCGCACCTGGTGGAAAACCCCTCCGAGGAGCTCAAGGAGAACCTGTCCGGCATCCGCGAGAACGCGCTGGAGGCCCTGACGGAACTGCGCCGCGTCCTGGGCGTACTGCGCTCCGAGCAGCCGGACGATCCCGCGAACCCGCACCACCCGCAGCCCACCCTCGCCGAACTGGACGGCCTCGTGGACAACGTGCGCGGGGCCGGACTGGCCGTCACCATCGAGGTCGCGGGCATCCGGCGGCCCCTCACCCCGGGCGTCGAGCTCACCGCCTACCGGATCGTGCAGGAGGCGCTGAGCAACTGCCTGCGCCACGCCCCCGGATCGCGGGTGGAGGTCGGCATCGCCTACGGGCCGCGCGAACTGCACCTGTGCGTCGCCAACAGCGCGCCGACGCGGCCGGCCCCGCCCTCGCACGGCGCCGGGCACGGTCTGCTCGGGATGCGGGAGCGGGCGGGCATGCTGGGGGGCGAGCTCGCCGCCGGCCCGCGCCCGGACGGCGGGTACGAGGTGAGCGCCGTGCTCCCGATGGACCCCGAGACGAAGAAGGACTGACGAGGACGCATGAGCACTCCGGCCGACCCCATCAAGGTGATGATCGCCGACGACCAGATGATGGTCCGGCAGGGCTTCACCGTCCTCCTCAACGCCCAGCCCGACATCGAGGTCGTCGGCCAGGCCGTGGACGGGGCCGACGCGGTGGCCAAGGCCGCCGCGTGCGCACCGGACGTGGTCCTGATGGACATCCGCATGCCCGGGATGGGCGGCATCGAGGCCACCTCCGTCATCACGGCCGCCCCCGGCTCCACCGTCAAGGTGCTCGTGCTGACCACCTTCGACCTCGACGAGTACGTGTACGAGGCGCTGCGCGCCGGAGCCTCCGGGTTCCTGCTCAAGGACGCGTCGGCCGACCAGCTCGCCGAGGCGGTGCGGGTGGTGGCGGCCGGTGAGGCGCTGCTCTCGCCGAACATCACCAGACGGCTGATCACGGAGTTCTCCCGGCTGGGGGCGCCGCGGGCGCCCTCGAAGGCACGGATCGACGAGCTGACCGAGCGGGAGACCGAGGTGCTGTCCCTGATCGCACAGGGCCTGTCCAACGCGGAGATCGCCGCGCACCTGGTGGTGGCCGAGCAGACCGTGAAGACACATGTGGGGCGGATCCTGGTGAAGCTCGGCCTGCGGGACCGCACCCAGGCCGCGGTGTTCGCGTACGAGACGGGTCTGGTCCGTCCGGCGGGCTACTGAGTGCCCCGCGTAGTACCTGAGGGGGAGGCCGGAACATCCCCTTCTGCGCCGACGCGGAAGAGGGGGCGGCCGACCTACGGTGTGGTCATGAGCGAGACGACCCCCCGGGCGAACCCCCGGACACCCGAGATCCGGATGGCCTCCGGCCTGTTCCGGAGCGTGCGCCAGGATCTGATCACGGACGCCTTCGCCTACCGGCCGCTCGCGCCGATGCGCACCGACGGGCCGGTGGTGCGCCGGCTGCCCGGCCGGATGCGGCCGTACCTGGCACATCTCCCGCATGCGGTCGTGGGGTTCGCCGCGTTCTTCGTGGTGATGCTGACGTCGACCACCAGCGGGGAGTACGTCGTACCGAGCAGCTCCCTCGTGATGGGGCTGATCGCGGCCGCGCCGGTGCTGATGACCCTGATGCGGCCCGTGGGCGCGTTCTGGGCGGCCCTGGTCGCCGCCGGGGTGCTCATGGTGGTCGGCTCCGGAATGAACGACGTGTGGCCCGGGTCGCCGGGCGCCTTCGTCTCCTATCTCGCGACGGTGACCTTCGCGGCGATGCGGACCAGGCCCCGGGCGGCCGTCTGGATGTGGCTGATCACCGTGGGGGCCGGGATCGCGATACCGGTCGGCTTCGGCCGGGGGGAGCCGGTCGAGATCATGCCGATGGCCTTCCTCCTGGCGGTCTCGCTGCTGGTGGTGACGGTCCGCAACATACGCAGGGAGGCGGAGCAGGAGGTCAGCGCGCAGCAGGAGGTCACGGCCGTCGAGAGGGACCGGCGGACGCTGCTGGAGGAGCGGACGACGATCGCGCGGGAGCTGCACGACGTGGTGGCCCACCACATGTCGGTGGTGGCGATCCAGGCGGAGGCCGCGCCGTACCGGGTGAAGAACCCGCCGCCGGAGCTGGAGGCGGCATTCGCCACCATCCGGGAGAACGCGGTGGCGGCGCTGACGGAGCTGCGCCGGGTGCTCGGTGTGGTGCGCTCCGCGGACTACGAGGCGCCGGACGCCCCCCAGCCGACGCTGGCCTCGCTGGACGGGCTGCTGGCCAATGTGCGCGAGGCCGGGCTGGGCGTGGAGAAGACGGTGACGGGTGCGGTGCGCGAGCTGCCGCCGGGCGTGGAGCTGTCGGCGTACCGGATCATCCAGGAGGCGCTGAGCAACAGCCTGCGCCACGCCCCGGGGGCGGCGGCCTCGGTCGAGGTGTCGTACGTACTGGGCGGGTTGGGGATACGGGTGGTCAACGCACCGGCGACGGGGGACGTGCGGCCCTCGCCCGGCGCCGGACACGGGATCACCGGGATGCGGGAGCGGGTGGCCATGCTGGAGGGCGAGATGACGGCCGGGGAGACCGGGGCGGGCGGGTACGAGGTGGCGGTGTTCATACCGGTGCGCGGCCGCCAGGACGCGGCGCCGGGGCCGGGGCAGTCGCAGGGACAGGGGCAGGCGTCATGACGATCAGAGTGCTGATCGTCGACGACCAGATGATGGTCCGGGAGGGCTTCTCCGTCCTGCTGAACGCGATGGAGGGCATCGAGGTGGTCGGCGAGGCGGTGGACGGCCGCGAGGCCATCGCCAAGGTGGCGGCGCTGCGGCCGGACGTGGTGCTGATGGACATCCGGATGCCCGTGATGAACGGGCTGGAGGCGACCCGGGAGATCGTGGCCTCGGACACCGACGCCAAGGTGCTGGTCCTGACGACCTTCGACCTCGACGAGTACGTGTACCAGGCCCTGCGGGCCGGGGCCTCCGGGTTCCTGCTCAAGGACGCGTCGGCCCGGCAGCTGGCCGACGGCGTGCGGGTGGTGGCCTCCGGTGAGGCGCTGCTGGCACCGACGGTCACCAAACGGCTGATCCTGGAGTTCTCGAAGCTGTCGGCCCCGCCGAAGCCGGCGGATCCGGCGGGGATCGGGGAGTTGACCGAGCGGGAGACGGAGGTGCTGGTGCTGATCGCGCAGGGGCTCTCCAACGCGGAGATCGCGGACCGGCTCATCGTCGCGGAGTCCACGATCAAGACGCACGTGAGCCGGATCCTGGTGAAGCTGGGCCTGCGCGATCGCACCCAGGCCGCGGTGTTCGCGTACGAGACCCGCCTGGTGACCCCGGCGTAGCGGAGGGTGCCGGATCCGGCACCGGCTACGCGGCGAGGAGTTCCAGGACGGCCCGTACGGCATCGAGGACGGGCTGGCCGATCGCTCCGGCCGTGGCGGCGATGCCCGCGACGGCGATCAGCGCCCGGTGCCGCTCCTGCGGCGGGGCCGCGTCGGAGCCGGCCGTGAGGGCCGGGAGTGCGTCGTCGATGGACCGCGCGGTCAGCGGGGACACCTGCTCGCGCAGCTCCGCCAGCAGGGCGACCAGCTCGCGGACGGCGTCCGCGAGGGCCGGATCGACCGGGCCGGCGGGCGCGGCCTCCGGGCCGTTGTTGACCATGCCGGTGTTGTGGGTGCCGCCGTGCATGTTGACGGTCCTGCCGTAGTAGTGGTTGTCCCCGCTCATGAGGTGCTCATTCCCACATTGTTGGAGCCGCCGTACATGTTCACGGCGTCGCCGAAGTAGTAGTTCCTCGGGTTGCTGATCGTCAGCCGCTCGACCTGTACACGGAGTTCGGTGTCCGGATTCTCGATCGCGTGGGCGATCTGGTGGACGAGCCGGTTCAGATGGCCGGTTTCCCCCGTGACCAAAGCGGTCGACTGCCCGTTCGACTCGACGGCCAGCACGAAGTGGGAGGGCGCGGTGATCACCCGCAGCCAGTCCACGATGAAATAGATCACGGCGGCCGCGGCGGCCAGCACCGCGAACTGCATCAAGCCGTCCAAAGTCTCGCGGTCCCGGCTGAAGGCGTTCACGGTGCTCGTGAACACCAGCAACACCAGCACGGTGATGAGCGTGAGCACCAATCGCTTCAGGAAGGCGAGCGTGGCATCCTTGCGGCGCGGATGCAGGTGGAACGTGTACACGCGGGCCACGTTCTGGAGCGGGTAGACCGCTCCGCCCACCCACAACAGCCGCTTGGTGACGGTCAGATCCAGACCTGCCGGCAGCCCGGCCGCCGTCATCGGAGGTGGTCCCGGCGGCCGCTGCGGAACCGGCGGCGGCGAGGCCGGCTGCTGCTGGTGCCAGGGCCGCTGGGGCACAGGTGGCTCTGTCGCTTCCATACATCCCCCCGAGATGGAACCGCATCGGCACGGAGCCTCATGAGAGCCTCCGGCGCGCGGGGCTCACAAGGCGAGTTCCGGCCGCGCCCGGGGCCGTCTTCTACAGTGAAGGGATGGGCTTTGATCCGTGGGACCCCGGGTTCGTCGCCGATCCTTACCCCGCCTACCGCGAACTGCGGGAGCAGGGAAGGGCACTGTGGTGGGAGGCCACCGGGCAGTGGCTCGTCCCGCACTACGCCGATGTGAGCGCGCTGCTGCGCGACCGCCGGCTCGGGCGGACCTACCTGCACCGCTTCTCGCACGAGGAGTTCGGCCGCGAGGCGCCGCCGCCGGGGCACGAACCCTTCCACGTCCTCAACGACAACGGCCTCTTGGACCTGGAGGACCCCGCCCACGCGCGCGTACGGCGGCTGGTGTCCAAGGCGTTCACCCCGCGCACCGTCGAGCAGCTCGCGCCCGCCGTGGACCGGATGGCCCGGGAGCTGGTCGGGCAGCTCCTCGCCGACGGGGGCGGGGACCTGCTCACCGTGGTCGCCGAGCCGCTTCCCGTGGCGGTGATCGCCGAGCTGCTCGGGGTCCCGGAATCGGACCGGCCCCTGCTGCGGCCCTGGTCGGCCGACATCTGCGGGATGTACGAGCTCCGCCCGGACGAGGAGACCGCGCGGCGGGCGGTCCGGGCGAGCGTGGAGTTCAGCGCCTACCTGCGCGAGCTGATCGCGGAGCGGCGCAAGGACCCCGGCGAGGATTTGATCTCCGGTCTGATCGCCGCCCACGATGACGAGGGAAGGCTCAGCGAGCAGGAGATGATCTCCACTTGCGTCCTCCTGCTCAACGCCGGTCACGAGGCCACCGTGAACACCACCGTCAACGGCTGGTGGGCCCTCTTCCGCCACCCCGAACAGCTCGCCTCGCTCGATTCCGAAAAGTTGTCCACAGCTGTGGATGAACTCATGCGCTACGACACCCCCCTCCAGCTGTTCGAGCGCTGGGTGCTCGACGACATCCGGGTCGGCGACACCGTCATCCCGCGCGGAGCCGAGGTCGCGCTGCTCTTCGGATCCGCCAACCGGGACCCCGCCCGCTTCGAGCGGCCCGACGCCCTGGACCTCGTACGGGCCGACAATCCGCACCTCAGCTTCGGCGCCGGGATCCACTACTGCCTGGGCGCACCGCTTGCGCGCCGGGAGCTGACCGCCTCGTTCGGGGCCCTGCTGGCGGACGGCGTCCCGCCCCTGAAGCTCGTACGGGAGCCTCGGTGGCGGGACGGGTACGTCATCCGCGGTCTGGACGAACTCCTCGTGGAATTCTGACCGTTCGGGTCGCGTGCTACGCCGTCAGGTCGCGGCGGCGCAGTGCCGCCAGGCCGGCCGCCAGCAGGGCCGCCGCCAGCGCGGTCAGCACCAGCAGCGGGGCCCAGACCAGGGCCTCGGCACCCGGCAGCTTGGGCAGGTGGGCGAAGGGCGAGAGGTCCAGGGCGGCCTGCGGCAGGTTCAGCGCCGGGCCGATCCATCCCAGCGTCAGCGCGCCCCCCGCCACCGCCCACGCGGCCACCGCGTACCGCGGGGCGGCTCCGTACAGGAGGGCGGCGAGGGCTCCGATCACCCAGACCGCCGGGAGCTGGGCGAGCGTCGCGCCCACCGCCGCCCCCACCCCCTCGCCGTGCCCGATCCCCAGGCCCAGTCCCGCGAGCAGCAGGATCAGCGCCGAGCCGCCGAAGGCCACCGCCAGGTGGCCTCCGGCCCAGCGCAGCCGGCCGACGGCGTTCGCGAGCAGCGGCTCGGCGCGCTGCCCCGACTCCTCGGCGCTCAGCCGCAGCACCGCCGAGACGATGTAGAGGGCGGCGACCATGCCGAGCATCCCGGCCATGGTCGCGAGGAAGGCGTCCGCGATCCCGCTCCGCCCGCCCATCCGCTCGATGATCTCGCGGGTCCGCTCGTTGTCGCCGACCAGCTGCGTGGCCCCGCCCGTCATCCCGCCGAAGACCACCCCGGCCGCCAGGAACGCCAGGCTCCATCCGATCAGGCTGCCCCGCTGGAGCCGCCAGGCCAGCGCCCCCGGGCCGGCGAGCCGGCCCTCCGCCGGGCCCGGGCGGGCCGGCAGGAAGCTCATGCCGATGTCGCGGCGGCCGGCCAGCGCGTACGCCGCCGCCGTCTGCGCCGCCACGGCCGCCGCGAACAGGGCGAACACCCACCAGCGTTCGCCCGCGAAGGCCCGTACGTGCTCCAGCCAGCCCAGCGGCGACACCCAGGTCAGCGCGCTCGAACCCCCGGCGCTCCCGGCGTCCCCGGCCGCGCGCAGCACGAAGGCCGCGCCGATCAGTGCGCCCGTGAGCCCCTTCGCGAGCCGGGCGCTCTCGGTGAGCTGCGCCGCGATGGCGGCCAGCGCCGCGAAGAGCATTCCGGTGGCGCCGATGCCGAGCCCGAGGGCCGCCGCACCGCCCGCCCCGCGCCCGGCGAGCCCGGCCGTCACCAGGAGCGCGGCCGCCCCGTTGGCCGTCAGGGCGGCGAGCAGGGCGGCCGTCAGCGGTGCCCGGCGGCCCACCATCGCGGCGGAGAGCATCTCCTGACGGCCCGTCTCCTCTTCCTCGCGGGTGTGCCGGACCACGATGACGAGGCTCATGATCCCGGCGAGCACCCCGGCGAAGATCCCTCCGCGCCAGGCGGTCAGGGCGCCGACGGAATCGCCGAAGGCGGGCCCGTACAGGGCGCGCAGCGAGCCGTTGGTGTTCATCGTCGTGAGCAGCCGGGCCCGTTCGGCGGCCGTCCCGTACACCGACTCCAGCGAGGCGGGCAGGCTGAGCACCAGCATCGCCACGACCGTGATCCAGACCGGCGTCATCACGCGGTCACGGCGCAGGGCGAGGCGCAGCAGCGCTCCGGTGCCGGCCAGTTGGTTCCTCATCGCGCCACGCCCGCCTTCACGTCGCCGCCGACGCCACCCCCGTGGACGTCGTCCGCGTAGTGCCGCAGGAAGAGCTCCTCCAGCGTGGGCGGCGTCGAGCTCAGCGACCGCACCCCGGAATCGGCGAGCGAGCGCAGTACGGCGTCCAGCTTGTCCGTGTCGGCCTGGAGGCGGATCTTCAGCCCGCGCACCTCCACGTCGTGCACGCCCGGCAGGTGCGCGATGCCGTTCGGCGGGCCGGCGAGCTCGGCGCTGATCGAGGTGCGCGTCAGGTGGCGCAGGTCGGCCAGCGTGCCCGTCTCCACCGTGCGGCCCTTGCGGATGATGCTGACCCGGTCGCAGAGGGTCTCGACCTCGCTCAGGATGTGCGAGCTGAGCAGCACGGTCCGCCCGGCGGCGCGCGCCTCGGCCACGCAGCCCTGGAAGACCCCCTCCATCAGCGGGTCCAGCCCGGAGGTGGGCTCGTCGAGGATGAGCAGCTCGGCGTCGGAGGAGAAGGCGGCGACGAGCGCGACCTTCTGCCGGTTGCCCTTGGAGTACGTGCGCCCCTTCTTGGTGGGGTCCAGCTCGAACCGCTCGGTCAGCTCGGCGCGCCGGGCCCGGTCCAGGCCCCCGCGCAGCCGTCCGTAGAGGTCGATGACCTCGCCGCCGGAGAGGTTGCGCCACAGGGTGACGTCGCCGGGGACGTAGGCGACGCGGCGGTGCAGTTCCACGGCCTCGGCCCAGGGGTCGCCGCCGAGCAGCTCGGCGGTGCCGGAGTCGGCGCGCAGCAGGCCCAGCAGGACGCGGATGGTGGTGGACTTGCCGGAGCCGTTGGGGCCGAGGAAGCCGTGGACCTCGCCGGTGGCGACCGAGAGGTCGAGACCGTCCAGTGCGTGGGTGCGGCCGAACGCCTTGTGGAGTCCGGCGACCCTGATTGCCTTCGTCATGATTCTGAACGTACGCTACTTTCACAAACTTGTGAAGCTAGGGAAACGTATAAAGTCGGGAAGGTGGCGGACGACATGAACACCCAGGCACCTGACGTACCAAGCGAGGGCGAGGCCGCGGTCTCCCGCTTCGTGGAACGGTTCGCCGCGCAGCTGACCGAAGCCGGGATGCAGCGAATGGCCTCGCGGGTCTTCGCGCAGCTGCTCGCGAGCGACAGCGGGTCGATGACCTCGGCGGAGCTGAGCGAGGCGCTCCGGATCAGCCCGGCCGCCGTGTCGGGGGCCGTGGCCTACCTGTCGCAGGTGACCATGGTCAGCCGGGAGCGCGAGCCGGGCTCCCGGCGGGACCGGTACGTCCTGCACAACGAGCTCTGGTACGAGACGTTCACCCGGCGGGACCAGGTGCTGGCCCTCTTCGAGAAGACCCTCCGCGACGGCGCGGCCGGAGTCGGCGCGGACACCCCGGCGGGCACGCGCATGGCGGAGACGGCGGCGTTCTTCGCGTTCCTGCAGGGCGAGATGCATTCCATGATGGACCGCTGGCGGGCCCACCGGGCCACCCTGGACCTCCCCGCCTCCTAGGGGGCGTCCGGGGCGGTTTCGGACGGGTGCCGGGCGGCATGACGGGCCATGGGCCGGCCGCCCCGCCGCACGCGGGGCGGAGCCGGGCCAGGGGTCAGCGCGGCACCGTCAGCGACCACGCCCCCGGCCGCAGCGTCCACGTACGGCGCCGGACCGGGCCGGCCACCAGCGCGTCCGCCCGGTAGCGGAAGTCCGGGCCCGACACCGTCACCGAGGCCGCCTTCACCCGCAGCGAGGAGCCGTCCGCAAGCCGGAGCGTCACCTCCGCCACCCCGCCGGAGGCCGCCGGCCCGCCGGAGGAGGACCCCGGCACCACCCGCAGGTCCTCCACCGCCCGGTCCACGTCCACCAGCAGCTGCCCGTCCGCCTCCACGCGCAGCCGGTGCCCGACCCGGGCCCCCGGGGGGACCAGCGTCCGCACCAGAGAGCGGTACGCGCTCCACACCGACGGCCCCGTCGGCCTCGCCCCCGCCCGCACGGGCGGAATGCGCAGGTCCCCGAGCACCACTCCATCGCTGTCGTCCACCAGCAGGTCCCGTGTCCGTACGGCCCCGTCCAGCACCGACCGCGCCGCCGCCACCGCCGACAGCGGGACACCGAGGGAGCGCGCCAGTCCGAGCGACCCCACCTGCCCCACCGGAATCAGCGAGACGGCGCCGTCCCCGAGCCCGCGCTCCCGGTACAGCAGTCCCACGGCCCGGACCAGAGCCCGGTCGTCGCCCACGATCACCGGCTGCCTATGACCCCGGCGGGCGAGGGCCCGCGCAAATTCCTCCTGCGAGTCCGGGAGGCAGATTTTCGCCGCGGCTCCCGCCGACAGAACATCCTTCGCGATCCGCACGGACTCGCCGTCAAGACGGCGGGCGACCGGGTCGACGAGCACGAGCAGGCCGCCTACCGGCGCGCCCGCATGGCTCATGGTGGGCTCTGGAGCCGACACCTCGGTCCTTCCTCGGGTAGCATCTTTGTGCAAGAGGCCCTTGCGCTATTGCGCCAGGGCCTTCGTCTATTCCGGGGTACCGGTCCGACGGCTCAGCCTGCGGTGTACATCGTCGTACGCCCCCTGACCTTGGACATGCCCCATCCGGAAGAGGTGTACGCCTGTGCCCGCTCTTGTGCTGCTCGGAGCTCAGTGGGGTGACGAGGGCAAGGGAAAGGCCACCGACCTGCTCGGTGGATCCGTTGACTATGTGGTGCGCTACCAGGGTGGCAACAACGCCGGCCACACGGTCGTCGTAGGCGACCAGAAGTACGCGCTGCACCTTCTCCCTTCCGGCATCCTCTCCCCCGGATGCACCCCGGTCATCGGCAACGGTGTCGTCGTCGACCCGGCCGTCCTGCTCTCCGAGCTGCGCGGCCTGAACGAGCGCGGCATCGACACCTCCAAGCTGCTCATCAGCGGCAACGCGCACCTGATCACGCCGTACAACGTCACCCTCGACAAGGTCGGCGAGCGCTTCCTCGGCAAGCGCAAGATCGGTACGACCGGCCGCGGCATCGGTCCGACGTACGCGGACAAGATCAACCGCATCGGCATCCGGGTCCAGGACCTGTACGACGAGTCGATCCTCACCCAGAAGGTCGAAGCGGCGCTGGAGGGCAAGAACCAGCTCCTCGCGAAGCTGTACAACCGCCGCGCGATCGACGTCGCCCAGATCGTCGAGGAGATGCTCCAGTACGCGGAGCAGATCAAGCCGTACGTCGCCGACACCACCCTGATCCTCAACAACGCGCTCGACGAGGACAAGGTCGTGCTCTTCGAGGGCGGCCAGGGCACCCTGCTCGACGTCGACCACGGCACGTACCCCTTCGTCACCTCCTCGAACCCGACCGCCGGCGGCGCCTGCACCGGCACCGGCGTGGGCCCGACGAAGATCAGCCGCGTCATCGGCATCCTGAAGGCGTACACGACCCGCGTCGGCGCCGGCCCGTTCCCGACCGAGCTGTTCGACCAGGACGGCGAGGACCTGCGCCGCATCGGCGGCGAGCGCGGCGTGACCACCGGCCGCGACCGCCGCTGCGGCTGGTTCGACGCGCCCATCGCCCGCTACGCCACCCGCGTGAACGGTCTGACGGACTTCTTCCTCACCAAGCTGGACGTGCTGACCGGCTGGGAGCAGATCCCGGTCTGCGTCGCGTACGAGATCGACGGCAAGCGCGTCGAGGAGCTCCCGTACTCGCAGACGGACTTCCACCACGCGAAGCCGATCTACGAGAACCTGCCCGGCTGGTCCGAGGACATCACCAAGGCCAAGACGTTCTCGGACCTCCCGAAGAACGCCCAGGCGTACGTGAAGGCCCTGGAGGAGATGTCGGGCGCCCCGATCTCCGCGATCGGCGTCGGCCCCGGCCGCACCGAGACGATCGAGATCAACTCGTTCCTCTAGGCCCCACCACGCGAGAAGGGGCGGTACGCCACACGGCGCACCGCCCCTTCTCGCGTACCCGGCCCTACCAGGCGAGCTGCGAGATCTCCTCGGCCACCACCGCGCAGGCGTCGGCCGCCGGGTCGATGAGCGGGAAGTGACCGACCCCGTCCAGCAGGGTCAGGCCCACCGTCTCCCCGGCCTTCGCCGCCGCGGCCACGTACGACTCCGCCACCGGCGCCGGGACCACGATGTCCTCCCGGCCGTGGACCACGGCCGTCGCGATCCCGGTCGGCAGCAGCAGCGCCGGGTCCGCGAACGGCAGGCGCTGCGCCCACTGGTCGGCGCCGCCCAGCAGCTGCGCGGAAGCGCCCCCGCACACGCCCAGCTCCTCCGCGGCCACGAAGTCCGCGATGGGGGCCAGCGCCACGACGCCGCGCAGCATCGGCGGCGAGGGCAGCCGCCAGGCCGGCGGGGAGCCGGGCGGCAGGACGTGCCGGGCCGAGGCCCACAGCGCGAGGTGGCCTCCCGCCGAGTGGCCGGTGATGACCGTGCGGCGCGGGTCGGCCTGCGGGAGGTGGGCCGGGGCGAGCCCCGGGAGGGCGTCCATCGCGGCGGCGACGTCGTCGAACGTCTCGGGCCAGCGGCCGGCCACGTGGCCCCCTGCGTTCTGGTGCGGCAGGGAACTCCCGCGCCGGTACTCCACGTTGGCGACCGCGAAACCCCGTCGGGCCAGGAAGTCCGCGAGCGGGGTGACGTGGTGGCGGTCGTACGGGGCGCGCCAGGCGCCGCCGTGCAGGAGCACGACCAGCGGGGCGGTGCCCGCGGCGGCCTCCCCGCGCGGGGCGTAGAAGTCGATCACCTGGTCCGGATGGTCCCCGTACGATCCGGTCGCGTCCGGGGGGACCGGCGGATGGGCGAAGGCCGAGGCGGCCTCGGCGGCGTCCCGTTCGACTGCGGGGTCCGTCATCGGCTCGACCTCTCGGTAACGCGTGGGACTGGTGTTCCGGCAGAGCGGGACCGTATCAGGCCGGAACAGGGGCGTCGGCGGGGGGCGGTGGGCCGTGGCCGGGATGTGCGGGGGCGGACGGAGCCGAAGCCCCGCCCGCCCGTTGCCGTGACGTTTCGCCCCTACATCACCCGAAAATGTGACCCAGTGTCCGGGCCGCACGCTCCGCGTCGGCGAATCCCACGTAGAGCGGGGTGAAACCGAAGCGCAGGACGTCGGGCGCGCGGAAGTCCCCGATCACGCCGCGGGAGATCAGGTCGTCCATGACCGCGCGGGCGTTCTCGGTGCGCAGCGAGACCTGGCTGCCGCGCCGCTCGTGCTCGGCCGGGGTGACCGATTCGACCTTGCCGGCCGGGACGTACGCGGCCACGCACTCCAGGAAGAAGTCGGTCAGGGCGAGGGACTTGGCCCGTACGGCCTCCACCGAGACCCCGTCCCAGGCGTCGAGCGCCGCTTCCAGGGCCAGCATGGACAGGATGTCCGGGGTGCCGACCCGGCCGCGGACCGCGCCGGCCGCCGGAGTGTAGTCCGGGGTCATCGCGAAGGGCTCCGCGTGACCGTTCCAGCCGGGGAGCGGCGAGTCGAAGGCCCCCTGGTGGCGGGCGGCGATGTAGAGGTACGCCGGGGAACCCGGGCCGCCGTTCAGGTACTTGTACGTACAGCCGACCGCGAGGTCGACGCCGTGCTCGTCGAGGCCGACGGGCAGGGCGCCGGCCGAGTGGCACAGGTCCCAGACGGTGACGGCCCCGGCGGCGCGGGCCGCCGCGGTGAGGGCCGGGAGGTCGTGGAGGCGGCCGCTGCGGTAGTCGACGTGGTTGAGGAGGACGACGGCGGTGTCCTCGTCCATCGCCCCGGCCGCGTCGGAGGGGTCGACCGGTATGACGGTCAGGCCGGTCATCCGGGCGGCCGACTCGGCGATGTAGCCGTCGGTGGGGAAGGTGGAGGCGTCGACCAGCATCCGCGTGCGGCCCGGGCGGGCCAGGCGGGCCGCGCCCACCAGGGCCTTGAACAGGTTGACGCTGGTGGAGTCGCCGACCACCGTCTGGCCGGGTGCGGCGCCGATGAGCGGGGAGAGCTTGTCGCCGATCCGCTCGGGGGCGGTCCACCAGGTGCCGGCGGACCAGGACTGGATGAGCTCCGTGCCCCACTCGTGGGTGATGACCTGCGCGATGCGGGCCGCGACCCCGGTCGTCAGCGCCCCCAGGGAGTTGCCGTCCAGGTAGACGACCCCGTCGGGGAGGGTGAACCGGTCGCGGAGCTTGCCCAGCTCGTCCGCGGTGTCGAGGGCGGCGGCGCGGGCCGCGAGGTCCGCCGGGAACTTCCCGTTCGCGTCAGACATGGCTGCGGGCCGTCCAGAGCTCCGGGAACACGTTCTTCGTGGCGCGCTTCTCCAGCCAGGTCACGCCGGCCGAGCCGCCCGTGCCGGTCTTGGCTCCCATCGCGCGGCGGGTGGCGACCAGGTGGTCGTTGCGCCAGCGCCAGACGAGCTCCGCGACGTCCGTGAGGACCTCGCCGAGGCGGTGCAGGTCGTGGTGGGCGTCGGGGTCCGCGTAGAGGGCGGTCCAGACGGCCTCGACCTCGGGCGAGGGCTCGTACCGCCGGGAGAGGTCGCGGTCCAGGACCTCCTGCGGGACCGCCAGGCCGCGGCGGGCCAGCAGGCGCAGGACCTCGTCGTACAGGCTGGGCTCCTGGAGGGCCTTCTCCAGCTCCGCGTGGACGCGCGGGGCGCCGCGGTGCGGGACGAGCATCGAGGCCGACTTCTCGCCGAGCAGGAACTCCATGCGGCGGTACATCGCCGACTGGAAGCCCGAGCCCTCGCCGAGGGCGGCGCGGTAGGCGTTGAACTGGCCCGGGGTGAGCTGGGCGAGCGGGCGCCAGGAGGCGTTGAGGGCCTCCAGTTCGCGCAGGGACCGCTTCAGCGCGTCCATCGCGACGGGGACGGTGTCCTCGCGGAGGGCCTTCGCGGCCGTCTCCCATTCGTGGACGATGACCGTGAACCACAGCTCCATGACCTGGGTCGTCACCAGGAAGACCATCTCGCCCGGGTCGTCCGAGCGGGGGTTCTGGAGGTGGGTGAGGACGTCGGCCTGGACGTAGTCCTCGTACGGGGTCGTGCCGGCGAAGTCGAGGTTCGGGGTGTCCGAACCGGCTCCGGAGGCATCAAGGGTGTTCGACATCGCTGTCTCCTCGACACGTGCTTCCGGGTAGCGGTCCGCCCCTTCCGATGGGTGAGTGGAGCCCCGGTCCCCTGCTCGCATCATAGGACCGGTTGCACGAATCCCTCTATTGGGGTGTGACCGGCGTCACAGGTGTTTTTCGGACACTACGGCATGCCGGGGCCCCGCGGGCGGGACCCCGGCCGTTGGGACGCGCCTCAGGCGCCGAGCACGTCCGCCGCCGTCTCGGAGGAGTCGCGCAGGAAGGTCGAGCAGCGCTCGTACTCCTCCTTCTCGCCGATCGCCCCGGCCGCGCGGGAGAGGGCGAACAGGGCGCGCAGGAAGCCGCGGTTCGGCTCGTGCTCCCACGGCACCGGCCCGTGGCCCTTCCAGCCGGCGCGGCGCAGCGCGTCGAGACCGCGGTGGTAGCCCGTACGGGCGTACGCGTAGGACTCGACGGTGCGGCCGGCGGCGAACGCCTCGTCGGCGAGCACCGCCCAGGCGAGGGAGGAGGTCGGGTGCGCGGCGGCCACCTCGACGGCGGGGGTGCCCGCGGCGATGGCCTCGCGGCCCGGCTCGTCGGGGAGGTGGGTGGGGGCGGGGCCCCCGAGCAGGTTCTGGTGAATGGACATGCCCCAAGTCTGGGGTATCGGGCCCCTGCTGCGGCGAAGGGCCCGGTCCTCCGTCTCGCGACGGTGGACCGGGCCCTTCGGTCGTACGGGTGTGGCGGGTGCTACTTCAGCTTCGTGCCCGTCGAGCGCAGGTTCGCGCACGCCTCGGTGACGCGCTTGGCCATGCTCGCCTCGGCGAGCTTGCCCCAGGTGCGCGGGTCGTAGGTGGACTTCTTGCCGACCTCGCCGTCGACCTTCAGGACACCGTCGTAGTTGCGGAACATGTGGTCCGCGACCGGGCGGGTGAAGGCGTACTGGGTGTCGGTGTCGAGGTTCATCTTCACGACGCCGTTCTCCAGCGCGGTGGCGATCTCCTGCTCGGAGGAGCCGGAGCCGCCGTGGAAGACGAAGTCGAACGGGCTGGTCTTGCCGTACTTCTCGCCGACACCCTGCTGAAGGTCCTTCAGCAGCTCGGGACGCAGGACGACGTTGCCCGGCTTGTAGACGCCGTGCACGTTGCCGAAGGAGGCGGCCAGCAGGTAGCGGCCCTTCTCGCCCAGGCCCAGGGCCTCGGCGGTGCGGATCGCGTCGTCGACGGTGGTGTACAGCTCGTCGTTGATCTCGTGGGTGACGCCGTCCTCCTCGCCGCCGGTCGGGGTGATCTCGACCTCAAGGATGATCTTCGCGGCGGCGGCCTTGGCGAGCAGCTCCTGGCCGATGGCCAGGTTGTCGGCCAGGGTCTCGGCGGAGCCGTCCCACATGTGCGACTGGAAGAGCGGGTTCAGACCACGGGCCACGCGCTCGGCGGAGACCTCAAGGAGCGGGCGGACGTAGCCGTCCAGCTTGTCCTTGGGGCAGTGGTCCGTGTGCAGGGCGACGGTGACGTCGTACTTCGCGGCGACGATGTGCGCGAACTCGGCCAGGGCGACGGCGCCGGTGACCATGTCCTTCTTGTACTGGCCACCCAGGAACTCCGCACCACCGGTGGAGATCTGGATGATGCCGTCGCTCTCGGCCTCCGCGAAGCCGCGCAGTGCAGCGTGCAGGGTCTGGGTCGAGGTCACGTTGATCGCCGGGTAGGCAAACTTGCCTGCCTTCGCCCGGTCGAGCATCTCGTTGTAGACCTCGGGGGTTGCGATGGGCATCTGTCCGCTCCTTGGATGTGCGGGGAGTGTGCGATTGCTGGCCCTGACCTGGGGGCGACGTAACCGTCGGGCTCATCTTTCCAGACTCCGCGCGACACTCCACCCGTGCCGGGTGGACCGTTTCACGTGAAACACTCCGCCCGACCGGGAAAAGGCAGGTCAGGACCTGTGCCCGGAGCACCGGGGGCCTAAGTCACCAGTTCTCCGGGGGCCAGCATGCGAGACCGGACAAGATCGAATGCGACCGGGCCGGACCGGCCCCGTCGCTCGACCGACCGGGTCCGGGCTCAGCCCAGGTCGAGATCGGCGAGCCGGTAGCCGGTGAGGTAGGGCAGACCGGCCCCGGCGATGGCGTCGGCGGCGCCGCGGTCCACGATCGTGGCGACGGCGACGACCTCGCCGCCGGCCTCGCGCACGGCCTCGACGGCCGTCAGCGGGGACCCGCCGGTGGTCGAGGTGTCCTCGACCACCAGACAGCGCTTGCCCTTCACATCGGTGCCCTCGATACGGCGCTGCATGCCGTGGGCCTTCTGCGCCTTGCGGACGACGAAGGCGTCGAGGCGCTCACCGCGCGCGGCGGACGCGTGGAGCATCGAGGTCGCGACCGGGTCGGCGCCCAGGGTCAGCCCGCCGACGCAGTCGAACTCCAGGTCGGCGGTGAGGTCGAGCATGACCTGACCGACCATCGGGGCGGCCTCGCCGTCCAGGGTGATACGGCGGAGGTCGATGTAGTAGTCGGCCTCCTTGCCGGAGGAGAGGATCACCTTGCCGTGCACGACGGCCTTGTCCTTGATCTGCTGCAGAAGCGCATCGCGTACGTCAGTCATGACCCCGAGCTTAGGGGGTGTCCGGCGCGCCTCAGCCGAGCCGCCGCCAGGTCCACGTCGTGGAGATCTCCAGCGGGTCGACCGGCGTGACCAGGCGCGGGAGGCTGTTCAGACCGTTCGGCGGACCCGACTGCGGCTCCACGCAGACGGCTTCGGGCTGCTCGTCGTAGATGACCACCCATTCCTCGCGGCTGCGGACCTTGAGCTCCAGCGCCCCGGGCCAGGTGAGGGTGACGTCCACACCGTGCGGCATGCCGAAGCAGTCGTCCCAGGGCCCGGGCTCGGGGTCGATGCGGTGCCCGGTGGGGATGTGGTCGGCGTCCCGCTCCTCCTGCCACCCGGCCTCGAAATCGAGCCGCACGTCCTCGCCGGTGCCGAGGTTGCGGTTGAACCACGGGTGCCAGCCGGCCTGGGCCGGGAACGAGTCGCCGTACGTCTCGACGCCCATGGAGAGCGTCAGGCTCTCGGCCGTCAGCTCGACGGTCTGCGTGACCCGGCCGGCCCAGGGCCACGGGTCGGCGAGGTCGTGGACGAACGCCGCATCGGTGTCGCCGTGGCGGACCTTGCGCCACGGGTGGTCGCGGCCGAAGCCGTGGATCGCGTGTGGCGGGTGGTTGAGCGGGAGCTGGTGGAGGACGCCGCCGTCCCGGAACCGCCCTTCCGCGGTCCGCCCGCACCACGGCACCATGGGGAACGAGCCGAAGTGCGCCCCTTGGCGCAGCAGCTCCACGCCGTCGATGCGCAGGCTGCTGATCCGGCAGCCGTCCTCCTGGTCGACGGTCACCTCGGCGCCGCCTGCGGTCAGTTGCGTACTCATGCACCTGACTCTAACCACGGGTCAGCGGCGGCGGCGCAGGGCTCTGCCGACGACGACCGCCGAGGCCAGCGCGAGGGCGGCGGCCGGGGCGATCCAGCGCAGGCTCGCGCCGGCGCCGGAAGAGGTGGGGGCCGGCACCGGGGCGTAGCGGCCGCGCGGGGGCGCGTGGTCGACCTCCTCGGCGCTGCGGCCGATCATGGTGCGGCGGGCATGGGCGGCCTCGGCGGGCGGCTGCGCGGCGGCGGCGAACTCGTCGACGTCCCCGATGTCGCCGATGTCCCCGATCCGGTCGAGCTCCGGGAGGCCCTCGAAGTCCCCGTCCATGAAGGGCTCCAAGGACGGGGGCGGCACCTCGGTGTCGAAGACGGACGCCGTGACCTCATCGGTGACACCGCCGTCCTCCCCGTCCGGGCCCCCGTCCCCGGCGGTCCCGGCCCCCTTGGCCCCCTTGGCCTCCTTGGCCTCCTTGGCTTCTTCCGCTTCTTCCGCCTCGGCGATGACGTCGGTCACCGGCTCCTCCTGCTCCTCCGCTCCGGCGGCGGCCAGCGCCGCGAGCTGCTCGGCGGCCCTCTCCAGGAGCCGGCGGACGGCGGTGGCGGTGGCCTCCGGCGGGAAGGCGGCGGCGCGCCCGTCGGCGGTGCCCTCGGCGGTGAACTCCAGCCGCGTCCCTCCGGCGGCCGGGGTCAGCAGCAGCCCGAGGACCAGCTTGACGGCGCCGCTGCCGCGGATCTCCGTGCCCTCTCCGGCTACCGTGAACCGGTCCGGATCCCGCTCGGTGACGGTCAGGGCCCCGCGGTAGGTGACGGTGTGCCCGCCGACCCGGAGTTTGAGGCGGCCCGACACGGGCCCGGACGCCGCGTCGGCGTCCTGCTGGAGCCCGGGTACGCAGCGGGCCACCAGGGCGGGGTCGCGCAGCACGGCGCGGAGGTTGTCTGCCGGTACCGGAACGAACACCTGATGCTCCATGTGGTCGAGCCTACCGAGATGAGGCCCCTCCGTACCCGGTCCGGCACTCACGAATGGCCGGTGCGCGCGAATCACCCGGGCTCGCGAATCGCCCGGGCTTGCGAATGCCTCGGGCTTGCGAATGCCTCGGGCTTACGAGTACCTCGGATGCGGGAGCGTCGACGGCGGAAGGCCCGCCACCCGGGTCCGCTCCGCGTCGCGCGCGGCGTCGTGCAGGGACTGCGTGGACAGCGAGCGCGGCCACGGCGCGTCCCGGTCCACACGCAGCTCGGGAACCCGCTCCCGGCCGGCCAGGACGAAGCCCCAGTCCTGCGGCGGCGCGTTGGAGGTGCCGGGCGCGCGGTCGGGGCCGGCGGCGAAGCCGGAGAGCCGGCCGCCCGCGCTGTAGGGCGCGGTGCGCAGGCCGGCCGCGCGCAGGGTGGCTTCGACCGTCCAGTAGGTACGCGGGCGCGTGACCAGCGGTCCCGCGTGGACGGCGAGGCGCCCGCCGGGCCGCAGGGCCCGTGCGGCGAGCCCGTAGAACTCCTGCGAGTACAGCTTCGTGCTCGGGGTGATGCCCGGGTCGGGCAGGTCGGAGACGATGACGTCGTACCGCTCCCGGGCGGCGGGCCCCCGCAGCCAGTGGAACGCGTCCTGCGTGACGACCCCGAGGCGCGGATCCTCGTACGCCCGGGCGTTGAGCGCGGACAGCATCGGGTCGGTGCGGGCGAGCCGGACCACGCCGGGGTCGAGCTCGACGACGGTCACGGAGGTGACGTCCCGGTAGCGCAGCACCTCGCGGGCGGCGAGCCCGTCGCCGCCGCCGAGGACCAGGACCCGGGCGTGCGGGCCCGTCATCGCGGGGTGCACGAGGGCCTCGTGGTAGCGGTACTCGTCGTAGCCGCTGACCCGCAGCCGGCCGTCCAGGAACAGGTCGAGGGAGCGCGGGGATCCGGTGGCGGGGCCGGTCAGGACGAGCTCCTGCACGCCGGTCTGCCGGGCGACGCGGACCTCGCCGCCGTAGACGGCGCGGCGGGCCACCCGCTCGAAGTCGTCGGCGAGGACGGTCGCGCAGGCGAGGACGGCGAGCACGGTGAGGTGCGTGGCGATCAGCAGCCAGCGCGAGCGGCGGCTCAGGTCGCGGCGGAACAGCCACAGGACCAGGCCCGCGCCGACGACCGCGTTGACGGTGCCGGTCAGCATCGCGCCGGTCAGCTGGCCGAGCAGCGGCAGCAGGAGGAAGGGAAAGGCCAGCCCGCCGACGAGGGCGCCCACGTAGTCGGCGGCGAACAGGTCGGCGACGGCGCCGCCGGCGTCCTGTCTGCGGATGCGCTGGATGAGGACCATCAGCAGGGGGATCTCGGCCCCGATGAGCACGCCGATCGCGAAGGAGAAGGCCACGAGCGCGGGCCGCGACTCGCCGAGCCAGGCGAAGCTCGCGTACAGCGCCATCGCGGAGAGCCCGCCCAGCAGCGCGAGGCCCGCCTCGATGGCGGCGAATCCGAAGGCGGGCCGTCTGCGCAGCCGTTTGGCCAGCAGGGAGCCGACGCCCATCGCGAAGACCATGACGGACAGCACGACGGACGCCTGCGTGACGGAGTCGCCGATGAGGTAGGAGCCCAGGGCGAGCAGCTCCAGCTCGTACACGAGGCCGCAGGCGGCGCAGACGAACACGGTGGCCAGGACGAGGAGCCGGCCGGTCCGGGGCCGTACGGGCAGGGCGGCCGGGAGGGTCGCCGCGCCCCGCGGCTCCGGAGCCCGGAGCACCCGGCGCGGGACGGAACGGTCGATCATGCAGCGAACCGTACGTCACCGCACACTCGCATTCCGTCACCCACATGGGTGCAAGTGACGCGCGGTTCCAGCCGGTTGGCGTAACCGCGCGGGTACGCTCCCGGCGCCCGCGCCCCGGAAAGCCGGGCCCGGCCCCGCACTACCGCGCGGCGGACTCCAGGGCTCCGGCCGGTGCGCCCATGCGCACGCCGACCCTCGTACGAGTGGCCACCAACTGGCCTTCCTGCGGGTACGCGTGCCAGGTCCGCCAGCGCACCTGGCCCTCGTGGCGCTGCGCCAGCATGGCGGTGAAGGCGTACGGGCTGCCGGGAAAGGTTCCGGCCAATCCGTTCGGGTGATCCGCGACCAGCGCGAGCAGCTCCTGGGCCCGCCCCGCGAAGGAGCCCTGCGACAGGTTCTCCACCCGCGCGGCGAACTCGTAGTCCCAGTCGCCCATCCGCTTGGCCACCCCGAGCGGCAGCGGCGTACGGCTGCCGGGCATACAGGCGACCGTCTCCGAACAGAGCACCCCGCCCTCCTCCAGGAGCACCTGGTGCGAGGCGCCCAGGAGGCGCAACTCCAGCTTCGCGCCCGCCAGTTCGAGGTTCAGTACGGCCAGGGCGGGCAGTCGGTCACGACCCAGGGCCCAGGCCAGATCGGCGGCACGCGTGTCGGTGTAGGTGGTCTGGAGGGTCGTGAGCATGAGTCGGCTCCGCAAACGCGCGAGGGAGATGAGCCGGGTCGCCCGCCAGCGGTAGTCAACGGGTGGGGGGACACCGGCACGGGTCCACAGGAAGTCCAGGGAGGTCCGAGGACTGGTCTACTCAACCGAGGGAATCATGAAAGGCACGGCACTCACAGCGTTTTTACCCAACTTGATTGGGTTTACATCCCCCCGGGGGCTACTCAGTTCACGTGTTCAACCCCATGCGCCCCACACGCATACCGACACCCGCCCCGGGTCAGCTGGAACCGCAGCCTCCGCCGCCGCAGGAGGACGAGGATCCGCCGCAGGACGAGGAAGAGCCGCAGGAGGAGCCGCTGCTCCCGCACCCACCGGAGGAATCGCCCCCGCCGGCCCACCACGAGGATCCGGAACCCGAGCCGGACCCCGAGCCGGAATCGGCACCGGTCCACGCACGGACCACCTTCCGGACCAGTGCCACGAACAACACGACGACCAGCACGGCGAAAACCCAACCGATGACAGACATGAGCCCAACCCCCGTTCGTCGCCCGGTTTCCCGGGTGTGAAGGGGAGATGCCCCCGGGCCGGCCGGGCCAAAGCACACTTGAGCAAGTCCAGAGGTTCCCCCCAGGATGGCGCCCATGAGCGCACCCGTGGGCGGCAGCCGCCCCCTCCTCAACCGCCGCCTGGCCTCCTTCGGCACCACGATCTTCGCGGAGATGTCCGCCCTGGCCGCCCGCACCGGGTCGATCAACCTCGGCCAGGGTTTCCCCGACACGGACGGCCCCGCCGAGATCGCCGAAGCCGCCTCCCGCGCCGTCCTGACGGGCCTGGGCAACCAGTACCCGCCGGGCCCCGGCATCCCGGAGCTGCGCACCGCGATCGCCGGGCACCAGCAGCGGTTCTACGGGCTCGCGTACGACCCGGACACTGAGGTCCTCGTCACCGCGGGCGCGACGGAGGCCATCGCCGCCAGCCTCCTGGCCCTGCTCGAACCGGGCGACGAGGTCATCGCCCTGGAGCCTTACTACGACTCGTACGCGGCCTGCATCGCGATGGCCGGCGCCACCCGCGTCCCGGTCACCCTGCGCCCGCACGCCGGCGCGTTCACCCTCGACCTCGACGAGCTGCGCGCCGCCGTCACCCCGCGCACCCGCCTGCTCCTGCTGAACACCCCGCACAACCCGACGGGCACCGTCCTGACCCCGGCCGAGCTCGCGGCGGTCGCGGAACTGGCGGTCGAGCGGAACCTGCTCGTCGTCACCGACGAGGTCTACGAGCACCTCGTCTTCGAGGGCACGCACCTCCCGCTGGCCTCCCTGCCCGGCATGCGCGAGCGCACGGTGACGATCTCCAGCAGCGGGAAGACCTTCTCGTTCACGGGCTGGAAGGTCGGCTGGATCACCGCCCCGCCCGAGCTCGTCTCGGCGGTCCGTTCCGCGAAGCAGTTCCTGACGTACGTCTCCTCGGGCCCCTTCCAGTACGCCATCGCGGAGGCCCTGCGGCTGCCCGACGGCTACTACGAGGGCTTCCGCGCCGACCTCGCCGCCAAACGGGACATCCTCGCCGACGGCCTCGCGGCGGCGGGCTTCGAGGTCTTCCGCCCGCAGGGCACGTACTTCATCACCACGGACATCACCCCGCTCGGCGAAAAGGACGGGCTCGCCTTCTGCCGCGCCCTCCCCGAGCGCTGCGGGGTCGTCGCCATCCCCAACCAGGTCTTCTACGACGACCGGGCCGCGGGCGCCACCCAGGTCCGCTGGGCGTTCTGCAAGAAGTCCGAGGTGCTCGAAGAGGCCGCCGAGCGGCTGCGCCGGCTCTGAGGCGGGCCCGCCCGTCGGAAGCCGGGCGCCCGACGGCCGCGAGTTCACCGGAGGTTCCGGGGGGATTCACACCCTCCGGCACCCGGTGAGCTTTAGGGTGCCCGAGGCCCTCCTCGTCCGGACGGGCGGACGCGTCGGGCGTCCACGCGCGGCGCGGGAAAGACGGGGTTCATGGCGGCGACGGGCAGTGTGTCGGTTTCCGTGCGGCCGCAGGCACTCCGGACCGCCCGGGTGCCCGCGGCCCTCGTCGCCCTCGGGGTGTTCACCGCCGTCCGGGCCGGCGGGGCGGTGGTGCTCGCCGCCGGGGCGTGGTGGGCCGGGCGGAGCCCCGTGCGGGTGCTCGGGTACTCCTGGGACTCCGTCTGGTACCTCGGCCTCGCCGTGCACGGCTACGGCCGCACCCAGATGTGGGCCTCGACCGGGCTCATCCAGAGCGACTACGCCTTCTTCCCGCTGTACCCGCTGCTCGTGCGGGCGGCCGGAGGCACCCCCTGGGCCGGGCTGCTGGTGGCGTGGACCGCCGCCGCGGTGGCCGCGGTCGGCGTGTACCGGGTCGGGGAGCTGGTGCTCGGGCGCCGCGCCGGGGTGCTGCTGGTGGCACTGTGGGCCGCGACCCCGCACGCCGTGGTGCTGACCCTCGCCTACACCGAGCCGCTGCTGGCCGCGCTGGGGGCCTGGGCCCTGTACGCCGTACTGCGCCGGCGCTGGCTGTGGGCCGCGGGCCTGGCGGTACTCGCCGGGCTGACCCGGCCGACCGGCATCGCCGTCGCCGCCGCCGTGTCCGCCGTCGCTCTGCACGCGCTGCTCGTCCGCAGGTCCCGCGCGCCCGAGGTGTGGGCGGCGGCGCTGCTGGCCCCGGCGGGCTGGGCCGCGTACGTCCTCGCCGTCGGGATGCGCACGGGGGAGGCGGCCGGGTACTTCACCGTGCAGCGGCGCTGGGGCTCCCGCTTCGACTTCGGCTCGTACACGACGGACAGCATCTGGCGGGTGCTGACCGGCGGGCACGTACCGGTCGCCACCGTCGTCACCGTGGCGGTCCTGGCCGCCGCCGGGTTCCTGGCGGTGCTCCTGCTGCTGGACCGGATGCCGCCGGCGCTGCTCGTGTACACCGCCGTCCTGCTGCTGATCACCTACGGCGGGGCCGGCTACTTCGAATCGAAGCCGCGCTTCCTGCTGCCCGCGTTCCCGCTGCTGCTGCCGGTCGCGGCCGCAATGGCGCGAGCCCGGCCGCGCTCCGCGGTCATGGTGACCGCGGGGCTGGCCGGGCTCTCGTACGGCTACGGGCTGTACCTGTTGCTGGTCGCCCGCGTACCGCTGTGACCGGGGGCGACTACTCGTCGCCGTCCTTGTCGCCACCGTCGCCGTCGGTGGAGTCGATCTCCTTCTCCAGGCCGAGCTGCTCCACGAGCCACTTGTCGAACTCGATGGAGGCGCGGACCCAGCTGACCGTGGACGAGACGAAGTGCTCCAGGCTGACGCCGGTGCCGATCAGCATCTGCGCCTCGCCGATCAGGCGGACGGAGCCGTCGTCGTGCGTGTGGCTGTAGACCTTCGGCCACAGGGTCCGGCGGTTCCAGTCGTCGATCGACTCAAGGAGCGCGGGCTTGTCCTCGATCGCGTGCGGACGGTCGTAGAAGGTCCGCACCGAGAAGACCTGCTGCTCCTCCTCGCCGCGGAACATGAAGTACGTCCGGAACTCCTCCCACGGCGCCGCGAGGTCACCCTCGTCGTCGACGACGTACTTGAGCTCCATCTGCTCCAGCAGCTGCTTGACCAGATCCTGGTCGGGGACGACGGGGCCCGCCGGTCCTGTGGCCTGCGGATCGGGCTGCTGCCCTCCGAAGTTCGGAATCGAGGCCGGGTCGATGCTCACCGTGTTTTCCCTTCGTGCGGATGTTGTCATCCTCCCCCATGGCTCCCACCCCCTGTCCACCCCCGCACGTGCGATCCGCGCAGGGCGGACAGGAGTAAGCCACCGATAAGGGGGACCGGGGCGCGGGGGCCGGGGGCCGGGCCCCGGCTACATGGCCTTGCCCACGATCAGGTCCTCACCCGCCACGTCCACCCGGACGGTGTCTCCGTCGCGGACCTCGCCGGCGAGGATCTCCTTGGCCAGGCGGTCGCCGATCGCCGTCTGGATCAGGCGGCGCAGCGGCCGGGCGCCGTACGCCGGGTCGTTGCCCTTGTCCGCCAGCCAGGCCAGGGCCTCGGGGGTGACGTCCAGGGTCAGGCGGCGCTCCGCCAGGCGCTTGGCGAGGCCGCCGATCTGGAGCTCGGCGATCCGCGCCAGCTCCGGCGCGCTGAGCGCGGAGAAGACCACCAGGTCGTCCAGGCGGTTGAGGAACTCCGGCTTGAAGTTCGCGCGGACCACCTCCAGGACCCTGGCCTTCTTCTCCTCCTCCGACGCCGCCGGGTCCATCAGGAACTGGCTGCCGAGGTTCGAGGTGAGGATCAGGATCGTGTTGCGGAAGTCCACGGTGCGGCCCTGGCCGTCCGTGAGGCGTCCGTCGTCCAGGACCTGGAGCAGGATGTCGAAGACCTCGGGATGGGCCTTCTCCACCTCGTCCAGGAGCACCACGGAGTACGGGCGGCGGCGGACGGCCTCGGTCAGCTGGCCGCCCTCCTCGTAGCCCACGTAGCCGGGAGGGGCGCCGACCAGGCGGGCCACGGAGTGCTTCTCGCCGTACTCCGACATGTCGATGCGGACCATGGCCCGCTCGTCGTCGAAGAGGAAGTCCGCGAGGGCCTTGGCCAGCTCCGTCTTGCCGACGCCCGTCGGGCCCAGGAAGAGGAAGGAGCCGGTCGGGCGGTCAGGGTCCGCGATGCCGGCCCGGGTGCGGCGTACGGCGTCCGAGACGGCCCGTACGGCCTCGCTCTGGCCGATCAGGCGGCGGCCCAGCTCGTCCTCCATGCGGAGCAGCTTCTGGGTCTCGCCTTCGAGGAGGCGGCCGGCCGGGATGCCGGTCCAGGCGCCCACCACGTCCGCGATGTCGTCGGGGCCGACCTCGTCCTTGACCATGGTGTTCTTGGAGCCGCCCGTCTTGGAGGCCTCTTCCTCCTCCTCGGTGGCCTCCGCCAGCTCGCGCTCCAGGGTCGGGATCTCCCCGTAGAGCAGCTTCGAGGCGGTGTCGAAGTCCCCGTCGCGCTGGGCGCGCTCCGCCTGCCCGCGCAGGTCGTCCAGTCGCTCCTTGAGCTCGCCGACGCGGTTGAGGGACTGCTTCTCCTTCTCCCAGCGGGCGGTCAGGCCCCGCAGCTCCTCCTCCTTGTCGGCGAGGTCCTTGCGGATCTTCTCCAGGCGTTCGATCGAGGCCGGGTCGGATTCGTTCCTCAGCGCCAGCTCCTCCATGCGCAGGCGGTCGACCGAGCGCTGCAGCTCGTCGATCTCCAGCGGCGAGGAGTCGATCTCCATGCGCAGGCGGGACGCGGCCTCGTCGACCAGGTCGATGGCCTTGTCGGGCAGGAAGCGGGAGGTGATGTAGCGGTCGGAGAGGGTGGCCGCGGCCACCAGCGCGCTGTCGTTGATGACGACCTTGTGGTGGGCCTCGTAGCGGCCCTTGAGCCCGCGCAGGATCGCGATGGTGTCCTCGACGGACGGCTCGGCGACCAGCACCTGCTGGAAGCGCCGCTCCAGCGCCGGGTCCTTCTCGATGCGCTCGCGGTACTCGTCGAGCGTGGTCGCGCCGACCATGCGCAGCTCGCCGCGGGCCAGCATGGGCTTGAGCATGTTGCCCGCGTCCATCGAGGAGTCCCCGCCGGTACCCGCGCCGACGACGGTGTGCAGCTCGTCGATGAAGGTGATGATCTGGCCGTCGCTGGACTTGATCTCCGCGAGGACCGTCTTCAGGCGCTCCTCGAACTCGCCGCGGTACTTGGCCCCGGCGACCATCGCGCCCAGGTCCAGGGAGACCAGCCGCTTGTTCTTCAGGGACTCGGGGACGTCGCCCTTGACGATGCGCTGCGCGAGTCCCTCGACGACGGCCGTCTTGCCGACGCCGGGCTCGCCGATCAGCACCGGGTTGTTCTTCGTACGGCGCGACAGGACCTGGACGACGCGCCGGATCTCCTGGTCGCGGCCGATGACCGGGTCGAGCTTGCCCTCGCGGGCCGCCGCCGTGAAGTCGGTGCCGAACTTTTCGAGGGCCTTGTACTGGCCCTCGGGGTCGGGGGTGGTCACCCGCCGTCCTCCTCGTGCGTTCTCGAAGGCCTCCAGCAGCTTCTTCGCCGTCGCGCCCTGGGTGGAAAGGACCTCACCGGCCGCGCCGCCCTTGGCGGCGATCGCGATGAGGAGGTGTTCGGTGGAGAGGTACTCGTCGCCGAGCTTGCCGGCCTCCTGGTCGGCCTCGGCGAGTACGGCGAGCAGCTCGCGGGTGGGCTGCGGGGGCGCGACCGTGGAGCCCGTGACGCTGGGCAGGGCGGCCAGCAGCCGCTCGGCGCCGCCGCGGACCGCCGCCTGGTCGGCCTCGGTGGCCGCGAGGAGGTCGGTGATGTTCTCGTTCTCCTCGCCGGCCAGCAGGGCCAGCAGCAGGTGCGCCGGGGTCAGATCCGCGTGGCCGTCCTTCACGGCACGGCTCGTGGCCGCGTTCAGGGCGTCCCGGCTCTTGTTGGTCAGCTCGGCATCCACGTGCGACTTCTCCTCTCAGACAGGTCGGACACAGGGGTGGTCCCGCTCTTTGAGTATGGCAGCGTCCGCAAAGTTGAGTCTATTCCACTCAAGGGCGGAATCGGCGCCCTCCCGTACCCTCGGGCCATGGCTCTTGACGTACTCAACCCGACGCCCGAGTACCTCGCCTTCTGGCGGGAGCGGCACGTCTGCACCCTGACCACCCCGCGCCCCGACGGGACCCCGCACGTGGTGCCGGTGGGCGTCACGTACGACCCGGAGGCCGGCCTGGCCCGGGTGATCAGCAGCAAGAACAGCAAGAAGATCCGCAACGTGCTGGCGGCGCAGGGGACGCAGGCGGGGCCGGCCCGGGTCGCGGTCTGCCAGATGGCGGGGCGCCGCTGGGCCACCCTGGAGGGGCACGCGGTGATCCGCACGGACGAGGCCTCGGTCGCCGAGGCGGTGGCGCGCTACGCGGAGCGGTACGGGCGGACGCCCTCGCCCAATCCGGACCGGGTCGTCCTGGAGATCACCCTGGACCGGGCGATGGGCCGGGCCTGAACCGGCGGGACCGTGCCCGAACCCGCGGGACCGTGCCCGAACCGGCGGCCCCGGGATCGAACCGGCGGAACGGTTCAGCTTTCACCTTTGTCCGGTTCAAGCACTGGACGCGGACATCACAACGGCGCCATCGTGGTCAGGTCCACGATGGCGCCGTTGTGTGGGGGAAGCACCTGGAGCGATCTGCAACGACGGGGGAATCGCTTCAGGCACTGCGGGGGGTGGCGGTGGTGATGTCGGGTTCGAAGAGCTGGTGGTCGCGCTGATCAAGGTTGACGAAGACCATTCCGTAGCGCACCTCGCAGCGGACGGGCTGCGGCGCGCCGCGGGGGCGGCGCAGGCACCGGTACGCCCGGACGTCCTCGTCCTCCTCGCGCGTGATGACAATGGGCTGTCCGAACAGGGTGACCATCAGCGAATCGCCTATGTGGGGGATGGCGGTGGCGAGGTCGATGAACTGCCAGCCGGAGCGGTAGGCAGAGGCCATTTCGCGACGGAAACCGCGGTCGTCGGGGGTCATGCCGCGCTCTCCACGCCAAGGGCGCCGGCATCGGCGTCCGCGGGGGCCGAGCGCCATCCGCTGTCCAACGGTGCCGCGCGCCATCCGCTGTCCTCCAGCGGCGCCGCCTGGAGGCCTGCGGCACCCCCTTCAGCGCCCCCCAGGGTGACCCCGGCAAGTCCCAGACCGGCCACAGCCGAGAAGATGACGGTGGCAAGCGCCGAGCGAAGCATTCTCTTGTTCATGGTCGGCTTCGTCCTCACTTGATGAAATCCTCTCCCCCGCCTGTCAGACGATGGCTCATTCAGGCACGTCGCTGCCACAGGGACGATGCATCATGTTCTTGCATGTTCAGGACCCTGGGGGGTGGAGATTTGACCACAAACAGCACAAAAGCGACACATCCCCACTCGGTCACCGAGCTGTGCGGCGAGGGGGCACGGCTCTACACGAGCGCACTGCGCACGGGACGTATCGCACGTGGGGACGTCAAAACGGCGCCTTGCCTGCTCGATCTGGCGTTGTTGCAGCCAGATCCTGATGACGCAAATTCCCTCCGTCCGGTTCCACCGGCGGTGGCACTCGCACAGCGGCTGCATCCGATCGAACGCGAGATCCGCGACAGACGGCGCGATTCGCTCGAACTGTCCGAAGCGTTCGAACCATTTCTGGCCATCAGCGCGCAGAATCCGGCGAGCACCCACGCCATCACGGTCCTCGAAGGCTTCGACCCCATCAACGCCGCCCTCAACCTCGCCACGGCCGAGTGCCACACCGAGATGCTCACCATCCAGCCCGGCGGCGCCCGCCCCAGCCTGGAGCTGACCGAGGCCCTGGAGCGCGACCAGCCGCTGACCGACCGCGGTGTCCGGATCCGGACCCTCTACCAACACACCGTCCGGCACAGCCGCGGCACGCTCGCGTACGTCGACCTCCTCAAGGCCGGCAAGGTGGAGGTGCGCACGCTGGAGGAGCTCTTCGAGCGCCTCATCATCTTCGACCGGACCGTCGCGTTCATCCCGGCCAGCGACGACCGCCAAGTCGCCCTGGAGCTGCGCCACCCCGGACTGGTGGACTACCTCATCAAGGTGTTCGAGCAGCTCTGGCACCGCGCCGTGCCGCTCCAGGAGGAAGTGACCTACCAGCACACCCGCGGCGGGATCTCGGGCGTGCAGCGCACCATCGCGCAGCTCCTCATCGAGGGGCACGTGGACGAGGCCATCGCCCGCCGTCTGGGCATGAACGTACGGACCTGCCGCGCGCACATCGCGAAGCTGGCCAGCACCCTCGGCAGCGGCAGCAGGGCCCAGCTGGGCTTCCTCATCGCCCGCTCGGGGATCCTGGAGGACGAGGGCGACTAGGGGGTGTCGTCAAAGCGGCTTCGACCAGAAGGGACTTCGACGACACCCCTGGAACGAGCGGGCCCCGCCCGGAATCCCGGACGGGGCCTGTGCACGCGGGCGAGGGCGGCGTCAGTCGCCCTGGCGCTTCGGCGCGGGGCGCCAGACGACCAGTGCGTTGCCCGGCACCGGCGGCTGGTACTTGACCAGATCCCGCCGGTACGAGGCGTGCACCTGGGCCTCGCGCTGCTGGAGCACGGCCGCAGCGCCGTCCACCGCCGCCGAGAGCTCGGCCACGCGCTGCTGGAGCGCCGCGACCTGGTTCTCCAGCTCGATGATCCGCTTGATCCCGGCCAGGTTGATGCCCTCGTCCTGGGACAGCGCCTGCACCGTGCGGAGCAGTTCGATGTCGCGGGCCGAGTAGCGACGGCCGCGGCCGGCCGTCCGGTCCGGGGAGACCAGGCCGAGCCGGTCGTACTGGCGCAGGGTCTGCGGATGCAGGCCCGAGAGCTGGGCGGCCACCGAGATGACGTAGACAGGAGTGTCGTCGTTGAGCTGGTAGTGGCTCCTGCGGCGGCCGTCCATGATCATGCTCCCTTCGCGGACTCGAACAGCACGGCGCGCGGGTCCTCCGACTCCGTCGCGTCGCGGTACATCTCCAGCGCCTCGCGGGCCTTGTCCGACAGCTCGGCCGGCACCGCGACCTCGACCGTCACCAGCAGGTCCCCGCGGGTGCCGTCCTTGCGGACCGCTCCCTTGCCGCGGGCCCGCATCGTGCGGCCGCTGGGGGTGCCCGGCGGCAGCTTCAGCGTCACCGAGGGGCCGTTCAGGGTCGGGACCTTGATGTCGGCGCCCAGGGCGGCCTCGGCGATCGTCACCGGGACGGTGACCGTCAGGTTGTCGTCCTTGCGGCCGAACACCGGGTGGGTGCCGACGTGGACGACCACGTACAGGTCGCCGGCGGGGCCGCCGCGCTCGCCCGGAGCGCCCTTGCCGCGCAGCCGGATCCGCTGGCTGTCGGAGACGCCCGGCGGGATGCGGACCTGCATGGTGCGGGAGGACTTGGCCCGCCCGCTGCCCTTGCAGACGTCACAGGGGGTCTCCGCGATCAGGCCGCGGCCCTTGCAGTCGGCGCAGGGGTCGGTCAGCGAGAAGCCGCCGCCGCTGCCCCGGGAGACCTGGCCGGTGCCGACGCAGGTCGGGCACACGCGCGGCGTGCCGTTCTTGTCGCCGGTGCCCGAACAGGCCTTGCAGGGCGCCTGGGAGGACATCCGGAGCGGGACCGTGGCCCCGTCCACCGCCTCCGTGAAGGAGAGGGTGACCTCCGATTCGATGTCCTGGCCGCGGCGCGGTTGGACGCGCGTGCCGGGGCCGGCGCCGCCGCGGTTGAACAGTCCGCCGAACACATCGCCCAGGCCGCCGCCGCCGAAGCCGCCGGCGCCCGCGCCGCCACCCTGCTGGTTGCCGCCGAACAGGTCGCCCAGGTCGAAGTTGAACGAGCCGCCGCCCCCGCCGGGACCGGGGCGGAAGCCGCCGTTCCCGAACAGGGCGCGGGCCTCGTCGTACTCCTTGCGCTTCTTGGCGTCACCGAGGATGTCGTTCGCCTCGGAGATCTCCTTGAAGCGCTCCTCGGCCGAGGCGTCGCCCTTGTTGGCGTCCGGGTGGAACTCGCGCGCGAGCTTCCGGTACGCCTTCTTGATCTCGGCCTCGGTGGCGTCCTTCGGGACACCGAGGACCTTGTAGTAGTCCTTCTCGACGAAGTCCTTCGTGCTCATCCCCGGTGTCCCTCCTCTCGTACCGCTACTGGTGCAACATCAGCCCTTGTCGGGGGCATCCGTGTCCTCGTCCGAAGGCGCGTCGGCCTCGGCCGACTCGGACTTGGTGGCCGCGCCCGGCTGGGGCTCGGCCACCGCGACCCGCGCGGGGCGGATCGTACGCTCGCCGATCCGGTACCCCGGCTGCAGGATCGCCACGCAGGTGTCCTCGGTGACGTCCGGCGCGTACGAGTGCATCAGGGCCTCGTGGATCGTCGGGTCGAAGGGCTCGCCCTCCTTGCCGAACTGCTGCAGCCCCATCTTGGCCGCGGCGGTCTCCAGCGATTCGGCCACCGACTTGAAGCCGCCGACCAGCTCGCCATGGTCCCGCGCCCGGCCGATGTCGTCCAGGGTCGGGAGCAGCTCCGTCAGGAGGGACGCGACCGCGATCTCCTTGACGGCGATGCGGTCCCGCTCGACCCGGCGGCGGTAGTTCTGGTACTCCGCCTGGAGCCGCTGGAGGTCCGCGGTGCGCTCGCCGAGCGCGGTACGGGCCTGGTCCAGCTGCGCCAGGAGAGCCGTGTCCTGAGCGGACTTTGCTCCGGAGTCCCCGGCCGGGGCCGCGGCCTCCTCCTCGGAGGAAGCTGCGGCCTTCGGCTCGGCGGCGTCGTCAGCCGTGGCGCCGGTGGGGACTTCGGGCTTCTCCTCGAAACCCGGGGTCTCCTCCGACATCAGGCAGCGCCGCCCTTCGGCTTGTCCTCGTCCACGATCTCGGCGTCGACGACGTCGTCGGCGGCGTCCGCGGCTCCGGCCTGGCCCGCGTCACCGGTGGCTGCACCGGCGGCCTGTGCGTCGGCGTAGATGGCCTGGCCCAGCTTCTGGCTGACCGCGGCGAGCTTCTCGGTCGCGGTGCGGATCTCGGCGGTGTCCTCGCCCTTGAGCTTTTCCTTCAGCTCGGCGACGGCGGCCTCGACCTCGGTCTTGACCTCGGCCGGGACCTTGTCCTCGTTGTCCTTGACGAACTTCTCCGTCTGGTAGACGAGCTGCTCGCCCTGGTTGCGGGACTCGGCCGCCTCCTTGCGGCGCAGGTCCTCGTCCGCGTACTGCTCCGCCTCCTGGCGCATGCGGTCGACCTCGTCCTTGCCGAGCGAGGAGCCGCCGGTGACGGTCATCTTCTGCTCCTTGCCCGTGCCAAGGTCCTTGGCCGTGACGTGCATGATGCCGTTCGCGTCGATGTCGAAGGAGACCTCGATCTGCGGGACGCCACGCGGGGCCGGCGGCAGGCCGGTCAGCTCGAACATGCCGAGCTTCTTGTTGTACGCCGCGATCTCGCGCTCACCCTGGTAGACCTGGATCTGCACGGACGGCTGGTTGTCCTCGGCCGTCGTGAAGATCTCGGACCGCTTGGTCGGGATCGTGGTGTTGCGCTCGATGAGCTTGGTCATGATGCCGCCCTTGGTCTCGATGCCGAGGGACAGCGGGGTCACGTCGAGGAGCAGGACGTCCTTGACCTCACCCTTGAGGACACCGGCCTGGAGGGTGGCGCCGATGGCGACGACCTCGTCCGGGTTGACGCCCTTGTTCGCGTCCTGACCGCCGGTCAGCTCCTTGACGAGCTCGGCGACGGCCGGCATGCGGGTGGAGCCGCCGACCAGGACCACGTGGTCGATCTCGGACAGCTGGATGCCGGCGTCCTTGATGACGTTGTGGAACGGGGTCTTGCAGCGGTCCAGCAGGTCCGCGGTCAGCTGCTGGAACTGGGCGCGCGTGAGCTTCTCGTCCAGGTGCAGCGGGCCCTCGGCGGAAGCCGTGATGTAGGGCAGGTTGATCGTGGTCTCCGTGGAGGAGGACAGCTCGATCTTCGCCTTCTCGGCGGCCTCGCGCAGGCGCTGGAGCGCCATCTTGTCCTTGGAGAGGTCCACGCCGTGGCCGTTGGCGAACTGCTTCACCAGGTAGTCGACGACGCGCTGGTCCCAGTCGTCACCACCGAGGTGGTTGTCACCGTTGGTGGCCTTGACCTCGACGACGCCGTCGCCGATCTCCAGGAGCGACACGTCGAAGGTGCCGCCACCGAGGTCGAAGACGAGAATGGTCTGGTCGTCCTTGTCGAGGCCGTAGGCCAGGGCGGCGGCGGTCGGCTCGTTGACAATACGCAGGACGTTCAGGCCCGCGATCTCGCCGGCCTCCTTCGTCGCCTGGCGCTCGGAGTCGTTGAAGTAGGCCGGGACGGTGATGACCGCGTCCGTGACCTTCTCACCCAGGTACGCCTCGGCGTCGCGCTTCAGCTTCTGCAGGATGAAGGCGCTCATCTGCTGCGGGTTGAAGTCCTTGCCATCCAGGTTGATCTTCCAGTCAGTGCCCATGTGGCGCTTGACCGAGCGGATGGTGCGGTCCACGTTCGTGACCGCCTGGCGCTTGGCGACCTCGCCGACGAGGACCTCGCCGTTCTTGGCGAAGGCGACGACGGACGGCGTGGTCCTGGCGCCCTCGGCGTTGGTGATGACGGTGGGCTCGCCGCCTTCGAGAACGCTGACGACGGAGTTAGTGGTGCCCAGGTCGATGCCGACCGCACGTGCCATTTTGATTTCCTCCAGCTGACTTGAGTGGAACAGACTCAACCATGCCCCATCACCGAGCGGACGTCAACAGAGGTGAGTGTGGGCGACTCAACTTTTATCCCGGTCTTACACTCACGGCCAGCCCCGGAGGGCCGAGCGGGGGATGCTGGGCCCGGGCGCTGCGCGGCACCCGGCGGCCGCCGGAGGCGCAGGGCAGGGTGCCCCCATGCCGCTGCCGACGCTCACGCTCCCCCCGATCCGGCACCTCGTACGACGGCCCCCCGCAGGCCCGCGCCCCCCGGCGCGCCGGGCGGGCCTTCCGGGCCTGCCGGACCTCTCGGGCCTGTCGGCCAAGCGGGTGGTCGACCTCCTCGGGGCGACCGCGCTGGCCGCGCTGCTCGCGCTGCCGCTGGCGATCGTCGCGGCCCTGCTGTACGCGACCCAGGGCGGGCGGGTCCTCGTACGGGAGCCGGCGGCCGGGCTCGCGGGGCGGCCCTTCCTCACCTGGCGGCTGCGCACGGACGCGGCGGGGCGGCTGGGGGCGGCCCTGGAACGGTGCGCCCTGGACGGGGTGCCGCAGCTGCTGAACGTGCTGCGCGGAGAGATGTCGCTGGTCGGGCCGCGTCCGGAGCCGCGTACGAACCGGGCCGACAGGCTTCTCGTACGCCCAGGAATGACCGGTTTGTGGCAGGTCAGCGCGCGATCCGACCTCCCCTGGGAAGAGATGGCGCTGCTGGACCGGCACTATGTGGAGAGCCATTGGCTGGGGATGGATCTCGCGATCCTGGCTCAGACCCCTCGGGCGGCCTGTCGGCACAGGCGCTCCTGAGGCATGCCTGAGCGACACAGATCACCGCTCGCCCACCTACATTGCGGCGCGGGGAATGGGTAACCTCAACCCTTGACTTCATAAGTTACCGCTTAGTAAGTGCCGCCCGAGGAGCCCTTCCATGCAACTCGCCGCGATCATCGTGTCGCTGGTCATCACGGTGGTGGCCGTCGCGCTGTTCGGCCGTGCCACCGTGCAGATCTACCGCTTCGTGCGGCTCGGCCAGCCAGTGCCCGCGGGCACCCGCACGGGCGATCCGACGCAGCGCACCATCACCCTGGTCAAGGAGTTCCTCGGCCACACCCGCATGAACCGCTGGGGCATCGTCGGCTTCGCGCACTGGTTCGTGGCGGTGGGCTTCTTCTCGCTGCTGCTGACGATCGTGAACGCCTTCGGCCAGCTCTTCCAGGCCGACTGGCTGATCCCGATCATCGGCGACTGGCTGCCGTACGAGATCTTCACCGAGTTCCTCGGCCTGATGACCGTCCTCGGCATCGTGACCCTGATCGTGATCCGGCAGCTGAGCCGGCCGGGCGCGGCGGGCCGCAAGTCCCGCTTCGCGGGTTCCAAGACGGGCCAGGCGTACTTCGTCGAGGCCGTCATCCTGATCGTCGGCGTCTGCATCATGACGCTGCGCGCGCTGGAGGGCGTCCAGCACGGCGTCGACGGCTGGGAGCCGGGCTTCTTCGCCTCGTACCCGCTGATCGCCGCGTTCGACGGGCTGGACCTGAGCACGATCCAGTACCTGACGTACTTCTTCGCCGCACTCAAGATCGTCACCTCCTTCACCTGGATGATCACGGTCTCGCTCAACACCAACATGGGTGTCGCCTGGCACCGCTTCCTCGGCTTCCCGAACATCTGGTTCAAGCGGAACGCCGACGGTTCGACGGCCCTGGGCGCCCTGCAGCCGATGACGAGCGGCGGCAAGGAGATCGACTTCGAGGAGCCGGGCGAGGACGACGTCTTCGGCGTCTCCCAGGTCGAGCAGTTCTCCTGGAAGGGCATCCTCGACTTCTCCACGTGCACGGAGTGCGGCCGCTGCCAGTCGCAGTGCCCGGCGTGGAACACGGGCAAGCCGCTGTCCCCGAAGCTCCTGATCATGTCGCTGCGCGACCACGCCCACGCCAAGGCGCCGTACCTGCTCGCGGGTGGCGGCAAGACCATGGAGGGCGAGGAGAAGGCGACCGCGGAGCAGCTCAAGGACGTTCCCGCGGCGGCGCTGGCGGAGGCCGAGCGCCCGCTGATCGGCACCGCCGAGGAGAACGGCGTCATCGACCCGGACGTGCTGTGGTCCTGCACGACCTGCGGTGCGTGCGTCGAGCAGTGCCCGGTCGACATCGAGCACATCGACCACATCGTCGACATGCGCCGCTACCAGGTGATGATCGAGAGCGCGTTCCCGTCGGAGGCGGGCACGATGCTCAAGAACCTGGAGAAGAAGGGCAACCCCTGGGGTCTGGCCAAGAAGCAGCGCGTGGAGTGGACCAAGGAGGTCGACTTCGAGGTCCCGATCGTCGGCAAGGACGCCGAGGACCTCTCGGAGTACGACTACCTGTACTGGGTCGGCTGCGCGGGCGCGCTGGAAGACCGCGCGAAGAAGACGACGAAGGCCTTCGCCGAGCTGCTGAACATCGCGGGCGTCAAGTTCGCGATCATGGGCGGCGACGAGAAGTGCACCGGTGACTCCCCGCGCCGCCTGGGCAACGAGCCGCTGTTCCAGCAGCTCGCCCAGGAGAACGTGGCGATGCTGAACATGGCGTTCGGCGAGGACGACGACGACCCGGAGACGAAGAAGCCGAAGTCGGCGAAGCGGATCGTCTCGACGTGTCCGCACTGCTTCAACACCATCGCGAACGAGTACCCGCAGCTGGGCGGCGAGTACGAGGTCATCCACCACACGCAGCTGCTCCAGCACCTGATCGACGAGGGCCGGCTGCTGCCGGTGACCCCGGTGGACGGGCTGATCACGTACCACGACCCGTGCTACCTGGGCCGGCACAACAAGGTCTACACGCCGCCGCGCGAGATCATGTCGGCCGTGCCGGGGCTGCGGCAGCAGGAGATGCACCGCCACAAGGAGCGGGGCTTCTGCTGTGGCGCCGGTGGCGCGCGGATGTGGATGGAAGAGCGCATCGGCAAGCGCATCAACAACGAGCGCGTGGACGAGGCGCTGTCCCTGAACCCGGACATCGTCTCGACGGCCTGCCCGTTCTGCCTGGTCATGCTGACGGACTCGGTGAACGGCAAGAAGAACGACGGCCAGGCGAAGGAATCCGTCCAGGTCGTGGACGTGGCCCAGCTCCTCCTGGAGTCGGTGAAGGCCCCGGCCCCGACGGAGGCCGAACTGGCGGCGGAGGCCCTGGCGGCGGAGCAGGCGGCGGCCGCCGAGGCGGAGGCCGCGGCGGCGAAGGCGGAAGCCGAGGCCGAGGCGAAGGCGAAGGCCGAGGCGGAAGCCAAGGCGAAGGCAGAGGCAGAGGCTGCGGCGAAGGCGAAGGCGGAGGCAGAAGCCAAGGCGAAGGCCGAGGCGGAAGCCGCAGCAGAGGCCGAGTCCAAGGCCGAAGCGGACGCGGAGGCGGCCACCACGGCCGCGACCGAGGCCGAGCCGGCCACCGAGGCCGAGGCAAAGGCCGAGCCCGAGGCTGCGGCGGACGCCGAACCCGAGGCCAAGCCGGAGGCCAAGGCTTAGGCCCGGACCGCCCGTCCACAACGAAACGCCGGTACGGCCGGCCCCTGCTCAGGGGGCCGGCCGTACCGGCGTTTCGGGGATCCGGCGCCGAAGCCCACCCCCGGCCCGCCCACCGGTCAGGACTGGTCGGCGCGCCCCCGCTTCAGCAGGGCGAAGTCCAGCCCCGCCGCCCCTGCGGCAGCCATCCCACCGTCGGCGTCCCGGACGGCTTGCCGGCCTTCGAGGCCTCCGAGCGCTCGGCCGCGTACTTCTCGATCAGCCTGCCGTCGAACCCGTACACCCAGCTGCTCCCGCCGCCCCTCCCGTCGATGACGACGAACTTCGCGCGCTTGCCGTCCTGGACGATCCGGTACGTCCAGCCGTCGTTCTGCGCACGGGGGTGCTTCCGGTCGATCGTCCCGAGCAGGTTCCCGTTCGGCATGGAGATCTCGACCCGCTTGCCCTTCGGCCCGTCGATCAGCTTCGCGATCCGCCCGTCCGGCATGGTGATCCGGACCGAGGTCCCCCTCTTGACCTCGTGCTTCGGCTTCTCGACGGGCTTCACCAGCTGCTTGGGCCGCGGCTTCGGCTTCTGCTCGCCCTCCACCCACGAGGTCACGGTCCCGTTCGGCCGCAGTACGACGTGCATCCCGTTGTTCTGCCCGTACGCCGGGCTGCCGCCCTTGCTGACCAGCGTGTCCAGCTTCGTCGCCCTGGAGAAGATCTCGGCCTCGAAACGGGTGTCGCCGATCTTGTAGACCTTGGCGATCGAGCCGTCCGCGAGCTTGACCGTGGTCACGAACGCCCGCTTGGCCTGCGGCACGCCCGGATCAACGGCCGGCTGCGTGACGGGCTTCTCCTCCCCCACGGGCCGCTCCTTCACCGGCTCCTCCTCGACCGGCTGCTCGACCCCCGGCAGAACCTCCCGCTCCGGCCCGGTCGGCGAGTCCGCGAACGCGGATCCGGCCGGGAGGGCCAGTACGGCGGCCGTGCCCGCGAAGACGGCGGCGGTACGAAGGGTGGTACGACGGGTGCTGCGCATATGGAGGCTCTTCTCGTACTCATGGCTCGTGGCTCGTGGCTCGTGGCTCGTGGCTCGTGGCTCGTGGCTCGTGGCTCGTAATTCGTGACGTACGCCCCGGAGGCGACACACCCGAAGCTACGGAGCTGATATCTACGTAATCCGTCGACAACGTAACGAACCCCAGCAGACTCCCCACCAACCAGGTAAACCACCCAAACCCACCCAATAGGGATCCCCTAGGGGATGTCACAGCTCAGCCGCAAAGGGCCTCTATTCCGGCAGCCCGCCCACCACGACCTCCGGGACCAGGTACGTTCGATCACGTGGCTGGATTCAGGATCGGACGCGGCCGGGACAACAACCGCGCTCCCCAACAACCCCCGCGGCAGCAGCCGTACGGACAGCAGCAGCAACCGCCGCAGGCGCCGTACGGCCAACAGCCCTACCCTCCCCAGCAGCAGTGGCCTCAGCAGCCCGCCGCCGGAGACCACGGCGAGCCCGAGTACTTCGACCCGCACGAGCAGCAGCCGTACGGACAGCAGCACGGCCAGTCGTACGGCCGGCAGCAACCCCCGTACGACCAGGGCGGCCAGGGCGGCCGCGGCGGCGGCTCGTACGCGAACGACAACCCGGGGCACACCCAGGTCTTCGCGTACGGCGAGGACCCGTACAGCCAGGGCGCGACCTACCACGCGGGCGCCGCTGCGGCCGCGCCGGCGGGCCCGCGGCTGCCGTGGAAGGAGCTCCTGCGCGGCATCGTGATGCGGCCGGGGCCGACGTTCCTGCAGATGCGCGACTACGCCGTCTGGGGCCCCGCGCTCATCGTGACCTTCCTGTACGGCCTCCTCGCGGTCTTCGGCCTCGACGACGCCCGCGAGGACGTCATGAAGGCCACCCTCGCCAACGCCGTCCCGATCGTCCTCAGCGCCGGTGTGGCCTTCGTCATCTGCGGCATGATCCTGGGCGCGGTCACGCACACCCTGGCCCGCCAGCTGGGCGGCGACGGCGCGTGGCAGCCGACCGTGGGCCTGTCGATGCTGGTCATGTCCATCACGGACGCCCCGCGCCTGCTCTTCGCCGTGTTCCTGGGCGGGGACAACATGTTCGTACAGGTGCTGGGCTGGGCCACCTGGGTGGCGGCCGGTGCCCTGTTCACCTCGCTCGTCAGCAAGTCGCACGACCTGCCGTGGCAGAAGGCGCTGGGCGCGTCCGCGATCCAGCTCGTCGCACTGCTGTCGATCATCAAGCTGGGCACGCTGTAGGGCCCGCGCGCCCGCGACGAACGACGAACGACGAGGAGGACCCCGGCGCACAAGACGCCGGGGCCCTCACTCATCGGGCGCTTCCGCCTGGTCAGGCGTCGAGGACCTGACCCTCACGCTTCACGACGGGCGGCTCGACCGACCACGGGAAGTTGATCCACTCGTCGGTCTTCTTCCACACGTACTCGCACTTCACGAGCGAGTGCGACTTCTCGTAGATCACTGCGGACCGGACCTCGGCGACGTGGCCCAGGCAGAAGTCGTGGACGAGCTTCAGCGTCTTGCCGGTGTCGGCCACGTCATCGGCGATGAGGACCTTCTTGTCGGTGAAGTCGATCGCCTCGGGCACGGGCGCCAGCATGACCGGCATCTCCAGCGTGGTCCCGACACCCGTGTAGAACTCGACGTTCACCAGGTGGATGTTCTTGCAGTCGAGCGCGTACGCCAGACCGCCGGCGACGAAGACGCCGCCCCGGGCGATGCTGAGGATGATGTCGGGCTCGTAGCCGTCATCGGCGATGGTCTGCGCGAGCTCGCGCACCGCCCGCCCGAATCCCTCGTAGTTCAGGTTCTCTCGTACGACGTCGCTCATGCCTCGTGCCTCACCTGGGTGCGGTGGAAGTTCTGGAAGGAGCGCGAGGCCGTGGGGCCGCGCTGGCCCTGGTACCGCGATCCGTACCGCTCGCTCCCGTACGGGAACTCGGCGGGCGAGCTGAGCCGGAACATGCACAGCTGCCCGATCTTCATCCCGGGCCACAGCTTGATGGGGAGGGTGGCGAGGTTCGACAGTTCGAGCGTCACGTGCCCCGAGAAACCGGGGTCGATGAACCCGGCGGTCGAATGCGTCACCAGCCCCAGGCGGCCCAGGCTGGACTTCCCCTCCAGTCTGGAGGCGATGTCCTCGGGCAGCGAGATGACCTCGTAGGTCGAGGCGAGCACGAACTCACCGGGGTGGAGGATGAAAGCCTCGTCGCCCTCCGGCTCGACCATGCGGGTCAGGTCGGGCTGCTCGACGGCGGGGTCGATGTGGGCGTAGCGGTGGTTCTCGAACACCCGGAAGAAGCGGTCGAGACGTACATCGATGCTGGAGGGCTGCACCATCGATTCCTCGAACGGGTCGATGCGAACCCGTCCGCTGTCGATCTCGGCCCGGATGTCTTTGTCTGAGAGAAGCACGTCCCGAGGATACGCAGTGCGCACGGGCCACCCCCAATCGAGAGCGGCGCCGCGCGCCCCGCGGACCGCTATCGCTTGACGGCCGTCGCCCCGACGGGCACGGCGTGCCTCAGCCGCGCACACCGCGGGCACCGCAGCAGCCGCCCGGGCCCGATCCGGCCGGCACCGAGGTGCTGCAGCGGAAACGAAGCGGTACTGAAAACGTGCCCTTCGGCACAACGGACGACGGTGTTCTCCATCGAGTCCCTTTCCCCAACCTGCCGTACTGCGACGAATCGCCACATTAGGGGATGATCGCGACCCGCTCCAGCCGCCACTCCAAGACCGCCCGAGCACCGCGACGCACGGGTACGTTACGCCCCAACTCCCGCTCCCACGACTGTCGATGCACCCCACACACGACGACGACCCCGCGGCCGATTCACCGGGGGTCGATCATGGGGTAGAGTGTCCAAAGATACCGCTCCAGGCAACTGGAACGTTATGCGGATGTAGTTTAATGGTAGAACATGAGCTTCCCAAGCTTATAGCGCGGGTTCGATTCCCGTCATCCGCTCCAAAGCAAAGCCCCAGGTCAGCGACCCGGGGCTTTTGTGTTGCCTAGACCTCTCTATCCCTCCCGTGCCAGATCCGTGCCAGATCCGTGCCAGATGCGAATTCGTCGGCCTTTCCCCTCATGGCACGCACCCGGGCATCGATCCCCGAGCGACCTCCCGCTGACGCTCCAGGTTGGAGTGCTGGTAGATCATCGCCGCCTTCTCCGAGGACTGGCCGGCGCGGACCATCGTGTCCTTCAACGTGGCCCCCGACTGCGTCGAGAGGGTGTGCCCGGTGTGACGAAGGTCGTAGAACGTGAACGTCTCCGGCAGTCCTGCCGCCTTACGCGCCTTCTTCCACTTCCGACCGAACGTCGTACGCCGGAACGGTGCACCACGCTCCTCCACGAAGAGCAGCCCGTCCGGCTTCTGCTCGGCGTACAGGTACATGTGCGTCTTGAGATCACCGGCCGTGAAGCGGGGCAGAACGATGAACCGCTTTCCTGCCTCGCTCTTGGTCTCACCGGGCGCCCGCCGACCGGTGTTGAGCTCCGGCTCGGCGCGACGCACCCAGACACCGCAGCTCGCAAGGGCCCCCTTGCTCGTGTTCAGCGGAGCCACCAGCCCGACGACGCGAGAGCGGATGCCCCGCGGCGAAGCCGTGCACTACCGGGAGCGGGCGCTCGAACTCGGCGTCCCCGGCTCGGCCGTACTGGTGGAGCCGCGAGCCCGGAACACGGGCGAGAACATCCGCTTCTCCCGGCAGCTGCTTGAGGAGGCCGGCATCGACGTGTCCTCCCCGTGCTCCTCATCAGCAAGCCGTACGAGGAGCGGCGCGCGTACGCCACGGCGCGGAAGCTGTGGCCCGAGGTGGAGATCGTCAGCGCTTCCAGCCCGATGACGCTGGAGGAGTACGTCGATTCCATCGGTGATGCCCGCCTGGTGATCGACATGTTGGTCGGGGCGTTGCAGCGCCTACTGATCTACCCGGCGCAGGGCTTGATGATCAGCCAGCCGGTACCGGACGACGTGACCGAGGCGTACGAGCGACTGCGTCGACGGGGCTTCACGAGCCGACTCCTGCTGGACGGTGGCCGGCCAGGCTCGGAGCCAGGCACACCGGTGACGACCGGGGAGTACACCTGGGCACAGCGAGGCATACGGTTCGAGAGCGACGCGCAGACCATCGGAAGGACTCCGACCTTGACGCACGATGACCGACTCTCATGGGTTCTCTCGACCGCGAGCGTAGTCCTCTTCGACTTCGACGGCCCCATGTGCAACGTGTTCGCCGGGTTGCCCGCGCCCAGGGTCGCCGAGCAGCTCACCGCCTTACTCTCCGCCCGGGACCCGGCCGCGGGCGCCAAGGCCGCCGAGACGGACGATCCGATCGAGGTCTTGCGCATCGCTCAGGAAGCGGATGCCGGGATCGGCCAGGAGGTGGAACGTGCGCTGACGAAGGCAGAGGTCGAGGCGGTCGCCGTGGCCGGGCCTCCGACTCCGGGAGCGGTGGAAGCCCTCCGTGCGGCGCGGTCGTCCGGGCGGATCGTGTTGGTGGTGAGCAACAACTCCGCCGAGTGCATCGAACACTTCGTGGAGGCGCATGGTCTGGGTGGGTACGTGATGGGGATCGTCGGCCGATCCTCCGGGCAGCCCCACCTGATGAAGCCGAACCCGCACCCTCTCATCACGGCGGCCGACCTGACGTCCATCCCCGTCACGGTCTGCACGCTGATCGGTGACTCGCTCACAGACATCCAGGCCGCTCGGGCAGCCGGTATGACGGTCATCGGCTACGCCAACAAGCCCCACAAGGCCGCTCTGTTCGCGGACGCGGGAGCCGATGCCGTAACGGATGACATGCAGGCCATCGCCGACGCACTCACCACGGCGTAGCCGAGGATCAGCAGGGGACCTGTTACAGGTTTCTCCACCTCATCAAGCACCCGGCTGCGCTCCGCTCCGCCGGGCGGGCTTCCCGTCTCCGCTCGGGGCGACGCTCCTGCCTGCGGCCCGCTCCGCCCCCGCTACGCCGACGCCCGCCCCTACAGGCGGGATAGGCCCAAGGGCATGAGGTAACCCCCAACGGCCACCGGTTCCATCTGTCACCGACATGCCTCCGGCGGGGGCGCTCCGACTCCGGGATGGACGGGGCGCCGTACGCGGGTGCCGGCCCGTGGATGGCTGAGGCGGGGAACTCCCATCCCGTCTGCCATCGGCCCAGGACAAGCCGAGCAGACACGGCACCGGGCACCGCGCCCGCTCCACATGTGTGTGGGCCGACGGCAGACGGGATGGAAGTTGGGGGAAGTAGCAGGTACGCCAGTAGTCAGGGTGCGCGTCGCGATTCGCCTCTAATCTGCATTGGATGGACGCAGGGGTGGCCGCAGTACTGGGAGCGTTGGCAGGGGCAGTGGCGACCACGGGGGCGGCACTCGCTACGGGGTGGTCTGCGCGGGAACAAGCGAAGATTACGGCGAGAGGTGAACACCGGCGCCAACGCCGTGACTCGCGACAAGCGGTCTACGAAGAATTCATAGCCGCAGCATCGGCTGCGGAGACTCACGCTAGCCGCTTTTTCATCGCCCCCGTCCCGACAGATGCAGAGGGATTGAATCTCGCGCTTAGAGGTTCTGGCAATGCCAACACGGAAGCGCTCTGGCAAGAGGCCCATCGACACTGGATCGAGCTGCTGACGCTCTCAACACGAGTGAAGCTGGCTGGGCCTGCCACGATGAGCCGAGCAGCAACTTCCGTCTGCGATCGCTCTCACGATGTCATGGAATCAACTATGACTGTCGCTCACGGACTTATCGGCGGAGACTCAATCTCCGTGAGATTCGAGAAGGGACGCGAATGCTCCATGAGGTTGGACGACGCGCTAGATGACTTCATCGAGAAAGCGCGCATTTCACTCGACGATGACGGCACCTTCTAGGCAATATGCATACGTACCACTGACCCCATGGGCGCAAGCTGATCGCGTGCCAGACCCGTGCCAGGTAGGACGGGGAACCATGGACAACGGCGGGCTACGGGGCGGGCCGGAAGGCTCGGATCGCCGCCTGTTTTCGCAGGTCACAGCGCGTCTGGAGCGTTGAAGATCGGTGATTCCCAAGCTTATAGCGCGGGTTCGATTACCGTCATCCGCTCAGATACGAAGGCCCAGGTCACAGACCTGGGCCTTCGTCGTTGTCCAGACCCCTCAGGGCCCCCGCGCCCTCCGCGTGCCGCAACTCGTGAAGGTGGCGACGAACCGCCATCCGCAAAAGGCCGGTTGACGGAGTCGACTGGGGGCCGCCCGATGCGGGGTGCGAGCGGGCCGAGGTCGACCCGGACGATACGGCTCGGCGATTGGACCGACGGTCACGAATTGCGACCGACCGGTGACCTGTTGTCGGTGGCGGGTGCTTTCATGAGTCGGCTGCGCAGGGAGGCGTAACGCGACTGGTGAGGGGCATGCAGCTGCGCCCTGGATCAAGGACTGCGTGCGCTCGGACGGCACACCGGTACGGCACCACCGCGCGGGCGGGTTCCGGGGCCGGCCAGGCCCCGTCGTCTTCTCCGGCCCGGGAAGCGGTCGGTGACCCGGCGCCCGCCCGCGAGGCGACGGCGACGGCGACGGCGACGGCGACGACGACAGGAGGAAGCCCGCTGGGAACAGGTACGAGCCCGGGGCCTGCGCTACGCCGTGGACCACCTCGACAAGCAGGGACTCGATCGTGGTCGCTCCGGGTGAGGCCCTGCGTTCTACGGGGCGGTGCGGCGGGGCCTGCGCAGGGCCAGGATCACCGTGGTGATACCGGCGGCCAGGACCAGGATGCGGGGCATCGGCTGCATGTCGTGCGGCAGAGCGCCGATGGCGACGATGGCGGCCAGGGTGAGGACCACGATCAGGGCTGCGGTGATCAGGGCGCGGGGGTTCACTGTGGTGCTCCTTCAGGAGGGGGGCGCTCCGTGAGCCGTGCACCCGGGGGGGGGAAGGGGGAGGGCGCACGGCTCACGGAGCCGGAGGGGGATGGTCGGTCAGGCGCGGGAGAGGAGGCCCTCGCGCCACAGCAGGCGGACGACGTCCTCGGCCACGGGCAGCTCGGCAAGGGTGAACCGGTTGCGGCGCAGGATCTGTGCGAGGGCGGGAGCGGCGGCCGCGGGGAGGGTCAGGACCCGGTCGGCCAGGTGGAGGAGGAGGTGCTTGCCGTCCTCGACGGCGCTGAGGACGCTCTCGCGGTGGACCGTGAAAGCGGTGTCCGGGGTCAGGCGGTCGTCGGCCAGGACCGCCGAGACCTGGCGCAGCGGCGCCGGGAACTGCCGGATCGCGGCCTTGCGCAGGACCTCCGCGAGCTCCTCGTCGGAGGACTGCGCGAACCAGTCGGCCAGTCCCCTGCGCAGGGCGGCCACCGCCTCGACGGCAGTATCCGGATCGCGCACGAAGTCCGCGGGGAACGTCGTACGGCCGGGCACCTGGACGACGCGGGACAGCAGCTCGCCCACCGCCCAGTGCTCGGTCCACGCCGTCAGGCTGAGGGTGAGGTGCAGGGAGGAGACGCCCTCGCTGCGTGCGGAGTGGACCCAGCCGCGCGGCAGCCACAGCACGTCGCCGGGCTCCAGGGTGAGCACCTTCCACGGCTCGACGGCGTCCAGCCGCTCGGTGGTCCACTCACCGCCCTCGCGCAGGCGGTCCCAGGACTCGTGGGCGAGGGGGGACGGCAGGACCGGCTCCCGGAGGGTCCACACCTTCGTCCCCTCGACCTGCACGATGAAGGCGTCGCGCGGGTCGAAGTGGGCGGCGAAGCCCTGGGACTTGGGCGGGGTGATGTACGCGTTCACGTGCACCGGGCGCGAGGTGTCGTGGGCCAGCTCGCGGGTGAAGCGGGCGATGGGCTCGCTGTATTCCTGGAGTCCCTGCATCACCAGGGAGGCGCCTTCGGCGAGTTCGCCGCTCGTCTTGCGCAGGTCGGGGGCGTCCGCGTACATGAGGGTGGCGCGGGTGTAGCGCTGGTCGGCGATCTGGGCGCCGTCGCGGATCACCCGGAAGTCGGGGAGCCGCCGGCCGGACGCCGCCAGCGAGGCGTCCAGGGCCTCCCAGCCGAAGAGGTCCGCGAACCGGTCCGAGGCCCGGAACACCACCGGTTCGGCCGGGGGGCCGGCGCGGAAGGCCTCGGGGTCGGCGGTCAGCCTGCCGAGCGCGCCGAAGACCGGGTGGGAGAGGGGGGAGTTGCCGCGTGTCGTCATGCCGTCCTCGCTGCGGTCGGGAGGGGGGTGGGGAGTTCGGGGCCGGCCTGGCGGGCCAGCAGCAGGTAGCTGCGCAGCTCGTCGAGCGTGCTCAGGCCGAGCCGGTTGTGGAGCATGTGGACGTGGGAGAAGAGGATCCGGGCCGTGTACACCTGCTCCGGGCCGAGCTGGTGCAGGACCGCCTCGGACAGGGCCGCGTGCCAGCTGCGCAGGGGGCCCGGAGCGGCGGCCCGGGCGAGCAGGTCGTGGCCGTCGGCGGTGAGGCGGTCGGCCGCGAGGACGCACTCCGCCTCCAGCGCGCTCAGCGCCGCCGCCGGATATCCGGCCCGTCCCGCCCAGTCGTTCCAGGAGGTGGCCCCGAACGCGGTGAAGCGGGGGGCGTCGAGCACGGACGCCGCGACGGCGGTGGCCCGCAGGGCGAGTGCCGTACGCGCCCTGTCGGAGGGCCGGGTGCGCAGGAAGGCCAGGCACAGCTCGCTGGAGGTGCCGAAGAGGGCTTCGGAGACGGCGATGAGGGAGGCGCCGCCGTAGCGCTCGTACTCGGGGACGTACGGGTTCTCGTACACGCCCGGCGGCAGCAGGTCCAGGTCCTCCACGGGAACCCCGCCCTCCCCCGCCGTGGCCAGCCGCCGGGACTGCGCGGTGAAGCGGGCGGGGTCCAGGGGCTCCTCACCGGGCAGGAGCCTGTTCGCGGCGGCGAGCCGCTGTTCGAGGGTGCGGGTCAGCGCGGCGGCGGCCCCCGCGGGCAGGTCGCGCACGCGCAGGCGGATGTGCGGCCCGCCCTGCCAGTAGCGCATGAAGAACCAGCTGCCGGACGGCACTTCGGCCATGGCCGGGCCCACCACGTCGGTGACGACCCGGTCGCCCAGCGGCCGCTCGGCGGACGCGAGGTGCAGGTGCCAGGAGGTCCACGTCGTCATGTCACAACCTCAGATCCAGGGGGAGTCCGTTGAAGCGGGGGGTGCCGCTGATGACGGACAGCAGGACGGTCTCGTCGGGTGCCAGGCCCAGCGGCCGCTGGACGGCGAGCCCGTCGAAGGCGCGCGCCGGGCGGGCGTAGAGCCCGTGGGCGGCGGCGTTCAGGCACAGGCCCTGGGTGATCCAGCCCGCCACGTACTGGGCGAGGGTCCAGGCGGCCGGCCCGAGTTCGGCGACCAGCTCGTGCTGGCGCACCGAGCAGAACCAGACGGCGGAGGCGTGGCGGACGTCGCAGCCGTTGCCGGGGGCCAGCTTGTAGCCATAGTCCCGTTCCAGGGCGGCCAGGGCGCCGGGGCCGGGGCGGTGCGGCAGCAGCCGGTCTCCGGTGAGCCGGTGGACGCCGTCCTCGAAACCGTCCGTGGCCTGGACGGCGACGGTGACGTTCACCTTCTCGGCCACCCGGCGCAGCAGTTCGCCGGGCGGCGCCACCGCCGCCCAGGCGGCGGCTCCGGTCAGGGAGCCCTCGGGGACCCGGCGCAGCCGGCCCGCCATGCCGGTGAGCCCGCGCGGCATCCGGCCGGAGCCGCGCTCCCACAGCACCTCCGCCCAGGACAGGTCCCGGGCGGCCGCACCGCCGGCGATGGCGGGACCCAGCGGGACGGGGCCCGTGTCGCCCGCGGCGGCCTGGGCCCGGTTGACGGCCAGCAGCTCCTCCAGGGACGGGTCGGGGTGGACCGGCCCCGCGGCCGGGGCGACCGGCCCCGCGGCCGGGGCGAGCGGCTCCGACGGGACGGGGACGCCCGCCCGAGCTGCGAAGTCCGCCAGGTCCACGGCGAGGGGCCAGCTCCACTCCCGGTCCGCGAGACCGAGTTCGGCGAGGAGGTCACCCGAGGCGGGCAGCGTGAGCCGCCCCTCCAGGCCGAACAGCTCCAGCGCCACGGCCAGCGAGCGCAGCGAGATGCCCAGCTCCAGCTCGGTCAGGGTGCCGCGGAGCGGACCGTAGAAGGCCGGCAGCCGGGTGTACCGGCCGGCCAGCAGGATCCGCGGGGCGCCGCCGGTACCACAAGAGGCCGTACCGGGCAGCTCCGCCAGCGCGTGCCGGTGTACGTCGAGCACCTGGGGGCGGCCCGTGCCGGTGACGAAGGCGTGCACCGGGAAGAGGCTGCGTACGGAGGGCAGCGAGCGGTGCTCGAAGTACGGGTTGGTCAGCTCGCCCCGCTGGAGCCCGAACGCGGTGATCAGCGCCCGCTCCACCCGGTCCGCCGCCCCCGGCACCCGGCCCGCCGGGAACGCGGCGCGCTCCAGCAGCTCGGTCGTGCCGTACGGCAGCGGGGTGCGGGTCGCCGACGCCCGGTCCGCCCCGTCGGGGAGCGGGCCGGAGGCCTCGGCGACCTGGGCAGGGGTGGGGAACTGGGAACGGCCGGTGCCCTGAGCGTGGGCATAGCGCAGCACGCGGCGGGACAGGGTGTCCGTCGTCATCGGGTGCCTGCCTCCTCTCATGGGAAGGGGTGGGGGTCGTAGGGCGCCTGCCGGTGTTCCTGCGCGGTGCCGCGCAGCGCGGCGGTGAGCCGGGGCAGGCCGGCCAGGCGCTGCTGGCTGTGGCCGAAGCACATCGGGAGGATCCCGGGCACGACCGCCTTGGCCACGGCCACGCCCAGGTCGGTGTGGTCGCGGGTGGACTGGTCGACGAGGAGGATCCGGTCCAGGCCCGCGTCGGCGAACCGCGCCCGTACGAAGTCCAGGGCGCCCCGTACGGTGCCGCCGGCGGCCCGCACCAGGCGGTCCGGCCAGTCCGGGAAGGCCTCGTGCACGGCGACCCGGGGGCCGCCGAGGACGGCCGTGACCCGGGGCAGGGTCTCGGGGCGGTTGTACAGGTCGACGTGGTCGTCCAGCAGGTCGACCTGCCAGGGGTCGGCGACCATCCGCGCGCCCGCCTCGGGATCGCCCGGAGGCCGGGTGACCATCTGGGTGAGCTCCCACAGCGCGGCGCGCACGGCGGACTCCGGGTCGGCGCCCGAACCGGCGGCGGACCAGCTGGCGGGGTGGCCGCCGGTCCGGTTGACGGCCAGTGCCCACACCAGGGGGATGTCGATGTCCTGGGTGGCCACCAGGAGGTGGGCGTCGTAGCCGTGGATGTCGATGGTGTCGAGGAGCCGGTGCGAGACCGTGTCGCGCAGGCTCGCCGGATCGATGGCCGGGAGCGGCTCGGCCCGGTGCCAGGCCATCAGGAACGCGTCCCGCTCGGCCAGTTCGAGGAGGGAGTGCAAGGCTGCCTCGGCGAGCCCCGAGCCGAGGGCGCAGCCGCTGGAGGAGTCCGGGAAGTGGCTGCGGCGGCGGTCGGCGTGCTGGTCGCGGCGGGCGCCGTGGCGGTCGTGGCGGTGCAGGTACTCGTAGCGGTAGAAGCCGATTTCGGCGGGGACGAGGACCGGTTCGCCCGTGGCGAGGTCGTGGCCCCACACCCAGTCCATGGGGGTGTCGGCCGTGCTCGGGATGACCCGCGACAGGGGTTGGGCGAGCTGTTCGTCCGTGTAGGTGCCCAGCGAGGCCGGGTCGAGTGCACGGTCGGCGATGTCCCGGTAGGCGAGGCCGGTGAGGACCTGCCCGTGGTGCGGGAAGCTGCCCATGCGCTCGTACGCCTCCAGGACCGCGACCGACTCGGCGCGGTCGAAGGTCAGGGCCCGGCCGTAGCCGTGCGCGGGCGATTCGGGCAGCACCGCGTTGCTCATCGCGTACGGGGCGTCGATGTCGCGCATGATCTGGAGGACCGGCCCGTAGCGCGGGTCGACCAGGCGCCGGCGCAGCGCGCCCGGGGCGAGCAGCCCGGCGCCGCCGGTGCCGCGCACCGGGTCGTCGGGCGAGGCCGCGGGGTCGTCGAGGAGCAGCCGGGGCGGCCGGGCGGCCGGGTCGGGGGCGGTGGTGGGCTCCGCGCAGACGGGGCAGTCGAAGGTGCGCGGGACGCGGTGGCGCGAGAGCCCGTCGGCGCTCACCACGAGGAGCTCGCCGGGGGTGAGCGGAGTGTCGGTGAGGGAGTTCAGGGCGGCGTCGACGGCTTCGGCGAGGAAGGGTGACGGCGCTCGCGCCGCACGGCAGGGCTCTTCGAGGCGGTCCGTCAGGGGGTGGTCGACGGCGATGCGGGACCGGGTCTCGGCGCATCCGGGGCAGCCGGAGTCGGTGTCGGGCGCCCAGAGCGGGCCGACGAAGACCTCGTTGCCGCCGAGCCGGACGGACAGGTGGGGCACCTGTGCGTCGCGGGCCCGCTCGTGGGCGGCGCGTTCGCGGCCCAGATCCCACTCGGGGTGGACGGCGACGGAGCCGGCGGGGAGGCCGACGGCCCTGGCGCAGCGGTCCAGGAGCCCGGGGAGGTCCGGCAGCCCGAGGAGATCCGGGACGTGCGGAACGTCCGGGGCGGTGATCATGCCACGGCCTCCTTCGGAAGAGCATCGATGTCGGCGGGGGCGTCGGCGGCCGGAAGGCCCGTCACCGCGCCGTACCACAGCGGGATCCGGCCCAGGACCGGGTCGGTGGCGCGCTCGCCGTGCGGGACGAGCCGCAGCCGGGTCTGCGCGGCCAGTACGGCCGCCTCGGCATCGGTGGCGTGCAGCAGCGCGGTGGTGTCGGATCCGGCGGCGACGAGCTCGCGCCCCCGCACCCGGCGGGTCTGGACGCGGGCCAGCGCCGTGCTGAGGGCGGCGACGGCCGCGCGGGCCGGGCCGGGTCCCCAGGCGGAGGCGACGTCCTGGCCGGTGGCTCGGTCGCGGACCAGGGCCAGCGGCCAGTCCACGCCCGGCACCCGGGACAGGCGGAGCTCGACCTCAAGGAACTCGTGGTCCTCCAGGGTGCGCCAGAGCACCTGCGCGGCCTTGTCGAGATCCTCGAAGGCGGGGGCGTCCCCGGCGGGTTCGGCCTGCGCGGCGAGCAGCCGCAGCGTGCCGTCGAGCAGCCAGCGCTCCTCGGTGGTGCCGGCGGAGGCGACGGTGCCGTCGGCGGTGGCCACCTGGGCGCGCAGCGCGGCGAGGGCCACGGACACCGACGAGGAGCGCTGATTGCCGCCCCAGGCCGCGACGGAGCCTCGGCGGCCGTCCCGGTGCTCCGCCTCGGCGATGCCCAGGGGCAGCTGCGGCAGGTTCTCGGGGGTGACCAACTCGAAGGGGCCGGTCCACTTCGCGCCGACGGCCTGGACGTGGGCCACGGCCTCGTCGAGGTCGGCGGCGGGGGCGTGGGCGAGGCCGGCCGGGCCGGCGGGCGCCAAATCGACGCGGGTGGCGTTCAGTTCGGCGCCGTGGACCACGTACGCCGTCTCTCCCGGGGCTCCCGCGGTGCCGGTCAGCACCCGGTAGGCCAGCTGTCCGGCGAGCGCACCGGCCAGTGCGCCGGCCGCCGCGCCCAGCGGGGCTCCGGCCGCGTCCGGGGTCTTCACCCAGCCGGCGACCCGGGCGGCGACCGCCTCCGGGCGCCCTGCGGCGCCGGTCGTCTGCGGGCCGACCAGGTGGAAGCGCCCGTCCTCCCGTACGGGGACGATCGCGCAGCCGGGCGGCAGCAGCGCGGCCTGCCGGGCCACCACCCCGTTGAGCAGCTCGCCCGGGGCGAAGACGATCGCGGCATCCGCCTCCACCTCGACGCCCGCGGCCGTGAGCGGCAGGCGCCGGGCGCCCAGCCGGTCGGCGGTGTCGGCGACGGCGTCCGCGTCCGCGTCCGCGTCGGATACGGCGAGCACGAGTCGGCCCACTCCGGTCCGCGCGAGCCCGCGGGCGGCGGGCAGGACGGACGCGGCGGGACCGGAGACGAGCACGGTGGCCGCGCGCAGCCGCTCGAACGCCGCGTACGGGTCGTCGTGCAGCATCTCCAGATCGGCGAGCACGTCGCGGTGGCGCTCGCGGGTGCCGGCGTCCGGTTCCGGGACGCTGAGGGCGTCCAGGTCGAGGAGCAGGCCGGCCCGCCGCCAGGCCTCCAGCAGCTTGGCCACGACGGGACGGGCGGCCTCGCCGCCGAGCGCCGCGACGAGGGAGTCCTCGCTCGCGCCGTCCTCGAGCAGCGGGACGCACACGTCGGTCACCTTGAACAGTGCCGCCGGCCCGCGCAGGACGAACGACGTGCCCTCGGCTCCGAAGTAGACGCCGTCCCGCACGGGTGCGTAGTGCAGGGCCGGGCGCAGCCTCATCCGCATCGTTGCTCTCCCTGGTCCTTGTAGTGCCGGTGCCGTTCGGGTTCCCGGTCGTCGGTGGGCCCGCTGCCGGGCCGTGCGTAGGTGAACCGTCCACCGGACGGTCTGCTGATCTCGACCGCCCACTCGTAGGCGTGCGGTGACGCGCCCGCGGCGGGCAGTGCCTCTTCCACGAAGCCGCTGCCGTCACGTTCGAGGAACCGCGGCAGGGCCCTGGTGAGCAGCGCACTGGTGAGGTCGACGTACTGCGGTTTGCGCTGCTTGGCGGTGGAGCGGCCGGAGCCGGACTCCGCGCCGGCGCCGTTGCCCGGGACGGACGCGGGCTTCAGCATGACCTCGGCCGGCACCCCGTGGCGGGCGCGCCAGCGGGTGAGCGCCAGCATCCGGTCGGCCTCGCCGGGCCCCTGCCGGACGGCCTGCTCGAACTCCTCGCCCGGGTACCAGCGGCGGCGCTGGAGGACGACGGAGCCTGCGCACAGCCGCGGCGTGGCCGGCGCGGTGGGCTCGCCGCCGGGGCCGGGTCCGCCGAGGCCGCCGGGCATGCCCAGGTCGGGCAGCAGCCGGCCGCCCATGACCAGCCAGTTGGCCAGGCGCAGCGGGGGCGGAAGGATTTCGGGGTGGCCGGTGCCGAGGGTGAGGACGTGCAGGCGGCGGCCGTCGGCGTCGGCGACGTGCAGCCGGTCGAGGTCCGGGTCGTGGACGAGCCGCAGTCCGTACCAGTCCTCGGCGTGCAGCTGCCGGTCGAGGACGGGTGCATGGGCGTTGACGCTGACCCCGTGCAGGCCCCGGTCCTCGACGACGAAGGTGCCGTCGGCTCCGTGCCGTTCGAGGAGGCGGCGGCGCAGCCGGGGCAGGGCGTGGCCGCCGAGTTCGGCGTCGTGGCCGACGAAGCGGCCGTAGAGCATGCCGTGGCCGGGGTAGGAGTCGTTGAGGACCAGCCGTTCGCCGGCCGGCTGGACCAGGACGCTGTAGGCGAACGCGTCCTGGCGGAACCGGTCGGGCAGCGGCGCGGCCAGATCCGCCAGCCACCGGGCGGGCCAGACCACTTCGGTGTCGCCCTGGCGGCCCGCGAGGTCGGCACGGAGTTCGCCGAGGAGACGGGTGCGCAGCAGGCGCAGCGGGGTGAGGCTGTCGCAGCCGGCGACCACCCGCGCGTTGACCGTGCGCACCAGATGGCGGGCATGGTCGGTGAGGAGTACGGAGCCGCCGCGGCCGTAGCGCTCCACGAACACGTCGGTGAGCACGGCGCGGATGTCGTGGAGCCGGTCGAAGGCGGACAGGAACTCCATCGCGTGGGCGAGGTCGTTCAGCTGCCGGTCGTGGCCGCTGGTGTCGACCTGGGCCGGTGCCAGCAGGTAGTTCTCGGAGACGGTGAGCACGGCCGGGCGGCGGGCCTTCTCGCTCAGCGCCGAGGTGAGGGAGCCGATGCCGCGCAGGGCGTCGGCGCGCTCGGCGTGCCCGGCGTCGGCGAAAGCGGCCACGGCGGCCCGCAGTGCGGCGTGGGGAGCGGCGGCCAGCGGGTCGTCCGCACAGTCCTCCGGTCCGTCCGTCGTGCACAGGAGCCCGGCCTCCAGGGAGCCCAGGACGATGCCGGTGGCCTGCTCGGGGGTGGTGCCGAGGGTACGGGCGACATCGCCGGCGATCGCGCCGACGGTACGGGGGCCCATGTCCGTGGCGTTGAGGAGCCGGCGCAGGGGTTCGGTGAGGGAGGTCGACAGCAGCTTGCTGGTGTCGTCTCCGATCTTCACGAAGGAGATCCGGTCCGGGCCGGGGCCCGGGGAGAGGCTGGGCGCCTGCCGGACCCAGGTGCCGGGGTCCGGCGGGGTCCCCCGGCCGGCCGCGGCGACGTAGCCGAGCAGCGCCTGGTCGAGGTGCGGGAAGGACCGGGCCCCGGTGAAGGCGACCTCGTCGGGGCGGGTGCCGCCGGGTGAGGGGACGGCCAGGCCGACCGCCGTGAAGCGGGCGAGCGGGCTGGTGCGCATCATGGCCCGGGTCACGTACTGGAGCAGTCCGCGCTCGGACTTGGCGGCCCGGGACAGGGTGCCCTCGCGGTAGCGGACGGCCGCCCGGTGGACCTCGGGGGCCAGCAGCGCCAGCGAGCGCAGCAGGTCCTCGTCCCCCAGGAGGCCGCAGAGGGTGCCGCGCTCGCGGGCCAGCGCCCGGGGGTGTTCCTCGGCGGCCTCGGCGAGGAGCCCGTCGCGCAGGACGCGCAGCTCCAGCCAGGCGAGGAACTCGGCCGGGGCCGGGGCCGGCAGCGTGGCCGGGACCCGGTCGTTGTGCACGGCCCGGCGTACGGCGACCAGTGCGGCCCGCTCGTCGGCGGGGGCCGCGCCGATCCGCTCGTACAGGGCGTCGGTGCAGGCGGTGGCCCGTACGGCCAGTTCGGCCTCCACCCGGGCCAGTTCGTCGAGGACGCCGGCGAGGGCCGGGTCGGCGAGCCGGGTGCGCCGCAGCGGGTTGAGGCGCAGCATCCATACGGGCTCGGTCCGCTCCGCCGGGGGGCGCCCCGGGGTGTTCGCGGGGACCGTGCCCGTGGCCGTCGCCGTGACCGTTTCCGGGCCGGCGGCGGTGTCCGGCGGGGCGATCGCCGGGCGTTCTTCTGTGACGGTCACCGGAAGTCCTTCCGGATCCGGTGCGTGCGCGCGGCGACGCACAGCAGCAGTCCGCCGATGATCCAGGCACCCAGCACCAGGGCGACCCGGCCGAGTTCCCAGCTGTGCGCGGGCTCCAGCGCGGCCATGTCGTCGGGCAGCAGAGCCGCCCGCATGCCCTGGGCCATCCACTTCAGCGGGAAGAGGGCGCCGATGCGCTGCACCGTGTCGGGCAGGCCGGAGAAGGAGTAGTAGACCCCGGAGACGAACTGGAGGAGCACGAACGGGAACTGGACGGCGGCGGTGATGGTCCGCCGGTCGGTGATCAGGGAGCCGACGGCGATGCCCAGCAGGGCGGTGGCCGCGGAGCCGAGGAGGAACACCCAGGCCAGGGTGGCCCAGCGGCCGGGGGTGGTGGGCAGCTGGAAGCCGAACACGGCCACGGCCAGGCCCAGGACGGCGACGGACTGGAGCAGGGCCAGCACGAGGACCAGTACGGTCTTGGCGAGGAAGTAGCCGCCCGTCGCGAACGGGGTGCCGCGCAGCCGCTTCAGCGAGCCGTCGCCGCTCTCCAGGGCGATGCCGGTGGCGAGGACGCCGAACGCGGCGGACATGACGCCCGACGCGAGGACGCCGGCCACGACCACGTCGTGCATGGAGACGGTGTGGTCGCCCGCCTTCATCGTGAAGATCGAGCCGAAGAGCAGCATCAGGACCACGGGCAGGGCCATGTTCATGGCCACCGCGGTGCGGTTGCGGAAGAAGACCCGCAGTTCGGCGCGGGCCCGCAGGACGCCGGTGCGCAGGACGCCCGGCAGCGGGCCGCGGGCGGTCACGGTGCCGATCGGCGCCGGGGGGGCCTGCGCCGGGGCCGGGGCCGGGGTGGTGGCCGGTTCCCGGAGGGTCGGGGTGGGCGTCATCGGGTCCTGCTCCTTTCGTCCGTGTCGTCGCCGCCGCGTTGGCGGCCGGCGTCCTCGATCAGCCGCAGGTAGCGGCTCTCCAGGGAGGGGCGGCGGATCTCCAGTCCGGGCACGTCCGTGCCGAGCCGGGTGCGCAGTTCCTCCAGGACGGGTCCGACCTCGGCGGTGGTGACGGTGCGGGTGCGTCCGTCCTCGCGCCAGGACACCTCGGTCCCGGCGTCGCCGCCGCCCAGTTCGGCGGGCGGCGCGACCTCGCGCACGCGGCCGCCGGCGAGGACCGCCACGCGGTCCGCGAGCCGTTCGGCCTCGTCGAGGTAGTGGGTGGTGAGCAGGACGGTGGTGCCCTCGTCGCGGAGCCGCTCGATCATGGCCCAGCAATCGCGGCGGGCCTGCGGGTCCAGGCCGGTGGTCGGCTCGTCGAGGAACAGCAGCTCGGGCCGGCCCACGACCGCGAGGGCCAGATCCAGGCGCCGGCGCTGTCCGCCGGAGAGGGAGCCCAGGACGGCCCGGGGGCGGTCGGCGAGGTCCACCAGTTCCAGCGCTTCCCTGACGGGAAGCGGGTCGGAATAGCACAGACCGATCTGCTCGACGAGTTCACCGACCCGCCAGCCCTCGTGGTCGGTGCCGCTCTGCTGGACGATGCCGATGCGGTTGCGCCACGCGCGTCCGGCCTGGCCGGGATCCTCGCCGAGGACGGTGGCCGAGCCCCCGGAGCGGTGCCGGAAGCCCTCCAGGATCTCGATGGTGGTCGTCTTGCCGGCGCCGTTGGGGCCGAGCACTCCGAACACCTCGCCGCGGCGCACCTCCAGGTCCACGGACTCGACGGCGACGTGGGCGCCGTACGCCTTGTGCAGGCCGGTGGTCCGGACGGCGAGGTCCGCGGCGTCCGCGGTCCCCGTCACCGCTTCGGCTCCGGGCCAGCTGAGCGGACTCACGCCGCCTTCCTCTCCGCTGCACGCCGCAGCCGCTCGCGCCAGCTCTCCCCGTACACCTCGTCGACGGTCTCGGCGATGGCGAAGCACAGGTAGTAGCGCTGGATGGGTGTCACGCCGAGCAGGGGGAGCCGGCTGTAGAACAGGTTGATCAGGAGCCGGTACGAGGCGAACCAGGACGGGGTCCGGTCCGCGACCCGGCTCTCGGCGACGGTCGCGTGGAAGTCGCTGCGGCCCTCGCCGACGGGTCCGCGCTGTCCGGGCGGGGCCGTGGTCTCGCGGTCCATGGCGGGCGCCAGCCCGTCGAGCAGGCCGGCACTGAGGTCGCCGCGGGCCGCCGCGGTGTCGAAGACCCCCATGCCGTACGCGAACGCCGCCCGGAATTCGGCGGCTTCGGCGCTCTCCGCGCCGTCCCGGGCCCGCTCGACGACCGCGCGCAGCGCGGGCGCGTCGGCCTCCAGCCTGCGGGCGAAGGAGGGGCGCGGGTCCTTGACGGAGCTCGCCCAGTGAAGGAAGGCCTCGGCGTGCGAGCGCAGCGAGAACACCCCGTAGGCGGGGCCGCCGGGGTGGGCCGTGCACAGGGCGGTGAAGGCCTCGGCGAGGGCCGTCACGGGAACGCCTGCGTCCCGGTCGGCTGCGAGGTCCAGCAGCCGTGCCAGGGGGGTGAACATGCGGGTCAGGGCCAGGTCGCGGGGGGATTCCAGGGCGGCGGGCCAGGTCATGCCCGGGTACCGGTCGAAGAACTCGACGGTGCCGCGGGGGTGGAGCGGGAGATAGGGGGGCTCCACGCGCTCCAGCCGGCCCAGTTCACGGGCCTGGGCGAGGTACTGCTCGCCGGTCATCAGCTCGGGGAGTTCGTCCGCCCGCCAGTCGATGGAGCCGGCTATTTCCTGCCACGGAATTCCGTCCGGGCCGTGGGCTATGAGTTCGACGTGGGGGCCGTGCTTCCAGCCGCGGGCCAGATAGGCCACGGTGGCGTTGTGCTCGATGCGCAGGGACCGCACCACAGGCACCATCACCTGCGAAAGCCATCCGGGTCCGATCGGTGATTGCGCATGAAAGCGCATGCCGATCGTGCGCTCGTTCGGGGCGCCTTGCATGGGTCTCACCTCTCGTTCGCGGAGCGCCTTGTTCGGGTGCGCCTGAATCCTGAATCAGCCGTCAGCAGCAGGACGAGGCGGACGACGACGAGCAGCACAGCCAGCTACCCAGATTGGAGGCGCCCATTTCGGGGAGGGCGACACCATCGACGACGTCGAGTACTTCGAGGTCCTCCAGCTCGAAGGAAGCGAAGTCCTCGGCGGTCAGCTGGTCCATGCGAATTCCCTTTCACTGCGTTCACGGATGATGCGGGGCAGGCGCCCGCCCGCCGTCTTTCGACGGAGGGCGGGGCGCCTTGCTCAGACGTGCCTGAGGCGTACTGCCGTCGTCAGCTCAGCAGCAGGACGAGGAGGACGACGAGGAGCAGCACAGCCAGTCACCGCTGGAGGCACCGACCTCGGGGAGGGCGACACCGTCGGCGACGTCCAGGACCTCGATCTCCTCCAGCTCGAAGGAAGCGAAGTCCTCGGTGCCCAGGTTCTTGTCCATGTGAATTCCCTTTCAGGTTTTCTGCTTTCCGACCGGTCGGCCGGACAAGAAGAATCATGGCCGTTTCGAATCGGCTTCCGGAAGAGTTCGAGGGCATCCCCTGACACAGGTAACGGGGCCCCGTGACATTCGTCATGAGGCCCTGTACGCGTACGCGCGCGAGAAGGGGCGTGTGATTCCCGGCGGTTCTCCGGACGGCACCCCGGCCCGCCCCCGGACGGCACCCCGGCCCGTCTCCGGACGGCACCCCGGCCCGTCCCCGGACAGCACCCCGGCCCGTCCCCGGACGGCTCCCCGGCCCGTCCCCGAGCGGTTCCCCGGGATCCTTTCCCGGACGTTTTTCCCGGACGGCTTCCCGGGCCCCGGCAGCCCCGGAACAGCCGCCGCAATGACACTTGTCACGACCTCACGTGATGCGTGTCAGCGCCTCTTCGGAAAACCTTGTCCGGACCCGCGCTTCCGGCCGAGCATGCGAGGGACCCGTCTTCGCAGGGAACGAGAATGGCGTGACCGGACGATCCATTACGCAGGGGCACTACGTCACCCGCATGCTCGACGTACTCGCCCGGGCTCCGCGGCAGGCCCGCATCCAGGGCCGGGCCGGCTCCCTCGACGGGGCCGCGCTCGTCCGCTCCGTGCACCGGGCCCACGAAGCGCTCCGCGCGGCGGGCGCCGGACCGGGCACCATGGTCGGGATCCTCACCGGGCCCAACCACCCGCTGACCTTCACCGCACGGCACGCGGCCCATCTCCTGGGCGCCGGCGTGACGTACGTCCGATCGGCGAACCCCGGCTCGGACCTGCCGCTCCCTGCGGACGAACAGGCCGCGCTCCTCGCGGAATGCGAGGTCACCGTCCTCGCGGTGGACCCGGCCCACGCCGAGCGCGGCGCCGAACTGGCCCGCAGGGTGCCCCGGTTGTCGGCCGTCGCGGTGCTCGGCACCGAAACCGGGACCGAAGCCGAGGCCGGCTCGGACGGTGCTCCGGCGGCGCTGACGCCCCGGACCCCCGACTGCGCGGTGATCACGTACACGAGCGGGAGCAGTGGCCGCCCCAAGGGCGTGCGCCAGTCCTTCGCCGCCTGGAACCGGCTCGTGCTCCTCGACGCCGCCTCGTTCGCGGGGCGGCCCCCGGAGCGGATGCTGATCGTCACCCCGACGAGCCACACCGTCGCCGTCATGGCCGACGTGGTGCTCACCTCCGGCGGGTCCCTCGTCGTCCACGAGCGCTTCGACGCCGCCGAGGTGCTCGCAGCCCTCGCCGCCGAACGGATCACCCGCGTCTACCTGACCGTGCCGCAGCTGTACCGGCTGCTGGACCACCCGGACGCGGCCGGCACCGACCTGTCCGCGCTGCGCCAGCTGATCTACAGCGGCTGCCTGGCCTCACCTGCCCGACTTGCCTCCGCCGTACGGGTCTTCGGCCCCCGCCTCGTGCAGTGCTACGGCTCCACCGAGGCGGGCCGGATCACCCTGCTGGACCAGCTCGACCACTTCGAGGAGGAACTGCTGCCCAGTGTGGGGCGGCCCTTCCCCGGGGTCGAGGTCCGCGTCTGCGACCCCGGTACCGGCCTCGCGGTCCCGTCGGGGGCCACCGGCGAGGTCCAGGTGCGCTCCCCGTACGCGATGAGCGGCTACCAGGGCCTTCCCGCCGAGAGCGCCGCCGCGCTGCTGCCCGAGGGCTGGCTGCGCACCGGCGACCTCGGGCACTGGGACGCTTACGGCTACCTGCACCTGGTCGACCGCATCGGGCGGGTCGTCAAGGCCGCCGGGGTCAAGGTCCGTCCCGCCGAGGTGGAACGCGCGCTGCTCACCCACCCCGCCGTCGCCGACTGCGCCGTCTTCGGGATGCCGGACCCCGACACCGGCGAGGCGGTGCACGCCGCCGTGGTGCTCCGCGGCCCCCATGAACCGGACGCCCTGCGCCGGCACGTCACCGAAACCCTCTCCGCCGCCCACGCACCCGCCCGGATCGTGCTGTGGCCCGAACTCCCCCTGACCGCATCCGGAAAACCCGACCTCGAACGCCTGCGCGGCGCGGCGGTCGCCGGCACGGCCTCGACCCTCGAAGAAAGCGAGCTGTCATCGTGACGACCACCTTCACGTCCGCCCAGGCCCATCTGGCGTTCTTCACGGACCGCGCCGCCGCCGCGATCGCGGACGGCAAGCGGGAGTTCCTGGAGCTCGGCCGCCGGGCCGGGCGCTTCCCCAGCGCCTCCACCTCCGCCGACCCGGCGGACACCGCGGCCGAGATCAGCGTCTGGTGCAGCAACGACTACCTCGGGATGGGCCAGCAGCCGCAGGTCATGGCGGCGATGCGGGAGGCCGTGGCGCGCTTCGGAGCCGGCTCCGGCGGCTCCCGCAACATCGGCGGCACCAACCACGTCCACGTCGAGCTGGAGGCGGAGCTCGCCGCCCTGCACGGCAAGGAGGCGGCGCTGCTGTTCACCTCGGGCTACACCGCGAACGACGGTGCCCTGACCGTACTGGCCGGGGCGGTCCCGGACTGCGTGGTCTTCTCGGACGCGCTGAACCACGCCTCGATCATCGACGGCCTGCGGCACAGCGGCGCCGCGAAGCGCATCTTCCGCCACAACGACCACGCCCACCTTGAGGAGCTGATCGCGGCCGAGGCGCCGGAGCGGCCCAAGCTGATCGTGCTGGAGTCGGTGTACTCGATGTCGGGTGACGTGGCACCGATCCGCGAGGTCACCGAGATCGCCCGGAAGTACGGCGCGACGATCTTCCTCGACGAGGTCCACGCGGTGGGTATGTACGGGCCGCACGGCGCGGGCATAGCAGCCCGCGAGGGGCTGGCCGACGAGATCGACGTGGTCATGGGCACGCTGGGCAAGGGCTTCGGCACCGCCGGCGGCTACATCGCGGGCCCGGCCGCGCTCATCGACGCCGTACGGACCCTGTCGCGGCCGTTCGTGTTCACGACATCGCTGCCGCCCGCGGTCGCGGCGGGCGCGCTGGCCGCCGTACGCCACCTCGTCGGCTCGGACGCCGAGCGAGCCGCGCTGCACCGCAACGCGCGGCTGCTGCACGGGCTGCTGAAGGACCGGCGGATCCCGTTCCTGTCGGACGAGTCGCACATCGTGTCGGTGCTGATCGGCGAGGACGCGGCGTGCAAGAAGGCCTCGGCGCTGCTGCTGGAGCGGTACGGGATCTACGTACAGGCCATCAACGCGCCGAGCGTGCGGACCGGCGAGGAGATCCTGCGCATCGCGCCGGGGGCGGTGCCCGAGCCGGAGGACGTGGAGAAGTTCGTCGAGGCGCTCGACACGGTCTGGCTCGAACTCGGCCTGTCGCGGACCGGCGAATGAACCCCTCGTCCTCGTCGTTGGCGTCCGTCCTGGCCGAGTCGGCGGCCCGGCGGCCCGCGCACCCCGCGCTGGTCTTCGAGGACCGTTCGTACTCCTACGCACAACTCTGGGACGGCGCCCTGCGGTACGCGGCGGCACTGCGCGCCCGGGGTCTGGGGCCCGGGGACAAGGTGGCGCTGCTGCTGCCCAACACCCCCGCCTTCCCCATGGCCTACTACGGGATCCTCGCCCTCGGCTGCACCGCCGTACCGGTCCACGAGCACTCCCGGGCGCCCGAAATCGGGCACGTACTGCGGGACTCGGGCGCCGGAGCGCTGATCTGCGCGGGGTCCCTGCTGCCCGAGGCGGCCGCCGCCGCCCGGTCGGCGGGAACCCTGTTGCTCGGCGTGCGCGACGAGGGCGACGAGGGCGACGAGGGCGACAGCACGGAGGAACTCCCCTGGCTCGATCGGGAGGCGGAGCGCGTACCGCCCCTCGCCGGGCTCGTCCCGCGCGCCCCCGAGGACATCGCGGTGGTCCTTTACACCTCCGGTACGACCGGCGCACCCAAGGGCGTGACGCTCACGCACCGCAGTGTGCTCATGAACATCACGACCACCGCACGCACCCCCTTCGCCTTCGACGGGGAGGACGTGCTCCTCGGCACGCTGCCGCTGTCCCACACATTCGGCCAGATCTGCGGGATGGGCGTGTGCTTCCACGCCGGCGCCACCCTGGTGCTGATGTCCCGCTTCTGCGGGACGCGCGCGCTGGACCTCATGGCCTCCCACGGGTGCACGGTCGTCATGGGCGTGCCCACCATGTACCTGGCCCTGCTCGAAGCGGCCGTGCGTGATCCGCGCCGGCCTCCGCTGAAGCGCGCCTACTCCGGCGGCTCCTCGCTGCCCCCGGCGGTGCTCCGGCGCGTCGAGGAGCTGCTGGGCGCCCCGGTCTACGAGGGCTACGGGCTCACGGAGACCTCTCCCAGCGTGAGTTACAACCAGCCGGGAACGGAACGCAGGCCCGGGACGGTCGGCCTGCCGATCCCCGGCGTCGAGGTCGGAATCGCTCCGGCGGACGCGGCGGAGCGGATCCGGCTGCTGCCGGCGGGCGAGCGCGGGGAGATCGTCGTACGGGGCCACGGACTCATGGCCGGCTACCTGAACCGCCCGGAGGCCACCGCCGAGGTACTGGTCGACGGCTGGCTGCGCACCGGGGACATCGGGGTGCGGGACGAGGACGGCTACCTGAGCGTCCTGGACCGCAAGAAGGACGTGGTCATCCGCGGCGGCTACAACGTCTACCCGCGCGAGGTGGAGGAAGTACTGCTCGGCCACCCGGCGGTGGCCCAGGCCGCGGTGGTCGGCGTCCCCCACGAGCGGCTCGGCGAGGAGGTCTGCGCGGTGCTGCGGACCGTTCCGGGGGTGCGGCCGGATCCGCGGCTGGCCGAGGAGATCACCGCCTGGAGCGGGGAGCGGCTGGCGCGGTACAAGTGCCCGCGCAAGGTCGCGTTCACCGCGGCCTTTCCCGTGGGCCCCACGGGGAAGGTACTCAAGGGCGAACTGGCCGGGCTCTTCCGGTAGATCGCCAGGCGGGCCGTCCGGCCGTGTGGCAGGATCCCCGCGCCGGCTGCGAGAAGATGTACGACCCACGCACACCAGGAGGCAACACCCGTGGAAAAGACCGCCGCCCGTCCCGTCTTCACGACCCGACGGGACCAACTGCGCAATGGTGGCCGGGCGACACTGATCGGGACGGGCTTCGGCTCGATGTGGTTCGCGCTCGGTCAGGCCGGCGTCCACGGGGCCGCCCGCCCGGCCGTACTCGCGGGCGGCCTGCTCCTGTTCGCCGCGAGCGCGGCGGCGGTGGTCCGCCTGTTCCTCCTGGCCCGGCGCACCCCCGCCACGGTGAAGGGCGCGCCCCCGGCCCCGGGCGGTGGCGGTCCGAAGTTCCTCACGGTCCTGCTGATCGAGGTCGCCGTCCTCGGGGCGGGCAACAACTACATACGCACCGGCTTGCACCGTCCCGAGCTGATGCTGACCTGGTCGGCCCTGGTGGTCGGCGCGCACTTCTTCCCGATGGCCCGGAGCCTGCGCGCCCCGATGCTGCGGTGGGTCGGCGCGGCGATGCTGGCCACCGTCGGCCTCGCGGCGCTGGCCACGCTGGTACCGGGTGCGACCGAGAACGTCTGGCGGGCCGTGCCGGGCCTCGGCTGCGCGGCCGTGCTGTGGGCGGGGGCGGCGTACACCGGTCTGCGGGCGGGCCGGAAGGCGTAGCACCGCGGGGCGCGGCACCGTACGGCGAAGGAGCGCCCGGGGCGGGTCCCCGGGCGCTCCTTCGCGTACTGCTCAGATCCAGCCCTGCTCCACGGCGATGCGCGCCGCGTCGAAGCGGTTGCGGCCGCCGAGCTTTTTGATCGAGGCCGAGGTGACGTTGCGTACCGTGCCGGCGGCCAGGTAGAGCTCCGCCGCGATCTCCTTGACCGTGGCCCCGCCCGCCGTGAGCCGCAGCACCTGGGACTCCCGGGTGCTGAGCGGGGCGGAGGGCCCCATGGCGGCCAGGTTCATGGCGCCGTTCGCCAGGGACGGGGCCATCATCACGCAGCCCGCGGCGACGCCTTTGAGCATCGCGATCAGCCGGGGCAGGCCCGTGTCCATGGGAACGATGCCGTGCACGCCCGCCGCGACGGCCCGGCCGACCGCCGCCGGGCGGGAACCGGACATCATCAGCGCAATGCCGCATGCCGGTACCCGGGCCCGTACCGCCGAGACGAGACGCAGTACGTCATCGCCGACGGGGGTGTCTTCGAGGAGAAGGACGTCCGGCGAATGCCGGTGCACAAGTGATAGGACGTGCTGGTGATCGCTGTCCGCGGCGACGACTTCGATGTCGTCGACCCGTCGGAGCGCCTCGGCGAGCGCGTCGAGAAAGAGAGAGCGGCTGCCGCCGACGATGACGCTGATAGCCATTGAATCCCCCTGAGCGGATCTGGTAGCCGTGTTCTACCGTCCGGTTTCCACGGTCCAGCCACTGAGCTGTTGGGTTATCTCAAGTGCCCTGCGGCAAATAGCGATTGCCGGGGCCGGGGGTTCCGTCACGTCGGGGACGCTCTGGAACAGTACGAGCTCGACCTGCTCGGCGGAAGGGCGGACCGCGACGTGCTCCAGGCCGTCCGCGGGCGATGCCACGGCCCTCAGCAGCGAGGCGAGGAGGAGGGGATCCGGCTGGCCACCCGTCTGCGCACATGGCGAGCGCATGACAACTGAGGTCATATACATGCGAGCTTGTCAGTCCCAGTTGAGGTTTTCCAGGGCCGTCCCGGCGATGCCCGGCGCCGCGCCGGCGTCGGGCGCGACCACGTCCCAGTTGAGGTTCGAGGCGGTGTCGCGGATTTCCCGGTTCTGCTCACTGTGGGAAGCCCCGAAGGCGATGAGCGCGACAGCCAGACCGGCCAGGGAAGCGACACGGGAAAAACGACGGATGAACAGCATGAGAATCCCCCTGAAAAGCGTGCTTGGAGCGTGAGTCCCCCGGCCGTTGAGCCCGGGGTGCTCCTTCGTTCTGCACCCAGCTTGCTTTACGGAAGGAGTGATCAGGAAGCGGTTCGGCTGGCAGGAAGAACCAGGTGGCAGGTCGGTGCCAACCTCGCAACAGCTCGCGCCGGAAGTAGCCATTCACCTGCGACGTCTCATATGTTGATCACATCGGCGCGGCTCGGCGAAGAGTGAGCAGCGGGGGACCGAACGAGGACATCAATGCTGGAACTACTGGGGCTGGACGCGCAAACGGCGGATGTGTACGAACTCATGCTGGCGAACCATGCATGGGGCGTCGCCGAGATCGCGCGGCGGCTCAAAGTATCGACCGTCGACGTACGCGCGTCACTGGAGAAACTGACCGATCTGCGGCTTCTGCACCGCTCGGCCACGGGCAGTGAACTCCAGCCGAGCGACCCGGCACTGGGCCTGCGGGAGCTGCTCAACCAGCGCAAGCGGGAACTGGAGAGCCGGCAGGAGGCCGTGGCGCGCTGCGAAGCCGACCTGGCCGTGCTGGTCAACACCTACAGCGAGCTCTACACCGGCCAGACCCAACGCGTGGCCCAGCAGTTCGTGGGTGTGGAATCAGTACAGAACCGGATCAGGGAGCTGGCCTCCGAAGCCACTTCCGAGTGCCTGACCTTCAACCCGGGGGGCGCCCAGTCCCGGGCCAGCCTGGAGGCCAGCAAGCCCCTTGACCGCCAGACCCTCGACCGGGGGGTGCGGATGCGGACGGTGTACCTGGACAGCGTCCGCAACGACACGGTCACCACCGAGTACGCCGAGTGGCTCACCGACCTCGGCGGCGAGGTGCGCACCGCGCCCTCGCTGCCCGTGCGCATGCTCATCTTCGACCGGAGGACCGTCATCGTGCCGGCCGACCCGGAGAACACCCGCAAGGGCGCGGTGCAGCTGACCGAGCCGGGCGTGGTCGTCGGCCTCTGCGGGCTCTTCGACCAGATCTGGGAGTCGGCCCCGCCCATGGGTACCGGCCAGGACCGCGACGACCGCGGCCTGACCCGCCAGGAGAAGGAGCTGCTGCGCCTGCTCGGCAGCGGCCTCACCGACGAGGCCGCCGGCCGCCAGCTGGGCCTCTCCCTGCGCACGGTCCGCCGCATGATGGCGGAGCTGATGAAGCGCCTCGGCGCGGGCAGCCGCTTCGAGGCGGGCCTGCGCGCGGCGCAGCGGGAGTGGATCTGACCCTCCCCGGAGCTTCGTGAAAAGAGCAGCTCCTCCGTGGTCTCGAAGCGGTGCCGGCGGCGAAGGCCGGTGGGCGCGTACCGCGGCAGGGCCCGGACCGCGCGTCGCGATCCGGGCCCTGCCGCCGTGCCCCGCCGCCTGCGGCGGCGCTGCGTCAGTTCTGGTCGGTGTCGTCGCCCGTCTGCCCGGCGGCTGCCTCGGCCGCCTCCGCCTTCTCGCGCATCTTGCGCACCAGCTCCGCCTTCCGGTCGGCGGCACTCTGGCGGTCGAGGTTGCGGTGCGGACCGTTGTTCTGCCGTTCGGCGCGGGACTGCTTCTTGCGCTGGCCGCCGCCCTGGCCCACGGGGTTGTTGATGTTCTTGCTGTCGGTCATGGGCTCTCCTGGTGCTGCGGTGAACTGATCTGCGGATTCATCGGTGGGGGACGGGCGCGGCGGCGTCGAAGGACGTCAGCAGGGGCCCATCACTCGCTCACTCGTGAACCGGCGTCTAGAAGAACATGGCAACGACGTTACCCGGTTCCGCCGGCCCCGCACACCGGGCCCTTCGCCGCCGGTTCGAGCTCAGTCGTCCAGGGCGGTTCCCAGGTCGATCAGGGCGAGGCGCTGGGGGTCCGTGAGGATGTCCAGAGCGACGATCTTGCCGTTTCGGACCGTGAAGGCCATGAGCGACAGGGGCTTGCCCTCGGCCAGCGCGAGTGCGCCGGGGATGCCGTTGACGAGGACCGGAACGGCGGCCTCGGCGAATCGGGCGAAGGTGATCGCGTTCGAGGCGACGTCGGTCGCCCCGCGCCTGACCGAACCGGGGCGCAGCGCGCCGCCGTCGGAACGGGCCACGACGTCGGGGTCGAGGAGGTCGACGAGCGCGTCGAGGTCCCCGCCGCGGGCGGCGGCGAGGAAGGCGTCCACGACCTCGCGGGTGCGGGCCAGGTCGAGGTCGGGGGCGGGCGCGGCGCCCTCGACCCGGCGGCGCGCACGGCTGGCGAGCTGTCGCGTGGAGGCGGCGGTCCGGCCGAGCACCGGGGCGATCTCGTCGAAGGGGACGGCGAAGAGGTCGTGCAGGACGAAGGCGAGCCGCTCGGCGGGGGACAGGGTCTCCAGGACGACCAGCAGGGCGATGCCCGCGGAGTCGGCGACGAGCACCTCGCGCTCCGGGTCGATGCCGGAGAGACCCGTGACGACCGGGTCGGGCAGGCGGACGGACCCGTCCTGGTCGTACAGCGGGTCCTCGCGCCGTGAGGTCCGCGAGCGCAGCATGTCCAGACACACCCGGCCGACGACCGTGGTCAGCCAGCCGCCCAGGTTCGCCGCGGCGGAGACGTCCGAGCGGCTCAGCCGCGGCCACACCTCCTGTACGGCGTCCTCGGCCTCGCTGAGCGAGCCCAGCATCCGGTAGGCCACGGCCCGCAGATGGGGTCGGTGCTCCTCGAAACGCCGGGCCAGGGTGTCCTGCTCGCTCACCTGTCACGTCCTCGCGTCGTGATCGTCACTGCTCATGAGGACGCTAACCGCGATGCCGCACGGCCGGAGCGGTGTTTCACGTGAAACCTCGCCCGCCCCTCCCCGGGGTCCACATCATGGACAACTACGCTCGGCGCATGAACGCAGAAGCCGCCGACGCGCTCGCCGCCGTGAAAGACGCCGACCGGAAGCACGTTTTCCATTCCTGGTCGGCGCAGGAGCTCATCGACCCGCTCGCCGTGGCCGGGGCCGAGGGCTCGTACTTCTGGGACTACCAGGGCAACCGCTTCCTCGACTTCTCCAGCGCCCTCGTCTACACGAACATCGGCTACCAGCACCCCAAGGTGACCGCGGCCGTCCAGGAGCAGGCGGCCAAGCTCTGCACCGTCGCGCCCGGCTTCGCCGTCGACGTCCGCTCGGAGGCTGCCCGGCTGATCGCCGAGCGCACGCCCGGCGACCTCGACAAGATCTTCTTCACCAACGCGGGCGCCGAGGCCGTCGAGAACGCCGTCCGCATGGCGCGCCTGCACACCGGCCGGCCCAAGGTGCTGTCCGCGTACCGCTCGTACCACGGGGCCACCTCCACCGCGATCAACCTGACCGGTGACGCGCGCCGCTTCGGCAACGACACCGCGACCGCCGGCGTCGTGCACTTCTGGGGGCCGTTCCAGTACCGCTCGCCGTTCTACGCGGCCACCGAGGCCGAGGAGTGCGAGCGGGCCCTGCGCCACCTTGAGGACACGATCGTCTTCGAGGGCCCGCAGTCCATCGCCGCGATCATCCTGGAGACCGTCGGCGGCGCTCCCGGCGTGCTGGTGCACCCGGACGGCTACCTCGCCGGGGTCCGCGAGCTCTGCGACCGCTTCGGCATCGTCTTCGTGCTGGACGAGATCATGGTCGGCTTCGGCCGCACCGGAAAGTGGTTCGCCTCCGAGCACTGGGACGTCACCCCCGACCTGATCTGCTTCGCCAAGGGCGTGACCAGCGGATACGTGCCGCTCGGCGGGGTGGCCATCTCGGCCGCCATCGCCGAGACCTTCGCCCGCCGGCCCTACCCGGGCGGGCTGACGTACTCCGGGCACGTGCTGGCCTGCGGGGCCGCCGTGGCGACGATCAACGTCATGGAGGAGGAGGGCATCGTCGAGCAGTCCGCCCGCACCGGCGCGGAGCTGCTGGGGCCCGGCCTGCGCGCCCTCGCCGAGAAGCACCCGTCGGTCGGGGAGGTCCGGGGCCTGGGCACGTTCTGGGCCCTGGAGCTCGTGAAGGACCCGCGGACGCGCGAGCCGCTCGTCCCGTACAACGCCTCCGGGGCGGACAGCGCGCCGATGGCCGAGTTCGGCGCGGCCTGCAAGAAGGGCGGGCTGTGGCCGCTGATCGCGGGCAACCGCATCCACGTCGCGCCGCCCTGCAACATCGCCCCGCAGGACGTGGCCAAGGGGCTGGCGATCCTGGACGAAGCCCTGTCGGTCGCGGACGCGCACATGGCCTGAGCTGCACGGATGGAAGGTCGCCCAATCCGTGGGCGCCTGTCTTGGACGTTCCGCGTCATTCCGAACACCACGTGAACGTGCTGAAATCCGAACAGAGCACCTACGGACCGGGATGCACGTCAGTCCCGGGGCGGTCCTCCGTGACCGAACGGCGGGGAGCGGGCCGACCGCTGGACGCCGGGCGTACGGGATCCAGTCAGTCGGACTCCGTGTACCCGAAGGAATACAGCCATGAGCAAGCACGTCCTCGCGCAGAACCAGTACGGCAAGGCCGAGAACCGCATCGTCAAGGTCACCCGCAAGGGCTCCGACGGTTCGTGGCACGAGATCCGCGACCTCAACGTGTCGGTGGCGCTGCGCGGCGAGTTCCGCGACGTCCACCTGACCGGCGACAACGCCAACTGCCTGCCGACCGACACCACCAAGAACACGGTGTACGCCTTCGGCAAGGAGCACGGCATCGCCTCCCCCGAAGCCTTCGGCATCCTGCTCGCCAAGCACTTCGTCTCCTCCCAGTCGCCGATCCGCGAGGCGCAGATCCGGATCGAGGAGTACGCCTGGGAGCGGATCCCGGTCCCGACGCGCAAGGAGCAGCACTCCTTCGTCCGCAAGGGCCAGGAGGTGCGCACGGCGCAGATCACGTACAGCGAGACGACCGGCCTCCAGGTCATCTCGGGTCTGAAGGACCTGACCGTGATGAACTCGACGAACTCCGAGTTCCACGGCTACATCAAGGACGAGTACACGACGCTCAAGGAGGCGTACGACCGCATCCTGGCGACCAAGGTCACCGCGCGCTGGGCGCACTCGGCTCTGGCCGCCGACGACGCCGGGTTCGACTGGGACCAGTCGTACAAGAAGGTCCGCAAGAACATGCTGGAGGCCTTCGCGGAGACCTACTCGTACTCGCTCCAGCAGACCCTGAACCAGATGGCCGAGCGGGTGCTCGACAACTGCCCGCGGGTCAACGAGGTGCGCCTCAACCTCCCCAACAAGCACCACTTCCTGGTGGACCTCGAGCCCTTCGGCCTCAAGAACGACAACGAGGTCTACTTCGCGGCGGACCGCATGTACGGCCTGATCGAGGGCACCATCCACCGCGACGGGGTGCAGCCGGTGATCGCGACGAGCGACTGGATCACCGCCTAGCTCCTCCGCGCCGGGCGGCTACGCGTCGGGCCGCTACGCGTCGGGCGGCCGGCCGAGCTGGAGGTTCCACCGCCCGAGCCGCCCGGTGAGCGTGGTCATCGTGTCCGGCCGTACGTCGAGGCGCCAGAACGCGGCGGCCGGCAGCTCCAGCGCGTGCACCACGCCCGCCCGTACGACGGCCTGCTCGACCACCGCGCGGTGCGTGCCCGGGGCCAGGCCGTCGAGTGCGGTGCCCACCCGGGCGATCAGCGCGCTGACGGACTCCCCGCCGGGCGGCGCGTAGTCGGGGTCGGTCAGCCACAGCTGTACGGCGGCCGGATCCTCGGCGGAGACCTCGTCCAGGGTCCGGCCCGCCCATGCCCCCGTGTCCGGGCCGCTCAGGCCCTCGTGGCCGGGGCAGGGGGCTCCGTGGCCGAAACGGATCTGTCGTGAGGCCGCGCCGAACGGTGGTGTGACGAACTGAACTCGTACCACGGCACTCTTCATAAGGGGAGCGTAAACGCGGTACGGTCGCGGACGACAACCTAAAAAGACGACGGTATGACGGAAGTACCGGTGAAAATCCGGCACGGTCGCGCCACTGTGAATCCTCCCGGAGGGGGAGGGAAAGTCAGACCCGCCATGTCGTCGCGAGCACCACTGACCGGGACGCGTGTTCCCTCTGGAGGTACTGCCATGGCTCACTCCGCCGTGCCCACGACGGCCCCTGCCGTCGCCCCGATCTCGCTTTCCGCGCTGGCCCCCTGGGCCGTGTTCGTCGGCGTCCTCATGCTGGTCCTGCTCTACCTCGTCGGTGCCGAGCAGGGCGCCACCGCGCTCTTCGAGGGCGACACCGTCCACGAGTGGATGCACGACGGTCGCCACCTCCTCGGCTTCCCCTGCCACTGATCTCCACCTCCGCAAGGGAAGTACCGAACCATGAACCAGATTTCACCCCGTGTCCTGCTGGTCCGGGGCATGCTGGCAGGCCTGCTCGCAGGCCTGGCCGCCTTCCTCGTCGCGTACGTCCTCGGTGAGTCCAAGGTCGACGCGGCCATTGCCATCGAGGAAGCGGGCCACGCCGCCCACGACCACGGTGAGGAGGCGGCCCCGGTCAGCCGGGCCCTCCAGGCCACGGCCGGCCTCGGCACCGGCACGCTGCTGTACGGCATCGCTCTCGGGGGCATCGCCGCGCTCGTCTTCTGCTACGCGCTGGGCCGCATCGGCCGCTTCGGCCCCCGGGTCACGGCGCTGCTGGTCTCGGGCGGCCTGTTCGTCGCCCTCAACCTGGTGCCCTTCCTCAAGTACCCCTCCAACCCGCCGGCCGTCGGGGACCCCGACACCGTCGTCCGGAGGACCACCCTCTACGTCCTGATGATCGCGCTGAGCGTGCTGCTGTCGGCGGCCGCGCTCATCCTGGGCCGGCGCCTGGCGCCCAAGCTGGGGAACTGGAACGCGTCGATCATCGCCTCGGTCGCCTTCGTCGCGGCGGTGGCCGTCGCCTACGCGTCGCTGCCCGGCATCAACGAGGTTCCGGCGGACTTCCCGGCCGCCCTGATCTGGCAGTTCCGCCTCGCCACCCTGGCCATCCAGGCGGCGATGTGGACGACCTTCGGCCTGGCCTTCGGCGTCCTCGCCGAACGCGCCCTCACCCCGGCCGCCGCTCCCCGGGCGACGGCGCAGCCCGCGAGCTGATCCCGCCACCGGCACCCCGAGGCCCTGACCGCCCCCCGGCGGCCGGGGCCTCGGTCGTTCTCCGGTCCACCCGTTCGGTCGTATCTCGCGCAATCCCCGCAACGGCGGTGGCTCACCCGTCGCCAGCTGGGAAGACGTCCCGGTCGCGGGGGCGACACGCCTGTGACACGGCGTCAGTCTCCGGTGTGGTCAGCGGTACTGACGGACGCGGAGGGGGTCCACTGCTCTCAGGAGACCCGGCCGCCGGAGCCGGGGGATCGGACCAGGAGGGATTCCATGCCCCGCGCCAAGTGGGTGGCCGGCGTACTGACAGTGGCTCTGCTGGGTGCCGGGATAGGGATGTTGATGAACACCGAGGGCGCCCGGCCCACGGCGGCCACCGCCGCTGACGCCCTGCCGTCCCGGGCGCTGGGCCTGTCCGGCCACCGCCGGCTCGTCGAACAGCTGGAGCACTCCGGACAGCACGCCTCGGGCAAGGGGTCCCGGCCCTCCCGGGCCACCGCCATCACACCGCTGCGGTTCTCCCGGCCGCTGCGGCTGCACATCCCCAGCCTGGGGGTCGACCTGCCGCTGGGCAGGGACGCGGAAGAGGCAGCCTGGGACCACGACAGCCCGGCCCCGGGGTCGGCCGGCACGGCCGTGGTCACCGCCGGCGATCTGCGCCTCGCCGAACTGCGGCGCGGACTCACCATCGAGATCGCCCGGGCGGACCGCCGTACCGCCGTCTTCACCGTCGACCGGGTCTCGCCCGGCGGTATCACCGGTCGCGGACAGCGGCCGGGGCGCGCCCAGCTCCGGCTGGTCAGCGGTGAGACCACCGTCCTGGCCCGGCTGACCGGCCAGCACCGCACAGGCTGAGCAGGCGGCCGTACCGGCTTCCTGTCAGCCGTGGGGGGTGTCTTCGTCCCCCGGTCGGGGGCTTCTGGGGTCCGGTCGGGGAGTTGTCCGGCGTGTCGGGGCAGACCCCTCGCATGAGCGGGACGCGGTACGCACGCACGGCACTGGCCAGGGCCCTTTCGGTGGCCTGTGTCGTGCTGCTGTGCCTGTTCGCGTCCGGTCCCGCCGTCACGACGGCCTCGGCGGCCGCCGCGGCCGAACGCACCGCCTCCGGCGTGCCGAGCGAGCCGGGCGCCCCCGCCGAGGGGGAGTCCGATCCTGCCGCGGATCCCGAGGTCCGGGCCGCCGTACGGCTCGTCGTGCGCGGGCTGCCGGGGGTGCGGCAGCTGCCGCGGCCGGTGTTTCACGTGAAACCTGCCGGTCAGGACGTGCTCGTCCGGGCCTCCGGGGCCGACGGGCCGATGCTGTCCGCGTGGACGGAACGGAGTGTGGTCCTGCGCTGCTGAGCGGGCCGAAGCAGCGCACACCCCCACACACCCCCGAACACCGTGAGGTTCCGGCATGCCCATCGACCCGTACGCCGCCCTGAACGCCATGCTCCGCGCAGAGGTCACCCGCTACACCCCGCCGGCCCCGAAGCCCCCGGGCCGCGGGACCGACGGCGAGGGCTCCCCCACCGCGTCCGTGGCGGCCGTGACCACCCCTGCCGCCGACTCCGACTCCTCGTCCGAGGCCTGAGCCCCGGACGCGAACGGGCGCCGGTCCCCGTACGGACCGGCGCCTGCCACGGCTCCCGTCAGGGCTCGCGCATGTGGTACCGGTAGAACGCCGCCACTCCGATGCCCATGCCGACGAGAAGGCCGACCAGGCACGAGCGGAGGATCGAGTGGTCGGCCAGGCTGTACAGGTAGCCCACGGCGATACCGCCGAACGCCCCGTACGCCGCGGCGTGCAACTCCTGCATCAGGCGGGGGCCCACCTGGGAGAGGGTGTACATGATCGCGGCGAAGATGGCTCCGCACAGGATCCCGTAGAAGACGTTGCCCGCGTCGACGGGGCCCGTCTGGCGCTTCATGAAGGCCGCCCAGACGCCGTAGACCAGTCCGAGGAGCAGCGCCCGCGTCAGCGGGCCCTTGCTCACGTGCTCCGTGCCGGTCGCCTGAAAGTGCCGCCCCGGGGCGGTGGGTGCCGCATGTGCCATGACAGGGCTCCTCTCTTCCACCATCCAGGGCACACCCGCCACACCGCTCCGGCAAGTGGAGCAGCGCCCGGCACCCTGCGCCACCCGCCCGCAGCAGCACCGCTCGCGTCCCCCGCGGCGGCGGCTTTCCCTGGTGACGTGCGCACCTTCCTCTCGGCGGTACTCATCGTGCTGGTGGCCCTCCTGGTGCCCGCCGGCGCCGTCGCGTACTGGGCGGACCACGAGCTGGGCGACGCCGACCGGTACACCGCGGCGATGTCCCCCCTGGCCGAGAACCCGGCCGTGCAGAACGTCGTCGTCACCCAGGCGGGCCGCGCCCTCTCCGGGCAGATCGACGCCGGTCCCTTCCAGGGCGGCATCGACGCGCTGCTCGGGGAGGCCCTGCGCTCCTTCTCCGGCACCCCGGCCTACCGCACCGCCTGGGACGCGGCCAACCGCGCCGCGCACGCCGCCTTCCTCAAGGCGCTCACCACCGGTGACGGCAACGCCGTCAGCATCGACCTCGCACCCGTGATCGAGCAGGTCAAAGGGGACCTCCTCGCCGACGGCGTGCCGTTCGCCGACCGGATCCCGGTGACGCACGTGTCGGTGAAGGTCATGGAGTACGACAACCTCGGCGCGCTCCGGAAGGGCTTTCGCATGCTGCAGATCGCCGGCGTCTGGCTTCCCGTGCTCACCGTGGTGCTCGCCGCGACGGCGATCGCCGTCGCAGTCCACCGGCGCCGCGCCGTGATCGCCACCGGGCTGGGGGTGGCCGTCGGCGCCGTACTGCTGTGGATCGCGGTGGTCGTCTGCCGCCGGCTCACCCTCGACGACCTGCCGGCCGACGTCGACCGGGCGGCCGCCGCGGCGGTGTACGACGCGCTCACCGCGTTCCTGCGCACCACCGCCTGGGTGGTCCTGGCGATCGGGCTCGCCGCCGCAATCGCCGCCTGGCTGACGGGCCGACTGCGCCGCACCCCATAAGCTCGGAAGGTACCGGAGCGCGCAGAACGCCCCAGAAGAAGCCGAGAAGAACCCAAGAAGAACGCAAGACCCCGGAACAGCGCAGAAGAACCGATTCACGAGCGGCCGCACGGAAGCTGAATGAGCACCGAACGCACCGAACACATACCCTCCGGGCGACCCCGGCACCGTCCGCTGGCTCCGCCCGCCTGGCTGCTCAAGGGACTGCGGCCGAGCACCGCCCCGATCCCCTGGGCCGCCGCCGCGCGCGCCGGCATCGCGATGGCCGCCCCTCTCGCCGTCGGATTCGCCCTGAACGAGCCCGAGTACGGGGCCCTCGTCTCGATGGGCGCCCTGTCCGGAGTCATCGGCGACACCGCCGACGCCTACCGGATGCGGGTCCTGAACATCGCCGTGCCCCAGCTGTTCGGCGCGGTCGGAGTCGCCCTGGGCACCCTGGTCTACGGCCACGGCTGGCTCGCCGTCGGCGTCCTCACCCTGATCGCCCTGGTCTCCGGGATGATCTCCTCGATCGGCACGGTCGCGTCCGTCTCCGGACTGCTGCTGCTCCTCAACGCCGTGGTCGGCGCAGGCCTGCCGCTGCCCCAGCCCTGGTGGACGGCCCCGCTGCTGCTCAGCGCGGGCGGGCTGTTCGTCCTCCTGCTGACCCTGCTGGGCTGGCCGCTGCGCGGCCGGCAGCCGGAACGCGTGGCCGTGGCGGCCACCTACCGGGCCCTCGCCGACGCCCTGGAAGCCGCGGGCGGACCGGACTACGACGACCGCCGCCGGCAGGTCACGCACGCCCTGAACCAGGCCTACGACCTGGTCCTGGGCCGCCGCGCCCGGGTACACGGCCGCAGTCCCTCGCTCGTACGGATGCTGGCCCAGCTGAACGTGGTGATCCCGCTGGTGGAGGCCGCACCCGCCATGCACCTGCGGGGCAGGGCGCTGCCGCCCGAGATCCCCGCAGCCGTACGGGACCTGGCACAGGCCGTGGAGGAGGGCCGCACCGGCAAGCCCGTACTGGACCTGCCCGCGCCGCGCACCCCCGCCGAACGGGCACTCGACGCGGCCCTGCGGCACGCCGCGGCCATCGTCCACGTGCCCGATCCCGACCTGCACAACGTCGACGACCGGCTCGGCCGGCCCGCCGCGCTGACGGTCCGCGCCCGGCGGGCCGTGCGCGACATGATGCTGTCCAGCGCCTCCTGGCGGTACGGGCTGCGTCTGGCCCTGTGCATCGGGCTCGCCCAGACACTGGTCTCCGTGGTGCCGGTCGAGCGGTCCTACTGGATCGCGCTGACCGTCACCTTCGTCCTCAAGCCCGACTTCGGCTCGGTGTTCTCCCGGGCCGTGCTGCGCGCCGTGGGCACGGCGGCCGGGCTGGTCATCGCCGCCGCCGTGCTCGCCGAGGTGCCGCGCGGCTGGTGGGACGTGCCGGTGATGGTGGTGCTCGGCGCGCTGATCCCCGCGTTCTCCGCGAAGGGGTATGCCTTCCAGACCGCCGCGATCACCCCGGTGATCCTGCTGCTCTCCGACCTCCTCAACCACCAGGGCTTCGACCTGATCCGGCCCCGGCTGCTGGACAGCCTGATCGGCTGCGCCATCACCCTCGTCGCCGGCTACCTGCTGTGGCCCGAGAGCTGGCACACCCGGATCGGCGACCGGCTCGCCGACACCGTGGACGACGCGGCCCGGTACGTGGAACGCGCCTTCGGCACCCACCCCGACACGGAAGCCGGCCGGCAGGCCGCGAGGACCGCCCGGCTCCAGGCCCGGCGGCGGATCTACCGCGAGATGTCGGGCGTACGCAACGAGTTCCAGCGGGCGCTGACCGAGCCGCCGCCGACGGGGGCGCGGGCCGCCGCGTGGTGGCCGCTGGTCGTCGCCGTCGAACGGATCGTCGACGCGACCACCGCGGCGCGGGTCCGGGTCAACCACGGCGCCGAAGCCCCCGGCGCCGAAGAGGTGACGATCGTCATCGCCGATCTGCGGGCCCTGGCCGAGGGGGTGCGCAGGGCCAGGACGCCGACCCAGCTGCGCCCGGCAGCGCTGCCGCCCGGGGACGAGGCATCCGTCCTGGCCCCGGTGCGGCACGAGCTCGCCGCGGCCCGCGCGATCGCCGCCGACGACCACTGACGCGGGCCGCCGCCCCGGGGCCCGGAGCGCGCGCGTCGCCCGAACGGCCCCCGGGCCGGGCCCGCGCGGCCCGGCCGGGAGAGCATCGGTGCATGAGGCCCCTCTCCCGGCGCGGCCGCGCAGCGGCCCCGGTCCTCGCCGCCGTGCTCGCGGCGGCGACCGGGTGCGCCGATGTGGACGGGCTGCGCGACGACGGCGACCTGGGCACGGTGCACGCCCCGCAGTCCCTGTGGTCGGACATCCGCCCGGACCCGCCCGGCCCGGGCCAGCAGCCCGGTACGGCCGCAGTGGTCCCGGGGCTGCCCAAGGTCGCCGGGCTCAGCATGCGGGGCGTGAACGCGGTGGAGGTCGTACGGGCCGACATCACCGCAGCCACCGCCCAGGACGAGGGGACCGGGCGCCTCGTCGACCCCCGGGCGGTGCAGCGCCTCGCGCTGTGTACACAGGCTGTGGACGGAGGTCCGGACTGCCCGGTACGGGCCCCGGTGCTGCACGACGTGACGGGCAACGGCCGCGACGAGCTGATCACCGCCCTGGACCTCGACGGCCGGGTCAGCGAGCTGCGCGTCTACACCGTCCGGGACGACGGGACGATCGCCCGGATCCTGTCCCGGCGCGGGGTGCTGGAAGGAGTGGAGGTGGCCGCGGAGCACCTGGCGGTCCGCGAGCCGACCTCCAACCCGGCGAAGGTCTCCGTCTCCGACTACGTGTGGGACTCCAAGGCCGGGATCATGAACCTGTCCCAGCTCACCCTCGACGAGTGCCCGGGCACGAAGAACGGCTCCGCCCGGTGCTCCTCCGCGAGCCGGGGCTGAGAGGGCCGGGCCGGCATGCGGGTGACGAGCAGTCTGCGCTGGAAGATCGCCATGACCACCACGGCCGTGTGCTGCGCCGTCGCGGCCGTCCTCGGGATCCTCGTGCACAACGTGGTCGCCCAGCAGATCGTCGGAGAGGTCCGCAAGGACGCGGACCGGGATCTGGACTACGCCCTCGCCCAGTACCAGTACGGCACCTCCCACGGCGATGTGAACGTCGCCGTGAACCCGCCCGAGCTCCCGGGACCCCTGCGGACACTCGTGTCCCGAGGACGCACGGGCAGCATGGTCGGCGAGCGCGCCGGCAAACCCGTCATGTGGGCCGCCGGACCCGCCGACGACAAGGCCATCGCCATCTGGCTCCCGTACGAGAGCACCCGCCACCGGCTGCGGGACATCGACACCGCGATCCTGGCCTCCGCCGCGCTCGCCGCCGGAGTCGTGGCGCTGGCCGGCCTGTTCCTCGCCAACCGGATCAGCCGCCGGCTGACCACCACGGCCGCCGTTGCCCGCCGGATCAGCGCCGGGGACCTGGACGCGCGCGTGGGCTTCCCCGTCGAACACGACGGCGACCGGCGCCGGCCCCGCTACCGCGACGAGGTCCGGGACGTCGCGGTGGCGCTCGACTCGATGGCCCGTTCCCTCCAGGAGCGGATCGAGGCGGAGAAGCGCTTCACCGCGGACGTCGCGCACGAGCTGCGCACCCCGCTCACCGGTTCCCTGGCCGCGGCCGCCCTGCTGCCGGAGGGGCGCCCCAAGGAGATGATCAACGACCGGCTCAAGGCCCTGCACCTGCTCACCGAGGACCTGCTGGAGATCTCCCGGCTGGAATCCGGCGTCGAGCACGCAGAGCTGGCCCGGGTGGAGCTCGGCGAGGCGGTACGGCGGGCCGTCCGCGCGACCGGCCTGGAGGCCTCCGTACGGGTCATCCGAGACGTGGTGGTGCTCACCGACCGGCGGCGGCTGGACCGGATCCTGGCCAACCTGCTGGTCAACGCCGACAAGCACGGGGAACCGCCGGTCGAGGTGACCGTCGAAGGGCCGGTGGTGGCCGTACGCGACCACGGGCCCGGCTACCCGCCCGAGCTGATCGAGCAGGGCCCGCAGCGCTTCCGCACCGGGGACCCGGGCCGCGGCCGTGGCCACGGGCTGGGCCTGACCATCGTGGCCGGCCAGGCGGCGGTCCTGGAGATCGCCCTGAGCTTCGCCAACGCACCCGACGGCGGGGCGATGACGACGCTCATGCTGCCCGTCGGACGCCTGGCGGACACGAGCCGGGAAGGCGAACCTCCCTCCCCCGGCTAGGCCGTGGCTCTCCGACCAGGGACAAGCCCATCCGGTGAAACACCCGTGGGCGGTGGGTGTTTCACGTGAAACACCCACCGCCCACGGGGATTCAACCGGTCAACTGACCGCGCTTGCCGGTCCGATCACACGCCGATGTTCTTGCCGTCCTTGCGCCAGACGGACACGACCGCCGGGCGGACGATCTTGCCGGGGCCGTCGGGCCACACCGACTGCGGCTTCTCGACGGACGCGCCGTCGATCTCGCCCGGGTGCTGGACGGCGACCAGGACGCGCTTGTCCTGGACCAGCGGGCCGCAGGTCTCGGCGCCGCGGGGGACGGTCAGGAACTGCTTCAGCTCACCGCGGCGGTCACCGGCGGTGGCGACACCGAACAGGCCGTCGTGGGAGCCGAGCTGGTTGCCGTCCGTGGAGATCCACAGGTTGCCGTGCGGGTCGAAGGTCACGTTGTCCGGGCAGGAGATCGGGCTGACCTTCTCCTTCGGGAAGCCGGCGAAGAACGTGGACGGGTCCTTCGGGTCACCGGCGACCAGGAACAGGCGCCAGGCGAAGCCGTCACCGGCCGGGTCGTCGAAGTTCTCGGCGAGCTCCAGGATCTGGCCGTGCTTGTTCGCGTTGCGCGGGTTGGCCTCGTCCGCACCGGCCTTGCCGGCCTTGCCGCGGTCGCTGTTGTTGGTGAGGACCACGTACACGCGGCCGGTGCGCGGCGAGGGCTCGATGTCCTCGGGGCGGTCCATCTTCGTGGCGCCCACCTTGTCGCCGGCCTCACGCGTGAACACGGCCACCTCTTCGGCGGTCATGCCCTCGACGTGCGAGACGTTGCCGGAGGGGGAGGAGGTGAGGAGCTTGATCCACACGCCGGAACCGTCGAACTGGCCGTCGGAAGGGAGCTTGCCGGTGCCGTCGAACTCGGCGGCCGGGGAGTCACCGGTCAGCTTGGCGACGTAGAGGGTGCCCTCGTCGAGCAGCGTGAGGTTGTGCTCCTTCGCCGCGCGCGAGTCGCCCTTCTTCATCTGCTTCGAGGAGACGAACTTGTAGAAGTAGTCGAACTTCTCGTCGTCGCCCATGTAGACGACCGGACGGCCGTCCTCGGTCAGGCGGGGCTGGGCGCCCTCGTGCTTGAAGCGGCCCAGCGCGGTGCGCTTGCGCGGAGTGGAGTGCGGGTCGTACGGGTCGAGCTCGACGACCCAGCCGAAGCGGTGCGACTCGTTGGGCTCCTGGAGCACGTCGAAGCGCTTGTCGAAGCGCTCCCACTTGCGCTCGGTGGCGCCGGCGGTCACGCCGTAGCGCTTCAGGCGGGCCGCCTGGGTGGCGTCGGTGACCTGGCCGGCGTTGGCGAAGTACTGGTTGAAGTTCTCCTCGCCGTGCAGCGTGGTGCCCCACGGGGTGGTGCCGCCGGAGCAGTTGTTCAGCGTGCCGAGGACCTTGGTGCCGGTCGCGTCGACGGAGGTCTTCACCAGCGCGCTGCCCGCGGCCGGGCCGGTGAGCTTGAACTCGCTGGTCGCGGTGAGGCGGCGGTTCAGCTGGTGGCGGTTGACCGCGGTCAGCTTGCCGCTGCGGTGGTCCTCCTGGACGACGACGACGCCGAGGCCGTGCGCGGCCCAGGCGATCTCGACCTGCTCACGGGTCGGGTTCGCCGGGTCGTAGCCCTTGAACATGAGGATCTCGTCGGTGTACTCGTGGTTGGCCACGAGCAGCTGCTGGCGCTCGTAGTCACCGCCGAGCGGGAGCAGCGAGAGGAAGTCGTTGTTGTAGCCGAACTGACCGGCCTGGGCGGCGGCGGTCTGCTTGTCGGCGTTGAAGCCCGGAGCGCCCTTGACGATGGGCTCGCCCCAGCGGATGACCACGTTCTGCTCGTAGCCCTCGGGGACGGTGACCCGGTCGTCGGTGTTCGGCGCGACGGCCTTGAAGCGCAGACCGCGGGCGCCCGCGGCGTCGGCGGCGGCGCCCTGGGCTTCGGCGGCGGGGGCGGCGGTGGCCGAGGAGCCGTTGCTGCCCAGGGTGATGGCGGTACCGGCGGCGGACGCGACCGTGACGACGGCGGCAGAGCGCAGCATCGAGCGGCGCGAGTAGGCGCGGGCGATGACGTCGCCGACGTACTCGTTGTCGCTCTTGTTCGGCACCTCGTGGAAGCAGGCGTCGCCGCAGCGGTAGCGGCAGGTGAGGGCGGAACGGCCGCCCCCATGCGAGTTGCCTATGAGCGGCAGGAGCTTGCGCACGAGTGTCCTCCGTAGATGCACGGGTGCCGACAGCATGTCGGTCGAATCCAGCCGTGACGGTAGGCGCGGGTTGCGCCGAAGCGGCGGCGACGGAATGAACGCCCGGTGAACCGGGCACGTCGGTGCGGGAGTTCGGCAAGATGGGGTGTGTGCTGGGTGGGCCGGGCGCCACGAAGGGCGCCCCTGCCGAAGTTCCAGCCAAGCGGCCGATAACCTTACGTGTCCACTCTGGGCAGGGATCAACCGCGCAGCACGGACAAATGACGCACGCACTCATGCGAAAGGCCTGGCCCATGGGTATTCGGAGCTTGTTGCGCAAGGTGTTCGGACGGTCTGCCGAGCCGGTTCCGGAGATGACGGACGCCACTTCGGCCGCCGTCCCGAGCCAGGCGGAACGGACCCCCCTGGACGTGGCGGCCGAACTGGTCGCCGCCTCCTTCGACAATCCGACGGTTCCCCCGCAGTCCGCTCCGCGGGACCGTGAACCGGGGACCCTTCTCACCGCCCCGGCCCCGGACCCCACGGTCCCGGAGGCACGGCGCCCCCAGCAGTCGGCCGCACCGGCGGCCGCAGCGGCGGCACCGGCCGCCGAGGCGAAGCCGGAGCCGGAGGCCGCGCCGGCCGAGGCCGCGGCGGAGCCCGAGGCCGCGGCGGAGCCCGAGGCCGCGGCGGAGCCCGAGGCCGTCCCGGCCGAGGCCGCGGCGGAGCCCGAGGCCGTCCCGGCCGAGGCCGCGGCGGAGCCCGAGGCCGTCCCGGCCGAGGACGCGGCGGAGCCCGAGGCCGTCCCGGCCGAGGACGCGGCGGAGCCCGAGGCCGTCCCGGCCGAGGACGAGACCGGGACCGGGAACGCCGAGGCCGAGGACGAGACCGGGACCGGGAACGCCGAGGCCGAGCCGGTGGCCGAGGCGGACGCCCCGGTCGTGGCCGAGCCCGAGGCTCAGCCCGAACCCGAGGTCGCCGTGGAGCCCTTGGCTGCCGAGGCGCAGACCCCGGAGGCGGAGCCGATCGCCGCAGCGGCCGAGCCCGAGGTCGTCGAGGTCGAAGCCGCGGCCGTGGCGGAGCCCGCAGCCGAGGTCGAGCCGGCGGCCGAGGTCGTTGCCGACGTGGAGCCGGTGGCCGACGTGGTCGAGACCGAGCCCGAGGTCGTCGCCGAACCCGTCGCGGAGCCGGTCGCCGACGTGGTCGTCGAGACCGAGCCCGAGGTCCTCGCCGAGGTCGTCCCGGAGCCGGTCGCCGAGGTCCTCGCCGAACCCGTCGCCGACGTCTCCGCCGCCGAGACCGAGGGTCCGGCTCGCGTGCTCGCCGACGTGAAGCGGGCTGCGCCCGGCGTGGCCGGGGCCTACAAGGCCGCCGGGACGGTGCTCCGGGGCAAGGGCAAGGCCGGTGCGCGGGCCAAGGTGTACCTGGTCCTGGACCGGTCCGGGTCGATGCGCCCGTTCTACAAGGACGGCAGCGCCCAGCGCCTCGCGGACCACGCCCTCGCCCTCGCCGCGCACCTCGACGGCGAGGCGACCGTGCACACCGTGTTCTTCTCCACGGACGTGGACGGCACCGCCGACCTGACCCTCGAAGCCCACGACGGCGCCTGGGTCGAGACCCGGCACGCCGAGCTCGGCCGCATGGGCCGCACCAGCTACCACGTGGCCGTGGAGGCCGTCGTCGAGCGGTACCAGAAGGACGGCGGCGAAGGCCCCGCCCTCGTCGTGTTCCAGACCGACGGCGCCCCCGACAGCGTCCGGCCCGCCAAGCAGGCGCTCGCGGACGCCGCCGCCTCCGCACCGGGGGTGTACTGGCAGTTCGTCGCCTTCGGCGACCACGACGCCAAGGCCTTCGACTTCCTGCGCAAGCTGGACGCCGAGAACGCCGGCTTCTTCCACGCCGGTCCGGCCCCCGCCGACCTGACCTCCGCCGCACTGGCCAAGGGCCTGCTCCAGAGCTACTGAGCCCTGCGGCCCCTCCGCACGAGGAAGGGCCCGGGATCCATCGGATCCCGGGCCCTTCCTCGTGCGTACGGCGATTACCGCGCGGCGTCCGGGTGGACGGCCTCCGCGATCGGCTTGGCGTCGGCGGCCTTCGTCTCCACCGGCTTGCGCAGCGCGATGTTCAGCTCGCGCAGGCGGGACTCCTCCAGGACGGTGGGCGCGCCCATCATCAGGTCCTGCGCGTTGCCGTTCAGCGGGAAGGCGATGGTCTCGCGGATGTTCGGCTCGTCGGCGAGCAGCATCACGATGCGGTCCACACCCGGGGCGATGCCACCGTGCGGCGGGGCGCCGAGGCGGAAGGCGCGCAGCATGCCGGCGAACTCGCGCTCGACGGTCTCGGCCTCGTAACCCGCGATCTCGAAGGCCTTCAGCATGACCTCGGGCTCGTGGTTGCGGATGGCGCCGGAGGACAGCTCGATGCCGTTGCAGACGATGTCGTACTGCCACGCCAGGATGTCGAGCGGGTCCTTCTCCTCCAGGTCCTTCATGCCGCCCTGCGGCATGGAGAACGGGTTGTGGGAGAAGTCGATCTTGCCGGTCTCCTCGTCCTTCTCGTACATCGGGAAGTCGACGATCCAGCAGAACCGGAAGACGTTCTCCTCGAACTGGCCGGCACGCTTGGCGGCCTCGACCCGGACCGGGCCCATGATCTTGGAGACCTCTTCGAACTCGCCCGCGCCGAAGAACACGGCGTGGCCGGGGACCAGGCCCAGGCGCTCGGTGAGGACCTTGAGGTTCTCCTCGGTGAGGAACTTGGCGATCGGGCCGGTCAGCGAGCCGTCCTCGCCGACGCGGACCCAGGCCAGGCCCTTGGCGCCGAGCGAGATCGCGTACTCGCCGAGGCCGTCGAAGAACTTGCGGGGCTGCGCGGCGGTGTCCGGGACGGCCAGCGCACGCACGTGCTTGCCGGCGAACGCCTTGAACTCCGAGCCCTCGAAGACGTCGGTGATGTCGACGAGCTCCAGCTTGGCGCGCAGGTCGGGCTTGTCGTTGCCGTACTTCAGCATCGACTCGCGGAACGGGATCCGCGGGAACGGCGAGGTGACCTCGCGGCCGCCGCCGAACTCGGTGAAGAGCTCGGTCATCAGGCGCTCGATCGGCTGGAAGACGTCCTCCTGCTCGACGAAGGACATCTCGACGTCGAGCTGGTAGAACTCGCCCGGCGAGCGGTCGGCGCGGGCGTCCTCGTCGCGGAAGCACGGCGCGATCTGGAAGTACCGGTCGAAGCCCGAGATCATCAGCAGCTGCTTGAACTGCTGCGGGGCCTGCGGCAGGGCGTAGAACTTGCCCGGGTTCAGGCGGGACGGGACGACGAAGTCGCGCGCGCCCTCGGGGGAGGTCGCGGTGAGGATCGGGGTCGCCATCTCGTTGAAGCCGAGGGCCACCATCTTGTGGCGGATCGCCGCGATGACGGCGGAGCGCAGCATGATGTTGCGGTGCATGCGCTCGCGGCGCAGGTCGAGGAAGCGGTACTCCAGGCGCCGCTCCTCGTTCACACCGTCGTCGGTGTTGATCGTGAAGGGCAGCGGGGCGGCCGCGCCGAGCACCTCGACCTCGGCGGCCTCGATCTCGATCTCGCCGGTGGGCAGCTCGCCGTTGACGTTCTCGGCGCCGCGCGAGACGACCTTGCCGTCGACGCGGACGACGGTCTCCTTGGACAGCTTGTCCAGGACGGCGGCCGCGGCGGTGCCGGGGCGGGCGACGAGCTGCGTGATGCCGTAGTGGTCGCGCAGATCGATGAAGAGGATGCCGCCCAGGTCTCGACGGTTGTGCAGCCAGCCGCTCAGCCGGACGTCGGCGTTGACGTCAGAGGCGCGGAGCTCGCCGCAGGTGTGGGACCTGTACCGATGCATCAGTCATCCAGTTCTTCGCGATACCAGGGTGGATTCAACCCTCACAAGGTTACCGTCCGGGCCGGGGACCGTGCGGGCGTGCCCGCCGACCCCCGAGAACAGGCACGCCGGGGAGATGACCTGTAAAGATGACCGAGTGCGCACCGAGGACGTCCTGGCCGCCATCGCGACGGGCCTGTGGCGCTGGGACAACGCCACCGGGACGGTCACCCTCGACAGCGAGGCCGCCCGGCTGCTCGGGCTGCCTCCCGAGCCCGTCGTACTGCCCGAGGTCGTCGTACGGTCGCGGTTTCACCCGGTGGACTGGAACGAGATCAACGGGATCGTCAACCTCGCGGTGGCCGAGGACACCCTCGCCGAGGCCCGGCTGCGGATCATGGACGAGGACGGGCGGGTGCTGCGGACCGTACGCAGCCGCTCCAAGCCCGTGGAGAACCGGACCGCCGAGGGCCGCGTCGACTACGAGCTGATCGGCACCATCCAGGAGATCGCCGAGCCGCAGCCCGGCACCACCGCCGTCCACACCCCGATCACCGGCGACTGGCGGCGCTCCCGCGAGGCCTTCCTGCTGGACGCGGGGCGTGCGCTCGCCGAGGCCCGGTCCACGGCGGAGGTGCTGCGCGTCGCCGCGTCGCTGTCGATGCCCGGCTTCAGCCCCGACGGGCTGGCGGTCTTCGGGGTGGCCGGGGACCGGCTGTCGATCATCGGGCACCACGGGCACGGCCCCGGCGACGAGGCCCCCTTCTCGGACATGCGGCTGGACACGGATTACCCGGCCGCCGAGGTGGTCCGTACGGGGCGGGCGATCTACATCCCCTCCGCCGAGGACTACAAACGGCGGTTCCCGGCCACCTGGCCGCTCGCCCAGCGCTTCGGCCGGGCCTCATGGGCCTTCCTCCCCCTCATCGTCGCCGGGCGCACCATGGGCGCCTGGATGGCCGCGTTCAAGCACCCGGTGTCCTTCTCCCCGGACGAGCGCTCCGTCCTGACCACGGTGGCCCGGATGCTGGCCCAGGCCCTCCAGCGTGCGGGCGTGGCCGAATCCGAGCGGGAACTCACCTCCGACCTGCAACGGTCGATGATGCCCATGCTGGGCCCCGACATCCCCGGCATGCGCATCGCCGCCCGGTACGTCCCGACCGGCGGCGGGCTGGAGGTCGGAGGCGACTGGTACGACATGATCCCGCTGCCGGCGGGACGGTTCGCGCTGGTCATCGGGGACGTCCAGGGGCACGACGTACGGGCCGCCGGGCTGATGGGCCAGCTGCGGATCGCGGTGCGCGCGTACGCCTCCGAGGGCCACCGGCCCGACGCGGTGCTCTCCCGCGCCTCCCGCTTCCTGGCCGGCATCACCGATTCGTACGAGGACGACGACTTCCGCAGCCCGCGCTTCGCGACCTGCCTGTACGTGGAGTGCGACCCGGCGTCCGGGCTGCTGGAGGTGGCCCGCGCCGGCCACCCCGACCCGGTGATCCGGATGCCGGACGGCACGGTGCTGATGCGCCCGACCGCCGGGGGGCTGCCGCTCGGCATCGTGGCGGACACGGACTACCCGACGACGCGGTTCACGCTGGAGCCCGGCGAGACGGTGATGCTCTGCACCGACGGGCTGATCGAGACCGGCGGGCACGACCTGGACACGGGCTGGGCGCGGCTGCGGGCGATCCTGGAGTCCGAGACGCACGAGCCGGACGGGACGCACGGCTCCGACGGCCTGGAGAAGCTGGCCGACCTGCTGGTGCAGGCCGTGCACGGACCCTCCTCGCACCACACCACGGGCCCGCTGGCCGACCGGCGCGAGGACGACATAGCCGTGGTCCTGCTGTGCCGGGAGGGCTCGCAGTGCGACTGCGGCGCCCCCGCGGAGCACGTGGTGCGACCGGCGCGCCGCACGATGCTGACCGTGGCCCAGGCGGAGCCGGAGCGGATCGCGGGCGCGCGCCGGCAGATCCGGGAGCTGCTGCACGACTGGGCGGACGCGGAGCAGGTGGACTCGGCGGTGCTGATGGTCTCCGAGATGGTCACCAACGTCCTCACGCACACCGACGGCGACGCGCTGCTCGTCGCGGAGGCGGTCGGCGAGCCGGGGACGCGGAGGCTGCGCATCGAGGTCGCGGACGCCAGCGACGAGCTGCCGCACAAGCGGCACCCGGGCGAGATGGCGTCGAGCGGCCGGGGCGTCCTGCTGATGGAGATGCTGGCGGACACCTGGGGCGTGGATCCGCGCGGTGAGGGCAAGTCGATCTGGTTCGAGATGTACGAGCAGACCGGGGACGACCCCGCGGGCCCGGCCTGATCGACAGGACACTCCCCGGGGGGTGTTCGCTCGCGGAGGCGGCCCGGCGCGGCCAAGGCGGCGGCGCGGCGGCGTGGTTGGATGCACGGGTGCTGACTCTGCTTCCCCCGCCGGTCAGGCGGCTGGCCGCCTGGTGCGTGGTCGCCCTGCTCGTCACCGGCGTGACCGCCGTCGGCGTCTGGCTGTGCATCACGTTCAAGACCGCCGTCACGCCCGTCCTGCTCGCGCTGCTCGGGGCCGCCCTGCTCGGGCCGATGCACCGGCGCCTCGTACGGATGGGGATGCACCGCTCGCTGGCCGCCGCGCTCACCTGCCTCGGCGTGGTCGCGGTGTTCGGCGGGGCCGGGTACGTGGTCGTCCACGCCCTGATCGACACCGGCGACCAGATCCTCGGCTCCCTCACGCGGGCCGGGCAGGACCTCGCCGCCCGCTTCGGGCCCGCCGGCACCTCGCTGGAGGACCTGGCCTCGAACGCCAAGGAGCTGCTGGCGAAGTTCGGCGGTACGGCCGCCTCGGGCGTCATCACCGGCATCAGCGTCGTCGGCGAGATGCTCGCCACCGCCGTCCTCGCCCTCCTGCTGATGTTCTTCTTCCTGCGCGATGCGCACCGCGCGGCCGGCACCCTGCGCTCGCTCGCGCCCCGCGCCACCGGCGACACCGTCGAGGCGATGGCCCGCCGCGCCTTCGAGGCCGTCGAGGGCTTCATGCGCGGAACGACCTTCATCGCCCTGATCGACGCCGTGTGCATCACGATCGGGCTGCTCGTGCTCCGCGTCCCCGGCGCCGTCGGCCTCGGCGCCCTCGTGTTCGTCGGCGCGTACATCCCCTACCTGGGGGCCTTCATCTCCGGCGCGGTGGCCGTGCTCGTCGCGTTCGCCGAGCGGGGCTGGTTCATCGGCCTGTGGGCCGTGGGCGTGGTGCTCGCCGTACAGGTGCTGGAGGGGCACGTCCTCCAGCCCGTGATCCAGAGCCGGACCGTGCAGATGCACCCCGCCGTGGTGATGCTCGCCATCACCGCCGGCGCCAGCGTCGCCGGGATCCTCGGCATGCTCCTGTCCGTGCCGCTGACCGCTGCCGCGTTCGGTGTGGTGTCGGAGGTCCGGGCGCGCTACGCGGGGGCCGAGCCCCTGGAGTAGCGCGCCGCGCGGGGTCAGGAGTGCTGGTCCGCCGACTTGTTGCGCTCCCGGGCGGTGGTGGGGATGGTCCCCAGCCGGCCGGCCTGGAAGTCGTCGAAGGCCTGCTGGAGCTCCTGGCGGCTGTTCATGACGAACGGCCCGTAGTGCGCCATCGGCTCGCGGATGGGGCGCCCGCCGAGGATGACGACCTCCAGGTCCGGGGTGTTGGCGTCCTGGGACTCGTCCGCGCGCACCGTGATCGAGCCGCCCTCGCCGAAGACCGCCGTCTGCCCGGTGTGCACGGGGCGCCGGTCGGTGCCGACGCTGCCGCGCCCGGCCATGACGTACGCGAGGGCGTTGAAGTCCTCGCGCCACGGGAGGGTGATCTGCGCGCCCGGGGTGACGGTCGCGTGGATCATCGTGATCGGGGTGTGGGTGATGCCGGGGCCGGAGTGGCCGTCCAGTTCACCGGCGATCACGCGGAGCAGGGCGCCGCCGTCGGGGGTGGACAGCAGCTGGACCTGGCCGCCGCCGATGTCCTGGTAGCGCGGGGGCATCATCTTGTCGGAGGCGGGGAGGTTCACCCACAGCTGGAGGCCGTGGAAGAGCCCGCCGGACACGACGAGGGACTCCGGCGGGGCCTCGATGTGCAGGAGGCCGGAACCGGCGGTCATCCACTGGGTGTCGCCGCCGTTGATGACTCCGCCGCCGCCGTTGCTGTCCTGGTGGACGAAGGTTCCGTCGATCAGGTACGTGACGGTCTCGAAGCCGCGGTGGGGGTGCCAGGGGGTGCCCTTGGGCTCGCCCGGCGCGTACTCCACCTCGCCCATCTGGTCCATCATGATGAACGGGTCGAGGTACTGGTAGTTGATCCCGGCGAACGCGCGGCGCACCGGGAACCCCTCGCCCTCGAACCCACCCGGGGCGGTCGTGACGGCCAGCACCTTGCGGGCGGCGGTCTCCTGAGCGGGCTCGGCGACGCGGGGGAGCGTCAACGGGTTCTCCACAGTCACTGCAGGCATGGTCGGAACCTCCTTCTGCGTCGAGTTTAGTTGAAACTCGAACTTTCTGCCACACCCCACAGAACAGAAGGGGCCCCGGGGACATTCCCCCCGGGGCCCTGCGCCTGTCACCTGCGCGAATGCGGTTACGGCGAAACGATGACCGAGTTGATGGGCGTGATGTCCCGCCACTGGTACCAGTCCAGCGGCATGGACTCACAGCTTCCGGTGCCGTTGTAGCCGGTGCACAGCTTGAACTTCCAGTCGTGGGTCTGGTTGTTCAGGACCCAGCGCTCACCGTTCTTGTTGCTCAGGTTGTAGGTACCCGCCCGGTCGAACTTCACGTCCACCGTGAGCGAACCCCAGCCCGGGGTGTAGATGCACCCGAAACCGGACGGGCACCCGTCGACGGTGTGGTCCGAGGCCGCCGCCGGTGACGCCGCCAGGACCCCCGTGCCCAGCGCCATGACCCCGGCGGCCGCCAGCGCGGCGAACTTCGTACGTAAGGACATGCGTGACATCGCAGTCTCCCTCTCGGTAGCGGCGGGTTTTCCCCGCAGCACCGATGGTCGGGAGCCGGGGCACCGGCCGCGATCCTTTCGGGCACGGCCGAAAGGACGGCGCCGAGAGGTCAGCGCCCGCTGTGGAGCAGGTCCACACCGAGGCCCGTCGCCGAGTGGAGGACCGCCTTGCCGTCCCGCGCCGTCGTGATGAGTCCGGCCGCCCGCAGGGTGCGGGTGTGCTCGGACACCGAGGGCAGGCTGATGTCGAGGTCCCGGGCCAGTTCGCTCGTCGTGCGCTGCTCGACGAGCAGCTGGAGCACGGCCGCCCGCGTCCGCCCCAGCAGCGCGTCGAGCGCACCCGCCGCGGGGCCCTCCGCCACCAGGGGCAGCGGGCTCATCGCGGGATAGTGCAGTACGTGCGAGCCGTCGGGCCGGGTGGCGAGCAGCGGGCGCCCCGTCCAGAACGCCGACGGCATGAGCAGCAGGCCGCCGCCGCCCAGCCGGACCTCGTAGTCCGGCGGCTCCCCGACCTCGAAGGCGGTGCCCGACCAGTCGGCCTTCGGGTGGGTGCCGGCCAGGCACGCCTTGATGCCGTGGGTGGCCAGCAGCCGGGTGCGCCAGGCGATGTCCGCCTGGAAGGACTGCCGTATGCGCGGCCAGTGGGGGGCGATGACGGCCTCGTGCGCGGACCGGATGGCCTCCTCCAGCTGCCCCCAGGCCGTACGGTCCTGCCGCCACAGCGCGCACAGCCAGGACGGGGCGCCGGGAGCGCGGCCCGCGACCCGGTGCAGAAGACCGGGGCCGAGCCGCGGCGCCGCCTCGCGTACGGCCGCCAGCCCTTCCTCCAGACTGCGCGACAGCGGCTCGATGAACTGCGGATTGTCCCCGTCCGGCCGCAGCAGGTCCAGCAGCGGGCGGGCCCGGCCCGGCAGCTCGCGGCTGACCGTGCCGCGCCAGCGGCCGAAAACGGCCTGCTCGTCGGTGCGCTGCCAGGCGATCAGCGCCATCGACAGCTCCACCAGGGGGGAGGGCTCGCCCGCGAACGTGACGTTCAGCAGGTCCTCGGCCGTGAAGTGCACCCGCAGCATCGCCCCGCCCGCCCCCTTGGCGCACCGGCCGGAAACGGCCGCTCAGCCGTGCATGTCAGCCGTGCACGCGGCTGTCAGCCGTACATGCGGCGCATCGCGTAGTCGACCATCTGCTCCACGGCCTTCGCGTCGAAGACCATCCGGTGGTCGCCCTCCATGTCGAGGACGAAGCCGTAGCCGGTCGGCAGCAGGTCGATCACCTCGGCGCCCGTGATCACGAAGTACTTGGACTCCTTGCCGGCGTACCGGCGGAGCTCCTTGAGGGTGGTGAACATGGGGATCACCGGCTGCTGCGTGTTGTGCAGCGCCAGGAAGCCCGGCGTCTCACCGCGCGGGCAGTAGACCTTCGACGTGGCGAAGATCTGCTGGAAGTCCTCGGCGGACAGCGACCCGGTCGTGAACGCCCGCACCGCGTCGGCGAGCGACGGGGGCGAGGGCTCGGGGTACAGCGGCTGCTCACCGTACCCGCCGGCCATCTGCTGCGGGGCGGCGTACTGCTGCTGCCCCGCGTTCACGTTCTGGTCGTAGCCGTACATGGGGCGAAGCCTACCGAGCGACCCCTGCCCCGTGGACGCGCATTCCCGCCAAGGCCGCGGACCCGTGGCCGGCCGGCCCGCGGCTTGACCCTGGTCACAGTCGCCACATCAGGGGTTGCGTCTTATTACCCGTGGGTAGCATCATGACATTACCGATTGGTATGTACGAGGAATCTGTCTTCCCGAGCCTTAACGGAGCCGTCGCCATGGGGCACTACAAGTCGAATCTCCGCGACATCGAGTTCAACCTCTTCGAGGTGCTCGGCCGCGACAAGCTGTACGGCACCGGACCGTTCGGTGAGATGGACACCGAGACCGCCAAGAGCGTCCTGTCCGAGATCACCCGCCTCGCCGAGAACGAGCTGGCCGACTCCTTCGCGGACGCCGACCGCAACCCGCCGGTCTTCGACCCGGCCACCAACACCGCGCCGGTCCCGGCGTCCTTCAAGAAGAGCTACGAAGCCTTCATGGACTCCGAGTACTGGCGCCTGGGCCTGCCCGAGGAGATCGGCGGCACCACCTCGCCCCGCTCCCTCATCTGGGCCTACGCGGAGCTGCTGCTCGGCTCGAACCCGGCCATCTGGATGTACTCCTCCGGCCCGGCGTTCGCCGGCATCCTCTTCGAAGAGGGCAACGAGGCGCAGAAGAAGGTCGCGCAGATAGCGGTCGAGAAGCGCTGGGGCTCCACCATGGTCCTCACCGAGCCGGACGCCGGCTCGGACGTCGGCGCCGGCCGCACCAAGGCCGTCCAGCAGGACGACGGCTCCTGGCACATCGAGGGCGTGAAGCGCTTCATCACCTCCGGTGAGCACGACATGGAGGAGAACATCCTCCACTACGTCCTCGCGCGCCCCGAGGGCCACGGCCCGGGCACCAAGGGCCTGTCCCTCTTCCTCGTCCCCAAGTTCCACTTCGACTGGGAGACCGGCGAGCTGGGCGAGCGCAACGGCGTCTACGCGACGAACGTCGAGCACAAAATGGGCCTCAAGGCCTCCAACACGTGCGAGATGACCTTCGGCGACCAGCACCCCGCCAAGGGCTGGCTGATCGGCGACAAGCACGACGGCATCCGCCAGATGTTCATGATCATCGAGTTCGCCCGCATGATGGTCGGCACGAAGGCCATCGCGACGCTCTCCACCGGCTACCTGAACGCCCTGGAGTACGCCAAGGAGCGCGTGCAGGGTCCGGACCTGGCCAACTTCATGGACAAGACGGCCCCCAAGGTCACCATCACGCACCACCCCGACGTGCGCCGCTCGCTGATGACGCAGAAGGCGTACGCCGAGGGCATGCGCGCCCTGGTGCTGTACACCGCCTCCGTCCAGGACGCGATCCAGGTCAAGCAGGCCGCGGGCGAGGACGCCTCCGCCGAGATCGGCCTGAACGACCTGCTCCTGCCGATCGTGAAGGGCTACGGCTCGGAGCGCTCGTACGAGCAGCTCGCCCAGTCGCTGCAGACCTTCGGCGGCTCCGGCTACCTGCAGGAATACCCGATCGAGCAGTACATCCGCGACGCCAAGATCGACACCCTCTACGAGGGCACCACGGCGATCCAGGGCCAGGACTTCTTCTTCCGGAAGATCGTCCGCGACCAGGGCGCCTCCCTGAACGTCCTCTCCGAGACGATCAAGAAGTTCCTGGCCGAGGCCGTCGGCGGCGAGGAGCTGGCCGGCGCCCGCGACGCGCTCGCCAAGGCCGCGGTCGACCTGGAGGCCATCGTCGGCCAGATGATCGTCGACCTCACCGCCACCGGCGAGGACGTCAAGAACATCTACAAGGTCGGCCAGAACACCACCCGCCTGCTGATGGCCTCCGGTGACGTGGTCGTCGGCTACCTGCTGCTCAAGGGCGCGGCCGTGGCCGCCGAGAAGCTCGCCGCCGGCGCCCCCGCGAAGGACGTCGCCTTCTACACCGGCAAGATCGCGGCGGCGAAGTTCTTCGCCTCCCAGGTCCTGCCGAACGTCTCGGTCGCCCGTGCGCTGGCCGAGTCCGTCGACAACTCCCTGATGGAGCTCGACGAGGCCGCGTTCTAGCCTCCACGGCCATCCACGGCCCGTCCACGGCCATCCGCCCGACGGCCGGGCCCCCGCTGAGGGGCCCGGCCGTCGGCATTCACAGGTTGTCGGTGGTTCGTGGCACGCTCGTAGACATGAGTCCGGCAGAGCAGCACGGCAACAGCAGGGGGTACTCCGTCCCGACCGGGCGGCCGTACGCCCTCAAGGAGCTGCAGGCCGCCCTGGGCAGCCTCGGCGACCACATGAAGGAGCTGTACGACGGCGCCCACCCCGCCGAGTACGAGACCGTGGCCGACGCCCTCTACACCGCGTTCCAGACCGCCGCCGGGCTGGCTCCCGCCAAGAGCTACACCGGCTGCTCCGAGCACCCCAACGGGGCCCTGGACCCCGAGGCGCCCGACGGCTGGGGCCGCTGCCTGATCTGCAACGACCGGCGGCGCCTCGGGCTGCGCTCCCAGGGGCTGCGCGGCGCCCGCGCGGCGGCCGCCGCCCCGCCGAAGGGGGAGCAGCGCCGGCTGGGCTATCCCGTGCCGGACCCTCCGTACACGCTGCAGGCCCTGCGCGACCACCTCCGCACGATCGAGGACCGCCGCTTCCACCTGGGCTTTTCCTCCCCGGCCGAGGACTTCGTCCGGATAGCGGACGATCTCCACCGGGCATTCATCGTGGCGCGCGAACTGTCCAGGCCGCGCAACGCCTCCGGCTGCTCCGAACACCCCGGCGCGCCCATCGACCCGGACGCGCCACCCGGTGAGGCCTGTATCTTCTGCGCCGGACGCAAGAGACGCGCGCAGCGCTCCGCGACGACCCCGGAGATGCTCCCGCGCATCCGCCGGGGCGAGCGCAGGCAGCTACAGCGCCGATTCGAGCGCCCGCCGGGCTGAACAGCAACCGGGGAGCGGACCACACAGCCCGCCCACCCGGCGTTTCGGCTATCCGCCGCAGTCCGACCATGGCGAACACGACCGTCGTTAAGGTGAACCACATGAGCTCTCCCGCCCGCTTCGACCGCGGCCACACCGACGATCTGATGACCTTTCTGACGGCCAGTCCGTCGCCGTACCACGCCGTGGCCAATGCGGCCGAGCGGCTGGAAAAGGCAGGTTTCAGGCAGTTGTCGGAAACGGACGCCTGGGACTCGGGCAGCGGAGGCCGGTTCGTCCTGCGCGGCGGAGCGCTCATCGCCTGGTTCGTACCGGAGGGCGCGACCGCGCACACGCCGTTCCGGATCGTCGGCGCGCACACCGACTCCCCCAACCTGCGCGTCAAGCCGCTGCCTGACACGGGCTCACAGGGCTGGCGGCAGATCGCGGTCGAGATCTACGGCGGCACCCTGCTCAACACCTGGCTGGACCGGGACCTGGGCCTGGCGGGCCGGCTGACCCTGCGCGACGGCAGCGAGCGGCTGATCAACGTGGACCGCGCGCTGCTGCGCGTCCCGCAGCTGGCCGTGCACCTGGACAGGTCGGTCAACAGCGACGGGCTCAAGCTCGACAAGCAGCGCCACATGCAGCCGATCTGGGGCCTGGGCGAGGTCCAGGAGGGCGACCTCATCGCCTTCCTGGAAGAGGAGGAGGACCTGCCGCAGGGCTCGGTGGCCGGCTGGGACCTGATGGTCCACTCGATCGAGCCGCCCTCGTACCTGGGGCGCGACCGCGAGCTGGTGGCCGGCCCGCGCATGGACAACCTGGTCTCGGTGCACGCGGGCGTCGCGGCGCTGGCCGCCGCCTCGGCCGCCGACAAACTGGACCACATCCCGGTGCTGGCCGCGTTCGACCACGAGGAGAACGGCTCGCAGTCGGACACGGGCGCGGACGGGCCGCTGCTGGGGAACATGCTGGAACGTTCCGTCTTCGCACGTGGGGGCACGTTCGAGGACCGCGCGCGAGCCTTCGCGGGCACGATCTGCCTGTCCTCGGACACCGGCCACGCCGTGCACCCCAACTACGCGGAGCGGCACGACCCTTCGCACCACCCGCGCGCCAACGGCGGCCCGATCCTCAAGGTCAACGTCAACCAGCGGTACGCGACGGACGGCAGCGGCAGGGCGGTGTTCGCCGAGGCGTGCGAGCGGGCCGGGGTGCCGTGGCAGTCGTTCGTCTCCAACAACGCGATGCCGTGCGGGACGACGATCGGCCCGATCACGGCCGCGCGGCACGGGATCCGGACGGTGGACATCGGCATCGCGATCCTGTCGATGCACAGCGCCCGCGAGCTGTGCGGTGCGGACGACCCGTACCTGCTCGCGAACGCCCTGCTGGCGTTCCTGGAGGGCTGAGTCCGTACGGCCGCGCCGCCTCCCGAGTACGGGAAGCGGCGCGCTCATCCGCCGGGCGGGTCGATCTCGGCGGCGCCGCGGTGCGATGAACGTATGGTGACGCTCCGTCATGTTGTGCTGGGATTCCGCCCTTCCCGGCCGACGAGGAGAGTCCCGTGCTCCGCCTGTTCAGCCTGCTCCGGCCGTTCCGGCCGTTCCGCCTCGACCCCGTACCGCGCATCGCGGCAGCCATCGGCATCGCCCTGGCCCTGCTCGTGGCCGCCCCCGCCGCGGCCACGCCCGAGCCGCCGGACTCCCCGGACACGGAGCTGTCCCTCGCGGATCCGCGGATCATCGCGCACTTCGACTTCGAGGCCGGCGAAACGCCCGAGAACATCGCCCTGGAGCCCGACGGCTCCGCCGACCTGACCCTCGCGCTCGCCCGCCAAGTGGTCCGGGTCGACCGGCACGGCGGAAAGCGGGTGCTCGCGACCCTGCCCGACGTCGAGAACCCGCAGACGCCCCTGCTCGGCGCCGCCGTCGTGAGCGGCATCGTCCGCACCCGCGACGGGACGCTCTACGTCGGCTACAACACCGGCACCGCCGAGAGCGGCATCTACCGGATCACCCCCGACCGCGAGGTCTCCAAGCTCGTCGACATGTCACCGAAGGGCTTCGTGAACGGTCTCGCCCTCGACGAGCACCTCGGGCTGATCTACGCCGCCGACTCCGTCCTCGGCACGGTCTGGCGCATCCCCCTGGACGGGAAGCCCGAGGTGACGGCCTGGGCCACCGGCGCGGCGCTGGAGCCGACCGCGTTCATCGGCGCGAACGGCATCAAGGTGCGCGGCCACGCGGTCTGGGTGTCGAACTTCGACCGCGCCACGCTGCTGCGGATCCCGGTCGACGAGGACGGATCCGCGGGGAAGACCATGACGCACGCCACCGGGCTGACGGGCATCGACGACTTCGCGTTCGCCGGACGCGGAGAGACGGTCCTCGCCGCGCTGAACACCACCGCGAGCGAGCTCGCCCTGGTGCGGCCCGACGGCACCCACACCATCGTGCTGACCAAGCGGGACGGGCTGTCCGGACCCACCTCCGTGGCGGTCCGCCACCACAAGGTCTTCGTCACCAGCGGCGCCTTCCTCGACGGCTTCGACCCGAACCTGCTGGTCGCGGACGAGGTGAAGGGCGCCGCCGAGGCCGCACGACGCCCTTCCCCGTAACGCCCGTCCGGCCTAGGCGTCCATTCCCGCGAGGACGAGCGGGAGCCGGGTGGCGCCGTCGGCCGTGACGGTCACCGGCACGCCCCAGTCCTGCTGGTGCACGTGGCAGGCCGGGTACTCGTTCGCCGGGTCGTCGTCGCAGGAGGCCGCCATCGCCGAGACGTGCAGCACCCCCTCGGTGACCTCCGGGTTCAGGGCCAGCTCCCGGAACAGGTCCGTCCCGGTACCCTCACCGCCCACCAGCAGCTCCGGCGGGGTCGAGGACACCAGCAGCCGCGTCGACGGCCCGTAGCGGGTGTCCAGCTTCTGGCCGGTCGGCGCCTGGAACACCACGTCGAGCCGGAGCGTGCCCGGGGCGACCTCGGTCGCGGCCCGCTGGGTACGGTGCGCGACGGCGTCGACCCGTACCGCCTCCTCCGGCAGCCGCAGCCGGGTCAGCCGGTGGCGGGCGGACTCGACGACCACGATGTCCTCGCCGGCCAGCACCGCGTCGCTGGGCTCCCGCAGGTCCGTTGCCAGCGTGGAGACCTGGCCGGTCGCCGGGTCGAAGCGGCGCAGCGCGTGGTTGTACGTGTCGCACACCGCGACCGAGCCGTCCGGCAGGGCGGTCACCCCGAGCGGGTGCTGGAGCAGGGCCTGGGCGGCGTCGCCGTCCCGGTGGCCGAAGTCGAACAGGCCGGTCCCGACGGCGGTCCGCACGGCGTACCCGGCGGCCCCCTCGCCCGCGGGTTCCACGTACCGCAGGGCGCTGTTCTCGGAGTCGGCGATCCACAGGCGGTCGCCGGCGGCCGCGAGCCCGGAGGGCTGCGCCAGCCAGGCCTCCAGGGCGGGGCCGTCGTGCAGGCCCTCGCTGGTCGTCCCGGCGGAGACGGCGACGGTCCCGTCCGCCGGGTCCCAGGTCCACAGCTGGTGGACGCCCGCCATGGCGATCCACACCTTGCCCTGCCACCAGGCGACGTCCCACGGCGAGGACAGGTCCACCTCCAGGGCCGGGCCGGAGGCCGGGGAGCCCTGCCACCACTGGCGGCCGGTTCCGGCGACGGTCTCGACGGCGCCGGTCGCGGGGTCGAAGCGGCGCAGCGCGTGGTTGACGGTGTCGGCGACGACGACGGAGCCGTCGGGGAGCAGGGCCAGGCCCTGGGGCTCGCTGAAGGCGTCCGGCCCGAAGCCTCGCTCGCCGCTGCCGATGCGCCGTACGACGCTCTCGCCGTCGGGGGCCAGCTCCACGAGCTGGTGCCGCGTCGTGTCCGAGACGAGGAGGTTCCCGCTCGGCAGGACGAGCGCCTTGCCGGGGAAGCGGAGGTCGGTGGCCACCGGCTCGGGCGCCACGTACGGCCCGTCCCCGCGGCGCAGGGTGCCCTTGGCCTCGTGCTCGGCTTCGAGCTCCTCCACGAGCTTCGCGATGGCGTGCGCGTGCCCCTCGCCGGCGTGCTGCGCGACGATGTACCCCTCGGGGTCGATGACGACGAGCGTCGGCCAGGCCCGTACGGCGTACTGCTTCCAGGTGGCCAGCTCGGGGTCGTCGAGGACGGGGTGGTGCACCTCGTACCGCTCGACGGCGTCGACGACGGCCGCGTGCTCGGCCTCGTGCACGAACTTCGGCGAGTGGACGCCGATGATCACGACGGTGTCGCGGTGCTTCTCCTCCAGCTCGCGCAGCTCGTCCAGGACGTGCAGGCAGTTGATGCAGCAGAAGGTCCAGAAATCCAGGATCAATACGCGGCCTCGGAAGTCGGCGAGCTTCAGGTCCTTCCCGCCGGTGTTGATCCAGCCGCCCTTGCCGGTCAGCTCGGGGGCGCGGACACGGGCACGGCGGGGTGCGGGCGCGGGGGTGGGCGCCGGGGCAGCATCGTTCATCCTTCAAGCTTGCCATCCGCCCGTGAACGTCCGGTCACGGGCGCGTGGCCGCGTGACCGGGGCGCCGCGCGGTCCCCGGCGCGGTCAGCCGAAGAGGGCGCTCAGGCGGGGGAGGCGGGTGGAGGTCAGTGCCGTGTCGTCGAAGTCGAAGTCCCAGGACGGGTCCAGCGCGGGGTAGCTGATCGTGAAGGAGTCCGCCGGGAGCTCGCGGCCCGTGGCCGATTCGTAGGCCGTCCAGGCGATCGACAGGGCCTCCTCGTCCCACAGCTCCAGGCCCTCCGCCGCCGCCTCGCGGACCGCGGGGTGGTCGGCGAGGGAGTCGGGGTCGGCCAGGGCTCGGGCGAAGGCCTCCTCGCCCTGGGTCAGGAGCCAGCCGCGGAAGTAGTCGAAGCCGTCGTCCGAGCAGCCGCCGTTGATCACGTACGCCGCGGCCCACAGGGGGCTGCGGTAGGACTCCGCCAGCAGGTCCCACAGCACCTGCTGGGCGGCGGCTATCTCGGCCTCGGGGCGGCGCGCCAGCAGTTCCGAGGCGCGCGCCGCCACCTGGTCCGGCTCGGCGTCCGTACGGGCGGCTTCGATCAGCTTCCAGAACGTTTGCTTGTCCATGGGGGAATCGTGGCACTCGCCTCTGACATCGGACGCGTCGTCAGACCGTGAGGAAGGAGTGGAGGGATTGCGTCAGAGCGGTGACGAAGGTCTCCTGCGTCGCCGCGGGGACCAGGTCCAGGGAGAGGTACGGGTTCAGGTCCTCCAGCTCGACGAGGAGGAGCTCGCCGGACGGTGCGCGGCAGGCGTCCACCCGCTGGATGCCGTGCGACAGCGTGTTCCACGCGATGAAGGCGCGGGCGAAGTCGAGGTCGGCCGCCGTGGCCCCGTACGGTTCCAGCTGCCAGCGGCGGGCCGGGTCCGGGGCGTACAGGGCGTACTGGAAGGCGTCGTCGACGAAGTAGAAGGAGACCTCGTACGCGAAGTCGATGCGCGGCTGGATCAGGTTCACCCCCGCCGGGCCGCCGGGGTGCGCGGTGAAGGTCAGGCCTATGGAGTCGGCGCCCTGCTTGGGCTTCACCGCGTACGAGGGCACCGACGGCAGCAGCGCGAGGTCCGCGGGGTCGTCGATCGTGGGGATCACCGGGTAGCCGGCGGCCGTGAGGTCGAGGAGGTACTGCTTGCCGGCCATGTCGCCGCGGCCCGTGAGCGGGTTGTAGACGCGGGTGCCGGCGGCGAGGGCGGCCGCGCGGAAGGCGTCGTACGCCTCCTGGTAGTGCAGGACCGGCCCGCTGTTGCGGACGACCACCGCGTCGAAGTCCGCCATCATCGACGCCGCGTCCAGCGGATGGCACAGGGCGAGCGGGAAGTGCTCGCGCAGGCGGGAGGTGAGGAGGATGTCCTCGTCGCAGTAGCGGCGGCCGCGCGCCGGGTACGCCAGGTCGGTCACATAGAGCAGAGGCATGGCGGCAACCTATCGCGGGCATCGATCCGGGCATGAAATACCTGGTTCGGGACAAAATGCTCGCCGTCGGGGACGACTACTGGATCGAGGACGAGGACGGGAGGCACGCCTTCCTCGTCGACGGCAAGGCACTGCGCGTCCGGGACACGCTGGAGCTGAAGGACCCGGACGGGCACATCCTGATCACGCTGCGGGAGAAGCTGTTCAGCCTGCGCGACGCGATGACCCTGGAGCGCGACGAGCGCCGGCTCGCCGTGATCCGCCGCAAGCGGCTCTCGCTCCTGCGCAACCACTACCTGGTGACGCTGGTCGAGGGCACCGAACTGGACGTGAGCGGGCGGCTCCTGGACCGGGAGTTCAAGATCGAGTACGAGGGGGAGCTGCTCGCGCTGATCTCCCGCCAGTGGTACCGGATCCGCGAGACCTACGCGGTGGACGTGATCCGGGAGGACGCGGACGCGGCGCTGCTGATCTCGGTCGCCGTGTGCGTCATCCGGATGGCGGAGAGGGAACGGGAGGCCGGGGCCGGTCCCGATGGTGGTTCCGGGCCGTGAGCTGGCCCTGGACGTAGGCGTCGGTGTCCGGCGTGTACGGGCCTCCGTGGTCGGACAGGAGGTCGGTGATGCGCTGCCACTCGGCGGCCCCGGCGCGGACGGCGGCGTCCGCGGACTCCAGGTCGCCGGCGGCCGCGAGCACGGCCTCCAGGGCGGCCCGCGCCTTGTGGTGGGTCATCCCGGTGGCCCGGTCCCGCACCCGCCGGCGGGCGTCGATCTCCGCCGCGGCGGGCTCGTGCGGCTCCAGGGCCGCCTCCAGCACGTCCTCTGCCTCGTCCGTCACGGCGTACCCGCCTCCTCGCGTCCCGGTCGTCCCGTCTTCGCGGACCGGCGTCCGGCGCCGCCCGCTCCTTCCCCCTGCCCGCGAACCCCGGCGTCAATCGGCGGCCCCGCAGCCCTGCAGCCCCGCGGCCCCGCAGCGGCGATCAGCGCAGCCGGCGGTCCTTGAGGGCCGGGAACTGCTCGCGGGTCTCGGCCACCTTCGCCGGGTCCAGTTCGACGGTGAGGACGTCCTCACCCGGGCCCGCCTCGGCCAGGACCTCGCCCCACGGGTCCACGACCAGGCTGTGCCCGGCCTGCTCGACTCCCGCGTGCGTACCGGCCAGCCCGCAGGCGAGCACGTACGACTGGTCCTCGACGGCCCGTGCCCGGTTGAGCAGGGTCCAGTGGGCCCGGCGGCGGGCCGGCCAGCCCGCGGCCACGACCATCGTGGTGGCCCCGGCGTCGACCAGGCCGCGGAACAGCTCGGGGAAGCGCAGGTCGTAGCAGGTGGCGATGCCGAGGACCTGCTCCGGCAGGGTCACGGTGGTCAGGGACTCACCGGCCGACATCAGGACGGCCTCGCCCTGGTCGAAGCCGAAGCGGTGGATCTTGCGGTAGGTGGCGGCCAGCTCGCCGGCCGGGGACAGGACGAGGGTCGTGTTGTAGAGGGAGCCGTCGCCCGCGCGCTCCACGACCGAGCCGGCGTGCAGCCAGACCCCGGCGTCGCGCGCCGCCTTCGACATCGCCTCGTACGTCGGACCGTCCAGCGGCTCGGCCTCGGTTTCGAACTGCTCGTAGGCGAAGGCGCCGACCGTCCACAGTTCGGGCAGCACGACCAGGTCCGAGCCGGACTGCTCCCGTACGATATCGGCCACTCGGGCCCGGCGTGCGGCGACCGACTCCCCGTCGGACACCGCGATTTGGATCAGCGAGGCGCGCACAGTACCACCGTCCTGGCATTCAAGCCGTCAACTCGGGCCTACGATCGTCACACGAAAGCACTGCCGGGGTGCTCACCGGCAGCGTAGTTTTGGAAGCAGTCCACACGCTTCCAGAAAACGCGCCACTGAACAGCACGCGAGGGGTCCCGTTGACCGTCCAGCCGCATCCCAGCCTCCAGCCCTATGCCGACGCGTGGACCCACTCCATCGAGGCGATATCCGAGCTGGTCCTCCCCTTGGCGGAGGGCGAGTGGAACCGGGCGACGCCGTGTCCCGGCTGGTCCGTCCGTGATGTGGTGTCACACATCATCGGCATCGAATGCGAGCAGCTGGGGGATCCGCGGCCGATCCACACCGTGGCGCGGGATCTGCGGCACGTGGTCGACGAGTTCAGCCGCTACATGGAGGTCCAGGTTGACGTCCGGCGCCACCACACCGCGCCGGAGATGACCTCGGAGCTGGAGTACACGATCATCCGGCGGTCGCGGCAGCTGCGGAACGAGAAGCGGGATCCGGACACGATGGTGCGGGGGCCGCTGGGCGACCAGGTGACCCTGGAGCACGCCCTGCGGCTGCGGGCGTTCGACGTGTGGATCCACGAGCAGGACCTGCGGGCGGCGCTGGGCGCACCCGGGAACTGGGACTCCCCGGGTGCGTTCGTGGCGCGGGACATCCTGCTGGCCGGGCTGCCGAAGGTGGTCGCGAAGCTGGCCGGGGCGCCGGCGAACTCGGCGGTCGTGATCGACGTGCACGGGCCGGTGGAGTTCATGCGGACGGTACGCGTGGACGCGGAGGGACGCGGAACGGTGGACGGGACGCCCTCGCTGGGCCCGGCCGTGACGCTGACGATGGACTGGGAGACGTACGTACGCCTCGCGGCGGGCCGGGTGCGCGCCGGCGCGGGCGCCGTCGCGGACCGGGTGAAGGTCGAGGGCGACGCCGAGCTGGCGGACGCGATCCTGGCCCACTTCGCGGTGACTCCGTGACGCCGTGACTTCGTGACTTCGTGATCCCGTAGCCACCGCGCGGCGCGGGCCACTCCCCGTGGTCCTCCCATTCGCTCCCGCTCCGGCCGAGAACCGCTCGCGCCGTTGGCACGTCCTTGTCATGGACGGGACATGGAAGAGCGGGAGAAGGGGGTTCCGGGGTGTGGTCAAGGATGTCGGCCGCCGCGGTACCGGCGTCGGAGCGGCTCGACTGGTTCACCGACGTGATCGCGCAGGAGCTCGTGCCCACGGCGATCCGCAGTGAACGCGGCCGGGACTTCTGGGCCGAGGCCTCCGTCCTCGACCTCGGCGGCGTGCAGGTGTCCTCGTTCGAGTTCAGCTCGCTGCACTCCCTGCGCACTGCCGCCCACGTGCGGCGCAGCGATCCCGAGCAGTACCAGCTGGGTCTCGTGACCACCGGATCCATGTCGCTCGCCCAGAACCGGAACGAATCGGGTCTGTTCACCGGGGACATGGTGCTCTGGGACACCTCGCGGCCCATGGAGTCGGACGCCGTACCGGACACGGACGGGGGCCGGGTCCGGGCGATCGTCCTGTCCTTCCCCCGCGACGCGATGCCGCTGCGCGGCGCCCGGGTCGAACGGCTGCTGGCCCACCGGATCGCCGGCGGCCACGGCATGGGGGCGATCCTCGCCCAGTACATGCGGTCGCTGGCGGCGCACGCGGCCGACTGCGGGCCGGTGGAGCTGGACCGGCTGGGAAGGGTCGCCCACGACCTGGTCGGCGCCTGCCTGGCCGGGCAGCTCGGCGCGCGGGAGGACCTCTCGCCCGAAGCCCGCACCCGCGCCCTGCTGGAGCGGATCGAGGTCTTCGTCCACCACAACCTCGGCGATCCGGAGCTGACGCCGTCCGCCGTCGCCGCCCGGCACGGGATCTCGCTGCGCCACCTCCAGCAGTTGTTCCGCGACCGGGGCGAGACGGTGGCGGCCGGGATCCGGCGGCGCCGGCTGGAGCGGTGCCGGGCCGACCTCGCGGACCCGGCCCTCCTGACCACCCCCGTCCACACCGTGGCGGGGCGCTGGGGATTCACCAACGCCTCCGTGTTCAGCCGGACGTTCCGGGAGGCGTACGGGACGAGCCCCACCGAGTTCCGGCACCGGGCGGTCCGGGAGACCCTTGCGCGCAAGATCAACGAGCCGTGCGCTCCCGGCACATCCGGGGGTGCCGCGCGGCCGTAGGGTCGGCCGTGCCGTACCGGCAGGATGGTTCGGCGGGACTGGACGGGGGTCTGTCCCGCCGGACCCCTGCCGGTGGAGCGGAGCCGCACGCAGCGTCGGCGTGCGGGCTACGCGGGCGCCGGCCTCGGGGAGTCGGCCGGGTCCGCCGGTGCGGCGGAGGCCGCGGCGGCCGCTGAGGCCGAGGGGGCCGAGGGGGCCGACGGAGTCGACGGGGGTCGGACCGCGGCCAGGCGGGTGCGTTCGCGCGCCAGGGCCCGGGGGCGCAGGCGCAGGATCTGGGTCAGGCCCAGGAGTTCCACCGCGAAGACCGACGAGAAGGCGATCCGGTAGTCGTCGCCGGTGGCGTCCAGGAGGAGGCCGATGGCCAGGAGGGTCGTCATCGAGGCCAGGAAACCGCCCATGTTGGTGATGCCCGAGGCGGTGCCCTGGCGGTCCGGCGGGTTCGCGGGGCGGGCGAAGTCGAAGCCGATCATCGAGGCCGGGCCACAGGTGCCGAGGACGACGCACAAGGTGACGAGCAGCCACATCGGGGCGTGCGGGCCCGGGTGGGCCAGCGTCGCGGCCCACAGCAGCGCCGTGAGGCCGACCGTGCCCAGCGCCAGCGGGATCCGCGCCGACTGGCGGCGTCCGATCAGCTGGCCGTAGAGGAGGCCGAAGCCCATGTTCGAGGCCACCACCAGCGTCAGCAGCCCCGCGGCGGTGGTCCGCGCCAGCCCCTGGTCCTCGACCAGGAACGGCATGCCCCACAGCAGCAGGAACACCATCGCCGGGAACTGCGTCGTGAAGTGCACCCACAGGCCCAGGCGGGTGCCGGGCTCCTGCCACGAGTCCCGGATCTGGCGGCGTACGAAACCCCCGCCCCCCGCCCGCACCGGCGGTTCGTGGCCCTCCGGGTGGTCCTTCAGGAAGAGGACCAGCGGGACCAGCACCACCACGCCCGCCACCGCGCTGCCCGCGAACGCCTGCACCCAGCCGACCCCGTGCAGGACCGGGGCCAGCACCAGCGTGGAGACCAGGTTGCCGGCCATGCCGACCAGCCCCGCCAGCTGCGCCATCAGCGGACCGCGCCGGGCGGGGAACCACCGGGTGCCCAGCCGCAGCACGGATATGAAGGTCATCGCGTCGCCGCAGCCCAGCAGGGCGCGGGCCGCGAGGGCCATCCCGTACGAGGGCGAGAGCGCGAAGCCGATCTGGCCGGCGGTGAAGAGGACCGCGCCCAGCGTCAGCACCTTCTTGGTGCCGAGCCGGTCCACCATCAGCCCCACCGGCACCTGCATGCCCGCGTACACCAGGAGTTGGAGGATGGAGAAGGTCGAGAGCGCGGAGGCGTTGACGTGGAAACGATCCGCCGCCTCCAGTCCGGCCACGCCCAGGCTCGTACGGAAGATCACCGCGACGAAGTACACCGCGACGCCGATCGACCAGACGGCCACCGCCTTGCGGCCGCCCGGGGGATCCCGGAAGACGCCGTTCCCGCTCACCGGCCCGGCCCCCGCACCAGCGCCTCGACCCGGCCCACGTGGCCCCGTACGGCGGCCGCCGCCGTCTCCGCGTCCCCGGCCCGCAGGGCGTCCAGGATCTCCGCGTGCTCGGCGATCGAGCGCTCCGCCCTCTCGGGGTGCGCGTGCAGCAGGGCCACGCCCATCCGCAACTGCCGGTCGCGGAGCTGGTCGTAGAGGCGGCACAGGATCGCGTTCCCGGCGCTGCGCACGATCTCGGCGTGGAAGCCCCGGTCGGCGGCCATCATCGCCGCGAGGTCGCCCCCGGCGGCGTGCCGGCGCTGCTCCTCCAGCAGTTGCGCGAGCCGCTCCAGCAGCCCGGGCGGGGCCGGGACGGCCCTGCGCACGGTGAACTCCTCGACCAGCAGCCGGGTTTCTATGACGTCGGCGATCTCCTGCGCGGAGACCGGCAGCACCAGCGCGCCCTTCTTCGGGTACAGCTTCAGCAGCCCCTCGGTCTCCAGGCGCAGCAGCGCCTCACGGACCGGCGTACGGGACACCCCGACGGCGTCGGCGAGTTCGCCCTCGGTGAGGAGGGTGCCGCCCTCATAGCGGCGGTCCACCAGGACGGCCTGCTTGACGTGTCGGTACACGCGCTCGGCGGCGGGGACGGCGGCTGCCGGCGGAGCGGCGGAGGGTGGAGCGGCGGTGGGGGTCGCGGTCGCGGAGGGGGTCGCGGTGGGGGCGGCTGGCGGCATGCGCACAGGATAGATACATGAAGGGTGCACCCGGTTGCCCCGTCCGGGATGTGGACAGCCGCCCGGCACCGCTGCATCGAAGGATGTACCGGGGCTTCGTCCGGCCGCAGGACGCAACGGGCAACCGGCGCCGGGACGCTGAGGTCATGGCCCACACCACCCTCGTCGCCCCCCGGGCGACCTCGACCCGGCTGCCCTTCCTCGACGTCCTGCGCGGCGCCGCCATCCTCGGCACGCTCATGACCAACGTCTGGATCTTCGCCTCGCCCGGCTCCGAGTGGGCCGTGCTGGACGGCGGTCTGGACGCGCCCGACCCGCTCGCCGCCCCCTCCGCCGCGAACATCGCCGAGAGCGTCTTCCGCTTCCTCGCCGACGGGAAGTTCCTCTCCCTGCTGACGATCCTGTTCGGGGTGGGCCTGGCCATCCAGTACGACTCCGCCGCACGCCGCGGCGAGCCCTGGCCCGGGCGCTACCCGCGGCGGGCCGCGTTCCTCTTCCTGGAGGGGACCGTCCACTTCGTCCTGGTCTTCGCCTGGGACGTGCTGATGGGGTACGCCGTCACCGCCCTGCTGGTGGCCCGGCTGCTGGCCCGCTCCGAGAAGGTCCGCCGGGCCGCGATGTGGACGGCGGGCGGGCTGCACCTGGCGCTGATCGGCCTCGTGACGCTCGGGGACCTGGCCAAGGCGGATTCCGGGCCCGGCACCCCGGACCCCGCCGCGACCCGGCTGTACGCCCACGGCGGCTACCTCGACCAGATCTCCTTCCGGCTCGACAACGCCCTCGCCCTGCGCGTCGAGCCCGTCTTCACCTTCGGGCTGCTGGTCTTCCTCTTCCTCCTCGGCGTCCGCCTGTACCGCGCGGGGGCCTTCGGGACGAGCGCCGGCGGGCGCCGGATCCGGGTCCGGATGGCCGCGTGGGGACTCGGCGCCGGGCTGCCGCTGGGCGCCGCCGCCGCGCTCGGCGGCCCCGACTTCTTCGTCCTGGGGCGGTACGGCATCGCCCCGCTGGTCGCCGTCGGGTACATCGGGCTCATCGGCTGCGCCCTGGACCGCTTCCGGGTCCCGGGGGCCGGGGCCCTCGGCTCCGTCGGGCGCACCGCCCTGTCCTGCTACGTCGGCCAGAACCTGCTCTGCATGCTGCTCTGCTACGGGATCGGCCTGGGGCTCGCCGACCGACTGGCCGGGAGCGGGCCCTGGTGGGTGATGGGCCTGTGGGCGGGGGTCGGCCTCGTGCTGGTCGCCGCGTCGCGGCTGTGGCTGCGCCGCTTCGAGCGGGGCCCGCTGGAGGCCGTGCAGCACTGGGCGCTCAGCCCCCGTCCGGCCCGCGGGCCGCGCCCGTGACCTCCGCCTCCACTTCCACCTCCAGGACGAACTCGTCGTACGGGGCCTCCTGCGGGTACGGCGGCCGGATCTGCGCGAAGCGGATCGTGGCCCGCCCGCCCGGGCAGCGGCCCCGGACGAGGTACGTCCGCTCCAGCGCGGCGCCGGGCAGCACCTGTGCGGGCGGCGGCGGGGGCCGGCTCACGTCGCTGACGGAGACGGCGTCGGCGTCCCCCGTGACCTGCCAGGTCCACACGTACCCGCGCGCCCCGCGCCCGGTGAGCCGCAGCTCGTACGACTCACCCGCGCCGAGGGCGATGCTGCGTACCTCCACCCGCGACCACCTCCCGGCTCAGGCGGGGCCGATCACCGGCCCCTCGTGCCAGCCCGCACCGTCGCGCCAGTAGTGCTGAAGCTGCCGGTCCGTGCGCAGGACGATGACTTCCAGGTTGAACCCGAAACTCCCCTGGAGCATCCCGGTGACGGCGAGCGCGTCGTGGCCGAAGACGGCGCTGCGGCTCCAGGCGGAGCCGGCGGCGTTGCCGCGCCACCAGTGCTCGACGCGGCCTCCGCCGGCCGCCACGCAGAGCTCGTAGTTCCCGGCGGTGTCCTCGTCGGCCGCCCCGTACTGGCCCTCGATCAGACAGGGCGCGGAGGTGATCGCGCTGCCGAAGACCTCCCCGGGGCGCCAGGCGAAGCCGTTCGGGTCGTCCCGCCACCACAGCTGCATCCGCCCGTCCGTACGGGTGGCGACGAGGTCGAGGTGGCGGCTGCGGGTCTGGACCAGGGCGGGCCCGTAGTGGGCGATGCCGGAGCCGAAGCGGCCGCCGTCGTTCCAGGTCCAGGGGGCGCCGTTGATCCGCCACCAGTGGTTGAGGCGGCCGTCGGCGGTGCGGACGACCGCCTCGAAATTGCCGGGCTTGCCGTAGTCGCTCTGGATGAACGCCGGGGTCGAGCCGATCGCCGCGTCGCCCGGCCCGAAGGCGCCGCCGTCGCGCCAGACTCCGGCGGACTGCTCGTAGTACCAGTGGCGCAGCCGGCCGCCGGTGGTCACGTGCAGGGACTCCATGTTCCGGTTGTACGTGGTGCCGGTGAAGGCGGGCCTGCCGGAGGCGTCGTTCGCGTACGCCTGGGCGCGGGCCCACGCGAAGGGGGCGTCGCCCTCGCGCCACCAGTGCTGGAGGCGGCCCCCGCCGGCGGGGGCGCACAGTTCGAAATTGCGGTGGGCGCGGCCGTTGCCGCTCTCGTAGACGTTGCCGGCGTGCAGACGGCGTTTGCTCCACGGGTCGATGTTCGTGCCGCGCAGACCGCACTTGGCCCAGTGGTCGATGTCGACTTCGCCGTAGGCGATCCGGCCGTGGCCGCCGACGTGGTAGCCCGTCCCCCAGGAGTTCTTGAACAGCCAGCAGCCGGCGGCGTCGTCGTAACCGGTGATCAGGACGCAGTGGCCGCCCGCGAGGTGGTCGGACGTGCGGTGGTAGACGCCGGAGCCGAGGGCGAAGAAGTCGTCGTACACGTCGAAGCAGGCGGTGAGCGGGCCGACGGTGTCCAGCCAGACCTTCTGCTGCTCGACGTCGCCGAGGCGTACGTAGTCGGTGATCCGCACGGTCCGGCCGGACCGGTCCCAGCTGGGCGTGTACTCGGCGCGCCAGGCCTCGCGGCGGTCGGCCGGGACGGTGGGCGGGGGCGGGGAGTAGGGCCAGCAGTCGGGATCGGCGAGGCCGCCGTTGTCCTTGACCCAGTCGAGGGCGGTCTCGGGGTTGGAACCCTGGCCGCAGGTGAACTTCAGACCGTCGTGGACGTCCCCCTCGGAGCGCTCCGCCCAGACGTTGTGCTCGATGCGGGCCATGGACTCGACGAGGCCCGCGGCCCCGAAGGCCCAGCAGGAACCGCACGGGTTCTGGTCCTTGACCTTGGTGATCCAGGGCCAGCCCCAGCGGACGCGCCAGTCGACGGCGGCGGGGCGGGCGCCGGGCCCCGCGGACGGCGTGCCGGGCAGCAGGCCGTGGGCGGCGCGGCGGCGGGTGAGGTGCGGATTGGCGCTCTCGTGGCCGATGAGCGCCCGCAGGTCGACGGCGCCGACCTGCGCGGCGGGCGTGAGGTTCGCGCCCGGTTCCAGGCCGAGGGAGGCCCGCGGTACGGGCTCCTCGTCGGCGAGATGTTCGATGACGGACCAGCGCGCTCGCCGCGCCGCGAGCCGCGCGCGCAGCTCCCCCGCCGTCTGGACAGACTGCTCCGGCATGACCGGCCCCCCAGCGTCAACCGTTGTGTGCAATCCGGGAGCGTCCATCGGGCGGCGGGGCGCGTCAAGGGAGTCCGCACGGTCGCGCGGTCGCACGGGGGGTCGTACGGGACAGCCGTCCGCCCCCGGCGTCGGAGGGACGCCGGGGGCGGGGGCAGGGCCGAGCGGCCGAGTGGCCGAGCGGCCGAGCGGGGCCTATTCCGCCGGGGCGGGAGCGGCGGCCGGCATTCCGGGCAGGCCGAGGCCGGTGAAGAGGGCGACGACGGTGGTGCCGAGGTCGTTCACGACGTCGTTGGCCTTGGCCTTGGCGTCGGTGGTGCAGCCGCAGGGACCGGCGGCCTTGGCGACTTCGTCGACGGAGGCCTTGAGGTGGTCGACGGCGGCGGTGACCAGGTCCACGCGGGCGCGGTCCACGGCCTTGGGCTTCGCCGCGACGACCGGGGCGACGGCCGGGAGCGTGACGGGCTGCGCGACGGCTGCCGGCGGCTCGACCGGGGCGGGCGGCTTCAGCACGTCGACGGGAGGCTTCGCGGCCTCGACGGGCGGCTTCGCCACTTCGACCGGCGGCTTCGCAGCCTCGACCGGCGGCTTCGCGGCCTCGACCGGCGGCTTCGCGGCCTCGACCGGCGGCTTCGCGGCCTCGACCGGCGGCTTCGCGGCCTCGACGGGCGGCTTCGCGGCCTCCACCGGCGGCTTCGCAGCCTCGACCGGCGGCTTCGCGGCCTCCACCGGCGGCTTCGCAGCCTCGACCGGCGGCTTCGCGGCCTCCACCGGCGGCTTCGCCACCGCTCCCGGAGGCTCGTCCGCCGGCTGCTTCGGCAGGACCACCGGGGTCACCGGCACGGTCGCCGGCGGCTTGACCGCCGCCTCCGGTACGGCCGGAGCCGCCGGGGCCGCCGCCGGAGCCGCCGCCGCGAAGGTCTTCTTCATGGAGGCCAGGGCCGCGTCGATCTTCTGCTTGTGCGCGGCCAGGTCGGCCTCCGGCAGCTTCCCGTCCGGCGACTTCAGCACGTCCCCGAGGAAGTTCGTGACGGGGGTGATCATGCTGCCGGCGGCCCCGAGGGAAGCCACCTGCGCGGTCAGCGCCTCGGCACCGGGGATGGCCTTCTTCGCCACGGGAGCCGACGCCTTCGCCGGGGCGTCGGCCGCACCGGCCAGACCGGGGGTCACGGAGATCAGCGTCACGCACAGGGCGGCGGGGAGGGTGTAGCGGGTGATGCGGTGCAAGATTTCTCTCCTGTTCAGAGTCGCGGGGCAGGGTGTGCCCCTGTCCACTCACCGCCACCCGGTCACATTCGGCAACCGGAAGCCGGACCGCCCGCCTCCCAATCCACCCACCCGCACGCCCGCCACCTGCACGGATGAATTCTCCGCCCGGCTCCACCACCGGTGCTGCACCTCCACGAAAGCGTCACCCTGAGTGATGATCCGGCATGGTGGTCCCGGCGTGCGCGCGGGGACCGCCCAGAGGTCCGTACGGGCCGGGACCGGCGCCGGCGGCCCCGCTAGGGTTTCCCGCATGGGGACCTGGATAGCGCCGAGCGTCATCGAACGAGAGCTGTACGAAGCCAAGCTCGGGAACGACTGGCCCTCCTACTTCGACACCCTGGCCGGCGCCTGGCTGTTCATACCCATGGCCCGCGGCTACGCCGACGCGCACCCCACCTCGGTACTCCTCGAACCCGCGTACTTCCCGCAGGCCCGCGCCCGTTGCTACGTCGCGTACACGGCCGGCATGCTGCCCGCCCCCACCCCCGACGTGGTCTTCAAGCGCCAGAGCCTCGCCTGGTTCGCCGCACATCTGGAACCCGGCGACCCGCCGTTCCTGGCCGTGAACCCCGGCAGCCCCTGCGAGGCCTTCCTGCCGGCCTCCCCCGCCGACCGCGCCGTGTGGAACGCCCACTGGGAACGGGCTCCGCTCCACGGCCTGGAGCAGAACAAGGTCCACGCCCTCCACGTCGGGGGCCCGCTGCGCGGCCCCGCCGCCTTCGGGCTCGCCTGCGGTGCGCACCTCTCGGTACGCAACGGGCTCTTCTGGAACGCCCTCGGCTACCACGGCGAGGGCTACACGAAGGAGCGCGAGAAGCTCAAGGAGTACTGGGGCATCACCACCCGCGAGGAGTGGCTGGTCAGCATCGAGCAGCTGCTGACGGCGGACATGGTCAGCGCGGTATGGGAGTTCACGCTCCGGATCCGCGGCGCCCTCGCCAAGGAGTTCGCCGGACCGGTGGACATCGAGCACTGGCGCCACGCCACCGAGGCGACCCTGCGGGCCAACGCCGAACGGGCGGCCGAGCCCCGGATCACCCCCGAGGGCGTCACCGTGGCCCGGCCCCGCTCCACGGCCGAGATCGAGGGGGAGGTCGCCGGGGTCCAGCGGGTCATCGGCCGCATCGCGCGCTACGAGCAGCGCTTCCGGGCCGACGGGATCCTCGGCGAGGGCAAGTTCGTCCGCTCCGTCGAGGCCTGGGACTACGGGCGAGCCTCCCAGATGGCCCGCTGGGGCCTCGGCGCCCGCCTGTGCACGCTCCAGGAGGCCGAGGACGCCGTGGTGAGGGCCGGGAGGGTCTGCCGGCTCGCCTACCGCTCCTGGGAGGACCTCTCGGCCGGCTTCATCCTCGGACGCTGCCTCCAGTTCGACGAGGAGGAGTACGGACACTGGTACACCGAGATGGCCGCCACCCACCAGGCGCTGATGAGCGACCCGGGCAGCCCGTGGCTCAACATCCCCTGGGAGTAGGCGATGTCCGGGCAGAGGGCTGCCGCTCGCCGCCGCTCGCCGACTTTCCCCAGTCGCGGAGAAATCTTGGACCGGGCCGGAATCCGCCGACTAGCCTCGCCCGCATGACCATTGTTCTGAACGACACGGTACGCAAGCTGCTCGACTCCCCGCATCCGGCGGTGCTCACCACCCTCAACCCCGACGGCGGCCCGCAGAGTTCGGTGGTCTGGGTGGCCCGGGACGGCGACGAACTGCTGATCTCCACCGAGCAGGGGCGCCGCAAGGAGCGCAACATCGCCCGTGACGCGCGGGTCGGTCTGACCGTTTTCGACACCGCCAACCCCTTCTTGTACGTCGAGGTGCGCGGCACGGCCACCCTCGCCGAGGACACGGGCCGCGAGGTCGCCGTGCTCATCGCGGAGCAGTACACGGGTCCGGGCGGCGGCAAGGAGTACGCCGAGGCCCCGGCCGAGAACGTCCGCCTCGTCGTGCGCATCACCCCGACCAAGGTGCTCGGCAACGCGGCCAAGGCCGGCTGACGCGGCTCCCGTCCTACGGCAGCCGCGGGCGGACCTCCGCCCAGGCGTCGACCGCCGCGGCGAGCGGGCCGTCGTCCGCGAGGTGGGGCCGTACGAGGGCCGTCCACGGCAGCAGGAGCTTGATGCGCCGCAGGTGCCGGATGCGCGGTCGCGGCAGGTCGCGCCAGGTGCGGGCCTCCGCGGCCGCCTCCGCCGGGGTCAGATCGATGAGCGCCAGCACGTCGCGGCACAGCTCGTCCGGGTCGCCGCCGCGGCCCGGGCCGAACTGCCCGATCAGGTAGCCGCGTACGGCGGCCACCTCGACCGCGCGGTCCAGCGGGTGCGCGTCCGCCCAGTCGGCCTTGCGGTGCGTCGCGGCCAGCGCCACCGCGCCCCAGCGCAGCCGGGTCTCCTCGGGGAGCCAGTCCCCCTGCATCCGGCCCACGGCCAGCGTCCGCAGGGTCGGCGGATGCGGCTCGTCCAGCAGCGGCGGGTCGGTGGCCAGCCAGGCCTCGATGTCCTCCAGCGCGTGCTCGCCGGGCGGGACCGCGGTCAGCACCTGGCCCCGGGTGAGCAGCGCGACCAGGGCTCCCGTGAGGTGCACCTTGGCCACGTGGCCCGCGTCGAAGAAGGCCACGGTGCGCCCGTACCGCTCGATCCGGCGCAGCCCGAGCCGCAGTTCCCCGACGGCGTAGACCTGCCCGGCGCGGGCGACCCCGCCCAGGCACCGCACGACGCACACCCCGCCCGTGACGTCGGCCTCCTCGACGGAATACACCTGCAACTCGGCGATGGCCACTCCCGGCCCCCCTTCCCCGGCGGGGAGGGTACCGCCTGCGGGTGTCGCAGCGGCGCCGGCCCGGCGGCTACGCCTCCGGCTCCAGGACCAGGCGGATCTCCGTGACCTCGTAGCCGGCGCGGTCGAAGGCCGCGGCCATGGGGGAGTTGACGGTGTCCGTCGTCGCCGTGACCCGCTCGGCGCCGGCGGCCGCGTGGAAGCGGGTGATCTCCGCCAGGACCTCGTCGATCAGGCCGCGGCCGCGCTGCTCCGGTACGACGCCCAGGTACCCGACGTTGCGGTGGTACGGGGTCGCGGACGGGATGGCCATGCCCGCGAGCGTGCCGTCCGGGAGTTCGGCCAGGCGCCACCAGGAGCGCTCTCCGGGGCAGTCGAGGTAGAAGTCGACGTCCGCCCGGGCCAGCCGCTCGGCGTCCATCGAGCGCAGCTCGTTCTGCGTGTGCAGGTCCAGGCTGCCGGCCGAGAGGCGGGCGAAGGCATCGAGGAACTCCTCGTCCGTGCCCTCGCGGAAGACCAGCCGCCCGGTGGGCTCGGCGGTGCCCGCCGCTGGGGTCCACTCGTAGCGCAGCCGCTCGATCTCGCGGGTCAGCCCGGCCGCGTACGCGGCCTTCTGCCGCCAGGCGACGGCCTCGACGAGATCGGGGCGGGTCCGCCAGCCGCCGGGCAGCGAGATGTTGTAGAGCGGCAGGTTCCCGAAGGCGGCGTGCCCGGCGGCGAGCAGGGCGGCGGCGAGCGCGGCCGGGTCGGCCACGGATTCCCGTACCTGGAGGCAGTCGAGGGCGAGGGGCCGCTCGCTGTCCGCCCGGCCCCACCACAGCGCGCGGCCCAGGACCTCGCCGTCCTCGTCCTCGGCGAACCAGGTCCACTCGGGACGGAACCGGTTCCCGGCGAGCTCCTCGCGGATCTTCTCCGCGGACAGGGCCCCGACGGGCCCGTCGGCCGGGTAGGCGAGGGCGCGGTCGATGCCGGCGGGGTCTGCGGTGGCGGCGTGGAATCGCATGCGTTGATCATCACCCGGGGGCGGGCCGGCCGGCCAGGGTCGTCGCGTCACGCCGAAGCCCCCCTCGCGGTGCGGTGGCGAGGGGGGCTTCGGGTACCGGATCGGTCAGGACCGGGCTACGCCCAGGTGACCAGGCGGCGCGGGTGTTCCAGGACGGCCGCGATGTCCGCCAGGAACTTCGAGCCGAGCTCACCGTCGATGAGGCGGTGGTCGAACGACAGCGCCAGGGTGGTGACGTGACGCGGCTTCACCTTGCCCTTGTGGACCCACGGCTGGAGCTTGATCGCGCCGACCGCGAGGATCGCGGACTCGCCGGGGTTCAGGATGGGCGTACCGGTGTCGACGCCGAAGACGCCGACGTTGGTGATGGTGATGGTGCCGTTCTGCATGTCGGCCGGGGAGGTCTTGCCGTCGCGGGCCGTGCCGACCAGCTCGGACAGGGCCGTCGACAGCTCGCCGAGGGTCTTGGCGTGCGCGTCCTTGATGTTCGGGACGATCAGGCCGCGGGGGGTGGCCGCCGCGATGCCCAGGTTGACGTAGTGCTTGAGCACGATCTCCTGGGCCGCCTCGTCCCAGGACGCGTTGACGTCCGGGTTGCGGCGGATGGCCACCAGCACCGCCTTGGCGATGAGCAGCAGCGGGTTGATCCGGAGCCCCGCGAGGTCCGGGTCCTCCTTGAGCTCCTGGACCAGCTTCATCGTGCGGGTCACGTCGAAGGTGATGAACTCGGTGACGTGCGGCGCGGTGAACGCCGAGTTGACCATCGCCTGGGCGGTGACCTTGCGGACGCCCTTGACCGGGACGCGGGTCTCGCGGGCTCCCCCGGCCGCCGGTGCCTCGACCTGGACCGGTACGGGGACCGATACGGCCTGGGCCGGTGCGGGCACCGCCGCCTGCGGGGTGATCGCGGCCGCCGCTGCGGCGTGCACGTCCTCGCGGGTCACGACCCCGCCCTCGCCGGTGGGCACCACGGAGGCGAGGTCGATGCCGAGGTCCTTGGCCAGCTTGCGCACCGGCGGCTTCGCCAGCGGGCGCTCCCCGGCGGCGTGGCCGGTGCCGTTGCCGTTCAGCGCGGCAGGAGCGGCCGGAGCCGCCTCCGGCTGGGCCGGTACGGCCGGCACGGCCACGGGGGCGCTGCCGTTCTGCGCGGCCGGCACGGCCTTGCGCGGGCGGCGCTTCGTCGAGGCCTGGGAGACCCCGTAGCCGACCAGGACGGGCTGGCGGGCGGCGGCGGCCGGCTCCTCGGCGGCCTCGGCCACGGCTACGGCCGCGGCAGGAACCTCGACTGCGGCGGCCGTAGCGGCCGCGGGAGCCTCCGCCTCGCCCGTCTGCACCGAGATGATCACCTGGCCGACGTCGACCGTGGTGCCCTCCTCGAAGAGCAGCGCGTGCACGGTCCCGTCGAACGGGATCGGCAGCTCCACGGCCGCCTTCGCCGTCTCGACCTCGCAGACGACCTGCCCGTCGGTGACGGTGTCACCCGGCTGGACGTACCACTTGAGGATCTCGGCCTCGGTCAGGCCCTCGCCCACGTCGGGCATCTTGAATTCGCGGATCGTCACGGGAACGCTCTCCTCAGTACGCAAGCGAGCGGTCGACGGCGTCGAGCACCCTGTCCAGGCCCGGCAGGTACTCGTCCTCCAGGCGGGCCGGCGGGTACGGGGCGTGGAAGCCGCCCACGCGCAGCACCGGCGCCTCCAGGTGGTAGAAGCACCGCTCCGTGATGCGGGCGGCGATCTCCGCGCCCGTGCCCAGGAACACCGGGGCCTCGTGGACGACCACGAGCCGGCGGGTCTTCTCCACCGAGACCTGCAGCCCGTCGAAGTCGATCGGGGACATCGAGCGCAGGTCCACGACCTCCACCGACTTGCCCTCCTCGGCCGCCGCGGCCGCGGCCTCCATGCAGACCTTCACCATCGGGCCGTAGGCCGCCAGGGTGATGTCGGAGCCCTCGCGCGTCACGCGCGCCTTGTGCAGCTCGCCGGGGATGGCGTCGGTGTCGACCTCGCCCTTGTCCCAGTAGCGCCGCTTCGGCTCGAAGAAGATCACCGGGTCGTCGCTGAGGATCGCCTGCTGGAGCATCCAGTACGCGTCGCTCGCGTTGGAGGGCGAGACCACCTTCAGGCCCGGGACGTGCGCGAACAGCGTCTCGGGGGACTCGGAGTGGTGCTCCACCGCGCCGATGCCGCCGGCGTACGGGATGCGCACGACGACCGGCATCTTGACCTTGCCCAGCGCCCGCGCGTGCATCTTCGCGAGCTGCGTGACGATCTGGTCGTACGCGGGGAAGACGAACCCGTCGAACTGGATCTCCACCACGGGCCGGTAGCCGCGCAGCGCCAGGCCGATCGCCGTGCCGACGATGCCGGACTCGGCGAGCGGGGTGTCGATGACCCGCTCCTCGCCGAAGTCCTTCTGCAGGCCGTCGGTGATCCGGAAGACACCGCCCAGCTTGCCGACGTCCTCGCCCATGATCAGGACCTTCGGGTCCTGCTCCAGGGCCTTGCGCAGGGACTCGTTGAGCGCCTTCGCGATCGACATCTTCTCGACGGTCATCAGTGACCCTCCTCGGCCTCGAAGGAAGCGAGGTAGGCGGCGAACTGGGCGCGCTCCTCGTCGACGAGCGCGTGCCCGTCCGCGTAGACGTTCTCGAAGATCGCCATGGTGTCCGGGTCGGGCATGGCGCGCACGACCTCGCGCACCCGCTTGCCCAGCGCCTCGCTCTCGGCCTCCAGCGACTCGAAGAAGGCCTCGTCGGCCCCGCCGCTGGCCAGCAGGTACGTCTTCAGGCGCAGGATCGGGTCCTTCGCCTCCCACGCCTGCGTCTCCTCGTCCCGGCGGTACTTCGTCGGGTCGTCGGAGGTGGTGTGCGCGCCCATGCGGTACGTGAACGCCTCGACCAGGGTCGGGCCCTCGCCCGCTCGGGCCCGCGCCAGCGCCCAGCGGGTCACCGCGAGGCAGGCCAGGACGTCGTTGCCGTCCACGCGGACGCCCGGGAAGCCGAAGCCCTGGGCGCGCTGGTAGAGCGGCACCCGCATCTGGCGCTCGGTCGGCTCGGAGATCGCCCACTGGTTGTTCTGGCAGAAGAACACCACGGGGGAGTTGTAGACGGCCGAGAAGGTGAACGCCTCGGCCACGTCGCCCTGGCTGGACGCGCCGTCGCCGAAGTAGGCGATGACCGCGGAGTCCGCGCCGTCCTTGGCCACGCCCATCGCGTAACCGGTCGCGTGCAGCGTCTGCGAGCCGATGACGATCGTGTACAGGTGGAAGTTGTTCGTGTTCGGGTCCCACCCGCCGTGGTTCACGCCGCGGAACATGCCGAGCAGGTTCGTCGGGTCGACGCCGCGGCACCAGGCCACGCCGTGCTCGCGGTACGTCGGGAACACGTAGTCGTCGTCGCGCAGCGCGCGGCCGGAGCCGATCTGGGCGGCCTCCTGGCCGAGCAGCGAGGCCCACAGGCCCAGCTCGCCCTGGCGCTGGAGGGCGGTCGCCTCGCCGTCGAAGCGGCGGGTGAGGACCATGTCGCGGTAGAGCCCGCGCAGGTCCTCGGTGGTGATGTCCTCGACGAAGGAGAGGAACTCCGCGGCGTCGGGATTGTCCGCTGCGCTGACCCGTTCACCCTCGGGCGTCAGCAGCTGTACGAGCTGGGGCTCGGCGTTCTGCGCGGTGGCGGCAGCCTTGGCAGCGGGGGCCTTGGCGGCGCTCGCCGCGCCCGCCGCCCGCTTGGTGCCGCTGCTGCGTCGCGGCTTGCGCGCGGCAGTGCTCTCCACGGTCACGTGTTGCTCCTCCGTCGGTCCGGCTCCCGGGTTCTCCGGGGTCCAGTGCGGCTCACCCGGATCCGTACCAGCGCACAAGGGTGGGTGCGCGTCGTGTACGGATTCGGGCGTGACAGGTGCCCCGGCAAGTGCCCTGCGCAATGCACGTTACCCAGTGCGCCGCATAACTGCGAAACCCCACTTGACCTGCGTTTTTGCTTGGATTTCCAAGTAAATCCGCCGGGTGGGGAACAACCACTGGTCACAGCCTTGCAGGGGGCCGGAACAACGGCACGTTATCCCGGGTAACGACGGCAGGGAAGGGGTGAGTGTGTGAAACTGAGTTCGTGCGCGAAGACGGAAAAATCAAGGTATTCCTCCTGGACGACCACGAAGTGGTACGTCGGGGTGTCCATGAGCTCCTTTCGGTCGAAGAGGACATCGAGATCGTCGGCGAGGCCGGTACCGCCGCGGACGCCCTGGTGCGCATTCCCGCCACCCGCCCCGACGTCGCCGTGCTCGACGTGCGCCTGCCCGACGGCAGCGGGGTGGAGGTCTGCCGCGAGGTCCGCTCGCAGGACGAGGGCATCAAGTGCCTGATGCTGACCTCGTTCGCCGACGACGAGGCACTGTTCGACGCGATCATGGCCGGCGCCTCCGGTTACGTGCTCAAGGCGATCCGCGGCAATGAGCTGCTCAGCGCCGTGCGGGACGTGGCGGCCGGCAAGTCGCTGCTGGATCCCGTCGCCACGGCGCGGGTGCTGGAGCGGCTGCGCGACGGCAAGAACGGCAAGGGCGACGACCGCCTTTCCAACCTCACCGAGCAGGAGCGGAAGATCCTCGACCTGATCGGCGAGGGCCTGACCAACCGCGTCATCGGCGAGCGGCTGCACCTGGCCGAGAAGACCATCAAGAACTACGTCTCCAGCCTGCTGTCCAAGCTGGGCATGGAGCGGCGCTCGCAGGCCGCCGCGTACGTGGCCCGCCTCCAGGCCGAGAAGCGCGCCTGAGCCGCCCTACAGCCCGGCCCGCAGCCCTGCCCACGGCCTGACCTGGCCGTTCCTCCGGCGGGTCCGTTCATTCGGGACCAACGTCCCCGATCATCGGGGCGGCCTCCTCTTTTCGGACGAGTGTCCGTACCGGACAGTGGACGCATGTCTCCGGAGGAACTCCACGCCATCGAACTGCTGCGCCGGGTGCCCTACGGCAGGGTGGCCACCAGCATGCGCGCGCTGCCCTTCCTCGCCCTCGCCCGCCACATCGTGGTGGACGGCAACGTCGTGCTGAGAATGCACGCGGGTTTCGGCTACCACCAGGCGTGCAGCGGCAGCGTGGTGGCCTACGGCGCCGACAACTTCAATTCGGCGGACCGGCGTCTGTGGTCCGTGCAGTTCACCGGAACGGCCGAGATCATCGAGCCGGCCACCCGGGAACTGGAACTGTTCGGACCGGTTCCGCATTACGTGGACGGCGCGGTCTTCGACCCCGTCTACATGCGCATCGAGCCCCAGTTCGTCACCGTGCACTCCCTGGCCGGAAATCCGGACAGGGAGTATCAGCACGCCCTCTGAGCACCTCTTCCGAGCACGCCGCTGAACTGCGGTTTCCCCTTTGCGGCGCGCCCGTCTTTACAGATCGTCCAGCGGATTCGGCGGGTCGACCGGCGGCGACTTCGTCACGGGCGACTTCGTCGGGCCCGACGACTTGGACGGACTGGACGAGGTCGAGGGCGACGTGCTGGTCGACGGCGACGTCGACGGCGAAGTCGACGGGCTGGTGCTCGGCGTGTACTTGCTGCGGCCCGGCGACGGCGTGAAGTCGTCCGACTGGCGCGTCGACGGCGTCTCCTTCGAGGGGGTCACCTGCTGGTCGGACGGAGTGCTCTGCTGTCCGCTCGAAGAACTCTGGACGGCCGGCGGAGTGCTGTCGTCGTTGTTCTTGCCCGACCCGGAGTTGACGGCGTACGCCACGCCTCCGGCGATCGCGACGATGGCCAGCACCGCGAACAGCCACAGCTTCCAGCGGCTGCCGCCGCGGTCGTCGTAGCCCTCGTATCCGTCGCGGCCGCCCTGCCCGCCGCCGTGGCCGTGGTTGTCGTACCCGCCCCCGCCGGGGAAGGCCGAGCCGTCGTCCGGGTTCAGCGGCGGCACCATCGGCTGCTGGAACTGCGAGGTCGTGGCGTGCGCCGCGTACGGCTGCTGCCCGCCGGTCTGGCCCATCGGCATCGCCGTGGTCTGCGCCGCCCCGCCCCGCCCGTGCGGCAGGGCCATGGTGACCGGGCCGGTGTTCCAGGTGCCGGTGTTCGCGCCCTGGTCGTGCAGCATCTGGAGCGCGTACTGGACCAGCCCGCGCATCTCCTCGGCGCTCTGGAACCGGTCGTCCGGGTCCTTGGCGAGGGAGCGCATGACGAGCCCGTCGAGCTCCTGCGGGATGTGGTGGCCCTCGGGCAGCTGCGAGGGCGGAACCGGCGCGTCCTGTACGTGCTGGTAGACCACGGACAGCGGGGTCTCACCGGTGAACGGGGGCCGCAGCGCGAGCAGTTCGTACAGCAGGCAGCCGGTGGCGTACAGGTCGGAGCGGTGGTCCACCGCCTTGCCGAGCGCCTGCTCGGGCGACAGGTACTGCGGGGTGCCCATGACCATGCCGGTCTGGGTCATCGTCGACTGGGCGCCGTGCAGGGCGCGCGCGATGCCGAAGTCCATCACCTTGACCGCGCCGGTCTCCGTGATGATGACGTTGGCGGGCTTGATGTCGCGGTGCACGATGCCGTGCTGGTGCGAGTACGCGAGGGCTTCGAGCACGCCCGAGGTGATGATGAGCGCCTGCTCCGGGCCCGGGGCCTCGGCGCTGATCAGCAGATCGCGGATGGTGCGGCCCTCGACCAGCTCCATCACGATGTAGGGGACGGTGTTGGGGCCGACCCTGTCCTCGCCGGAGTCGTACACGGCGACGACGGCGTGGTGGTTGAGCCCGGCGACCGACTGCGCCTCACGCGTGAAGCGGGCCTTGGAGACCGGGTCCTCCGCGAGGTCGGCGCGCAGCAGCTTCACGGCGACGGTCCGGCCCAGCCGTACGTCCTCGGCGGCGAACACCTCCGCCATGCCGCCGCGGCCCAGGCGGTGGGTGAGCCGGTAGCGGCCGTCGCCGACCAGGCCGCCGGCGCCCCAATGCTCAGGACCATCGGCCATCCCGGCGCCGTTTCCCTCGGGTTCGGGTGCCATCAGTCCTCGCCGTCGTTTCTCTCGGCCGCCGCTCAGCGGTAGGTCCTTTTCGGGTGCTCCGATGAACGCTACAGCCTCGGAACAGGTCGCCGTTCGGACTATGGCGCGCCGTGGCCCCGCGGTCACGGAACGGGCACCCGGCTTGACGTGTGCTTGCCCTCCGGCAGACTGGGCGCCACATGCGCTCAGCCAGAGGCGTTGGGACACATCCCGAGGGGAAGCAACAGTCATGAGCCAGGACGGCACTCAGGGCCAGTACGCGGGCGGCTCTTTGGCCGGTGGCCGTTACCAGCTAAGGGACTTGCTGGGTGCGGGCGGCATGGCGTCCGTCTACCTGGCGTACGACTCCGCGCTCGACCGGCAGGTCGCCATCAAGACCCTGCACAGCGATCTCGGGCGGGAGCAGTCGTTCCGCGAGCGCTTCCGCCGTGAGGCGCAGGCTGTTGCGAAACTGTCGCACACGAACATCGTCTCGGTATTCGACACGGGCGAGGGCGAAGTCACGTTCAGCGGTCCCGGGGCGGGCGACGCGGCGGTGATGCCGTACATCGTCATGGAGTACGTGGAGGGCCGGCCGCTGGGCTCGGTGCTGGAGGCGGACGTCCGCCAGTACGGGGCGATGCCGGCCGACAAGGCGCTGAAGGTGACGGCCGACGTGCTGGCCGCGCTGGAGGTCAGCCACGAGATGGGGCTGGTCCACCGCGACATCAAGCCCGGCAACGTGATGATGACCAAGCGCGGCCTGGTCAAGGTGATGGACTTCGGCATCGCCCGGGCCATGCAGTCGGGGGTCACCTCGATGACGCAGACCGGCATGGTCGTCGGCACCCCCCAGTACCTCTCGCCCGAGCAGGCGCTGGGGCGCGGGGTCGACGCCCGGTCCGACCTGTACTCGGTCGGCATCATGCTCTTCCAGCTGCTCACGGGCCGGATCCCGTTCGACGCGGACTCGCCGCTGGCCATCGCGTACGCGCACGTCCAGGAGGAGCCGGTCGCCCCGTCCTCCATCAACCGCTCGGTCACCCCGGCGATGGACGCGCTGGTGGCGCGGGCCCTGAAGAAGAACCCGAACGAGCGCTTCCCGACGGCCGCCGCCATGCGCGACGAGGTCGCGCGGGTGATGTCGGCCGGTCAGACGGGGGCTCCGGCCATCGTGCCCGGCTCGCACGCGGGCGGCAGCGGGGCGGGCGTGGGCTCCGCCGTGTTCCCGCCGGTGGACTCCGGTTTCCAGGCGCCGCCGGCCCAGTCCGTGCAGCAGCCGTACGCGCCGACGCCGGCGCCGTCCCCGTACGCGCCGACCCCGGCGCCGATGGCGCAGCAGCACGGGCAGGGCGGGTACGCGTATCCGCCGCAGCAGCAGGTCTCTCACCAGCAGCAGTACGCACCGCAGACCCCGCCGCCGTTCACCATCTCTCCGGCCTCGACGACCGCGTCGGGCGGGGGCGGCGGCGACAAGCGGAACATGCCGGTGGTCATCGGCGCGATCGCGGTGGCGCTGCTGGCCATCGGCGGTCTGATCGCCGTGATCTCGATGAACGGCGACGACGACTCGGGCAAGTCCGGTGACACGGCCTCGTCGCCCGGGGCCTCCACGGCCGCGTCCGGCTCGCCCAAGGCCAACTTCAAGGGTCCGGACACCTCGCGCACGATCGACGCCGCGAAGTGCAAGGAGCCGAGCAAGCACTACAGCGACGCCACCAAGTACACGGCGCCGGACCTGCGCTACAAGAACCTGCTGTCGGTCAAGGCGTGCATCCAGGCCTCCGCCGGCAAGTACAAGATCGTCGAAAAGGACGAGGCCGTGTACGGCAAGGACACCGTGCTCGACCAGAACCCGCGGCCCGGGGACAAGATCGAGAAGGAAGGCACGGAGTACACGCTGACCGTGTCGACCGGCAACCCGGAGTAGGCCCACCGGGGACCGGAAGGTCCTCCCGCGACACACCCGGCATCCCGGGCGACCCTGATGAGGCGCCCGGGATGCCGCTTTTGCCCCACTATGTAAACCTGAGCGCAACGTCGGCTGCTCGGGACGGGAGGGGCTCCCCGTGACTCAACGCCTCCGCGCGCGGCGCTGGCTGGCCGGGGCCGCAGTGGCAGCCGCCGCGCTCTCTCCCGCCGCTTCCGCCGCGTCCGCCGCCCGCGCCGCCGCCCCGCCCCCGGCCGGCCGGGTCGCGGCCGTCCGCCTCCCCGCACCGGTCCTGCCCGGCAGGGCCCCGGCCGGCAGGGCCCCCGCCGCCGCGCCGAAGGCCGACGAGACCGATCCCGGCGCCGACCCCGACCCGGTGGCCGACGTACCGCACGAGGCGTACGAGGAGCTCGCCGGCAGCGTCGCCGGAGTCGGCCGGGAACGGCCCGGGAGACCGGCCGCCGAGCCCGCGAACCCGGAGACCGTGCTCGCCGCCCGCCCCCTCCTCCCGGCCGGCCCGCACGACCGGCCGGCCCTTCCGGCCGATCCGGCCCATCCGGCCCATCCCGCCGATCCGGCGCATCCGGTCGGTCCCGGCCGTCCGGACGGTCCCGGCCATCCCGTCGGTCCCGGCCGTCCGGACGGTCCGGCCAGCGCGCAGCCGGTGGCGCCGCCTCCGCCGAGCCCCCCGCCCGTGGTCACCGCGATCGGCACCGGGCCGAACGAGCGCGCCGCCGACCTGGCCGCGCACATACTGCCGCTCGGCACGGGGTTCGCCCTGATGGGACTGGGTCTGGGCTACCTCGGGATGCGGCTGCGCAAGGGTCTGTGACCGCTCCGCGCCCCCGTCCGCAGCAGGACCCGGGGGCGCCCGTCCCCCCTCCGGCGTACACCTCGGGATGGTTGCGCCGGCCTGCATACTCGGTATACATACTGAGTATGTCGATCCGCCACGGCCTTCTCGCCCTGCTGGAAAGGGGTCCTCGGTACGGCTCTCAGCTGCGTACCGAGTTCGAATCCCGCACCGGCTCCACCTGGCCGCTCAACGTCGGGCAGGTGTACACCACCCTCGCCCGCCTGGAACGCGACGGCCTCGTCGCACCCGGTGGCGAGGACGCCGCTGGGCACACCCTCTACGCCATCACCGACTCCGGACGCGCCGAACTGCACCAGTGGTACGAGCGTCCCGTCGACCGCACCAACCCGCCCCGCGACGAGCTGTCCATCAAGCTCGCCATGGCCGTGGGCGCCCCCGGCGTGGACATCCGCGCCGTCATCCAGTCCCAGCGGCACGCCACGATCAAGGCGATGCAGGACTACACCCGGCTCAAGGCGCAGGCGCTCGCCGCGATCGAGAGCGGGAAGTCCCGCGAACGCGACGACGTGGCCTGGCTGCTGGTCCTGGAGCAGCTGATCTTCCAGACCGAGGCCGAGGCCCGCTGGCTCGACCACTCGGAATCACGGCTCGTACGGCTCTCCCTGCCGGCCGACCGGAGAGCCGAGCCCGACCCGACCCAGGCCGCAGACACCGAAGCCCCCGCGGCCGCCGCCGCACCGAAGCCCCGCGCCTTCCGCACCCCGCGGCGCTGAAGCCACCACCGTCCCAGGGGGGACCTCCATGCCCGACCAGCACCCCGCACCCCGCATACAGCCCGGACAGCCCGGACCGGCCTCGCCCGCCGCGCCCTCCGCGCCCTCCGCACAGCCCGTGCTCCGGCTCGAAAGACTCGTCCGCACGCACGGCAGCGGCGCCACCGAAGTGCACGCACTGCGCGGTATCGACCTGTCCGTGTACCCCGGCGAACTCGTCGCCGTCATGGGCCCCTCCGGCTCCGGAAAGTCCACGCTGCTCACCCTGGCCGGCGGCCTCGACACGCCCACCAGCGGCCACGTCGTCGTCGAGGGCACCGACATCACCACCGCGAGCCGCAAGCAGCTGGCCGCGCTGCGCCGCCGCAGCATCGGGTACGTCTTCCAGGACTACAACCTGATCCCGGCCCTCACCGCCGCCGAGAACGTGGCGCTGCCCCGGGAGCTCGACGGGACCTCCGCCCGCAAGGCCCGGGTCTCGGCCCTGGCCGCACTGGAGGAGATGGGCCTCGCGCAGCTCGCCGACCGCTTCCCCGACGAGATGTCCGGCGGCCAGCAGCAGCGCGTGGCCATCGCCCGCGCCCTCGTCGGCGACCGCCGCCTGGTCCTCGCGGACGAGCCCACCGGCGCGCTCGACTCCGAGACCGGCGAATCCGTGCTCGCCCTGCTGCGCTCGCGCTGTGACGCGGGCGCCGCCGGCATCCTCGTCACCCACGAACCGCGGTTCGCCGCCTGGGCGGACCGCGTGGTCTTCCTGCGCGACGGCAGCGTGGTCGACGAGACCCTGCGGAGCCAGGCCGACTCGCTGCTCTCGGGGCAGGCGGCCGGCCGGTGAAGTCCTCGTACCACTCCTGGATCGCGGCCATCCGGATCGCCCGCCGCGATGCCTGGCGCGCGAAGGGCCGCAGCGCCCTCGTCCTCGCGATGATCGCCCTGCCGATCGTCGGCGTGAGCGCCGCCGACCTCACCGTGCGCAGCGCCGAGCTCTCACCCGAGCAGAAGGTGACCCGTCAGATCGGCGCCGCGGACGCCCGGTTCACCGGATCCCAGATCACCGGAGCCATCTACCAGGACGTCGAGGGCAGGAACTCCTCGCCCGTCGGCGGCTTCGACAAGTACACCCCCGGCGCCGAGCCCGATCCGAAGCTCCTGCTCTCGGCGATCCCGGCCGGCTCCCAGTCCCTCAAGGACAGCACGGCGCACACCAAGATCCGGACCCGGTACGGCCTGCTGGAGACCGATCTGCGCGAGATCGACGCGGCCAGCCCCCTGGTCAAGGGCATGATCGAGATGAAGCGCGGGCGGCCCGCCCAGGAGGCGGGCGAGGTCGTCGCCACGACCGCCTTCCTGAAGGAGTCCGGCTTCTTCGTGGGCTCCGAGTTCCGCGCACGCGGCTCGGATACCTGGTACCGGATCGTGGGCGCCTACGAGCTGCCCTCCGAGCTCGGCAAGACCGAGGTCCTCGCCCCGCCCGGCACCCTGCTGGCCCCGCTCGACAAGGCCTTCCAGGCCGCCGGGGTCCCCGGGGTGGTGGCCAGCGACAGCTACCTGGTCAAGGTCGGCGGCGATGGTTTCACGTGGAACATGGTCAAGGCGCTCAACACGAAGAGCGTGCAGGTCGTCTCGCGCGCGGTGTTCCTGGACCCTCCGGCCGAGTCCGAGGTGCCGTACATCGTCCAGCAGAAGGAGCTGGGCTACTACTCCCCCGACAAGGGGCTCCCGACCACCGAACTGGCCGTCCTGGCCACGGTCGTCGGCCTCGCGATGCTGGAGATCTGCCTGCTGGCCGGACCCGCCTTCGCGGTCGGCGCCCGCCGCTCGCGCCGCCAGCTCGGGCTGGTCGGCGCCAACGGCGGCGACCGGCGCCACATCCGGGCCATCGTGCTCTCCGGCGGACTCGTCATCGGCGCCGCGGCCGCGGTCAGCGGCACCGCGATCGGCATCGCCCTCACCCTGGGGCTGCGGCCGGTGCTGGAGGAGTATCTCGGCGCGCGCTTCGGCGGATTCACGCTGCGCCCGCTGGAGATCCTCGGCATCGCCCTGCTCGCCGTCGTGACCGGCCTGCTGGCCGCGATCGCCCCGGCCGTCACCGCGTCCCGGCAGACCGTCCTGGCCTCGCTGACCGGCCGCCGCGGGGTCCGCCGGGCCAACCGGGTGCTGCCCGTCCTCGGCCTGATCGCCCTCGCCGGCGGCGCCGCGATCGCCCTCTACGGCACGGCCTCCCGGATGGGCTCCACCGTGGTCGCGGGCGGCAGCGCCATCGCCGAGCTCGGCATCGTCGCCCTCACCCCCGTGCTGGTCGGCCTGTTCGGGCGGCTCGGGCGCTGGCTGCCGCTGTCGCCGCGGCTCGCGCTGCGCGACGCCGTGCGCAATCGCGGGCGTACGGCCCCGGCCGTGGCCGCCGTCCTGGCCGCCGTCGCCGGCACCGTCGCGGTGGCCACGTACCAGCACAGCTCGGAGATCCAGGCGCGCCACGAGTACGTCGCCGACCTCCCGGACGGCGCGGGCATCGTGTCCGTCAACGAACTCGGCCGCAGCAAGGACATGGGAGCCGTCCGCGAGGCGGTCTCGCAGGAACTCCCGCTGGCCGTACGGGCGGACGTCGACTACATCTCGTACGGCAAGCCCGGCTGCGAGCGGTTCACCGGCAACGAGGGCTGCGGGCGGGTCGACATCATGCGGCCCAAGGAGCAGCGCTGCCCGCTCTACGAGGCCAAGGACGGGCCCGACTCGTTCAGCCCGGCGGAGAAGAAGACGCTGCGCAAGGACCCGCGGTGCACGTACAACCGCCACTCCGCGCAGTTCAGCGTGGTCGTCGCCGACGAGAAGCTGATGACGGCGCTTGCGGTCACCGATCCGGGCGCCGTCGCCGCCCTGAAGGAGGGCAAGAGCGTCTCGTTCGACAAGCGCAACGTCAAGGACGGCAAGGTCACCGTCCGGCTGATCGACAGCAAGGACGAGATCTACGAGCCGGGGGTCGACCCCAAGGGGGTGGACAAGGTCTTCGCCGTCCACCAGACGCCCGACACCGCCGAGGGCTACGGCCTGGAGCTCGTCCTGCCGCCGACCGCGGCCAAGAGCGCCGGGCTGACCACCCTGCCGTTCGCCTCGTACTTCACCCTGGACGGCAAGGCCACCAGCCGGCAGAAGCAGCGGGTGGCCGAGCGGATCGACCAGATCGGCGTGGAGGCCCCCGTCACCATCGAGGCGGGCTACCAGGCCGCGGCCGACATCACCGGCCTGGCCCTGACCGTCTTCGCGGGCCTGGTCACCATCGGCGCGGCCGGCATCGCCACCGGACTCGCGCAGGCCGATGCCGAGGCCGATCTGAAGACCCTGGCGGCGGTCGGCGCGCCGCCGCGGGTGCGGCGCACGCTCAGCGGTTTCCAGTGCGGGGTGGTGGCCCTGATGGGCGTGGTGCTGGGCTCGGCGGCGGGCATCCTGCCGGCGGTGGGCCTGCGGCTCGTCCAGCGGCGCGAGACGGAACATCTGATGGAGATGGCCGGCGACGCGAACGACACGCTGTTCGTGCCGATCGCGGTGCCGTGGGAGACCCTCGGCGGGCTGCTCGTCGTGGTCCCGCTCGGGGCCGCCCTGCTGGCCGCCCTGGTCACCAAGTCCAGCGGCGCCGTGGCGCGGCGCGAGGCGGGCTGACGGTCACTCTGTGTTCTCGCCCCCGTACAGGGTGGATCACGCCCGTACGGGGGCACACCGTGTGAGTAAGACGGTGTGCGAGAGAATGACGGCATGGAGATGCCGAGGAGTGAACGGTCGCAGGACAGCCCCCCGCACGGCCTGATCGTGGGACAGGACGGGATGCCGGTCGGCGGCGCCGATGACGAGTCGCGCGAGGTCCCGGTGACGGAGATGGTCGAACAGCCCGCCAAGGTCATGCGGATCGGCAGCATGATCAAGCAACTTCTGGAAGAGGTCCGCGCCGCACCTCTGGACGAGGCCAGCCGGGTCCGTCTGAAGGACATCCACGCAGCGTCGGTGAAAGAGCTGGAAGACGGCCTGGCTCCGGAACTGGTGGAGGAACTGGAGCGCCTGTCGCTCCCGTTCACCGAGGAGGCGATCCCCTCCGAGGCGGAACTGCGGATCGCCCAGGCCCAGTTGGTGGGCTGGCTGGAGGGCCTCTTCCACGGCATCCAGACGGCGCTGTTCGCGCAGCAGATGGCCGCGCGGGCCCAGCTGGAGCAGATGCGCCGCGCCCTGCCGCCGGGCGCCCCGACGGACGAGGAAGACGGCCACGGAGCCATCCGCTCGGGCCCCTACCTGTAAGCGGCGATGTGACATGGGACCCGGGGTCCCGGGGCTTCGGCCCCGGGACCCCGGTCCCGTTGACAAGCACCTGGTAAGTGCGGCCCCCCGCAGCGCACATGGGCCGCGCATACTCATGGGTATGACCTACGACGCGATCGTCCTGGCCGGCGGCGCCGCGAGACGCCTCGGAGGCGCGGACAAGCCCGCCCTCCAGGTCGGCGGACGGGCCCTCCTCGACCGCGTCCTCGACGCCTGCGCCGATGCCGCCGCCACCGTCGTGGTCGGCGACCGCCGGCCCACCGCCCGCCCGGTCCGCTGGACCCGTGAGGACCCGCCCGGCGCCGGCCCCGTCGCCGCCCTGGACGCCGGGCTGCGCGCGACCACCGCCGAGCTGGTCCTCGTCCTCTCCGCCGACCTGCCGTTCCTCGACCGGGACACGGTCCGGGCGCTGCTGCGGGCCCCGGCAGCCGACGGGGACGGCGCCCTGCTGCGCGACCCCGCCGGCCGCGACCAGCCCCTCGTCGCGGCCTACCGCGCCGAACCGCTGCGCCGGGAGATCGCCCTCCTGGCGACCGAGCACGGCAGCCTCTCCGGCCTCCCCCTGCGCGCCCTCACCGCCGAGCTCGACCTGGCCAAGGTGACGGATTCCGCGCCGCTCGCCTCCTTCGACTGCGACACCTGGGAGGATCTCGCGGTCGCCAGAGCCCGGATCAGGGAGCATGGAAGCGTGCTGGACCAATGGATCACCGCCGTCAAGACCGAGCTGGACATCGACGTCGCCGTCGACACCAAGATCCTGCTCGACCTCGCCCGTGACGCCGCACACGGCGTCGCCCGGCCCGCCGCCCCCCTGACCACCTTCCTCGTCGGTTACGCGGCCGCGCAGGCCGAAGCCGCCGGTGCGGACCCCGCCACCGCCGTCGCCGAGGCCTCCCGCAAGGCCGCCGAGCTGGCCCTGCGCTGGGCCGCCGAAGCCGAAGCCGAGGCCGCGGCCCGAGAGAACGGCTCAGGATGACCCCCACCGACGCCGACCACGCCCTCCAGGCCCTCGACGAGGCCCTGGCCCTGGTCAGCCGCGATCCGCGCTCCGGCGACGCCTCCGGCACCGGTTCCTCCGGAAACACCGGTGCCTCCGGAAACCCCCACCGGGCCGCCGGCTGGCCGCAGGCCCGGGAGGCCTCAGTCCGGGCCGGATCCGGCATCCGGCCCCGCACCCACCGCGTCCCCCTCGCGGACGCGCTCGGCGAGGTGCTGGCCCGGTCCCTGGAGGCCCTCACCGACCTGCCGTCCTTCGACAGCTCCGCCATGGACGGCTGGGCCGTCGCCGGGCCCGGCCCCTGGACCGTCCGCCCCGGGGGCGGGGTCCTGGCCGGATCCGAGCGCCCCGAGCCACTGGCCGACGGGGAGGCCGTACGGATCGCCACCGGCGCCCGGGTCCCCGCCGACACCACCGCCGTCATCCGCAGCGAGCACTCGCGCGAGTCCGGTACCCAGCTGCACGCCGACCGGACCGTACTCACCGGCCAGGACATCCGCCCGCGCGGCCAGGAATGCCGCTCCGGCGACCTGCTGCTGCCCGCCGGCTCCCTCGTCACCCCGGCCGTCCTGGGCCTCGCCGCCGCCGCCGGGTACGACGAGCTCACCACCCGGCCCCGGCCCCGCGTGGAGATCCTGGTGCTCGGGGACGAGCTGCTCACCGAAGGCCGCCCGCACGACGGGCTGATCCGCGACGCCCTCAGCCCCATGCTCGGCCCCTGGCTCACCCGGCTGGGCGCCGAGGTCATCGCCACCCGGCGCCTCGGGGACGACCCGGCCGGGGCCAAGGCCCTGCTGGCCGCCGTCACGGACTCCGACGCCGATCTGGTCATCACCACCGGCGGTACCGCCTCCGGCCCCGTCGACCACGTCCACCCCGTCCTGCGCGAGGCCGACGCCGAACTGCTGGTCGACGGGGTGGCCGTACGCCCCGGGCACCCCATGCTGCTGGCCCGGCTCGGCGACCGCGCCGACGGACGCCACCTGGTCGGCCTGCCCGGCAACCCGCTCGCCGCCGTCTCCGGGCTGCTGACCCTCGCCGAGCCACTGCTGCGCGCCCTGGCCGGCCGCCGCCAGCGGCCCCGGTACACGGTTCCGGTGCAGGGCGAGGTGCCGGGCCACCCGTACGACACCCGGCTCGTGCCCGTCCTGCTGACCGACGAGCACGCCGTACCGCTGCGCTACAACGGTCCCGCGATGCTGCGCGGCGTGGCCGCCGCCGACGGGCTGGCCGTCGTACCGCCGCACGGCGCGCGGGACGGACAGGACCTGGAGATCCTGGATCTGCCATGGGTCTCCGGAGGATGTTTCACGTGAAACTTCACGGCCACGACGCGATGGCCCGGGGCGCCGACGAGAAACTCGTCTCACGGCGCATCAAACTGCCCAAGCGCGTGGTGGAGAAGCCGCTGCGGCAGGTGGGCAAACGCCTGCTGATGGCGCTGTTCGTCCTGTTCCTGACGGTCCTGATCGTGTGGCTCGACCGGGCCGGCTACCACGACAACGCCAACGAGACGGTCGACCTCCTCGACTGCGTCTACTACGCCACGGTGACCCTGTCGACGACCGGCTACGGCGACATCGTCCCGTACAGCGACAGCGCGCGGCTGACCAACATCCTGCTGATCACCCCGCTGCGCGTGCTGTTCCTGATCATCCTGGTCGGAACGACCCTGGAAGTGCTCACCGAGAAGACCCGGGAAGAGTGGCGGCTGAACCGCTGGAGGAAGAACTTGCGTGACCACACGGTAGTCGTCGGCTTCGGCACCAAGGGCCGTTCGGCCCTCCAGACGCTGCTGGCCACCGGCCTCCGCAAGGACCAGGTCGTCATCGTGGACCCGAGCGCCAAGGTGATCGACATGGCCAACGCGGAGGGGTTCACCGGCGTGGTCGGCGATGCCACCCGCTCCGATGTCCTGCTCCGCGCCGAGCTGCAGAAAGCCCGTCAGATCGTCATCGCCACGCAGCGGGACGACACGGCCGTCCTGGTCACGCTGACGGCCCGGCAGATGAACCGCGGCGCGAAGATCGTCGCGGCGGTCCGCGAGGAGGAGAACGCGCCGCTGCTGCGCCAGTCCGGCGCCGACGCGGTCATCACGAGCGCGAGCGCGGCGGGCCGGCTTCTGGGCCTTTCGGTGCTGAGCCCGAGCGCCGGCACGGTGATGGAGGACCTGATCCAGCAGGGCAGCGGGCTCGACCTGATCGAACGGCCGGTGCGGAAGGCCGAGGCCGGCAAGGGCGTACGGGAGACGGAGGACCTGGTGGTGAGCGTGCTGCGCGGCCACCGGCTGCTCGCGTACGACGACCCGCACGCCAGCCCGCTCCAGCTGACGGACCGTCTCATCACCATCGTGCGCGCCGCGCCGGCCGGAGCGCCGAAGGTGACGCTCGGGCCCGCCGATTAGAGGCTGCCGTTCGCGGAGGTGGCGTACCCTCCGGGCCATGCATGCGATCACGATCGAAGAGCCCGGCGGCCCCGAGGCCCTCGTCTGGGCCGAGGTACCCGATCCGGTGGCCGGCGAGGGCGAGGTCCTCGTCGACGTCGCGGCGAGCGCCGTGAACCGCGCCGACGTCCTCCAGCGCCAGGGGTTCTACGATCCCCCGCCGGGCGCCTCCCGCCACCCCGGCCTGGAGTGCTCGGGGCGCATCGCCGCGCTGGGCCCGGGCGTGTCCGGCTGGTCCGTGGGAGACGAGGTGTGCGCCCTGCTCGGCGGCGGCGGGTACGCCCAGCGGGTGGCCGTGCCGGTGGGCCAGCTGCTGCCGGTCCCGGCCGGTGTGGACCTGGTGACGGCGGCGGCGCTGCCCGAGGTGGTCTGCACGGTCTGGTCGAACGTGTTCATGGTGGCCGGTCTGCGCCCCGGCGAGACACTGCTGGTGCACGGCGGTTCCAGCGGCATCGGCACGATGGCGATCCAGCTCGCGAAGGCCGTCGGCGCGTGCGTGGCGGTGACCGCGGGCGGCCCCGAGAAGCTGGCCCGCTGCAAGGAGCTGGGCGCGGACGTCCTGATCGACTACCGGGAGCAGGACTTCGTCGCCGAGGTGCGGGCCGCGACGGGCGGCGCCGGGGCGGACGTGATCCTGGACATCATGGGCGCGAAGTACCTGGCGCGGAACCTGGACGCGCTGGCCGTGAACGGCCGGCTCGCGGTGATCGGGCTCCAGGGCGGGGTGAAGGCGGAGCTCAACCTGGGGGCACTGCTGGCGAAGCGGGCGGCCATCACCGCCACGTCCCTGCGGGCACGCCCGCTGGAGGAGAAGGCCGCCATCGTCGCGGCCGTACGGGAGCACGTCTGGCCGCTGGTGGCCGCGGGCCGGGTGAACCCGGTGGTGCACGCGTCGTTCCCGATGCGGGAGGCCCCCGAGGCCCACCGCACGTTGGAATCGAGCACGCACGTGGGCAAGCTGCTCCTGACCACCTGACCTACTGAACGCGGTCGGGCGCCCCACACCTCGCCCGAGGTGTGGGGCGCCCCGCTACGGCGAGCGCGTCACAGCGAGCGCAGCAGTACCGCCGGGGACTCCACGCAGTCGGCCACGTAGCGGAGGAAGCCGCCCGCCGTGCCGCCGTCGCAGACGCGGTGGTCGAACGTCAGCGAGAGCTGGACGACCTGGCGGACCGCCAGCTCACCCTGGTGGACCCAGGGCTTCGCCATGATCCGGCCGACGCCGAGCATCGCCGCCTCCGGGTGGTTGATGATCGGCGTGGATCCGTCCACGCCGAACACCCCGTAGTTGTTCAGGGTGAACGTGCCCCCGGTGAGGTCCGCGGGAGCCAGCTTCCCGGCCCGGGCCACCTCGGTGAGGCGCGCGAACTCCGCCGACAGGGACTCGGCACCGCGCGCCTGCGCGTCCCGGACCACCGGAACCACCAGCCCGCGCTCCGTCTGTGCGGCGAAGCCCAGGTGCACGGAGGGCAGCCGCACGATCTCGTTCGCCGCGAGGTCCACGGTCGAGTTGAGCTCGGGATACTTGGCCAGCGCGGCCGTGCAGATCCGGGCCAGCAGCGCCAGCACCGAGATCTTCGGCCCGCCCACGGCGTTCATCGCGGCCCGCGCCGCCATCAGCTCGGTCGCATCGGCGTCGACCCAGCACGTGGCGTCGGGGATCTCCCGGCGGCTGCGCGACAGCTTCTCGGCCACCACGCCCCGCAGGCCCTTCAGCGGCACCCGCTCGCCCACGGCCCCGACCGCGACCGAAGCCGCCACCGGAGCGCCGGCGGGCGCCGGCGCCTCGGGGACACGGACCGCCGCCTCCACGTCCGCCCGCAGGATCAGGCCCTCGGGCCCGGATCCGCGCAGCCCGCGCAGATCGATCCCGTGGTCCCGGGCCAGCTTGCGCACCAGCGGCGAAATGACCGCCACCGGACCGGTCACGGCGGCAGCGGGAGCGGGTGCGGGAGCGGCGGCCACGGCCGGCACTGCGGAGCCAGGTCGCACCCGCCTCCGACGCGCCGTGCGCGAGTGGTCCGTCCCGTAGCCCACCAGGACGTTGCCCGAGCCTGAATCCTCGGGCTCCGCCCCGGGGGCCGTCTCCGCACCCACCGCCACCGTGATCAGCGGTGCTCCGACGGGGAGTTCCGTGCCCTCCTCCCCGAACCTGGCGGTGACCACACCGCCGTACGGGCACGGCACCTCCACCATCGCCTTGGCCGTCTCGACCTCGACCACCGGCTGGTCGATGGCCACGACGTCGCCCACCGCCACCAGCCAGCGGACGATCTCGGCCTCGGTCAGTCCCTCCCCGAGGTCGGGGAGCTTGAACTCCATTACCTGCGGCATCAGTTCTCCCACTGCAGGCGGGCCACGGTGTCCAGGATCCGGTCCACACCGGGCAGATGGTGCTTCTCCAGCATCGGCGGCGGGTACGGGATGTCGAGGCCCGTCACCCGCAGCACCGGCGCCTCCAGGTGGTGGAAGCACTTCTCCTGGATGCGGGCGACGAGCTCCGCGCCCGGTCCGGCGAAGCCGTTCGCCTCGTGGACCACCACCGCGCGCCCCGTACGCCGCACGGAGGCCATGACCGTGTCCTCGTCGAACGGGACGAGTGAGCGCAGGTCCACGACCTCCAGGTCCCAGCCCTCCTCGCGCGCCGCCTCGGCGGCCTCCAGGCACACCGGCAGCGAGGGCCCGTACGTGATCAGGGTGGCGCTCGCGCCGGTACGCCGGACGAGTGCCTTCCCGATCCCCGGCACGGACGCCGGCTCCGCCGGGTCCCACTGCGCCTTGGACCAGTACAGCCGCTTCGGCTCCAGGAAGATCACCGGGTCGTCGCTCGCGATCGAGGCGCGCAGCAGCCCGTAGGCGTCCTCGACGGTCGCCGGGGTCACCACGTGCAGGCCGGGGGTGGCCACGTAGTACGCCTCGGAGGAGTCGCTGTGGTGCTCCACCCCGCCGATCCCGCCGCCGTACGGCACGCGGATGGTGATCGGGAGCGGCATCGCGCCGCGCGTGCGGTTGCGCATCTTCGCCACGTGCGAGATCAGCTGCTCGAACGCCGGGTACGCGAACGCGTCGAACTGCATCTCCACGACCGGGCGCAGCCCGTACATGGCCATGCCCACCGCGGCGCCCAGGATCCCGGCCTCCGCGAGCGGGGTGTCCGTGCACCGCTCCTCGCCGAACTCCTTCGCGAGGCCGTCCGTGATCCGGAAGACCCCGCCCAGCGTGCCGACGTCCTCGCCCATGACGTGGACCGTCGGGTCCTCGGCCATCGCGTCACGCATGGCGCGCTGCAGCGCCTGCGCCATCGTCGCCGGCTTCACGGCCACCGTGGTCACGACTGCTCCTCCGCGTCGAGCTCGGCGCGCAGCATCTCCGCCTGCTCGCGGAGCCGGCCGGTCTGCTCCGCGTAGACGTTTTCGAACAGGTCCATCGGGTCGAGCACGGGCTCGGCGTTCATCCGCTCGCGCAGGGTCGCGGCCATCGCCTCGGCGGCGTCCTTGGCCTCCTGGATGCCCTCGGCGTCCAGGATCCCGCGGGCGGTCAGCTCGCGCTCCAGCAGCTCCACCGGGTCGTGCGCCTTCCAGGCCTCGACCTCGGCGTCACCGCGGTAGCGGGTCGCGTCGTCGGCGTTCGTGTGGGCCTCGATGCGGTACGTGACCGCCTCGATCAGCGTCGGTCCGCCGCCGGCCCGGGCCCGACGGACGGCCTCGGACAGCACCTCGTGCACGGCGGCGATGTCGTTGCCGTCGACGAGGCGTCCGGGCATCCCGTACCCGACGGCCTTGTGGGCCAGGGTGGGGGCGGCCGTCTGCTTGGCCAGCGGGACCGATATGGCGAAGCCGTTGTTCTGGACGAGGAAGACCACCGGGGCCTGCCAGACGGCCGCGAAGTTCAGCGCCTCGTGGAAATCGCCCTCGCTGGTGCCGCCGTCGCCCACCATGGCGAGCGCGACCACGTCGTCGCCGCGCAGCCGGGCCGCGTGCGCCAGGCCGACCGCGTGCGGCAGCTGGGTGGCGAGCGGGGTGCTCAGCGGCGCGATGCGGTGCTCGCGCGGGTCGTAGCCGGTGTGCCAGTCGCCGCGCAGCAGGGTCAGTGCCTGGACGGGGTCCAGGCCGCGCGCCACGGCCGCGAGGGTGTCGCGGTAGCTCGGGAAGAGCCAGTCCTGCTCCTCCAGGACCAGCGCGGCCGCGATCTCGCAGGCCTCCTGGCCCACGGTGGACGGGTACACGGCCAGTCGGCCCTGCCGGGTGAGGGCGGTCGCCTGGGCGTTGTACCGGCGGCCGCGCACCAGCTCGGCGTAGCAGCGGCGCATCAGCTCGGGGTCGAGCTTCTCGGCGGCCGGTGTGCCCAGCACCCGGTACGGCTCGGGGTCCGGGAGCAGCGGGGCGGCATCCGTACGGGGCCTCCAGGCGGGCGGCGGGGTGGAACGGTGGGATGCACCGGCACCGGGCAGCTCTTGGACCGTCATGGCGGCGTACACCTCCTCGTGGGAAGCGGGCAGGGCGACTCGGCTGTGAGGCGCCTCACCAACCGATTGTTCGGTCGATGGCGCAATTTGGCTACAGGCGGCTCCAGGCTGTGGACAAAGTGGCGCCGGGGCCCTGGGATGGGTGCAGGACGTCCAGAAGAGGGAGGCAGTGGGCAATGCCGGATGAACAAATGGCCGCACCGGGTGCCGCGCCGGGTTCCGCTCCGGTGCCGCCCGGAGGTGCGCCTTCGGCCCCGCAGGCCCCGCAGACACCCCCGCGCCCCCTGGATCCCATCGACCGTTCGATCATGCGCCTGCTCCAGGCGGACGGCCGCGCGTCGATACGGTCGGTGGCCGAGCAGGTCCACGTATCGCGCGCGAACGCCTACGCCCGGATCAACCGGCTGATCGACGATGGCGTGATCCGCGGGTTCACGGCCCGCGTCAACCACGAGAGGGCGGGCCAGGGCGCCTCCGCGTACATCACCCTGAAGATCGTCCAGAACTCCTGGCGCACGGTCCGCGAGCAGCTCCGCGAGCTTCCGGGCGCCGCGCACATCGCCCTGGTCAGCGGGGATTTCGACGTGCTGCTGCTGGTCCACACGCCCGACAACCGCACCCTGCGCGAGCTGGTCCTGACCCGCCTCCAGTCCATCCCGGAGGTCCTGTCGACCCGCACCCTGCTGGTGTTCGAGGAAACGGATCTGCTCGATTCCGCCCCGGGCCCGGGCGGCGCGGGCCCGGCGATCTCGGAGGAGTAGCGGGCTCCGGCCTCCCCGGGGAACGGCAGAGCCCCGGGAAGGCCGTGAGGGCCTTCCCGGGGCTCTTCACGAGGCCCGCCGCGCGGTTACTTGGTCTCGTAGTAGCCGAACATGTCGACGAGCAGGTCCGTCGGCGCCCAGCTCTGGTTCCAGAAGTCGACGACGCCGTTGACGCCGCCGGAGCTCGCCTGGACCAGGTTCGGGACGGTCTGGCCGGCCGTCCAGTTCAGGGTGGACGACGTGGGCCGCGTCGGGAAGACGTCGGTGCCGTTGTCGTAGTCGTTCGGGTGGTTGGGGTCCGGTGCGACCGACAGGAACCCGTCCTGCTGCGTGTTGGTCACCGTGGTGTTCAGGACGTACCCCGCGATGCCCTCCTCGTCGGTGGAGATGGGCATCCAGATGTAGCCGCGGGCGTACATCGGCCCGTGGCCCCAGGCCCGGGTGTCGAGCATGCGGCGCGGCGCGAGGGGCATGAAGGCCCCCGAGCTGTCGGGGCTGTAGTAGCCGACGACGTCGACGATGACGTCGGTGCCGGCCCAGGCGCCGTTGAAGATGTTGACCTTGCCGTCGGGACCGACGGGGACGATCACCGAGTTGGCGACGGTCTGCTTGGCCTTGAAGTTCACGTTGGACGTGTTCGGGGCCTGCTGGCCGCTCGGGTAGGCCGTCAGGTGGCCGTCCTCGCGCGGGTTGGTGGCGGTCACGTTCAGCGCCACCGCCGTGGCGCTGGAGGGCACGTACCAGCCGCCGAGCTGCACGCCGATCGACTTGCGGCCGCCGACCTGGCCCTGGGGCGCGCCCTGGCCGGAGCGGGTGTCCACGGCGCGGACCGGGGTCATCGGCGTGTAGCCGCTGGCCGCGGTGCGGGTGAAGTAGCCCGTGATGTCCGCGATCAGGTCGATCGGCGTCCAGCTGCCGTTGTAGAGCTCGACGGTGCCGTCCTTGCCGACCGGCACGATCACCATGTTCGGGACGGTCTGCGCGGCCACGAAGTTGACGTTGGACGTCGTCGGACGCGTGGTGCCGCCGGCGAACACCGTGACGTGACCCGGGTTCGAGGTGTTGGTCGCGGTGACGTTCAGGGCCACGGCCGTGACGCCCGCCGGGATCTTGCCGTTGCCGGCGATCTTCACCTTGGTCGAGGAGTACGCCTGGACCATGCCCCGCGGGGCTCCGGTGCCCTCGCGGGTGTCCAGGAGACGGGTCGGGGCGTACGGGGTGAAGTCCGAGCCGACCGTCGAGAGCGGCAGCTCGTTGACGGACTCGGCCTGGTTCACGGTGTCCGTGACGGTGACCTTGACCTTGTACTCGCCCAGCTCGGCGTAGCTGTGCTTGAGCGACACCTCCTGGCCCGGGTAGGCGTCGGTGCCGTCGGTCGTGCCGTCGCCCCAGTCGTAGGTGACCTTGAGGGTGGCGCCCGCGACGCTGACGACCTGGGCGCGCAGCTCGATGCCGTGCGCGGAGACGCTCTTCGCGTCGAGGACGAGACCCAGCTCCGGGTTGCCCGCGGCGGTCTCCGCGCCCTGCGCGGTGGCGTTCGCGGAGGCCTTGCCCTTGGCCGCGGGCAGGGTCTTGCGGACCGAGTGCTCCTTCGGGCTGTGGAAGGTCTTGACGTCGGACGCGCCGAGCTTGGCCAGGTCCGCTCCGGGAGCGGACACCCCCTTGGCCAGCGGCGCGGTCGAGCCCGCGGCCGGACCGGCCGCCTGGGCCGTGCCCGGGATGAAACCAACGCTGGCCGCGACGACAACGGCAGCGGAAACTACAAGACGGCGACTGCGCACCGGCCCCCCATTTTCTGTTACTGCTTGAACGCGTTCGAAAGCTCGCTCATCGTACAGAGTTCACACAGCAATTCATCAGAAAATATTTGCCGAGATCGAACGGATCGCGGCGGGGTACCGGGGGACCTAGCCGCGAACCGTCCGCAGGCCGTCCAGGGCCATGTGGACCACGGCGTCGGCCAGCTGGTCCGCGGTCGTGCCGGGGTGCGGGCGGTACCACTCGACCAGCGAGTTCACCATGCCGAACAGCAGCCGGGTGGCCAGCCGGATGTCCACGTCCGCGCGCAGGTCCCCGTCCGCCGCCGCGGCCTTCAGCAGCTCCGCGACCTGGTGGTCGAACTCGCGCCGCCGCTCCAGCGCCCAGCGCTCGGTCCGGGTGTTGCCCCGCACCCGCAGCAGCAGCGTCACGTAGGGGAGTTCGGCGACCAGGACCTCGACCGTGCGGCGCGTGACGTACTCGACCCGCTCGACCGCCCGGCCCCGTACCGCACCGGTCTCCTCCAGGACGGCGAAGAGCCCGTCGAGCGCGCGGCTGACGGCCCGCCGGAGCAGCTCCTCCTTGCCCGCCACGTGGTGGTAGATCGAGGACTTCGAGATCCCCGCCGCCTTGGAGAGGTGCTCCATGGAGGTGCCGTCGTAGCCCCGCTCGTTGAAGACCTGGACGGCGACGGACAGCAGGGTCTCGGGGGTGTAGGTGTCCCGCTTCGCGGTGGTCATGCAGTCTCCTCCGCGGCGGCCTCGCGGCCCTCTTCGCCCTCTTCGCCGTCTCCGCCCTCCGCGCCTTCATCACCCTCGGTGTAGCCGAGTTTGAACAGCGCCAGCGAGGGCGCGTAGCGGCCGCCGGGACAGCGTTCGTCGAGGTGGTGCAGCAGGTCGTACGCCCAGTCCCGGCCGAGCCGGCCGTGCCATTCGGACGGGCCCAGCGGGTAGTTGACCCCGAGCCGCATCGCCGTGTCGATGTCCTCGGCACTGGCCGCCCCGCGCGCGACGGCGTCGGCGGTCAGGTCGATGAGCATCGCGACCGTACGGGCGACGATCATGCCGGGCACGTCGCCGATGACGGAGACCTTCTTGCCGAGCTTCTGGAACAGGCCGACCGCCTCGGCAAGGGTCCGCTCGCTGGTGTCCTCTCCGGCGGAGAGCGCGATCCGGGTGGCCCCGCGGTAGTCGAGCGCGAGGTCGAAGTAGACGACGTCGGCGAACTCGATCGAGGTCTTGCCGTCCGCGAGCACCAGCTGGCCCTCGCCGGGCAGCTGGATGTACGGACCCCCGTGCGCGGTTTCCGTGACCGCGATCCCGGCCTCCTCCAGCAGCTCGACCAGCCCGGCGGCCGGACCGAGGTCGCCGACCACGGTGACCTTCTCCGGAGCGGCCTCCGGAGCGGCGGTGTGCGGGGCCGGGGCCTGGGCGTCCGGGCCGTACGGGAACCAGCCGTGGCCCGACTTGCGGCCGAGGCGGCCCGACTGGACCAGCCGGCGCTGCGCCAGGGACGGGGTGAACTTGGGGCTCCGGAAGAACGACTCCCACACGGAGCGGGTGACGGCCTCGTTGACGTCCTGGCCGATCAGGTCGGTCAGCTGGAACGGGCCCATCTTGAACCCGCCGCTCTCGCGGAGCACGGCGTCGATGGTGGCCGGGTCGGCGCCCTGCTCCTCGTACACCGCGAAGGCCTCGGCGTAGAAGGGGCGGGCGATTCGGTTGACGATGAAGCCGGGGGTGTCGGCGCAGCGCACCGGCGTCTTCCCCCAGGCCAGCACGGTGGCGTACGCGCGCTCGGCGGCGGCCGGGCCGGTCGCGAAACCGCTGACCACCTCGACGAGCGGGAGCAGCGGCGCCGGGTTGAAGAAGTGCAGCCCGAGGAAGCGGCCGGGGTGCGCGAGGCCGGCCGCGAGCTCGGTGACGGAGAGGGAGGAGGTGTTGGTCGCCAGCAGCGCGTCCGGCGCGACCACCTCTTCGAGGGTTTCGAAGAGCGCGCGCTTGACGGCCACGTCCTCGACGACCGCCTCGATGACGAGGGCGGAGTCCGCGAGGTCGGCGAGGGAGGAGGCCGATTCGATCCGGCCGATCGCGTCCTCGGCCTCGGCGCGGTCGAGGCGGCCCTTCGCGGCCATGCGGTCGACGCGGTCCTGGACGATGCCGACGCCGCCGGCGGCGAGGGTGGCGTTGATGTCGTAGATCAGCACCCGGTGACCTGCGAGAAGGGCGACCTGGGCGATGCCCTGCCCCATGGTGCCGGCGCCGACGACCGCCACAGTGCGGGACCGCTCGATTGCTGTCATGTCCTGATCCTCCCGCACCGGGTTATCCACAGGCCTGCCGGGCCCTCTTGTCCCGACCGATCGTTCGGTTACTCTAACTCCAGTCTGCTCTTCTTCACCCGCCCCTGCCTGATCTCAGTCTGCGACCCAGCCTGATCTTGCCCGGCTCAACGAGGAGTTGGTCCCTGATGGCCGCCGAGCTCACCGTCCACCAGCTGTCCGACAAGCACCGGTCCACCCTGGACCAGGCCCTGGCGGCCATCCGCAGCCGCGCCTACTGGTCCCCGCATCCGGAGCACCCCAAGGCCTACGGGGAGACCGCCCCGGCCGACGGGCTGGCCGCCTTCGAGGCGGTCCGCGGCACCCGGTTCGACCTGGACCAGCCCGGTACGGACGGCTGGACCGGCGGCGAGGTGTCCCCGTACGGCCCCGATCTGGGCGTCGAGTACCCGCACGCCGACCCGGACGTGCTGCTGCCCGCGATGAAGGCCGGCATGGGCGCCTGGCGGGACGCCGGGCCCGAGGCCCGCGCCTTGGTCTGCATCGAGATCCTGGCCCGGATCAGTGCGCGGACGCACGAGTTCGCGCACGCGGTCATGCACACCAGCGGCCAGGCCTTCATGATGGCGTTCCAGGCGGGCGGCCCGCACGCGCAGGACCGCGGCCTGGAGGCGGTGGCCTACGCGTTCGAGGAGCAGACCCGCGTCCCCGGCCGGGCCGACTGGTCGAAGCCGCAGGGCAAGAAGGACCCGCTGGAGCTCGGCAAGACCTTCACGGCCGTCCCGCGCGGCATCTCGCTGATGATCGGCTGCAACACCTTCCCGACCTGGAACGGCTACCCGGGCCTGTTCGCCTCCCTGGCCACGGGCAACGCGGTGCTGGTCAAGCCGCACCCGCGCGCCGTGCTCCCGCTGGCGCTGACCGTGAAGGTCGCCCGCGAGGTCCTCGCCGAGGCGGGGTTCGACCCGAACCTGGTGGCCCTCGCCGTGGAGCGCCCGGGCGAGGGCATCGCCAAGACCCTGGCCGTCCGCCCCGAGATCAAGCTGATCGACTACACCGGTTCGACCGGGTTCGGCGACTGGCTGGAGACCAACGCCCGCCAGGCACAGGTCTACACGGAGAAGGCCGGCGTCAACACGGTCGTCGTCGACTCGACCTCGAACTACAAGGGGATGCTGTCCAACCTGGCGTTCTCGCTGTCGCTGTACAGCGGCCAGATGTGCACCACCCCGCAGAACCTGCTGATCCCGCGCGACGGCATCGAGACCGACGCCGGCCACAAGTCGTACGACGAGGTCGTCGCCGACCTCGCGGCTTCGGTCGGCGGTCTGCTGGGCGACGACGCCCGGGCCAACGCGCTGCTCGGCGCCCTGGTCAACCCGGACGTCAAGAGCCGCCTGGAGGCGGCGGCCGCCCTCGGCGAGGTGGCGCTGGCCTCGCGCGAGGTGGTCAATCCGGAGTTCCCGGACGCCGTCGTCCGCACCCCGGTGATGGTCAAGCTGGACGCCGCCAAGCCGGACCCGGAGGCCCCGTACCTGTCGGAGTGCTTCGGCCCGGTGTCGTTCGCGGTGGCCGTGGACTCCACGGCGGACGCCCTGGAGCTCCTGCGCCGCACGGTGCGGGAGAAGGGCGCGATGACGGTCGGCGCCTACACCACCTCGGCGGACACCGAGCGGGCCATCGAGGAGGTCTGCCTGGAGGAGTCGGCGCAGCTCTCCCTGAACCTGACGGGCGGGGTCTACGTCAACCAGACCGCGGCCTTCTCGGACTTCCACGGCTCCGGCGGCAACCCGGCGGCCAACGCGGCGCTGTGTGACGGCGCCTTCGTCTCGAACCGCTTCCGCATGGTGGAGATCCGCCGCCAGGCCTGACGGCGACGGAGGCGGCGGGCCCGGCGTGGCGGCGCCGGGCCCGCCGCTTGACCCTCGACCTGGTGGAGGTCCCAGAGTCGGGGGTGTGGAGAGCGACATGCGCAGCATCGGCGAGATGGGCCGGGACAGCGGGCTCGGGGTGAGCGCCCTGCGGTTCTACGACCGCGCGGGCGTCCTCGTACCGGCGTGGGTGGATCCGGTGACCGGGTACCGCTGGTACGCCCCCGAGCAGCTCGGCGAGGCGCGGCTGCTGGCGCGGCTGCGGCGCTCGGGTATGCCGCTCGCGGACATCCGGCTGGTGCTGGCCGGCTGGGCGGGCGGGGACACCGGCCTGGTGCCCCGGCTGCTCGACGGGCATCTGCGCCGGCTCGAACGCGGGCTGGCCGAGGCGCGCGAGGAACTCTCCACGGTACGAGCCCTACTCGGACACAAGGAGACCTCCATGACCACCGCCACCGCCGCCCGACTGACCCTGCCGGGCGAGGGGCTCGCGGCCGCCCTGGACTCCGTGCGGTACGCCGCCGGAACCGACCCGGAGCTGCCGGTGCTCGGCGGGATCCACTTCGACATCGAGGGCGACGCCCTGCACCTCGTGGCCACGGACCGCTACCGGATGGCCGTCGCCCGTACGTCCGCCACCACGTCCGACAGGCCGTCCGACACGGCATCCGACACGGCCGGCCATGGCGGCGGCCGGGTCCGGGTGACCGTGCCCACCCCGCTCGCGGACGCGATGCGCGCTCTGCTGACCGACGGGGCCCCGGCCCGCCTCACCGTGGACGGGGGCAGGGTGGAGCTGGAGACCCAGGGCCGCCAGGTCGCCGGGCAGAGCCTCGGCGAGGACTTCCCCGACTACCGCCGCCTGACCCTGCTGCCCGAGGGCCGCCGGCTCACCCTGGACGTGCCCGCCCTGCGCCGGGCCCTCGGCGAGCAGGAGACCGAGGTGTGCGTCCTCGTCCTGACGGACACGGTGACCGTCGGCGACGAGGAATCCGCCGGGGACCGGGTGGGGGTCAACCCCGCCTTCCTCCTCGACGCCCTCGCCGCCGGGGAGGAACTGCTCCTGGAGTACATCGGCCCCAAGGCCCCGCTCGTCCTCCTGCGCCCCGACGTCGAGGACGCCTTCTCGCTGCTGATGCCGGTCAGTCTCGAGGCGTGATCCGGCCGGGCCGGTCAGACCGGGTCGGGCCCGCCCCAGTGGAAGAGGGTCATGGCCACGCTGGTGGCCAGGTTGTAGCTGGAGACCTGCGGGCGCATCGGGAGCGCGACCAGGTGGTCGGCCCGTTCGCGCAGCTCGGGAGAGATGCCGTGGCGCTCCGAGCCGAAGGCGAGCAGGGCGTCGTCCGGCAGGGTGAGGGCGCGGATGTCCTCTCCCTCCGGGTCGAGCGCGTACACGGGCCCGGCCGGCAGGGTGTCGATGTCGACCCGGTCCACGGTGGTGGCGTAGTGCAGGCCCGCTCCGGCACGGACCACGTTGGGGTGCCAGGGGTCGAGGTCGCCTCGGGTGACGACGCCGGTGGCGCCGAAACCCGCCGCGAGCCGGACGACGGCGCCGACGTTGCCGAGGTTGCGCGGGTTGTCGAGCACGACGACGGGCGCGGTACGCGGCTGCCGGTCGAGCCGGGCCCGACCCTCGGCCCGGTCGGGCCGCACGGCCAGCGCGGCGACCCCGGTGGGATGCACGCGCGCCACGAGCTCCTTCAGCCCGGCCCCGCGCACCAGCCCCGCCACCTCCGCCGCCACGTCCGGAGCCAGCTCGGCGGCCAGGGCCCGTACGCCGTCGGGATCATCTGCCACGGCCATCCGCACATCGGCCCCGAACCGCAGGGCGTGCTTCAGCGCGTGGAACCCGTCCAGCAGCACGAGATCCCCCCGCCCGACGGCCTCCCGCCACTGCTGCGCGATGTCGTCGGCGCTCCGGTGCAACTCAGTCATACCGCCGAGCGTACGGGCCGGCCCGGGTTCGGCTCCGCCGGGGGAAGCACCCTGCGCACCCCGCCGGAGGCCCTGGCGCCCAGCCAGAGGAGGAACGCCGTCGGCAGGAACACCGCGTCGGCGGCGATCATCGCCAGGGAGAAGAACGGCAGCCCCAGCAGCACCGCGATCCCCGCGTGCTCCAGCATCATCAACGCCAGCAGCACGTTCTTGATCCGCCGGTTGAACACCGTGAACGGAAAGGCGACCTGCACCGCCACCGTCCCGTACGACAGCAGCATCACCATCGTCCCGCTCCCCGCCAGCACCCCCGACAACCCGGGCCACGGGGTGAAGTAGTCCAGGCCGAGCGGGTAGTACAGCGCGGTCCCGTCCTGCCACCGCGACCCCTGGATCTTGTACCAGCCGGCCGTCGCGTAGATCAGGCAGACCTCCGCCATGATCACCAGCAGCCCCGCGTTGTGCACCAGGTTCGCCAGCACGTCCAGGACGGCCCGCCCCTCGCCCTCCGGCTCGTACCGGTCCACCATCCACCACACCGCGGACACGACCCACAGCGCCGCGAAGGCCGCCAGCCAGCCGTAGCTGAACCGCTCCGTGACCGCCCCGTACGCGAACACCGCGCCCAGCACGCCCCACAGCACCGGCCCGGCCGCCCCCGCCGAGGCCGAGCCCCGCAGCCGCGCGCGCCGCGCGTCGAGCGACCACACCTGCGCGCACCGGGTCAGCACCAGGTAGATCGCCATCAGGTGGATGACGTTGTCCCCGCCGTCGCCCATGAAGACGCTGCGGTTCTGCAGCGACAGCACGCCGACCATGAACACCGTGGAGGTCGCGCGCGTCCGCCAGCCCAGCATCAGCAGCAGGCTCGAAGCCACCGACACCGCGTAGACCGTCTCGAACCAGAGCCCCGAGTCCGACCACATCAGTATCGAGAAGGCGTGGTTCGAGGCGATCAGCCGCTCCGCCAGCGCGAAGCTCCAGGGCCCGTGCGGCCCGTAGAGCTCCGCGCGGTTCGGAAACTCCCTCAGCAGGAAGAACAGCCAGGTCGCCGAGAAGCCGATCCGGACGACGGCGCTCTGGTACGGGCCCAGCGCCCGCCCGCTGACCTGCGCCACCGCCCGGCCCGCGGCGGCCCGTGCCCGCGCGACCGTCCGCGCGGCCGCCGGCGCCCGTCTCACACCGTCCACCACGGCAGCTCCCGGTAGTACGTCTGGGTGTCGGTCTTCTCGTCGCTCCACGGCGGCGCCGGCACCGCCCGGGTCGCCGAGCGCAGCTGGATGCGCACGACCTCGCCCCGCCCGCCGGCCCCGTCCTGCGTGAGCCGGGTCAGCGCGATCCGGCGCAGGTACTGCTCCGACAGTTCGCCGCGCTCGCCGATCGGCTTGTTGTCCTCGTCGTGCGAGCCGGTGAAGAAGTCCCAGGCCCGGCGCAGCTCGTTCTGCCGGGTGTGGCTCGGCAGCAGGCCGTGCCGGATGGCCGCGCCGTCCTCGGCCGACAGGTCGCGCCAGCCGACGGCCACGAGCTCGCCGCCAAGGGCGGGGCGGACCTCGGCCCGTACCTCCACCGCGATGTTCTGCTGGAGCGGGTTGGGGGCGAAGAGCTTCCAGTTCTGCTCGAACTCGGGGTAGATCCAGTCGTCGACCGTCCGCGCATGCTGCTTGCTCACCGTGTTGGAGGGCGCGACGTGCAGGAAGACCAGCGCCAGGTGACCGCAGGCGGCGAGCCCCGCGGCCGCCAGTGCGAGGGCCGCGACGACCCGGTACGGGGCGGACAGGCCCGCGATGCCGGGGGCCCGCGGCGGTTGCGCCTCGTCGGCGGGCGGCTCGGCGGGCGCCTCGGCCGGCGGATCCGCGCGCGGCCCGGCCGGCGGATCCGCCGGGGTACGGGCCGGGGGGACGGCTGCCGTGGCGGCCGGCCGGCCGGCCGGTGGATCGATCGGCGGACCGGCGGGAACGGCTGCTTCCGCGGGCTCGCGCTCGTTCGATTCCATCCCGCCCCGATCGTCCGGCGTCCACAGGGTTGACCTCAGAGGTTGACACCCTACGGGCCGCCGACCCACCATTGAAGAGTACGAACCGAACGATCGGTCGGTCGGGCGGTCAACAATCTCTGGCAGGGGGCCGGGATGGTGGCAGTGACCCCGGAGACGGGGCAGGACTCAGGCCTCGGGGCTGACCTCGGAGCCCAGCTCGCGGCAGCCTTCGACGCCGCCGTGGCGGCGGACGAGCGCGTCGAGCCGCGCGACTGGATGCCCGAGGCGTACCGCGCCTCGCTCGTACGCCAGATGGCCCAGCACGCCCACTCCGAGATCATCGGAATGCAGCCCGAGGCCAACTGGATCACCCGCGCGCCCTCGCTGCGCCGCAAGGCGATCCTCATGGCCAAGGTCCAGGACGAGGCCGGACACGGCCTCTACCTGTACAGCGCCGCCGAGACCCTCGGCACCAGCCGTGACGAGCTGCTCGACAAGCTCCACTCCGGCAAGCAGAAGTACTCCTCGATCTTCAATTACCCGACTCTGACCTGGGCCGATGTCGGCGCCATCGGCTGGCTGGTGGACGGCGCGGCGATCACCAACCAGGTGCCGATCTGCCGCTGCTCCTACGGGCCGTACGCCCGCGCGATGGTCCGGATCTGCAAGGAGGAGTCCTTCCACCAGCGCCAGGGCTTCGAGCTCCTCATGGCCCTGTCCAAGGGCACCGAGGCACAGCACGCGATGGCCCAGGACGCCGTGGACCGCTGGTGGTGGCCCTCGCTGATGATGTTCGGCCCGCCGGACGACGAATCGGCGCACTCCGCGCAGTCCATGGCCTGGCGGATCAAGCGCCACTCCAACGACGAGCTGCGCCAGCGCTTCGTCGACATCGCCGTTCCGCAGGCCGAGGCGCTGGGCCTGACCCTGCCCGACCCGGACCTGAAGTGGAACGAGGAGCGCGGGCACCACGACTTCGGCGCGATCGACTGGGCCGAGTTCTGGGACGTGCTCAAGGGCAACGGCCCCTGCAACGAAGAGCGGATCGGCCGGCGGCGCCGGGCCCACGAGGAAGGCGCCTGGGTCCGCGAGGCGGCCGCGGCGTATGCGGAGAAGCACAGCGCACACCACGCCGTACAGAACACGGCGACGAACGAGGAGGCAGGGGTATGACGCAGAACTGGCCACTGTGGGAGGTGTTCGTGCGCTCGCGCCGCGGGCTCTCGCACACGCACGCGGGCAGTCTGCACGCGCCCGACGCCGAGATGGCCCTGCGCAACGCCCGCGACCTCTACACGCGGCGCGGCGAGGGCATCTCGATCTGGGTGGTGCCCTCCGCCGAGATCACCGCCTCCTCGCCGGACGAGCGGGACCCGTTCTTCGCCCCCTCGGCCGACAAGCCGTACCGGCACCCGACCTTCTACGAGATCCCCGAGGGGGTGCACCACCTGTGACCAGCACCGATGCCATTCAGAGCGAGGTCTCTCGCGCCGCCGCCCTCGCACTCGGGGACGACGCGCTGATCCTCTCCCACCGCCTCGGCGAGTGGGCGGGCCACGCCCCCGTCCTGGAGGAGGAGGTCGCCCTCGCGAACATCGCGCTCGACCTGCTCGGGCAGGCCCGCGTCCTGCTGTCCCTGGCCGGCGACGAGGACGAGCTGGCCTTCCTGCGCGAGGAGCGGTCCTTCCGCAACCTCCAGCTGGTCGAGCAGCCGAACGGGGACTTCGCCCACACCATCGCCCGCCAGCTCTACTTCTCCTTCCACCAGCACGAGCTGTACACGGAACTGGCTGCCGGCGACGGCCCGTTCGCCCCGCTCGCCGCCAAGGCGGTCAAGGAGACGGCCTACCACCGCGACCATGCCGAGCAGTGGACCCTGCGGCTCGGCGACGGCACGCAGGAGAGCCGCGCCCGCATGCGGGCCGCCCTGGACGCCCTGTGGAAGTACACGGGCGAGATGTTCCAGCCGGTCGACGGCATCGAGGGAGTCGACTGGACCGCCCTGGAGGGCCGCTGGCTGGCCGCCGTGGGCGGCGTACTGGAGCGGGCCGGGCTCGCGCTCCCCGAGGGCCCGCGCACCGGCGCCTGGGCCGCCGGGGCCGGCCGCCAGGGCCTGCACACCGAATCCTTCGGCAGGCTGCTCGCCGAGATGCAGCACCTGCACCGCAGCCATCCGGGGGCGTCATGGTGACGGACCGGGCCCCCGAGGCCCCCGAGGCCCTGACCCGCCTGGAGGCGGAGCTGGCCGAGCTCGCCGGCTCCGTCCCCGACCCGGAGCTGCCCGTCCTCAGCCTCGCCGAGCTCGGCGTGATGCGCGGGGTGCGGATGTACGAGGACGGCCACGTCGAGGTCACCCTGACCCCGACCTACACCGGCTGCCCCGCCATCGAGGCGATGTCCGCCGACATCGAGCGGGTCCTGACCGGCCACGGCATCCCGGACGTGCGGGTGCGCACCGTCCTGGCCCCGGCCTGGTCCACCGACGACATCAGCGCCGAAGGGCGCCGCAAGCTCGCCGAGTTCGGCATCGCCCCGCCCCGCCCGCACGCGGCCGGCGGGCCGGTCCCGGTCGCCCTCTCGGTGCGCTGCCCGAACTGCGGATCGACCGACACCGAACTGCTCAGCCGGTTCTCCTCCACGGCATGCAAGGCGCTGCGCCGCTGCACCGCCTGCCGTGAACCGTTCGACCACTTCAAGGAGCTGTAGATGGCCGCGTCCACGCCGTCGCCCACGTCGGGCTCCGGGCGCCCCGCGCGCCACGGCGCCTTCCACCCGCTGACGGTGGCGGCGGTCGAGCGGCTCACCGACGACTCCGTGGCGCTGACCCTGCGCGTCCCCGAGGAGCTGAGCGGCGAGTACCTGCACGCCCCCGGCCAGCACCTCACCCTGCGCCGCCGCACCCCCGAGGGCACCGAGGTCCGGCGTACGTACTCGATCTGCTCGCCCGCCCCGGATCCCGCGGGCCCGGGCCCGGCGGCCCTGCGGGTGGGTGTGCGGCTGGTGGAGGGCGGCGAGTTCTCCACGTTCGCCCACAAGGAGATCGCCGCCGGCGACGTGCTGGACGTGATGGTCCCGGCCGGGCGGTTCGTCCTGGAGCCGGCCGCCGCCCCGGCCGGCGGGCACTACGCGGCGATCGTCGGCGGCAGCGGGATCACCCCGGTGCTGTCGATCGCCGCCTCGGTGCTGGCGGCGCGGCCCGACGCCCGGTTCTGCCTGGTCCGCAGCGACCGTACGGCCGCGTCGACGATGTTCCTGGACGAGGTCGCCGACCTCAAGGACCGCTTCCCCGACCGCTTCCAGCTGGTGACCGTCCTCTCCCGCGAGGAGCAGGAGGCCGGGCTGCCGTCCGGCCGCCTCGACGAGGAGCGGCTGAAGGCCCTGCTGCCCGCGCTGCTGCCGGTCGCCGAGGTGACGGGCTGGTTCCTGTGCGGCCCGTACGGGCTGGTCATGGGCGCGGAGCGGGCCCTGGGCGCGCTCGGCGTCGTGCGCACCCGGATCCACGAGGAGATCTTCCACGTCGAGGACACGGCCGCCCCGGCTCCTGCCGCGGCCCCGTCCCACGTACGGGTCACGGCCCGCCTCGACGGCCGCTCCGGGACCTGGCCGGTCCAGGACGGCGAGTCCCTGCTGGACGCCGTTCTGCGCAACCGCGCGGACGCCCCCTACGCCTGCAAGGGCGGGGTCTGCGGCACGTGCCGGGCGTTCCTGGTCACGGGCGAGGTCCGGATGGACCGGAACTTCGCGCTGGAGTCGGAGGAGACGGAGGCCGGGTTCGTGCTGGCCTGCCAGTCGCACGCGGTGACCGAGGAAGTGGAGATCGACTTCGACCGCTGAGGCCGCGCCCCTCCCGCGCTGTCCATTTCCGTCATCCTGCTCTATCTTGACGCACCGTCAGGTTCGGACCGGGCCTGACCGGGATCCGGTGCGCGCGGGAGGACAGGCAGTGGACTTCACCTTCACCGAGGAGCAGCAGGCCGCCGTCGAGGCGGCGAAGGCCGTCTTCGCGGACGTCGCCCCCGACGGCGTGCCCAGCCCCGCGCTGACCCAGGGGGCCGTCGCCGAGGACTTCGACCGGCCGCTGTGGGCCAAGCTGGCCGCGTCCGACCTGCTGAGCCTGGTCCTCGCCGAGGAGCACGGGGGCGCGGGCCTCGACGCGATCGCCCTGTGCCTGGTGCTGCGCGAGGCGGCCAAGGTGCTGGCCCGGGTGCCGCTGCTGGAACACTGCGCCACCGCCATGGCCGTCCAGGCCCACGGCAGCCCCGAACTGGCCGCCGCCCTGCTGCCCGGCGCCGGGCGCGGGACGCTCGTCCTCACCGCCGCCGCCCACGGCCGCAGCGGGCACGACCCCGCGGAACTCGCCGTCACCGCCCGGCGCGAGGGCACGGGGTGGACCCTCGAAGGGGTACAGACGGCCGTCCCGTGGGCGCACGGCGCCGACTGGATCGCCGTACCGGCCCACACCGGCGAGGGGGAGGCCGTCCTGGCGCTCGTACCGCGCACCGCCGAGGGCCTCACCCTGGCCGACCAGGTCTCCACCAGCGGGGAACGGCTCGCCGAACTCGCCCTGGACGGCGTACGGGTGCCCGCGAGCCATCTCATCGAGACCCCGGGCGCCTGGGAACGGCTGCACCAGCTCCTCGCCACCGGGACCTGCGCCCTGGCCCTCGGCCTCGGCGAGAACGTCCTCACCATGACCAGCCAGTACACCGGCAAGCGCGAGCAGTTCGGCTTCCCGGTGGCCACCTTCCAGGCCGTCGCCGTCCAGGCCGCCGACCGCTACATCGACCTGCGCGCCATGGAGGTCACCCTCTGGCAGGCCGCCTGGCGGCTCGACGCGGCGACCGGGGGAGCCGGCGGCCCGCTGCCGAGCGCCGGAGACGTGGCCGTCGCCAAGATCTGGGCCTCGGAGGGGGTGCGCCGGGTCGTGCAGACCGCGCAGCACCTGCACGGCGGCTTCGGTGCCGACACCGACTACCCGCTGCACCGCTACCACGCGTGGGCCAAGCAGCTGGAGCTCCAGCTGGGCCCGGCCGCGGCCCACGAGGAGGCGCTGGGCGACCTGCTGGCCGCCCACGCCCTCGCCTGACGTACGGGACGCCCGCTAGAGCACGAAGGCCGGGTTCCCGCTGTCGGTCACCATCGGGCGCCCGGCACCGTCCCAGGCCTGCATGCCGCCGTCGATGTTCACGGCATCGATGCCCTGGCGCACCAGGTACTGGGTGACCTGCGCGGAGCGACCGCCGACCCGGCACATCACGTGCACGCGGCGGCCGTCCTCGACGGCCTCCGTCAGCTCACCGAAGCGGGCCACGAAGTCGCTCATCGGAATGTGCAGGGCGCCTTCCACGTGTCCGGCAGTCCATTCGTCGTCCTCACGGACATCGAGGACAAAGCCTTCGGAGGGCACCGCGGCGGCGTCCACCGAGGGAAGCGGTCCGAAGTTCATACGTCGCCTTCTCTCATCGCAGGTCTGTTCCCAACCTATCCAACGAGCGCGGCAAGCTCCGCCTCACGCTTCGCGACATCGGCGAGCAGCTGCTCCGCGATCTGCTCCAGCAGCCGGTCCGGGTCCTCCGGGGCCATCCGCAGCATCGATCCGATCGCGCTGTCCTCCAGCTCCCGCGCCACCACCGACAGCAGCTCCTTGCGCTGCGCCAGCCACTCCAGCCGGGCGTAGAGCTCCTCGCTCTCGTTCAGCCGCCGTACCTCCTCGGGCACGGGACCCGCGGCCCACTCCTCGGCCAGCTCGCGCAGCAGCCGCTCCTCGCCCCGCCCGTACGCGGCGTTGACCCGCGCGATGAACGCGTCGCGGCGCTCGCGCTCGGCCTCGTCCCGGGCGAGGTCAGGGTGCGCCTGGCGGACCAGCTCGCGGTAGAGGCGGCGTACCTCCTCCGTGGGCCGCACCCGCTGCGGGGGCCGCACCGGACGGTCGGTGAGCATCGCGGACGCGTCGTCGGAGATGCCCTCCGAATCCATCCAGTCGTGGAACAGCTCGTCCACCCCGGGCATCGGCATCACCAGCGAGCGGGCGTCCCGGGCCCGCCGCGCATCCTCGGCGTCCCCGCTGCGCGCCGCCTTCGCCTCGGCGATCAGCGCATCCAGCTCATCGAGCCGCGAGTACATCGGGCCGAGTTTCTGGTGGTGCAGCCGGGAGAAGTTCTCCACCTCCACCCGGAAGGTCTCCACCGCGATCTCGAACTCGATCAGCGCCTGCTCGGCGGCCCGCACGGCCCGCTCCAGGCGCGCCTCGGGTCGCTCGTCGCCCGTCTCTTCAGTCTGCTGCTCGCTCACCCGGCCAGCCTAAGGCCGTCCGCGTCGGGTCCATGTTTCACGTGAAACATGAACCCGAGTTTCACGTGAAACACGGAGCCCGACCGTGGCCCGCTCAGACCCCGGCCTCCGCCTCGATCCGCCCGCACTTCACCGCTGCCACGAGATCGGCGTGGTCGGCCTCGCTCCGGTCGGCGTACGCCACCGCGAACGTGGCCATCGCCTCGTCCAGCTCGTCGTTCTTGCCGCAGTACCCGGCCAGCAGCCGCGGATCGGCGCTGTGCGCGTGTGCCCGGGCCAGCAGGGCGCCGGTCATCCGCCCGTAGTCGTCGATCTGGTCGGGGGCCAGCGCCGCCGGGTCCACGCTGCCCTTGCGGTTGCGGAACTGCCTCACCTGGTAGGGCCGCCCCTCCACCGTGGTCCAGCCCAGCAGGATGTCCGAGACCACCTGCATGCGCTTCTGTCCGGCCACCACACGCCGGCCCTCGTGCTCCTCGGTCGCGCTCTCGAAGCCCAGCGCGGGCAGGTAGGGCAGCAGCACGGACGGCCGCGCCTCCTTCACCTGGAGCACCAGCGGCTCACCCCGGTGGTCCAGCAGCAGCACCACGTACGAGCGGGTGCCGACGCTCCCGGTGCCCACCACCCGGAAGGCCACGTCGTGGATGGCATAGCGGGCCAGCAGCGGCAGCCGGTCCCCCTGGAGGGTCTCCAGGTACGGGCCCAGCGCTGCCGCCACGGCCGCCGCCTCCCCGTCGCCGACCCGGCGCAGCACCGGCAGTGCGTCCACGAAGCGGCGCGACCCGTCGGCGCCGGCCTCGGTGGACTTGGCGGCGAACCGCGCCGAGGTGTTGTTGCGGGCCTTCTCCGAGACCCGCTCCAGGGTGCCCAGCAGATCCCGGGCGTCGGTGTGCGAGACGAGCTCCTCGTCCGCGATGGCGTTCCAGGCGTCCAGCGCCGGCAGCTTGGCCAGCAGCCGCATCGTCCGCCGGTACGCGCCCACCGTGTCGTGCGCCGCGGCCCGGCAGGTGTCCTCGTCCGCTCCGGCCACCCGCCCGGCCAGGACCAGCGAGGTGGCGAGCCGCTTCAGGTCCCACTCCCACGGGCCGAACACGGTCTCGTCGAAGTCGTTCAGGTCGATGACGAGCCGGCCGCGGGCGTCCCCGTACAGACCGAAGTTCGCCGCGTGGGCGTCACCGCAGATCTGTGCGCCGACGCCGGTCACGGGACCGCCGGAGAGGTCGTGCGCCATCAGCCCGGCCGCTCCGCGCAGGAACGCGAAGGGGTTCGCGGCCATCCGGCCGACCCGGATCGGTGCCAGCTCGGGGACCCGCCCCACGTTGGAGTCCTCCACGGCCCGCACCGCGTCCGGCCGTCCGGCCGGGGCCTCGAAGTGCGCGTGCGCCGAACGCGGCACCCGCAGCCGCAGGGCCTTGCCCGCCTCCTTGGGCGAGCCCGCCACCGCCCGCGCCGCGAACCCGCCGACAGCCGGTATCCGCCCGTCGCCGACCGTCCACCCCGCCGCCCCGTCCGGCCCCGCCACTCGCTGCTCCGGTACCGCCGCCATCCGTGCCGCCCCCGCCCGTACCCGTCGTACTGTTCCGGCCGGACGACACCAATCGCCCGGCTCACCACATGGATTCGGCCCGACCGTACCTACAGCCCGGCGTCCCTGGCCAGCAGGGCGGCCTGAACACGGTTCTCGCAGCCCAGCTTGGAGAGGATCCGGCTCACGTACGTCTTCACCGTCGCCTCGCTCATGTGCAGCCGCCGGCCCGCGTCCGCGTTGGACAAGCCCTCGCCCAGCAGCGCCAGCACCCCGCGCTCCCGCTCGCTCAGCTCGGCCACCCGCCGCCGCGCCCGCTCGCCGCGCGCCGCGCCCTGCCCCGTGGCCAGTTGGTCGACCACGTGCCGGGTCGCCCCCGGCGAGAGGTACGCGTCCCCGGCGGCGGCCGCCCGGACCGCGCCGATCAGCTCGCCCGGCGCCGAGTCCTTCAGCAGGAACCCCGCACCGCCCGAGCCCAGCGCGCGCAGCACGTTCTCCTTCTCCCCGAAGGTGGTCAGGATCAGCGCCCGGACCTCCGGCGCCGCCCGCCCCAGCTCGCCGAGTGCGGCGAGCCCGTCCATCACCGGCATCTGGATGTCGAGCAGCATCACGTCCGGCGTGTGCGCGCGGGCCAGTTCCACGGCCTCGCGGCCGTTCGCCGCCTCGGCGACGACCTCGATGTCCGGTGCCGAGGTCAGGATCATCCTGATCCCCGCCCGGATCAGCGGCTCGTCGTCAGCGATCACCACGCGGATCACCTTGGCTGTCACCCGTGCTCCTACTACTCGGACTCGTACGCCTGCTTGTCGACGAGCTTGCCGTCCTTGAAGCAGAACCGGAAAACAGTATTGGTGGCCAGCCCGGAATCGTCCGACGACAGCAGCGCCAGGCAGTCCGAACCCGCGGGCCGCTCCGGCCCCTTGCGGTCGAGCCCCTCGGTCATGAAGCTGTCGCCGTCGGGCAGCCCCTTGCGGACCGCCTCCTCCGACTCGCCCACCCGGACCTTGTCGTAGTCGGCCTGGCTGATCATCGCGCTGCCCGCCGAGCCCACGAGCAGCGCCACCCCTGCCCCGATGACGATCACCAGCAGCACCACCGCCGCGAAGGCGATGCCGCAGCCCATCGCGACGCCCCCGACCCGGCTGCGGCCCCCTACGGCCAGCTCCTTGTCCACCGCCGCCCAGTCCATCGCCGGCGGCGCCACCGCGAACCCCCGGGCCTGCGCCTGGGCCAGGGCCTGGGCCTGCTGCCCGAAGTCGTCGGCGATGTCCTCCACCCCGGCCGGCTCGGCCCCGTACGGGAGCACGCCGGCCACCCGGAACCCTCCGTCCTCGGTCCCGCCCGCGTGCACCATCCCGCCGACCAGCCGGGCCCGTTCCCGCAGTCCGGTGAGCCCCTGGCCGCCCGAGACCGCCGCCCCGACACCCGGCCCGGCCGCCGGCCCGTTGGCGATCTCCACCACCAGCGAGTCGTCCTCGTACCGAAGTTCCACCGAGATCGGCGCCCCCGAGGCGTGCTTGTAGGCGTTCGTCAGCGCCTCCTGCACGATCCGGTACGCCGCGTGGTCACAGGCCGCGACCAGCGGCCTCGGCCGCCCCGACACGGCCATCCGCACGTCGGTCCCCGCGCTCCGCGCCGCCTCCACGATCCCCGCGATCCCGGCGACCCCGCGCGCCGCCGGCTGTGCCTCCTCGGCCGGGGCCGGTGCCTCGACTCCGTCCCGCAGGATCCCGACGACCTCGCGCAGTTCGTGCATCGCCGCGACGGAGGCCTGCCGCAGCACGCCCACCGCCTCGCGCTGGCGCTCGGTCAGCTGCGGGTCCACCTCCAGTGCGCCGGTGTGCACGGCGATCAGCGCCAGCTGGTGGCCCAGGCTGTCGTGCATGTCCTGGGCGATCCGCTGCCGCTCGCGCAGCCGGGCCTGCCCGGCGACCATCACGCGCTCCCGCATCAGCTGCCCGTTGCGCTCCTGGAGGGCCTGGAGCAGGGTCCGGCGCTGCGACCAGTAGCGGCTGGCCAGGCCCGGCATCACCGTCATCGCGAGGAACATCAGCGTGGAGAACACGATCACCAGCACGGGCCGCTGTTCGGACCACGCTTGCAGCACGCTGAAGACGACCGCGGCGAGGAAGGCCACGGTGAACGCGGCCAGCGCCCGGCCCACCCCGACGATCCGCCGCCCCGCCGACCAGCCCAGCAGGACGGTGACCAGCAACGAGCCCGGCAGGAACGGGGAGACCGCCGAAGCCACGATCAGGGTCGTGGCCGGGAGCCGGCGCCGCGCCAGCGTGAGCAGCACCACGGCGGCGGCGCTGGCCACCATCCGCTGCACGCTGCCGTTGTCGAGCTCCTCGACACCCAGCCCGAGCACCGCGAGCACCCCGGCGAGCACCAGGTCGCCCGCCAGCATCCGCCGCGTCCACGGCTCGGGCCCCTTCAGCCAGTCCCAGCCCGCCCGCACCCTCGCCGTCGCATCCACGGGCCCGACCCTAGACACCACCGCCCCGCGGGGCCGCCCTCTTTCGTCGCGCCCCGGACAACGAAAGTCGGACCTCTCGCGCCCGGGGTCCGGTCCACGAGGGCTGTAATCCGCGTCACGAATGTGTGTGAACGTGCCCCTCGCTCCGAGGCGTACGGACGTACACCCGCCGTACCGACGGGAACTGACGGGAAGAACCCCGGGAAACACGAAACGGCCGCCACCGCTTTCGCGATGACGACCGTTTCGTCGATGTGGGCGAGGGGGGATTTGAACCCCCACGTCCCGAAGGACACTGGCACCTGAAGCCAGCGCGTCTGCCGTTCCGCCACTCGCCCGAGCAGCACCCCAGTGGATCTTCCCTTTCGGGCCGTTCCCCTGGCGACGTCGAAACATTAGCACGTCGGAGGGGGTGGATTCACATCGCTTTCCCCGGCCCCCCGGGCCCGGCCCGGATTGCCCCTCCCGCACCGCGCTCCCGGTGCGGGACACTGTCCCCTGAGCGCCCCTACGATCCCTTGTGAGTACCAACACTCATGCGCATGGGACCCAGGGGGAACCACCCGAATCCGCCACGCGTGGATACGATCAGTAAGCAGTACAGGGCGACAACGACGGAGGAGGTGCCCCATGGGAGTCCTGAAGCGGTTCGAGCAGCGACTCGAAGGTCTGGTGAACGGCACCTTCGCCAAGGTGTTCAAGTCCGAGGTCCAGCCCGTCGAGATCGCCGGCGCCCTCCAGCGCGAGTGCGACAACAACGCGACGATCTGGAACCGGGAGCGGACGGTCGTCCCGAACGACTTCATCGTCGAGCTCAGCACCGGCGACTACGAACGTCTGAGCCCCTACTCCGGGCAGCTCGGCGACGAGCTCGCGGGCCTCGTCCGCGACTACGCCAAGCAGCAGCGCTACAGCTTCATGGGACCGATCAAGGTCCACCTGGAGAAGGCCGACGACCTGGACACCGGGCTCTACCGGGTCCGCAGCCGCACGCTCGCCTCCAGCACCTCCCAGGCGCCGCCGCAGGCCGCCCCCCAGAACCAGCAGGGCGGCTACGGCTACCCGCCGGTCTCCGCACCGCCGATGCCGGCCGGACCGCCCCCGGGCGCACCCGCTCGCCGGCCGGGCGCCGCGGGACCGGCCCCCGTACCCACCGGAGGCGCCACCCGGCGCCACTGGATCGAGATCAACGGCACCCGCCACCAGATCTCGCGTCCCACGCTCGTACTCGGCCGAAGCACCGAAGCCGACGTGCGGATCGACGACCCCGGCGTCTCGCGCCGGCACTGTGAGATCCGGACCGGAACGCCCTCGACGATCCAGGATCTCGGGTCCACCAACGGCATCGTGGTGGACGGGCAGCACACCACCCGCGCTACGCTCCGCGACGGCTCGCGGATCGTCGTGGGCAGCACCACCATCATTTACCGGCAAGCCGAAGGGTGAAGCGGGGGCAATGTCAGAGCTGACCCTGACGGTCATGCGGTTGGGTTTCCTGGCCGTTCTGTGGCTGTTCGTCATCGTGGCCGTCCAGGTCATCCGCAGCGACCTCTTCGGTACGCGCGTCACCCAGCGCGGCTCGCGCCGCGGCGGCGGGAACGCGTCCGGAGCACCGGCGCAGGGCGGCCGCCAGGCCGCGGCGCCGCCGCAGCAGCGCCAGCGCCGCGGAGCACCGACCAAGCTCGTCGTCTCCGAGGGAACCCTTACGGGCACCACGGTCGCCCTCGCGGGGCAGACGATCACGCTCGGCCGGGCACACGACTCAACGATCGTGCTGGACGACGACTACGCGTCCAGCCGCCATGCCAGGATCTACCCCGACCGTGACGGCCAGTGGATCGTCGAGGATCTCGGGTCCACCAACGGCACGTATCTCGACCGGACCCGGCTGACCACCCCGACGCCCATTCCGCCGGGCGCCCCGATCCGCATCGGCAAGACCGTCATCGAGCTGCGGAAGTAGTACGAGAATGAGCGAGCGGAGCGAGCGAGCCGCGGCAGTCCGGACCACCCAGGACACGGACCCGAGCGCGCTCCCGACCGGAGGGTGGGCAGTGTGGCTCGAGACCGGTTGTACCCGGAGGAATCGACTGGGCAGGTGCGCATGAGTCTGTCCCTGCGGTTCGCCGCCGGATCCCACAAGGGCATGATCCGCGAGGGCAACGAGGACTCCGGCTATGCCGGTCCCCGTCTCCTCGCCGTCGCCGACGGCATGGGCGGCCAGGCCGCCGGCGAGGTCGCCAGCTCCGAGGTGATCTCCTCCCTCGTGCAGCTCGACGACGACGTCCCGGGCTCCGACATCCTCACGTCGCTCGCCACCGCCGTGCAGCGCGCGAACGACCAGCTGCGCGTCATGGTCGAGGAGGACGCCCAGCTCGAAGGCATGGGCACCACCCTGACCGCGCTGCTGTGGACGGGCCAGCGCCTCGGCCTCGTCCACGTCGGCGACTCCCGCGCCTACCTGCTCCGCGACGGCGTCCTCACGCAGATCACCCAGGACCACACCTGGGTCCAGCGCCTCGTCGACGAGGGCCGCATCACCGAAGAGGAAGCCACCACCCACCCGCAGCGCTCCCTGCTCATGCGGGCGCTCGGCAGCGGTGACACCGTCGAGCCCGACCTCTCGATCCGCGAGGTCCGCACCGGCGACCGCTACCTGATCTGCTCCGACGGACTGTCCGGCGTCGTCTCGCACCAGACCCTGGAAGAGACCCTCGCCGACTACCACGGCCCCCACGAGACCGTGCAGGCCCTGATCCAGCTCGCCCTGCGCGGCGGCGGACCGGACAACATCACCTGCATCGTCGCGGACGTCCTCGACACCGACAGCGGCGACACCCTCGCCGCCCAGCTGAACGACACCCCGGTCGTCGTCGGCGCGGTCGCCGAGAACCAGCACCAGCTCTTCGACGCGGGCGCCATGCAGACCCCGGCGGGCCGCGCCTCCGGCCTGGGCCGCCAGGCCCCCCCGCCGCCGGGCGCCTTCGGGCCCCCCGGCAGCGGCGAGGCCCCCGGCTACGGGTACCCCGACCAGAGCCAGGGCGGCGGCGGCACGTACGGCAGCTTCGGCGAACCCGACCCGTACGAAGACGACTCGCGCTACGAGGACACGTACGACCACCCCCGCCGGCGCCGCGGCAAAGGGCGCAAGTGGACCACCCGCACCCTGATCCTGCTGATCGTCGCCGGCGCCATCGGAGGCGGGCTCTACGCCGCCCACCGCTGGACCCAGACGCAGTTCTACATCGGCGTCAAGGGCGAGCACGTGGCGCTGTTCCGCGGCATCAGCCAGAACCTCGGGCCGCTGGAGCTCTCCAAGGTGGAGACCGACCGCACCGACATCGAACTGAAGTACCTGCCGCCCTTCAAGCGGAAGCTGGTCGAGGCCACCATCACCGAGACCAGCCTCGACGGCGCCCGTCGGAAGATCGACGAACTCGGCGTTCAGGTCGCCGCCTGCAAGAAGGACGAGGAGCGCCGCACCGCGGAAGCGCAGAACCCACCAGCATCCGGTCCCAGCCTGACTCCCACGGAGCAGTCACTGGTCGGCCTCTGCGGCAAGCAGTAGTACACACCCGCGGGCACAGGGGGCCTGCCACACCATGAGCGTAGTCACCAACACGACCACCATCGGCGCCATCGAGCTGCCGAGCCGGCGGAACACCGAGCTCCTGCTGCTCGTGTTCGCCGTGGTCATCCCGATCTTCGCCTACGCCAACGTGGGCCTGTCGATCCACGGCAAGCTGCCGCCGGGCATGGTCGCGTACGGCGGCGGCCTGGCCGTCCTCGCCGGCATCGCCCACTTCGTGGTGCGCCGCTACGCGAAGTACGCCGACCCCCTGCTGCTGCCGATCGGCACGCTGCTCAACGGGCTCGGCTGCGTGCTGATCTGGCGGCTCGACCAGTCGGAGCGGCTGCAGAACCTGGCCAAGCGCCAGTTCGGCCACTTCTCCGAGTCGGCCCCCCGGCAGATGATGTACACGGCGCTCGCCATCGCGCTGTTCGCCGCCGTGCTGCTGCTCCTCAAGGACCACCGCACGCTCCAGCGCTTCACGTACATCTCCATGGCCGCCTCCCTGGTCCTGCTGATCCTGCCCGTCATCCCGGGCCTCGGCGCCGACGTCTTCGGCGCGAAGATCTGGATCAGCGTCGCCGGCTTCTCCATCCAGCCCGGCGAGTTCGCGAAGATCGTCATCGCGATCTTCTTCGCCGGCTACCTGATGGTGAAGCGCGACGCCCTCGCGCTGGCCAGCCGCCGCTTCATGGGCCTCTACCTGCCGCGCGGCCGCGACCTCGGCCCGATCTTGATGATCTGGGCGATGAGCCTGCTCGTCCTCGTCTTCGAGAACGACCTCGGCACCTCGCTGCTCTTCTTCGGCATGTTCGTGATCATGCTGTACGTGGCCACCGAGCGCACCAGCTGGATCGTGATCGGCCTGGTCATGAGCGTGGCCGGCGCGGCCGTCGTCGGCGCGACCGCCAGCCACGTCAAGGCCCGTGTCACCGCCTGGCTCGACCCCTTCGCCTGCTACACCAAGTCGGGCGCCTGCGAGCAGGTCGGCCAGTCGATCATGAGCTTCGGCTCCGGCGGGGTCCTCGGCACCGGCTGGGGCCAGGGCAACTCCGACCTCATCGGCTTCGCCGCCAACTCGGACTTCATCTTCTCCACGGTCGGCGAGGAGCTCGGCCTCGCGGGCGTCATGGCCTTCCTCCTGCTCTACGGCCTGATCATCGAGCGCGGCGTGCGCACCGCCCTCGCCGCCCGCGACCCCTTCGGCAAGCTCTTCGCCATCGGTCTCTCCGGTGCCTTCGCCCTGCAGATCTTCGTGGTCGCCGGCGGAGTCATGGGCCTCATCCCCCTGACCGGCATGACCATGCCCTTCCTGGCTTCCGGCGGTTCGTCCGTCCTCGCCAACTGGGCCCTCATCGGGATCCTCATCCGGATCAGCGACACCGCACGCCGCCCCGCCCCGGCCCCGGCTCCGTCCCCCGACTCCGAGATGACCCAGGTGGTCCGCCCGTCATGAACAAGCCCCTGCGTCGCATCTCGCTCTTCTGCGGGCTGCTCGTCCTCGCGCTGCTGATCCGGACCAACTGGCTGCAGTACGTCCAGGCCGAGGAGCTCAGCACCCGCAAGGAGAACCGCCGGGTCCAGATCGCCCAGTACGCCACCCAGCGCGGCAACATCATCGTCGCGGGCGGGCAGGCGATCACGGGCTCCGCGGCCACCGACGGCAGCGACTACAAGTACAAGCGGATCTACAACGACGGCGCTCTGTGGGCGCCGGTGACCGGTTACGCCTCCCAGGCCTTCGGCTCCACCCAGCTCGAATCCCTTGAGGACAAGATCCTCACCGGCAACGACGACCGGCTGTTCTTCGACCGCACCATCGGCATGTTCACCGGCGAGAAGAAGGCCGGCGGCAACGTCGTCACCACGCTGATGCCCGAGGCCCAGAAGGCCGCGTACGACACCCTCGGCGGCAAGACCGGCGCCGCGGCGGCGATCGACCCGCGCACCGGGGCCATCCTCGCCCTGGTCAGCACCCCCTCGTACGATCCGTCCGTCTTCGCCGGCAACTCCAAGACCGACGAGAAGAACTGGGTCGAGCTGAAGGACAGCCCGGAGAAGAAGCTCGTCAACCGCGCCCTGCGCGAGACGTACCCGCCCGGTTCCACGTTCAAGGTGGTCACCGCCGCGGCCGCGCTGGAGCACGGCGTCGTCACCGACATCAACGCGGCGACGGACACCCCCGAGCCGTTCTTCCTGCCGACGACCAAGACCCCGATGGTCAACCACGCCAAGGGCTGCGAGAAGGCGAGCCTCAACTTCGCGCTGCAGGTGTCCTGCAACTCCGTCTTCGCCAACGTCGCCGACAAGGTGACCAAGGACAAGATGCTGGAGACCGCGCAGAAGTTCGGCTTCAACAACGACAAGATCGACACCCCGGTCCGGGCGTTCGCCAGCATCTACGACAAGAACATGGACCGGCCCGGCAACTCGCTCTCCGCGATCGGCCAGTTCAACACCGCCGCCACCCCGCTCCAGATGGCGATGGTCGCCGCGGCCGTCGCCAACGACGGCAAGCTGATGAAGCCGTACATGGTCGACCAGCTCACCGCCCCCAACCTCGACGTCATCGAGAAGCACGAGCCGCAGGAGATGAGCCGCCCGCTCTCCCCGGCCAACGCGCAGAAGCTCCAGCAGATGATGCAGAACGTCGTCGAGAACGAGAACGGCACCGGCGGCAAGGCCAAGATCAAGGGCGTCACCGTCGGCGGCAAGACCGGCACCGCCCAGCACGGCGAGAAGAACGCCAAGCGCCCCTACGCCTGGTTCATCTCGTACGCCAAGACCGACAACGGCTCCCCGGTCGCCGTCGCCGTCGTCATCGAGGACAGCGAGGCCGACCGCGAGGACATCACCGGCGGCGGTCTCGCGGCCCCCGTCGCGAAGGCCGTCATGGAAGCCGTGCTCAAGAACCAGAACAAGGGCTGACGGGCGGACGCAAGGGACCCACAGGGACGCGAGAGCCGATCCGGAGTGATCCACATCACTGTTCCCGCCCGGATCCGAGCGTACGGTACCGGTCCGGTATCAGCCTGTGGTCACGAACCGATCACCGACGATCGGCCGGTAGCCTTTGCGCGAACAGCACACCGCCGGACCACACACGGGTGCGGTCGGGACTGACGGAGAGGGCTGCAACGTTATGGAAGAGCCGCGTCGCCTCGGCGGCCGGTACGAGCTGAGCCACGTGCTCGGCCGCGGTGGCATGGCCGAGGTCTACCTCGCCCACGACACCCGGCTCGGCCGTACCGTCGCCGTCAAGACCCTGCGCGCCGACCTCGCCCGCGACCCGTCCTTCCAGGCCCGGTTCCGGCGCGAGGCCCAGTCGGCCGCGTCGCTCAACCACCCGGCGATCGTCGCGGTCTACGACACCGGCGAGGACTACGTCGACAACATCTCCATCCCGTACATCGTGATGGAGTACGTCGACGGCTCCACCCTGCGTGAGCTCCTGCACTCCGGGCGCAAGCTGCTGCCCGAGCGCACCCTGGAAATGACCATCGGCATCCTCCAGGCGCTCGAATACTCGCACCGCGCCGGCATCGTGCACCGTGACATCAAGCCCGCCAACGTCATGCTCACCCGCACCGGCCAGGTCAAGGTCATGGACTTCGGCATCGCCCGCGCCATGGGCGACTCCGGCATGACCATGACGCAGACCGCGGCCGTCATCGGCACCGCCCAGTACCTCTCCCCGGAGCAGGCCAAGGGTGAGCAGGTCGACGCGCGCTCCGACCTCTACTCCGCGGGCTGCCTGCTGTACGAACTCCTCAGCGTCCGGCCGCCGTTCATCGGCGACTCCCCGGTCGCGGTGGCGTACCAGCACGTACGGGAAGAACCGCAGCCCCCGTCGAACTTCGACCCCGAGATCACGCCCGAGATGGACGCGATCGTGCTGAAGGCTCTGGTCAAGGACCCCGACTACCGCTACCAGTCCGCCGACGAGATGCGCGCCGACATCGAGGCCTGCCTCGACGGCCAGCCCGTCGCGGCCGCGGCGGCCATGGGGGTGCCCGGATACGGCTACCCCGACCAGGGCCACGGGTACGGACACCAGGGCTACGACCAGCCCACCACCGCCCTGCGCACGGCCGACGCCGGCCAGACCTCGATGCTCCCGCCGATGCCCCCGGGCGACGGCGGGTACCCGGGCCAGGGCCAGGGCGGCTACGACCAGAACGGCCACGGCCGCCGCCAGCAGAAGAAGAGCAAGGCCTCGACGATCCTGCTGGTCACGGCCGGCATCCTCGTCCTGGTCGGCGCGATCCTGATCGGGCGCTCCGTCTTCGGCGGCGGCGCCGACAACCGGCCCACCGTGCCCAAGTTCATCGGCGAGACCCTCGAAGCGGCCCAGAAGGCCGGCGACAACGTCGGCCTCAAGGTCGTGAAGGAAGCCGACGAGGCCTGCGACAACCAGCCCAAGGGCAACATCTGCTCGCAGAATCCGGCACCGGACACCAAGGCCGACAAGGGCTCCACGGTCAACGTCAAGGTCTCCTCGGGCGCCCCGAGCCTGCCGGTGCCCAACGTCGTCAACCTGAAGTTCGAGGACGCGGAGAAGGCGCTCAAGGACAAGGGCTTCGCCGTCGAGAAGAAGACCCAGGAGTCCGAGCGGCCCGCCGGCACCGTCCTCGACCAGGACCCGAAGAGCGGCCAGGCCCCGAAGGGCTCGACCGTCACGCTGACCGTCGCCAAGGAGCAGTCGAAGGCCGAGATGCCGGACCTCCTCGGCAAGACCCGGGAAGCGGCGATCAAGGCGCTGAACGACGCCAAGCTCAAGCTGGGCAGCCAGACGGAGGTCGACTCCCCGGGAGCCGCGCCGAAGACGATCGTCCAGCAGCAGTACCAGCCGGGCGAGCAGCTCGCCGTGGGCACCACGGTCAACGTCCAGATCGCCAAGGCCGCGCAGCAGACCCAGGTACCGCAGCTGCTGGGCAAGACGGTCGCCCAGGCCAAGAACGAGCTCGCGGGCCGGGGCCTGAGCCTCCAGGTCATCGCCGGCCCGACGGACGACAAGGCGATCATCATGGCCACCGATCCCCCGGTGGGCACCCCCGTCGAAGGGGGCCGGGTCATCAACGTGCAGACGATGGCCGGCCAGCAGAACGGCGGCAACGACGGCGGGACGCTGTTCGGCGGCCTGACCGGTGGGGGCGGCCGGCGCTAGCCGGCGGCCCTTCCCGGTGGGGGCGGCCGGCGCTAGCCGGCGGCCCTTCTCCCCACCAGGACACGGAAAAGCCCCCGTGGGCGGCCTCAGAGCCGCTCACGGGGGCTTTTCGGTACCGGCCGTGTCAGCCCTGCCGGCCGTACCGGCCGTGTCAGCGCAGCTCCGCCGGGAGGGTGCGCTGCGCGTCGACCTTCTCCGTACGCACCAGCTCGCCCCACACGACGTAGCGGAACTTCGACGTGTAGACCGGCGTGCAGGTCGTCAGCGTGATGAAACGGCCCGGCGCCGTGCGCCCCGATTCCTTCGGGACCGCCGAGATCACGTCCACGTTGTACTTCGAGGTCTGGCGCAGCTCCGCGAAGACCTTGTACACGTACCAGGTGTCCCGGGTCTCGAAGACGACGGCGTCGCCGTTCTTCACCTTGTCGATGGCGTGGAACTTCGCGCCGTGCCCGTCGCGGTGCGCCGCCAGGGCGAAGTTGCCCGACGCCTCCCACGGCAGGGCCGCCTTCACCGGGTCCGTGTAGTACCCGGCCACGCCGTCGTCGAGTACGTCCGGCGCCGTGCCCTTCTTGACCAGGACCTCGCCGTTCTTCATCGCCGGCACGTGCAGGAAGCCGATGCCGTCCATGGTGTCCAGCGCCCCCGGCACCGCGGCCCCGTTCGCCCCCGGGGCGGTCTGCCACTGCCGGCGGATCTCGTCGCCGTGCGCCGATGCCTGCCGGTCCGCGAGCACGTTCGTCCACCACAGCGAGTACGCGACGAACAGGCCGAGGACGAGGCCCACGGTGATCAGGAACTCGCCCAGCAGGCTCAGGAACCCGGCGAGCACACTACGGCTCGGCGGCGGCGACGCGGCACGTGACACTGCTTGTTCGTCCTTACGGGCTGGCCAGGGCGGGCGGAGCACCCTGGCTGCGGGGGCGTTCGTCGGTCATCCTGCCCCATACGATCATGCGGTAGGTGCTCGTGAACTCGGGAGTGCAGGTCGTCAGCGTGATGTACCGGCCCGGGGCGGTGAAACCCGAGCCCTCCGGCACCGGTTTGATCACCGACACGTTCGCCGGCGGGGTCTGCGCCAGCGACGAGGTGATCTCGTACGTGTAGTAGGCGTCCCGGGTCTCGACCACGACCGGATCCCCCGGCACCAGCCGGTTGATGAAGCGGAACGGTTCGCCATGGGTGTTGCGGTGGCCCGCCAGCGCGAAATTGCCCTGCTTGTCGGCCGGCATCGCCGACTTCAGCGCACCGTCCGCGTAGTGCCCGACCATCCCCTTGTCGAGCACCTTCGGCTTGCTGACCCCCTCCGCCACCGGCACCTTCACGTCCAGCTTCGGGATGTGGAGGATCGCGAAGCCCTGCCCGGGCTCGAACGCCGAGACCGGCGGGGCGGCGGCCCCGCCCCCGTCCCGCTCCCAGTTCTGGCGCAGCGAGCCGGCCGCCCCGTTCGCCGTCCGCTCCGCCAGCACGTTCGTGTACCAGAGCTGGTAGGCGACGAACAGCAGCATCACCACGCCCAGGGTGATGAACAGCTCCCCGGCGAGCCGGCTCAGGGCGACCACCGGGCCGCCCGACGCGGGCCGCCTGCGCCGACGGCCCCCGCCGCGCCTGCGCGTGCGCTTCGCGGCCTCCTGAGCTGCCCTGCGCCGCGCGGCCCGGCCCTCCGTGGGCGCGGACGGCGCGACCGCGGTCACGCGACGGCCTTGCCCACCACCGGGGCCAGCCCCACCGAGCGCTCGACGGCCCCCGCGTCCCCGCAGCGCACCAGCCAGTTCGCGAGCATCCGGTGGCCCCACTCGGTCAGCACCGACTCGGGGTGGAACTGCACGCCCTCGACGTCGTGCTCCCGGTGCCGCAGCCCCATGATGATCCCGTCCTCGGTGCGTGCGGTGACCTCCAGCACGTCCGGCAGGGTCCCCGGCTCGGCCGCGAGCGAGTGGTAGCGGGTCGCGGTGAAGGGCGAGGGCAGACCGGCGAAGACGCCGAGCCCCTCGTGCACCACCGGCGAGGTCTTCCCGTGCAGCAGCTCGGGGGCCCGGTCCACGACGCCGCCGTACGCCACGGCCATGGACTGCATGCCGAGGCACACGCCGAAGACCGGGACGCCGGTGTCGGCGCAGTGGCGGACCATGTCGACGCAGACGCCCGCCTGCTCCGGCGTACCCGGTCCGGGTGACAGCAGCACGCCGTCGAAGCCGTCCTGCGCGTGGGCGAGCCCGACCTCGTCGTTGCGCAGGACCTCGCACTCCGCGCCGAGCTGGTACAGGTACTGGACCAGGTTGAAGACAAAGCTGTCGTAGTTGTCGACAACCAGAATGCGCGCGCTCACGGAGTGGCTCCCGATCCCTCGTCCACCGTTACGTCGTTGAACGGGAGGAGCGGCTCGGCCCACGGGAAGACGTACTGGAACAGCACGAAGACCACTCCGAAGACCAGTACGAGGGAGATCAGCGCGCGGATCCACGCGTTGCCCGGCAGATGCCGCCAGATCCAGCCGTACATGCCGTCTGTTTCCTATCCGTCCACGATCGACCACCGCACCGCGGGGGCGGTACGCGAACAGACTAAAGGCAGCGGCCCGGCCGGGTGGGTCAGCTCGGCAAACCCTCCGGCCGGCCCTGGGCGACCGGGCGGGTCTGCGTCAGCTCCGCCCAGACGACCAGCCGGTGGCTGTGGCCCCACTCCGGATCGCAGGTCGTGAGGGTCAGGTACCGCCCGGGTCCGGTGAAGGGGGAGCGGCGCGGCACCGGGTCGACCACCCCGATGTCGGTGGGCAGGGTGCGCAGCGGCTCGCTGCGCACCGTGTACGTGTACCAGGCCGTGGCGTCCTTGAGGATCACGGCGTCGCCGGGGCGCAGCTCGGGGAAGTCCTTGAAGGGGTCCCCGTACGTGCGGCGGTGGCCCGCGACCGAGAAGTTCCCGGTGCCGCCGAGGCGGGCGGTGCCCGCGTAGTGGCCGAGGCCCTTCTTCAGCAGCTCCGTGCCGGTGCCCTCCAGGACCGGCTTGTTCCAGTCCGGGCCGAAGCGCGGGATGTACATCTCGGCGAACGGCTGGCCGGGCGGGTAGCCGGGCGGCTGTCCGGAAGGGTCCTGCGCCGGGGGCGCGGGCTGCGGTGCGGCCGCCGGCGCGGTGGCGGGAGCGGTGGACGGGGCCGCGGAAGGCGCCGCGGACGGCGCGGCGGCCGCAGCCGCGCTCCAGCGGTCGCGCATCCGGGCCATCTCCCCGTCCATGGCCCGGTCGGCCTTGACGCCGGTCCACAGCAGGACGTACGCCACGAACAGCACGATCAGCGTGCCCGCCGTCAGGCAGACCTCGCTGAACGTCCGCACCACCAGGCGCAGTACGACGTCACGGCGTACTGCTCGCGGAGGCGGATTCCAGCGGCTTCGCATAGTGGAGGTCCACTGTGCCGGAGTAGCCGGGGAGTGTCAGCTCCTTGTGCTCGTCCACTTTCCAGCCGAGCCCGTACGCCGTCACGTACTGCTGGTAGTTCTGCAGGGCCGGGGAGGCGGCGAGCGCCTTGCGCAGCGCGGCCGGGTCCCCGACCGCGCTCACCTTGTAGGGGGGCGAGTAGACGCGGCCCTGGAGGATCAGCGTGTTGCCCACGCAGCGCACCGCGCTGGTGGCGATCAGGCGCTGGTCCATGACCTGGATGCCCTGGGCTCCGCCCAGCCACAGGGCGTTCACCACGGCCTGGAGGTCCTGCTGGTGGATCACCAGGTCGTTCGGCTGCGGCTCGGGCACGTTGGGGATGCGGGCGGTGGCGTTCGGCGGGGCGTCGTTCAGGGTGACCGTGAGCCCCTTGCCGGACAGCGGCTCGGTGCCGGAGGCGACCCGCAGGGCCGCCAGCTTGGCGTCCTCGGCCCTGGTGCTGCCGTCGTCGCGCTCGGCGAGGGCGTCCACCCGGTCGCGGACGGCCGCGGTGCTCTGTTCGAGCAGGGCGTTGTTCTGGCTGCGCTCGTGGATGAGGTCCGAGAGCTTCAGGAGCGAGGCGTCCGTCCGGATGTTCGTACCCTTGGAAGTATTGAAACTGGTGACGAAGATGAGACCGGCCAGGGCGAAAACGGCGGCCGTCAGCAGCCGGACCGGCCTGGCCCGGCGACGGGGACCCGCGGAGGAGTCGTCGGAATTGCTCAACGTACCCTTCTCCTTCAACGCCACAGGTCCACTACGCTAACGGACGCCCGGGGCAGGCAAGGTCCCCAGCGCATCGACAGGAGAGCCCCTCGTGCCGAAGTCACGTATCCGCAAGAAGGACGACTACACGCCGCCGCCGGCGAAGCAGGCGCAGACGATCAGGCTGACCAACCGCAGCTGGGTCGCCCCGGTCATGCTGGCGTTCTTCCTGATCGGTCTCGCGTGGATCGTCGTCTTCTACGTGACCGAGACCCAGCTGCCCATCGAGGCACTGGGCAACTGGAACATCGTGGTCGGATTCGGCTTCATCGCGGCGGGGTTCGGCGTGTCCACCCAGTGGAAGTAGCCGGTCCCCGATCGAGCGTCCGCAAGCACAGGCGCACCGGGTCCGACAAGCTCTCCCCATGAGTTATCCACAGCGTCATCCACACCTGAGGAAAAGACAGAAGATCTGTGGATAACTCTGTGGAGTGTTGACGCCGGTGTGATCAGGTGAGTTCGGCCGTACGGACCAGGACCACCGCCGCTGCCAGCAGGAATGCCGCTCCACAGGTCCCCCACTGGACCAGGGTGCGCGTCCTGCCGGCGGCCGGTCCGACCATGCCCAGACCGACCAGCAGACCGGTCACCAGGCCCCCGATGTGGGCCTGCCAGGAGACCGACAGGCTGCCGCCGAAGGGCACGAAGGTCAGCACCAGCATGAGCACGACCATGGTGATGACCGGCCGCATCTCGTACCGCAGGCGGCGCACCAGCACGACGGTCGCGCCGAGCAGGCCGAAGATCGCTCCGGACGCGCCGAGGGTCGGCGTGTTCGGCGCGGTCAGCAGATAGACGAGGGCGCTGCCGCCCAGCCCCGACAGCACGTACACGGCGAGGTAGCGGACCCGGCCCAGGGCCGCCTCCAGCGGGCCGCCGATCACCCACAGGGCCAGCATGTTGCCCCCGATGTGCCACCACTCCACGTGCAGGAACACCGAGCTCAGCAGCCGGTAGTACTGGCCGGTCGAGACCCCTTCCACCGGGCCGCCGAAGTATTCGACGTACCGCCCGAGCAGCTCCAGCTGCACGACGACCGCCGGCGCGAGCAGGCCCACCAGGAACACCGCGGCGTTGATCCCGATGAGGATCTTGGTGACGAGGTGCGGATCGGCGGAGACCACCCCGCCCGCGACGGTGCGCGGCGCGTTCGCGGCCGGGGCGTGCCCCGTACCGGAGCCGTCACGGACGCACTCGGGGCACTGGAAGCCGACCGAGGCGCTGATCATGCACTCGGGGCAGATGGGGCGCTCACAGCGCGTGCAGCGGATCCCCGTGTCGCGATCCGGGTGGCGGTAGCAGCCCGGCAGACGGTCGGTGTCCATCGGTCCCCTCGGTCAGCGGCGGGACGGGCGGTGCACCCCGCCGGTCGTCCGGCTGTGGCCCCGGCGGGTTCCACGCATGCAGGACGGACGGGCGGGGCGGAAAGGTTCCCGGGGCGCCGGCGCGGCGGCGGTCAGCGCTTCTCGACGACGACGGACTGGATGATCACGTCGTCGAGGGGGCGCTCGGTGCGCGGGTTCGTCTTCAGGCCCGCGATGTCGTCCACGATCTTCTGGCTGGCCTTGTCCGTCACCTCGCCGAAGATGGTGTGCTTGCGGGTCAGCCAGGCGGTGGGCGCGACGGTGATGAAGAACTGGGACCCGTTGGTGCCGGGGCCGGCGTTGGCCATGGCCACCAGGTACGGCTTGGTGAAGGCCAGGTCGGGGTGGAACTCGTCGGCGAACTGGTACCCGGGGCCGCCGGTGCCGTTGCCGAGCGGGTCGCCGCCCTGGATCATGAACCCGCTGATGACGCGGTGGAAGACGGTGCCGTCGTACAGCGGATCGGTGGTCTTCTGGCCGTCGGTGGGACGGGTCCATTCGCGGGCGCCCGTGGCCAGCTCCACGAAGTTCTTGACCGTCTTCGGGGCGAAGTTGGCCAGCAGCTCGATCTCGATGTCGCCGTGGTTCGTCTTCAGGGTGGCGTAGAGCTTCTCGGCCACGGATCTGCCTTCCATAGTCGTCACTGTCGGTTCCAGATCCTCCCACGGAGCGCTGCGCGGCACAGAAATCCTCCACCCGTATGCCCTGTCACGCATGCCGCCCGACGGTATGGCAGGCATGATCCGACAAAGGGTGGAAAGGTGAACTGTGTCCGCCACCGAGGAGGAGGATCCTGTGACCCGCAAGGACAGCGTGCACCTGGCCGCCGAAAGCGCCAGGGAAACGGCGAGGCACGCAGCGGAAGCGGTGGCGCCGTACGCAACGGCCGCCCGGGACGCCGCTGCGCACTACGCGGCCGAGGCGAACGACCGGCTGGCACCGAAGGTCTCGTACGCGACGGCCGAGGCGGCCCGGCAGGCCCGTACGGCGTACGACGAGCATCTGCACCCGAGGATGAGGGCGGCCCGCACGCACGTGCCCCCGAACGTGGACCGGGCGGCGACGATGGCCGTGCACCACACGCGCCGGGCGGCGCGGCAGGCGGCCGACTACACGCAGCCGAGGCTGGAGAGCGCGCTGGCCGCGGCGCAGCCGGTGGCCGAGGAGGCCGCATCGCGGTCGACGGCTGCCCTGGCGGCGCTGCGCGGCCAGGTGTCGGCCAAGGAGGTCCAGCAGCTGGTGAAGCGCCACGAGCGGCGCCACCGGGCCGGCCGGGCCTTCAAGTGCATGGCGGTGGTCGGCGCGCTGGCCGCCGGTGCGTACATGGCGTGGCGGTGGTGGGACCAGCAGTCGAACCCGGACTGGCTCGTCGAGCCGCCGGCGGCCACCGAGCTCTCGCGCGAGCGCGAGCCGGCCAGCTTCGACGACGAACTGGCGGCCAAGGAGCGCGAATCCTCAGCCGGAACGGCGGACGAGTGAGCAGGTTCTGACCGCGGTCGCCCCTGAGCGGCACGGCGGGACGGCGGGAGGGCCCGGATCCGATGGATCCGGGCCCTCCCGCCGTCCCGCCACTAGCGGGGCAGGGTGAGCACCTGGCCGGGCTGGATCAGCTCGGGGTTCGAGCCGATGACTCCGCGGTTCATGGCGTAGAGCTCGCGCCAGCGGGCCTCGTTGCCCAGCTCCCGGCGGGCGATCGCGGAGAGCGAGTCGCCCGTCCGCACGATGTACGTGCGCTTCGCGGCGGCCGGCACCGGCTTGGGCTCCGGAGCCGCGGGAACCGCCTTGTGCGCGGCGGACGTGGGCTTCGGGGTGTGCGGCGCGGCCTTCGGCGGCGCCGCCGCGGCCATCCGCTCGGCGGCGGCCTTGGTGGCCGACACGGCGTCCGTGTACTTCGCCGCGTAGTCGGCGGCCGCGGCCGCCGCGGCCTTCTCGGCGGCCTCGTGCTTCTTCTTGTCGGACTTGAGGAAGTCGAAGAGTCCCATGTGTCTGTACGCCTCCGGCGTGGTGTCGCCCCCTGGCTCGGTGCCTTCCCCCACTGTCGGCCAGCCCGCGCCGCCCGGCCCTGTGACAGGGCCAACCGGGGGACCCGGGCGGGGGACGCCCGGCTGTTACCGTCAACGGATGCCCGAGCTCGTGTTCCCCTCCCCCCGCCTGCACGCCTCCTGGCTGGAAGCCCGTGCGGAATGGGGGCACGACAGCGACATGGACGGGGCCGGACTCGGCTCCGAGGACGACGTGGACAGCCCCGGGGGCTTCGCGGCCTGGACGGAGCGGCTGCGCGGGTACGGGGACCGGACCCGCCCCGTGGAGCAGGGCCGCGTGCACGCCACGTACTGGTGGATCGCCGAGGGCGACACCTATCTGGGCGCCATCGACCTGCGCCACTACCTGAACGGCTTCCTCCTCGACGCAGGCGGCCACATCGGGTACGGCATCCGGCCCTCCGCGCGCCGGCGCGGACTGGCCGGCTGGGCGCTCGGCTCGGTCCTGTACGAGGCCCGGCTGCTGGGGATGGACCGGGTACTCCTGACGTGCGACCCCGGCAACACGGGCTCGGTACGCACGATCGAGCGCAGCGGCGGGGTCCTGGAAGACGTCCGCGAGACCCTCATAGGCCCCAAGCGCCGGTACTGGATCGACCTCTAGCCGGGCGCGCCGCCGGGCGCACCCCACGACGCAAAGAGGCCACCTGACCCGCGTTTCCGCTGGTCAGGTGGCCTCTGGTGCTGTGGAGCTTAGGAGATTCGAACTCCTGACATCTGCCTTGCAAAGGCAGCGCTCTACCAACTGAGCTAAAGCCCCGAAAAGATGGACGCGACCGCCTCCCGTGAAGGTGTGGCCGTTCCGCAGAACAGAGTACCGGGTGTACCCCCGCATCTCGCAAAATTATGGGGGCTCCCGCCACGCGACCACGCTCCGTAAGATGCTCGCGAGGTTCGCACCAGCGAAGTAGGGGAGTACTGAGAGTGGACGCTGTTCAGCAAGAGGCCACGGCCAGAGCCAGGGAGCTTCAGCGCAGCTGGTACGGGGAGCCGCTCGGCGCGCTCTTCCGCCGGCTCATAGATGACCTCGGCTTGAACCAGGCACGCCTCGCTGCGGTCCTCGGACTGTCGGCGCCCATGCTGTCCCAGCTGATGAGCGGCCAGCGGGCCAAGATCGGGAACCCGGCCGTGGTGCAGCGCGTCCAGGCCCTCCAGGACCTCGCGGGCCAGGTGGCGGACGGAAGCGTCAGCGCGGCCGAGGCCACCGACCGGATGGACGAGATCAAGAGGACCCAGGGAGGCTCCGTCCTCAGCAACAGCGGCCAGACCACGACCGGTTCGGGCGCACCCACGGTCAAGCGCGTCGTCCGCGAGATCCAGTCGCTGCTGCGCTCGGTCTCCGCGGCCGGCGACATCATCGACGCGGCCGACTCCCTCGCCCCCAGCCATCCCGAACTGGCAGAGTTCCTCAGGGTCTACGGCGCGGGCCGCACCGCGGACGCGGTCGCCCACTACGAGTCCCACCAGAACTGACGCGACACCGCGGCGCGGGCCGCACGCACGGACGCATGCACGCACGGGACGCCACGCACGGAACGGGGGACGGGCGCAGCGATGGGTGAGATCTTCGCCGGCCGGTACGAGCTGATCGATCCGATCGGGCGCGGTGGCGCGGGCGCCGTGTGGCGGGCCTGGGACCACCGGCGCCGCCGGTACGTCGCCGCCAAGGTCCTGCGGCAGAGCGACGCCCACACCCTGCTCCGGTTCGTCCGGGAGCAGGCCCTGCGCATCGACCACCCGCACGTGCTGGCCCCGGCCAGCTGGGCGGCCGACGACGACAAGGTCCTGTTCACGATGGACCTCGTCGCCGGCGGCTCCCTCGCCCACGTCATCGGGGACTACGGCCCGCTGCCGCCCCGCTTCGTGTGCACGCTGCTCGACCAGCTCCTGTCGGGGCTGGCGGCGGTGCACGCGGAAGGGGTCGTCCACCGCGACATCAAGCCGGCCAACATCCTGATGGAGGCCACCGGATCCGGACGGCCGCACCTGCGGCTGTCCGACTTCGGCATCTCGATGCGCAAGGGCGAGCCGCGCCTCACCGAGACCGACTACGTGGTGGGCACGCCCGGCTATTTCGCCCCGGAACAACTGCTCGGCTCCGAACCCGACTTCCCCGCCGACCTCTTCGCCGTCGGGCTGGTCGCCCTCTACCTCCTGCGGGGCTCCAAGCCCGATTCCCGGGCTCTGGTGGAGCACTTCCTCGCCCATGGCACCCCCGCCGCCCCCGAGGGCGTTCCGGCGCCGCTCTGGGACGTCGTGGCGAACCTCCTCCAGCCGGATCCCCACAGCCGGTTCAAGACCGCCACAGGGGCCCGCAAGGCCCTTGCCGAGGCCGTGGAGCTGCTTCCGCCGCCCGCCCCCGACGAGGATCCGGTGGAGGTGTTCGACCAACTCGGTCCGCTGCCGCCCGGTTTCGGCCCCCGGGGGCCGCAGAGCACGGCCGCGGTGACCCCCGAGTCGCCCACCGCGGCGGGTGTCCCGCCGCAGGCGGCCGCGGTTCCCGCACCCGTCGCGCCGGCGGGGTTCGGACCGCCGCCGGCCGGGGTGTTCGGCCCGTCCGAGACGGGCAGCTTCCACCTCCCGCCGCCGGTGCGTTCCGGCGCGGCCGCGACGGCGACCGCGCCCGACCCGGCCGCACCCGCCCCGGCCGCACCCGCCCCGGCCGCCGTCGCCCCGGCCGCGGCCGCCTCCACCGCCCCGCACGCGCCGCCGCCCGTACGGACCGGCGGGATCGCCCCGCCGTCGCCGAAGGTCGCCGCCGGGATCCTCACCGCCGCGCTGCTCTGCTTCGCGGTGGGCGCCTGGGCGCTGACCCGGATCTGAGCCGCGCTACGCGCCCTGCCCGCGCCGGCCCAGCAGGAACCATCCGCCGAGCACGAGCAGCAGTACCGTCCCGGTGCCGAAGCCCGCGCCGGCCACCACCCGCATCACCGAGCGCCCTCCGGCCGCCTCCGCGGCCTCGGGTGCGGTGAGCCCCTCCCTGGCGGCCGCCCGGTCGTCCGCGCCGACCCCGAACCCGGCCGCGCTCAGGCTCTCCCCGTACGCGGGCGCCTTGGCCGGGCCGCCCGTCACGTCCATGCGCAGCGTCAGCGGCACCGGGCTCGCGTCCTGCGTGAACTCGGCGACCTTCGCGCCCAGGGTCACGGCGATGTAGTACCAGCCCGCCAGCCGGGCCCCCCGTACCTCCCCGGTGTCCGAGAAGCGGTTCTCGTACGCCACCGGCGCCGTCTTCGGCAGGGTGACGCCCGCCTGCTTGCCCCCGTACGCGATGCCCTTGTCCTCGATCAGCCCCCGGTACGGGCTGTACAGCGCGACGGTGAGCCCGTCGGAGGCCGAGCCGTACGACTTGGTCATCCTGGCGTCGGCGAGCTCGGCGCTGAGCCCCAACTGCTGTCCCCAGTCGAGCGGGACCCGGTAGAAGCGGGTCTGCCCGGGCCGCAGGTCGTCGCGCCAGACCCCGCTGCCCAGCGCACGGGCGTCGTTGAAGCCGGTGCCCCCGGGGCGCGCCACCGGCTCGCTGCCGGGCAGCGTCGGCGAGGCCGAGGGCCAGACGCTGGGGGCGGTGGTGGGGGCGCTGCCGGTGGCGAGGCCGGGTTCGCGCAGGAGCAGCAGTTCCACCGGCCACGCCCCCTGGTCGGAGTCCTTGGCGGCGGTGCGGGTGACCTTGGCGAAGTAGACGCCGGCGCCCTGGCATTCGGCGTCCTCCTCCAGCCGGCGGACCGCCACGGCGCCGAGGGGGACCGGGTCGTAGCCGAAACCGGCCCGGCCCGGGTTGTTCGGGCAGCGCTCGCCCTCCTTGGTCATGATCTCGACCTCAAGGCCGTCGCTGTAGCCGACCTTGGCGCCGCGCGGAGGCTGGACCACGGCGGAGAAGTACACGCTGGAGGCGTCGTCGAGATTCAGCCGGTAGAAGCGCTCGCCCGGGCCGATGGTGTCGGCGTAGGCCTGTCCGGCCGCCACGAGCGGCGCGTCCGCGCTGCCGGGCCCGCCCTGGATCCGCTTGGCGCCCTCGGCGCCCCGGTACGCCGGCGCCGGCTGCGGGGGCGCCGTGGCGGCGGACGCCGCGCCCGGAAGGCCCCCGGCCAGCGCCAGGGCCGCCGCCCCCGCCAGCACCGTCGTCCGTACCCGCCCCATCACGCCCACCCCGATTTTGCTAACGCAAGCCAAATCTTTGCATAACGTAACTTTTCGTCACAGAACAGCACAAAGCCCCGGCAGCAGCGGCAGCCGGGGCTTCATGAGATCAGCTTTGGGTCTCACACACCGGAACCAGAGGGCACGGAGTCAGTTGCCTCCGTCCACAGGTCCTGCTCGGCGCGGTCCGCCTGGATCTGGCGGTACACGAGGAGCCCGCCGATGGCGGCCAGTGCGACCAGGAGCAGCTTCTTCACCGCGCGACCTCGTCTTTCGTTGACGTTGGGGACTTCTGACGGCCAACAATACACACGCACCGATACCGTTCGGTGACCTGGGAAGCCCCCAACTGACCGTACGCAGAAGACCCCCAGGCCAAGGGCCTGGGGGTCTTCTTCACTGTGGGGCTAACAGGATTTGAACCTGTGGCCTCATCCTTATCAGGGATGCGCTCTAACCAACTGAGCTATAGCCCCATCCGCGCTGCGCGCTGACTCCTGAAGATTAGCGCACAGACACGGTCGAGCCAAAATCCGTTCCCCGGGGCAGTCCCCGCAGGTCAATCAGCGGTCATTCGTCCTCGGCGAGCGTGAGCTCCACACCGCCGACGAAGCCCGCCGACAAGTTGTAGATGAACGCGCCCAGCGTGGCCAGAGCCGTCGCCAGCACCACGTCGATGACCGCGATCACCGACGTGAAGATCAGAACGCGCGGCAGCGACAGGAACGACTGGAGGTCGAAGCCATTGCTCTCGTTCGACCCGGTCGCCTCGCTGATGGTGCCGCCGACGGTCGAGAAGACGCCCATGGCGTCCATGACCATCCACAGCACCGCCGCCGCGACGATCGTGCACACGCCCAGCGCGATCGACAGCAGGAAGCTGACCTTCATCACCGACCACGGATCGGCCTTGGCCACCCGCAGCCGCGCCTTGCGCGTCCTGGGCGTCGTACGGGCCCCCGTACGCGCCTTGCGCTGCGCGGCGGCGTCCCCGGCAGCCCGCGGCGCGCCCGGCGCCTGGGGTGCCGCGTACGCCTGCGGCGGGTGGTACGGCTGCTCCGGCGGCCGGCCGGGCGCGGCCACCGGGGCCGCCCCTGCCGCGGCCGGGGTCGCGCCGGCCGCGGCCGGCGCGGCCTTCTCCTGCTTCGGCTTGCGGGTGTCCGTCACGGTTCTCCCCCTGCCCTCGGCTGCCTCGGCGCCCCCGTCCGGGGAGTCCGCGGCGGGGCCACGGGTACCGTCCTCCCCAGTCTTGGCCGGTCCGGCGCCCGTGGCTCCACTCACGACTTACTCCTCGTGCTCCCCGGCCGAGGGCTGCGTGCCCTCGGCGGCCTCGGCGGCCTGTCCTTCGGCTGCGTCGGTCTCCTCGACCTCGTCAGCTTCCTGACCGGCCTCGGCGTTACGAGCGATACCGACCACGGCATCGCGCTTGCCCAGGTTGATCAGCTGGACGCCCATGGTGTCACGGCCGGTCTCCCTGACTTCGTTGACTCGCGTACGAATCACACCACCGCCCAGCGTGATGGCGAGAATCTCGTCCGTCTCGTCGACCACGAGCGCCCCGACGAGCGAACCTCGGTCCTCCACGATCTTGGCGGCCTTGATGCCCAGACCACCACGACCCTGGACGCGGTACTCGTCGACCGGCGTCCGCTTGGCGTAACCGCCGTCGGTCGCGGTGAAGACGAACGTACCCGGCCTGACAACGCTCATCGAGAGCAGTTCGTCACCTTCGCGGAAACTCATGCCCTTCACGCCCGAGGTGGCGCGGCCCATCGGGCGCAGCGCGTCGTCGGTCGCCGTGAAGCGGATCGACTGCGCCTTCTTGCTGATGAGCAGCAGGTCGTCCTCGGCGGAGACCAGCTCGGCGCCGATCAGCTCGTCGTCTCCGCCGGCCTCGGTCTCCCGGAGGTTGATGGCGATGACGCCGCCGGAGCGGGGCGAGTCGTAGTCCTTGAGCGCCGTCTTCTTCACCAGGCCGCCCTTGGTGGCCAGGATCAGGTACGGAGCGGCCTCGTAGTCGCGGATCGCGAGGATCTGGGCGATCTTCTCGTCCGGCTGGAAGGCCAGCAGGTTGGCCACGTGCTGGCCGCGGGCGTCGCGGCCGGCGTCCGGCAGCTCGTACGCCTTGGAGCGGTAGACCCGGCCCTTGTTCGTGAAGAACAGCAGCCAGTGGTGCGTGGTCGAGACGAAGAAGTGGTCGACCAGGTCGTCCTGCTTCAGCTTCGTGCCGCGCACGCCCTTGCCGCCGCGCTTCTGCGAGCGGTAGTCCTCGGTCTTGGTCCGCTTGACGTAGCCGCCGTGCGTGATCGTGACGACGATGTCCTCTTCGGCGATCAGGTCCTCCATGGACATGTCGCCGTCGAAGGGGACCAGCTTGGAGCGCCGGTCGTCGCCGAACTTCTCGACGAGGGCCGCCAGCTCCTCGCTGACGATCGAGCGCTGCTTCTCCGGCGAGGCCAGGATCGCGTTGTACTCGTTGATCTTCGCCTGGAGCTCGTCGTGCTCGGCGACGATCTTCTGCCGCTCCAGGGCCGCCAGGCGCCGCAGCTGCATCTCCAGGATCGCGTTGGCCTGGATCTCGTCGATCTCCAGCAGGCCCATCAGGCCCTCGCGCGCGATCTCGACGGTGTTGCTGCGCCGGATCAGCGCGATGACCTCGTCGATCGCGTCCAGCGCCTTGAGCAGACCGCGCAGGATGTGCGCCCGCTCCTCCGCCTTGCGCAGGCGGAACTTCGTGCGCCGGACGATGACCTCGATCTGGTGCTGCACCCAGTGGCGGATGAAGGCGTCGACCGACAGCGTGCGCGGCACGCCGTCCACCAGCGCCAGCATGTTCGCGCCGAAGTTCGTCTGCAGGTCGGTGTGCTTGTACAGGTTGTTCAGCACGACCTTGGCGACGGCGTCGCGCTTGAGCACGATCACCAGGCGCTGGCCGGTGCGCGAGGAGGTCTCGTCGCGGACGTCGGCGATGCCGCCGATCTTGCCGTCCTTCACGAGGTCGGCGATCTTCTGCGCCAGGTTGTCCGGGTTCGTCTGGTACGGAAGCTCCGTGACCACCAGGCACTGGCGGTTCTGGATCTCCTCGACCTCGACGACGGCGCGCATCGTGATGGAGCCGCGCCCGGTCCGGTACGCCTCTTCGATGCCCTTGCGGCCCACGACCAGCGCGCCCGAGGGGAAGTCGGGGCCCTTGATCCGCTCCAGGAGCGCGTCGAGCAGCTCCTCGTGGGAGGCGTCCGGGTGCTCCAGCGCCCACTGGGCGCCGGCCGCGACCTCGCGCAGGTTGTGCGGCGGGATGTTGGTGGCCATGCCGACCGCGATGCCGGCGCTGCCGTTGACCAGCAGGTTCGGGAAGCGGGCCGGCAGGACGGTCGGCTCCTGGTTGCGGCCGTCGTAGTTGTCCGTGAAGTCGACGGTCTCCTCGTCGATGTCCCGGAGCATCTCCATGGCCAGCGGCATCAGCTTGCACTCGGTGTAGCGCATCGCGGCCGCCGGGTCGTTGCCCGGGGAGCCGAAGTTGCCGTTGCTGTCCACCAGCGGCATGCGCATCGACCACGGCTGGGCCAGGCGGACCAGGGCGTCGTAGATGGAGCTGTCGCCGTGCGGGTGGTACGTGCCCATGACGTCACCGACGACGCGGGCGCACTTGTAGAAGCCCTTCTCGGGCCGGTAGCCGCCGTCGTACATCGCGTACAGCACGCGGCGGTGGACCGGCTTGAGGCCGTCCCGTACGTCGGGCAGCGCGCGGGACACGATGACGGACATCGCGTAGTCGAGGTAGGAGCGCTGCATCTCCGTCTCGAGCCCGACGGGCTCGATGCGCAGCACGGGCTGCTCCTCCGCGGGATTCTCGGCGGTGGGGGTGGTTTCGTCGGCCATTGCTGGTCAGAAGTCCTTTCAGGCGGCGGTCAGCGGAGGCCGACTCAGATGTCGAGGAACCGAACGTCCTTGGCGTTGCGCTGGATGAAGGAGCGCCGGGCTTCGACGTCCTCACCCATGAGCACCGAGAACAGGTCGTCGGCCTGGGCCGCGTCGTCGAGGGTGACCTGGCCGAGCACGCGGTGGTCCACGTCCATGGTCGTGACGCGCAGCTCCTCGGCGTTCATCTCGCCCAGACCCTTGAAGCGCTGGATCGAGTCTTCCTTGATCCGCTTGCCGTTCTGCTTGCCGAGTTCGACGAGGGCGTCGCGCTCGCGGTCCGAGTACGCGTACTCGAAGTCGTCCCGGCCCCACTTGATCTTGTACAGCGGCGGGCGGGACAGGTACACGTGACCCGCCTCGACCAGCGGCCGCATGAAGCGGAAGAGGAAGGTCAGCAGCAGGGTGTTGATGTGCTGGCCGTCGACGTCGGCGTCCGCCATCAGGATGATCTTGTGATAGCGGAGCTTCTCGATGTCGAAGTCCTCGTGCACGCCGGTGCCGAAGGCGCTGATCAGCGCCTGGACCTCGGTGTTCTGGAGGATCTTGTCGATACGGGCCTTCTCGACGTTCAGGATCTTGCCGCGGATCGGCAGGATGGCCTGGTACATCGGGTTGCGGCCGGACTTCGCGGAGCCGCCGGCGGAGTCGCCCTCGACGATGAAGATCTCGCACTTGGTCGGGTCGTTCGACTGGCAGTCGGACAGCTTGCCCGGCAGCGAGGCGCTCTCCAGCAGGCCCTTGCGGCGGGTGAGGTCGCGGGCCTTGCGCGCCGCGACGCGGGCCGTGGCCGCCTGGATCGACTTGCGGATGATGTCCGCGGCCTCGACCGGGTTGCGGTCGAACCAGTCGTTGAGGTGCTCGTGGACGACCTTCTGCACGAAGGTCTTGGCCTCCGTGTTGCCCAGCTTGGTCTTCGTCTGGCCCTCGAACTGCGGCTCGCCCAGCTTCACCGAGATGATCGCCGTCAGACCCTCGCGGATGTCCTCGCCGGCGAGGTTGTCGTCCTTCTCCCGCAGCAGCTTCTTGTCGCGCGCGTAGCGGTTCACCAGACCCGTCAGCGCGGCCCGGAAGCCCTCCTCGTGCGTACCGCCCTCGTGCGTGTGGATCGTGTTCGCGAAGGAGTAGACCCCCTCCGTGTACTGCGAGTTCCACTGCATCGCGATCTCGACCGAGAGCATGCGCTCCTTGTCCTCGGCCTCGACGTCGATGACGGTCGGGTGGATGAGCTCGCCCTTGCGCGAGTTCAGGTACTTCACGAAGTCGACGATGCCGCCCTCGTAGTAGTACGTGACGGTGCGCGCGGTGGGCGCGGCCGTGTCCGCCTCGGGGTCGTCCGCGCCGACGGTCGCCTTCGCCGACTCGCGCTCGTCGGTCAGCTTCAGGGTCAGGCCCTTGTTGAGGAAGGCCATCTCCTGGAAGCGCCGCGACAGCGTCTCGAAGGAGTACTCGGTCGTCTCGAAGATGTCGCCGTCGGCCCAGAACGTGACGGACGTGCCGTGCTCGCTCGTCTCCTCGTTCTTGGCCAGCGGGGCCGTCGGCACGCCCAGCTTGTAGTCCTGGGTCCAGCGGTGGCCGTCCGTCTTGACCTCGACCGCGACCTTGGTCGACAGGGCGTTCACGACGGAGACGCCGACGCCGTGCAGACCGCCGGAGACGGCGTAGCCGCCACCGCCGAACTTGCCGCCCGCGTGCAGGACCGTCAGGACGACCTCGACGGCCGGCTTCCCTTCGGACGGCACGATGCCGACCGGGATGCCACGGCCGTTGTCGATGACCCGCACACCGCCGTCGGCGAGGATCGTCACGTCGATGGTGTCCGCGTGCCCGGCCAGGGCCTCGTCGACGGAGTTGTCCACCACCTCGTACACGAGGTGGTGCAGCCCGCGCTCACCGGTCGAGCCGATGTACATGCCTGGCCGCTTGCGGACCGCGTCCAGGCCCTCAAGGACCTGGATCGCACTGGCGTCGTACGAGGCGGTGACCTCGCCGTTCTCGCCGGCTGTGGACTGGTTGTCGTTGGGGTTGCCGGAATCGGCCACGAAGCGCCCTTTCTGGCACAGCACAGGCCGTACTCCGGGCCAGCAGGCATGCAAGCAGGAGCGGCTGCGTCGATCTGCGTTGTCAGCGTGTATCAGCTAGATCCCGCAAGCGGCGGGATTCGCTTCAGTCTACCGGTACCACGGACATGAATGGGGGTTTGCCGGTACCTGAGTCCGCATGTGCCGCCCTGAACCTCCTCTCTCCGACTCCCCATATCCGGGAAGGGGCTCAAAGAGGCTCACACGGGCGTGCAGCGCTTCGGCCTGTCAACCTCCCGCTACCGTGAGGGACGCCACGCGAGCGCGGTCTATCCGTACGTGTCCCCCGGACCCGTACTGCCCGGCGCGCGCAGCGGTCCGTACCGCTTCGGGCGCCCGCCCGGGCCCTGGACCTTGATCATCCGGACCGTGCCCTGGCCCAGGTCCGCGTTGAGCCGGGCCACGAGCTGCGGGGCCAGCAGCTTCAGCTGCGCCGCCCACGCCGAGGAATCACAGCGCACGACCAGTTCACGGTCCTCGTAGCGTTCCGGTTCACAGTGCGCGGCGATCTCGGGGCCGACGATCTCCGGCCAGCGCTCCATCACGCCCGCGACCGCCATCGGCATCTCCCAGCCGTGCTCCGTGCGCAGCCGGTCCAGCGCCGCCATGAGGGGCATCGGGTCGCGGCCGTCGGCGCGGGCGCCCGAGCGCAGGCCCGGCCGGTGCTTGTTCTTCCCGGCTGCCGCGTTGCCGCGGGCCCGGGCCTGCTCGCGGGCGGCCGCCAGGGCCTGCCGGGCGAGGTCCACGCCCGAGGGCTCGGGGACCTTGCGGGGTCCGGTCGTACCGGGTTCCTTCTCCTCGCCGCTCACAGCCGGGTCACCTCACCGCCGGACACCCCGAACCGGGTCCCCGCCAGGATCCCCGGAACGTCGTCGTCCACCGCCGCCGTCACCAGTACCTGCTCGCCCGGGGCCACCAGCTCCGCGAGCCGCTCGCGGCGCCGCGCGTCCAGCTCGGCGAACACGTCGTCGAGGATCAGCACCGGCTCGGCGCCCTCCGAGCGCAGCAGCTCGTACGAGGCCAGCCGCAGCGCCAGCGCGTACGACCAGGACTCGCCGTGGCTCGCGTACCCCTTCGCCGGGAGGTCTCCCAGACGCAGCAGCACGTCGTCCCGGTGCGGGCCGACCAGGGTCACGCCCCGCTCGATCTCCTGCTTGCGCGCCTCGGCCAGGGCCGCCAGCAGCACCTCGTACAGGGCCTCGCGGGTGCGGGCCCCGTCCTCGGCGCCGGCCTCGCCGGCCTCCCCGGCCTCGCCGGCGGCGGCCGAGGACTTGTACGCGAGCCCCAGCGGGCCGCCGCCGGGCGCGAGCTGCTCGTACGCCTTGTCCGCGAGCGGCCGCAGCGTCGCGATCAGGTCGAGCCGCTGCGCCAGCAGCTCCGCGCCGGCGCGCGCGAGGTGCTGGTCCCAGACGTCGAGGGTGGAGAGGTCCATGGAGCGGCCGCCGTGCCGGCGGGCCATCGCCGCGGACTTCAGCAGGGTGTTGCGCTGCTTGAGCACCCGCTCGTAGTCGGAGCGGACGCCGGCCATCCGCGGCGAGCGGGCGGTGACGAGCTCGTCGAGGAACCGCCGGCGCTCCCCGGGATCCCCCTTCACCAGGGCCAGGTCCTCCGGCGCGAACAGCACCGTCCGTACGATCCCGAGCACGTCCCGGGGCCTGACCTGCGAGGACCGGTTGATGCGGGCGCGGTTGGCGCGGCCCGGGTTCAGCTCCAGCTCGACCAGCTGCTGGCGGGCTCCATGGGTGACGGCGGCGCGGATGACCGCCCGGTCCGCGCCCATGCGGACCAGGGGCGCGTCCGAGGAGACGCGGTGGCTGCCGAGCGTGGCCAGGTAGCCGATGGCCTCGACCAGGTTGGTCTTGCCCTGGCCGTTGGGGCCCACGAAAGCCGTGACGCCCGGGTCGAGGGGAACCTCGGCCCGGGCGTACGAGCGGAAGTCGGCCAGTGAGAGATGCGAAACATGCATACGGCGCCGACCTCCCCCGGCTTCCTGCTGCTCTGCTCTGTACTGCTGTGGTGCGGTTGTGGTGCGGTTGTGGACAGGCTGTGGATCAGGCCTTCTCGACCGCGTGGCCGCCGAACTGGTTGCGCAGCGCGGCGATCATCTTCATCTGCGGCGAGTCCTCCTGGCGGGACGCGAACCGCGCGAAGAGCGAGGCGGTGATCGCGGGCAGCGGCACGGCGTTGTCGATCGCCGCCTCCACCGTCCAGCGGCCCTCGCCCGAGTCCTGCGCGAAGCCGCGCAGCTGCTCCAGGTGCTCGTCCTGGTCGAGGGCGTTCACGGCCAGGTCCAGCAGCCAGGAGCGGATGACGGTGCCTTCCTGCCAGGAGCGGAAGACCTCGCGGACGTCGGTGACCGAGTCCACCTTCTCCAGGAGCTCCCAGCCCTCGGCGTAGGCCTGCATCATGGCGTACTCGATGCCGTTGTGGACCATCTTCGCGAAGTGCCCCGCACCGACCTTGCCGGCGTGCACGGCGCCGAACTCGCCCTCGGGCTTGAGGGCGTCGAAGACCGGCCGGACCCGGGCGACGTGGTCCTTCTCGCCGCCGTACATGAGCGCGTAGCCGTTCTCCAGGCCCCATACGCCGCCGGAGACACCGCAGTCGACGAAGCCGATGCCCTTGGCCGCCAGTTCGGCGGCGTGCTTCTCGTCGTCGGTCCAGCGCGAGTTGCCGCCGTCGACGACGATGTCGCCGATCGAGAGCAGCTCGGCGAGCTCGTCGACGGTGGACTGCGTCGCCGCACCTGCCGGGACCATCACCCACACGACGCGGGGGGCCTGCAGGCTGTCCACAAGTTCCCGCAGGCTGTGGACATCGGCAAGGTCCGGGTTGCGGTCGTATCCGATGACGGTGTGGCCTGCGCGGCGGATGCGCTCGCGCATGTTGCCGCCCATCTTGCCGAGACCGACGAGACCAAGCTCCATCAGGTGGTTCCTTAAGCGTTGTGGCCGTCTGTGCCGGGTTCCCCCGATCGCCGGGGGCACCCAGGCTCCGAGCCTACGCCGGGCGGTGCCGACGGGCGCCACGGGCGCTCCAGGACGGACGTACGGGGCCGTACGCGGCCGCGGCGGGCTCGTACGGGGGCCGGGTACGGGAGGCCGGTACGGGGGCGAACGCCGTCGGGCCCGGCCCCGCGCCTGCGAGACCGGGCCCGACGTGCGCGTGCGTCAGCCGGACAGGCGGACCGGCATGATCAGGTACTTGTACGCCTCGTCCGCCTCCGCGTCGACGGCCGGACGGCCGCTCAGCAGGGCGGGCTTGGTGGACGTGGTGAAGCTCAGCTGCGCGGCCGGCGAGTCGATCGCGCTCAGGCCGTCCAGCAGGAAGGTGGGGTTGAAGGCGATCGAGATGTCGTCGCCCTCCAGCTTGGCGTCCACACGTTCCACAGCCTGTGCGTCGTCGGAGGAGCCGGCCTCCAGGATCAGCACGCCCTGCTCGAAGCTGAGGCGGACCGGGGTGTTGCGCTCGGCGACCAGGGCCACGCGCTTGACGGCCTCGACGAACGGGGCGGTCTCGATGACGGCGATGGAGTTGAACTCCGTCGGGAACAGCGTGCGGTACTTCGGCAGGTCGCCTTCGAGCAGGCGGGTGGTGGTGCGGCGGCCCGCGCCCTCGAAGCCGATGAGGCCCTCGCCCGCGCCGGAGCCGGACAGCGCCAGGGTGACCGTGTCACCGCTGGTGAGGGACTTGGCGGTGTCCAGGAGCGTCTTCGCCGGCACCAAGGCCACGGCGGAGGCGTCCGGGTTCTCCGGCTTCCACAGGAACTCGCGGACCGCGAAGCGGTAGCGGTCGGTGGAGGCCAGGGTGACGCGGTCGCCCTCGATCTCGATGCGGACACCGGTCAGCACGGGCAGCGTGTCGTCGCGGCCGGCGGCGATGGCGACCTGGGCGGCGGCGGAGGCGAAGACCTCACCGGGCACGGTGCCGGTCGCGGTCGGCATCTGCGGCAGCGCCGGGTACTCCTCCACAGGCAGGGTGTGGAGTGTGAATCGCGAGGAGCCGCAGACCACGGTCGCCCGTACACCGTCTGTGGAAATCTCCACCGGGCGGTTGGGGAGGGCGCGGCAGATGTCGGCGAGGAGGCGGCCGGAGACGAGGACGGTCCCGTCCTCCTCGACGTCGGCCTCGACGGAGACGCGGGCGGAGACCTCGTAGTCGAAGCCGGAGAGGGACAGCGTGCCCTCCTCGGCCTTCAGCAGCAGGCCCGCGAGAACGGGCACCGGCGGCCGGGCCGGGAGGCTGCGGGCAGCCCAGGCCACCGCCTCCGCGAGTACGTCGCGCTCCACCCGGATCTTCACCGGAACCGCCTCCTGCTGTTGCTCGCTCGTCTGCCGGCCTTCGTTCTCGGCCCGATGCCTCGATGCCCTCGATGGCTCGGAGCCTCGGTGCCGGGGACCAGTCTGACGTACGGCGCCGACAGTCGGTGCTGCCGGAGGTCAAGTCGGGAGCGAGGTGTCGGGGAGGCGTCCCCACCGAGTTGTGCACAGGACCCGCTTGAAAACCGAAACCGGGCTAACTCTCTATGGGGGTAGTAGTAGGGCCTGTGGAAACGGTGGATAAGCCCGTTGCCCCAGGTCAGCCCGCGTTTTTTATCCACCGACCCTGTGGGTGACACCGGTGGACAACCCCCTGTGTCTGTGGAGAACAAAAACTTCTGCACAGGCCATCCCCAGATGACCCCGACTACTCCACAGGTGTGTCCCCAGGTTTCCCCCAGTACTCCACAGCCCAAACGTCGACTTCCGTGTGACGGCTTTCACTCCGGGCGGTGAGGGGAGGTGGAATGTTGCCGAACAGTGGACAGCGGTGTGGGTAACTCGTCGGATCCTGTGCACAGAGTGCGGGAACCTGTGGGTTGGCGGTGGACAGAGGAGTGGACGAGCCTGTGGACGGGGATTCTGTCCACAGGCTGTGGATGAAGCTTGCGCACAAATCCACAGGGGGCTGACCAGTGCTGATGGTGCCTCATCCCGCACCCCTGTGGACAGATTGTGGGTGACGGAACCCGTCCCCAGGCTGTGGACGGAAGAAAGTCGGGGAATCTGTGGATGAGTTGCTCCACAGGGGGCGTATTCGAACAGGTCAGGGGCGCGCGTACGGGAAAGGGCGCCCCCGAAGTACCCCGGGAGCGCCCTCTGGAAGCGTTTGAAAGGGCCCGTCCGAGCCCGCCGGCCCGGCCGAGAGGCCCCCGGCTCAGCCGTTCTTGATGCGGTTGGTGAGCTCGGTGACCTGGTTGTAGATGGACCGCCGCTCCGCCATCAGGGCCCGGATCTTCCGGTCCGCGTGCATGACCGTGGTGTGGTCCCGGCCGCCGAACTGCGCCCCGATCTTGGGCAGGGAGAGGTCCGTGAGCTCCCGGCACAGGTACATGGCGATCTGCCGCGCGGTGACCAGGACGCGGCTGCGCGAGGAGCCGCACAGGTCGTCCACGGTGAGCCCGAAGTAGTCCGCGGTGGCCGCCATGATGTCCGTGGCCGTGATCTCGGGGGCCGAGTCCTCGCCACCGGGGATCAGGTTCTTGAGGACGTCCTCGGTCAGGCCGAGGTCGACCGGCTGCCGGTTCAGGCTCGCGAAGGCCGTGACCCGGATGAGCGCCCCCTCCAGCTCGCGGATGTTGCGCGAGATGCGGGAGGCGATGAACTCCAGTACCTCCGGCGGGGCGTTGAGCTGCTCCTGTACGGCCTTCTTGCGCAGGATCGCGATACGGGTCTCCAGCTCGGGCGGCTGGACGTCGGTGATCAGGCCCCACTCGAAGCGGTTGCGGAGCCGGTCCTCCAGGGTGACGAGCTGCTTGGGCGGCCGGTCGGAGGACAGCACGATCTGCTTGTTGGCGTTGTGGAGCGTATTGAAGGTGTGGAAGAACTCCTCCTGCGTCGACTCCTTGCTCGCGAGGAACTGGATGTCGTCGACGAGCAGGATGTCCATCTCGCGGTAGCGCTTGCGGAACGCGTCGCCCTTGCCGTCGCGGATCGAGTTGATGAACTCGTTGGTGAACTCCTCGGAGCTCACGTAGCGCACGCGGGTGCCGGGGTAGAGGCTCCGCGCGTAGTGGCCGATGGCGTGCAGAAGATGCGTTTTGCCCAGCCCCGATTCCCCGTAGATGAAGAGGGGGTTGTACGCCTTCGCGGGCGCCTCGGCGACGGCCACCGCGGCGGCGTGCGCGAAGCGGTTGGACGCGCCGATGACGAACGTGTCGAACAGGTACTTGGGGTTGAGCCGGGCGGTGGGCTCCAGCGGGCCCGAGGTCGAGCCGCCCGAGGGGGCGGGCGCCGCGGGCCGGCCGGGCGCCTGGCGCGGGGCCGGCTGCTCGTACTGCTGCTGTTCGTATTGATGCGACTGATGGGGCTGCTGGGACTGGCGGGGCTCGTACGGCTGCTGCTCGTACTGCTGCTGTTCGAAGGAGCCCTGCTCGTAGCCGCCGGAGTCGGACTGCTGGAGGTAGCCCGGCTGGGGAGAGGCGTAGGGGTCGCGCTCGGGGAAGCCGCCGAGGCGCGGCTGCTGCCAGCCGTAGTCGTCCTGCTGGCCGCCCCGGGGCCAGGAGCCGGGCTCGGGGCGCGACTGCTGGTAGTCCGGGTAGGCGGGGCGGGCGGTCGGGAGCTGGTCGTCGGAGGGGCCGCCGGGGCCGGTGTGGCCGCCGCGCTGGTTGCCGTACGGCTCGTACCCGTCGGAACGCTGCTGCGCGGCCGCGGGCAGGGGCGCGGGTTCGCCGGCGGAGTCGTCCACGGTGATGGCGATGCGGATGGGGCGGCCGCACTCACGGCTGAGCGCATCGCTGATCAGCGGGGCGAGCCGGCCTTCCAGGACGCGCTTGCCGTATTCGTTGGGGACGGCGAGCAGCGCGGTGTCGGCGACCAGTGCCAGGGGCTGGCAGCGCTCGACCCACTGCTTGTCCTTGGGCTCGATGGCCTGCTGTCCCTCCCCGAGGAGCTTCTCGAGCACCCTTGGCCACACTGCGGCAAGATCGGCAGGTACGTCAGCCACAGAGCACGCTCTCTCACAGGGGTCCCACGAATGTGTGGTTCTTTGGGACGGTCGGGACAAAAAAACCGGGATCAGACAACGGTAGTCAGGCCGACGGGTACGGTTCAAGTCGTTGTCCACAGCCTGTGCACAGTGTGGGGGCACGTCGCCTCGGTTTGACCGGATGGCGTAGCCGCGCGTACCGTAACGAGGTCGAGTTGTCGATGGCTGCTGCCGCCTGCCTACCGATGGGCGAAGATCACCTTTTGTGATCGTTTAGCGGTGCCACTCGGGCGAACACGCGAGTTTCCTCGTGGGCGCACGGTGACAGCCAGGCGATGTCCCGCCACAACGATTCATTCTCTGGAGCCCCCGAGTGAGCAAGCGCACCTTCCAGCCGAACAACCGCCGTCGTGCCAAGACCCACGGCTTCCGTCTCCGGATGCGTACCCGTGCCGGTCGCGCGATCCTGGCGAACCGCCGTGGCAAGGGCCGCGCCGCCCTTTCCGCGTAACAACGCGCAGGTCGTGACGTCGTGCTGTCTCCCGAAAATCGGCTGAGGCGGCGCGAGGACTTCGCGAGCGCGGTACGACGAGGTCGGCGGGCAGGTCGCCCGCTTCTCGTCGTCCACCTACGTACAAGCGGTGCAACGGACCCGCACGAGCCGGGGGAGATCGATCCCTCGACGCGTGCGGGTTTCGTCGTCAGCAAGGCCGTGGGTGGCGCCGTCGTCCGTAACCGGGTGAAGCGCCGTTTGCGCCATCTTGTCCGGGGGCGGCTCTCCCAGCTGCCCGCCGGTAGCCTGGTGGTGGTGCGGGCTTTGCCCGGAGCGGGTGACGCCGGTGCCGACGAACTGGCCCGGGACCTGGATGCCGCCCTGACGCGGCTCCTGGGAGGCGTGGCTCGATGAAGTACCCGCTGCTCGCATTGATCAAGCTGTACCAGTGGACCATCAGTCCGCTGCTCGGGCCGGTGTGCCGTTACTACCCCTCGTGCTCGCACTACGGGTTCACGGCCATCGACCGGCATGGTGCGGTGAAGGGGACGGTCCTGACCGGCTGGCGGATCCTGCGGTGCAACCCGTGGTCCGCCGGTGGTGTCGACCATGTCCCACCCCGTAAACGCCCGCGTTGGCACGAGCAGCTGCGCAGTGCGTTGCGTAGATCTCGCAATGCTCAAGGAGCCTGATTAGTGGACACGATTGCCAGTCTGTTCAGCTTTATCACCACGCCCGTCTCGTGGGTCATCGTCCAGTTCCACAGCCTGTACGGCGCGATCTTCGGGCCGGACAGCGGTTGGGCCTGGGGCCTGTCGATCGTGTCCCTGGTGGTCTTGATCCGCATCTGCCTGATCCCGCTCTTCGTGAAGCAGATCAAGGCGACGCGCGGTATGCAGGCGCTCCAGCCGAAGATGAAGGCGATCCAGGAGCGCTACAAGAACGACAAGCAGCGCCAGTCCGAAGAGATGATGAAGCTGTACAAGGAGACGGGTACCAACCCGCTCTCCTCGTGCCTTCCGATCCTGGCGCAGTCCCCGTTCTTCTTCGCGCTGTACCACGTGCTCTCGGCCATCGCCAACGGCAAGACCATCGGCGTCATCAACGAGCAGCTGCTGGCCAGCGCCCGCCAGGCGCACATCTTCGGCGCCCCGCTGGCGGCGAAGTTCACGGACAGCGAGGAGAAGGTCGCCGCACTCGGCGCCTCTCTGACCGACGTCCGGATCGTGACTGCGATCATGATCATTCTGATGTCGCTGTCGCAGTTCTACACCCAGCGTCAGCTGATGCAGAAGAACGTCGACCTCTCCGTGAAGACGCCGTTCATGCAGCAGCAGAAGATGCTGATGTACATCTTCCCGCTGATCTTCGCCTTCATGGGCATCAACTTCCCCGTCGGCGTCCTCGTCTACTGGCTGACCACCAACGTGTGGACCATGGGCCAGCAGATGTACGTGATCAACCAGAACCCGACCCCCGGCAGCAAGGCGCAGGACCAGTACCTGACCCGTCTGCTGAAGCACGTCTCCACGCACGGCGACGTCAAGGGCCGGGGCAAGAAGAAGATCGTCGCCGCGATCGTGGCCAAGGGCCCGGACCGCAACGACAACGAGCGCAAGTTCATCGCGGCTCTCACGAAGCAGGGTCTGGCTGCGCAGGCGGACGGGTCTGTGATCAAGAGTGCCGAGGCCACGGCCGATTCGGATGCGGCGAGCGGCGGTGCCGCCAAGCGGCAGCAGCCGAAGCGGCAGTCGAAGTCGCAGCGCCAGACGCCCCCCAAGCCCTCTTCCAAGAAGTAAGAAGGAGTCCCTCCCGTGACGGAAGGCACCACCACCGCCGCCGCTGAGAGTGGCGACACCCTGACCCGCCTTGAGCAGGAGGGTGAGATCGCGGCCGACTACCTGGAGGGTCTGCTGGACATCGCCGACCTGGACGGGGACATCGACATGGACGTCGAGGCCGACCGGGCCGCGGTGTCGATCGTCAGTGACTCGGCCGGGCGGGATCTCCAGAAGCTCGTGGGCCGCGACGGTGAGGTCCTGGAGGCTCTGCAGGAGCTGACTCGCCTCGCCGTGCACCGTGAGACCGGGGACCGCAGCCGGCTGATGCTGGACATCGCGGGCTTCCGTGCGAAGAAGCGCGAGGAGCTGGCGGCGCTCGGTGCCCAGGCGGCGGCGGACGTGAAGGCATCCGGTGAGCCGCTGAAGCTGGCGCCGATGACGCCCTTCGAGCGCAAGGTCGTCCACGACGCCGTGGCGGCTGCCGGTCTGAAGAGCGAGTCGGAGGGCGAGGAGCCGCAGCGCTTCGTCGTCGTGCTCCCCGCCTGACCGCAAGCCTGAGTGTTCGGCCCCGTCTGTGTCGCAGGCGGGGCCGATGTTTGTCAGCCTGGCAGTGCCGGCCTGGGCGGTGCCAGTTCGAGCAGTGCGTTTTCAACGATCCATGCGGTACGGAAGGACGGTCCCCGTGACGGAGGCAGCGGAGCTTCCCCCGGCGCCTGAAGAGGCGCGCGCGGTGTTCGGCGAGTTTTTCCCGGAAGCTGTGCGGTATGCGGAGCTGCTGGCGGACGCGGGGGTCAAGCGCGGCCTGATCGGCCCGCGTGAGGTGCCGCGGTTGTGGGAGCGGCACCTGCTGAACTGTGCGGTGCTCTCGGAGGTGGTGCCCGAGGGCGTCACCGTCTGCGATGTCGGCTCGGGCGCCGGCCTGCCCGGTATTCCGCTGGCTCTGGTGCGGCGCGATCTGAAGATCACGCTCCTGGAGCCGCTGCTGCGGCGGACGACCTTCCTCCAGGAGGCCGTGGAGCTGCTGGGTCTGGATCACGTCACGGTGGTGCGGGGCCGGGCCGAGGAGATGCTCGGCAAGGTGCAGCCGGTACACGTGGTGACGGCACGGGCCGTGGCTCCGCTGGACCGGCTGGCGGGCTGGGGCGTGCCCCTGCTGCGTCCGTACGGGGAGATGCTGGCACTCAAGGGCGACACCGCCGAGGAGGAGCTGGTGGCGGCGAAGACCGCCCTGGCGAAGCTGGGTGTGGTGAAGACCTCGGTGCTCCAGGTGGGTGAGGGCGTGGTGGATCCCCTGTCCACGGTGGTCCGAGTGGAGGTCGGAGAAAGCCCCGGCGGGGTGAGGTTCGCGGCCAAGCGGGCTAAGGCGGCTCGTACCAGCCGGACCCGTCGGCGTCGCTGATTTCCTGGGCGTTGAGCCCTATAGGTATGGATTTCGGAGTGTCGTAGCGGCCCGAAGACCCTGTCCGGGCACTGTCCGGGCATCGTGTTTCACGTGAAACGTCGCTCTCTGCTGCACGGAATCATCAGCCGCGGCCGTGCGGCCGCGTCCCCTCGGCACCGTAAGGGCGAAGGGGGGACGGAGTTGTCCACAACGGTGGATTCATCCACAGGAGTACGGGCCCCGCTGGTTCGCGACCCGGGTGTCATGGCAGGCTCTGTTCATCGCGAGCCTGATGCCGAGGAGAGTGACACCGTGCGGTCCGACGCCAACCTCGCGGGGCCGATGGCCGACCCGGTCCCCGGTCCCCGCTCTGAACCAGCGGGCGACGATGTTTCACGTGAAACATCGTCGCCCCTTGTAGACAACGACACGCCCATCGGCCGTGCTGCCCAGATGGCGGTCGAGGCCCTGGGGCGGGCCGGCGAGGGGCTTCCCCGCCCGGCTGAGACCCGGGTCATCGTGGTCGCCAACCAGAAGGGCGGCGTGGGCAAGACCACGACGACCGTGAACCTGGCGGCCTCCCTGGCCCTGCACGGCGCGCGCGTCCTGGTGGTCGACCTCGACCCGCAGGGCAATGCGTCCACAGCGCTGGGCATCGACCACCACGCGGATGTGCCCTCGATCTACGACGTGCTCGTGGACAGCCGGCCGCTGCTGGAGGTCGTCCAGCCGGTGGTGGACGTGGAAGGGCTCTTCTGTGCCCCGGCCACGATCGACCTGGCGGGTGCGGAGATCGAGCTGGTGTCCCTGGTGGCTCGCGAGAGCCGGCTCCAGCGGGCCATCCAGGCGTACGAGCAGCCGCTGGACTACATCCTGATCGACTGCCCGCCCTCGCTGGGGCTGCTGACGGTGAACGCCCTGGTGGCCGGCGCTGAGGTGCTGATCCCGATCCAGTGCGAGTACTACGCACTGGAAGGCCTGGGTCAGCTGCTCCGCAATGTCGACCTGGTGCGGGCCCACCTGAACCCGGCACTGCACGTGTCGACCATCCTGCTGACGATGTACGACGGCAGGACCCGGCTGGCCTCGCAGGTGGCGGAGGAGGTGCGCACCCACTTCGGCAAGGAGGTGCTGCGCACGAGCATCCCGCGTTCGGTGCGCATTTCCGAGGCGCCGAGCTACGGCCAGACGGTGCTCACCTACGATCCGGGTTCGAGTGGTTCTCTCTCCTATCTGGAAGCGGCGCGTGAGATCGCGCTGCGGGGGGCCGGAATTTCGTACGACGCCCAGCACGCCCATCTGGGCGCGGGCATGAACAGCACGCAGAGTGTGGCGGAGGGGATCCAGTGAGTGAGCGACGTAGGGGTCTGGGGCGGGGGCTCGGCGCGCTGATCCCCGCCGCTCCGCAGGAGAAGACGCCGCCGGTGATCGGTGGCGGTTCGACGTCTCCGTCGGCGGTGCCGACGCTGCCTTCGGAGCGCGGGGTCGCGGCGGCGAAGCTGGCTTCGCTGGCGCAGGCCGATGTTGCACTGGGGGCACCCCCACCGGTGGCGATGACCGCGGTGGCGGTGGCCGATGAGCCGGAAGCGGTGGAGCCCGAGGCCAATGTGGTGGCCGGGGCGACCTTCGCCGAGCTTCCGATGGACTCGATCACGCCGAACCCGCGGCAGCCCCGTGAGGTGTTCGACGAGGACGCGCTGGCGGAACTGGTCACCTCCATCCAGGAGGTGGGCCTGCTCCAGCCGGTGGTGGTGCGGCAGTCGGCCCCCGGCCGCTACGAGCTGATCATGGGTGAGCGTCGCTGGCGGGCCTGCCGCGAGGCCGGGCTGGAGCGCATTCCGGCGATCATCCGGGCGACGGACGACGAGAAGCTGCTGCTGGACGCGCTGCTGGAAAACCTGCACCGGGCGCAGCTGAATCCTCTGGAGGAGGCGGCCGCGTACGACCAGCTGCTCCAGGACTTCAACTGCACGCACGACCAGCTGGCGGACCGGATCGGACGTTCGCGTCCGCAGGTGTCCAACACGCTGCGCCTGCTGAAGCTGTCGCCGCCGGTCCAGCGCCGCGTGGCCGCGGGTGTGCTGTCCGCCGGTCACGCGCGGGCGCTGCTGTCGGTGGAGCACTCCGAGGCGCAGGACAAGCTGGCGCACCGGATCGTGGCCGAGGGTCTCTCGGTGCGTGCGGTCGAGGAGATCGTCTCGCTGATGGGCTCGGAGCCCGAGGGACCCGTGAAGCCGAAGGGCCCGCGGGCCGGTGCCCGGGTGGCTCCGGCGCTCAGCGAACTGGCGACGCGGCTGTCGGACCGGTTCGAGACGCGCGTGAAGGTGGATCTGGGTCAGAAGAAGGGCAAGATCACCGTCGAGTTCGCCTCGATGGAGGATCTGGAGCGGATTCTGGGGACGCTGGCGCCGGGCGAGGGCCGGGTGCTGGAGCAGGGTCTGTCCGGGGAGTGAGTCCCCGGCCGCCGAGGGGCGGATCGTGCCGGTGCGAACCGGTGCGGTCCGCCCCTTTGCCTTGTCGCGGTTTCGCCTGATTCGGGCTGTGGATACGATGCGCTCATGGGGCGTCGGTTGGTACCACTCACGCTGGACAACCTCCAGGATCTGCCTCGGCGTTGCCGGTCCTGCGTGTTCTGGGAGTTGGATCCCGTCAGTGGTGAGGCCGCAGTCAAGGCGGGGACTCCGGCGCTGGAGAAGGAGGCGTGGATCTCCGCCGTCCTGCTCGACTGGGGTTCGTGCGGCCGCGTGGTCTACGTGGACGAGGTCCCGGTCGGATTCGTGCTGTACGCGCCGCCGGCCTACGTACCGCGGGCCGCGTCCTTCCCGACGAGTCCGGTCTCCCCGGACGCGGTGCAGCTGATCACGGCGTGGATCATGCCTGGCTATCAGGGGCAGGGCCTGGGACGGGTGATGGTGCAGACGGTGGCAAAGGACCTGCTGCGGCGTGGGTTCCGGGCGATCGAGGCGTTCGGAGACGCCCGCTGGGAGGGTCCTGCCTGTCTGCTGCCGGCGGACCATTTGCTGGCCGTGGGCTTCAAGACGGTACGGCCGCATCCCGCGCACCCGCGACTGCGGCTTGAGCTGCGCTCGACGCTCTCGTGGAAGGAAGACGTGGAGCTCGCGCTGGACCGGCTGCTCGGAGCGGCGCGCAAGGAGCCCGCGCTGCGGCCGCTCTGATCCCTGCACTCTGTGCTCGTGATGTGAGAACGGGGCCGCCCCTGTGAGGGGCGGCCCCGTTTCACGTGAAACGTTCCCGGCCATCGCCGGGCGGAGGTTCCGGCTGTCAGACGGCCTTGGCCTGGATGAAGCCCTCAAGGTCGCGGAGGATGGCGGCCTTCGGCTTGGCACCGACGATGGTCTTGGCGACCTCGCCACCCTGGTAGACGTTCAGGGTCGGGATGGACATGACGCCGTACTTGGCGGCAGTGGCCGGGTTCTGGTCGATGTTCAGCTTGACGATCTCGATCTGGTCGCCGTACTCGGCCGCGATGGCCTCCAGCGAGGGGGCGATCTGGCGGCACGGGCCGCACCACTCGGCCCAGAAGTCCACCAGGACGGGCTTGTCGCTGTTGAGGACCTCGGCGTCGAAGTCGGCGTCGGTCACGTTCTTGAGGGTGCCGGCCACTGCGGCCTCCTAATTCTTTCCTGCGGGTGTGGGGTGGGGGGTAGGCGAGGGGTCAGACCGTCGCGTGAGCCTTCTCGGCGTCCGCGAGAGCGGAGAGGAAGCGCTCGGCGTCCAGAGCCGCGGAGCAGCCGGTGCCCGCAGCGGTGATGGCCTGACGGTACGTGTGGTCCACGACGTCTCCGGCGCCGAACACGCCGGTGAGGTTGGTGCGCGTCGAGGGGGCCTCCACCTTCAGGTAGCCCTCCTCGTCGAGCTCCAGCTGGTCCTTGAACAGCTCGGTGCGCGGGTCGTGGCCGACGGCGATGAAGAGGCCCGTCACGGGCAGCTCGGAGGTCTCACCGGTCTTGGTGTTGCGCAGGGTCAGACCGGAGAGCTTCTGCTCGCCGTGGATCTCGGCGACCTCGCTGTCCCAGGCGAACTTGATCTTCGGGTCGGCGAAGGCGCGGTCCTGCATGGCCTTGGAGGCACGCAGCGAGTCGCGGCGGTGAACGATGGTGACGGACTTGGCGAAGCGCGAGAGGAAGGTGGCCTCCTCGATCGCGGTGTCGCCACCGCCGACGACGGCGATGTCCTGGTCCTTGAAGAAGAACCCGTCACAGGTCGCGCACCAGGAGACACCGCGGCCGGAGAGGGCATCCTCGTTGGGCAGCCCCAGCTTGCGGTGCTGGGATCCGGTCGTCACGATCACGGCCTTCGCGCGGTGCACGGTGCCGGCGGTGTCGGTGACGGTCTTGATGTCACCCGTGAGGTCCACGGACACCACGTCGTCCGGAACGAGCTCGGCGCCGAAGCGCTCGGCCTGGCCGCGCATGTTGTCCATGAGGTCCGGACCCATGATGCCGTCCTGGAAGCCGGGGAAGTTCTCGACCTCGGTGGTGTTCATCAGTGCGCCACCGGCCGTGACCGCGCCTTCGAAGACCAGCGGCTTGAGCGAAGCGCGTGCGGTGTACAGGGCGGCGGTGTAGCCGGCCGGCCCGGAACCGATGATGATCACGTTTCGTACGTCGCTCACGGGTTTCTTCCTCGTCTCTGTGGACTGCACGCTGCTTGCCGAAGGGGCCGGTGTGTTGTCTCACCCCACCCAACGGATCCTACGGCGCATGCATTCCCCGCCCGCTCCCTCGCGGACGCGAAGGTGTCAGCTTCGAGGATATGTCCTGGTCAGCAATGGTTTGTCGGGGGTGGTCGATGAGGTGCCCGTGCACTCGGCGCCCACGAGGTAGGCATCCACACGGGCGGGGTCGCCGGGGTGCGGCAGGACGAGGAGGTAGACCTCGGCGCCCTGGTAGCTGCCCCGTTCGGCCGCGAGCGGGCTGTCGGCGCGACCGGTGGCGTTCTGGACACAGGCCGGTACGGAGGAGGCGGTCGTGCGGTTGCCATCGCCGGGGGCCAGCTTCGGGGACGGCGTGGTGTTCTCCAATCCGTACGTGTTGTTCTGCTGCTCCTCCTGCGGGACGGCTTTGGCGCCCGGTCCGGCGGCCATGAGCCGGCGCACGTTGTCCTGGAGGCCCTGCGCGGTGTACGTGCCGTCTGCGGGCGCCTCGGCTGTCGCACTGGTCGCGGATCTGCGGGCGGCGGTGTCCGGGGAGCCGGTCCCGATCAGGTTGCCCGCGAGGAAGACGCCCAGGGCGCAGGCGGCCGCTCCGGCCAGGCCGGCGATGACGGCGATCCGGCGACGGGCGCGCCGGCGCCCGGGACCGGTTGCTCCGGCCGGGTGACCGGCGGGCCGCCGCGTCTCCGGACCCGAGGGAGCGGCAGGCGATGTTTCACGTGAAACATCGGAGGGCGGGGTGGTCTCCGCTCGGGGGGCGGTGGAGTCGAGGAGGGCTTCGGCGGCGAGGGCCGCGTCGATGCGCCCGGCGATGTCGGAGGGCATCCGGGGCGGCCCGGGCAGGGTGCCGAGGAGTCCCCGGATCTCCTCCAGGGAGGCGAGGACGTCGGCGCACAGGGGGCAGTCGCCCAGATGGCGGCGCACCTCGGCGGTCCGGACCGGGGAGAGGAGCCCTTCGGTCAGGTCGGAGATCTCCGAGACGTCAGGGTGCCGGATCGTGCCGGTTGCGGGAGTCACGTTCGTCCACCTCCACCCTTCACCGTGTCTGTGTCTGGGGCCGGCTGACTGGAGCCTGCCGCTGGTGGGACGGGTGTCCCCGGCGTCCGGTTCCTTCCCCGCTCGGCCTCGGTGTTATCCCCGGCATTCGAGCGCAGATGAGTGAGCATCGGAAGGAGTTTCGCCCGGCCGCGCGCGCACCGGCTCTTCACGGTGCCGGTGGGGACGTCGAGGACGCGGGCGGCCTCGGCGACGGGGTATCCCTGCATGTCGACGAGGACCAGAGCGGCCCGCTGTTCGGCCGGGAGCGTGCCGAGGGCGGCCAGGAGCTGCCGGTGGAGGTCCTGGCGCTCCGCGGGTGCCTCGGCGGACTCGTGGGGCTCCAGGAGGCGCTCCAGGCGCTCCGTGTCGTCGATGGGCGAGGTCCGGCGGGAGGCGGCCTTGCGGGCCCGGTCGAGACAGGCGTTGACGGTGATGCGGTGCAGCCAGGTGGTGACGGCCGATTCGCCGCGGAAGGTGTGGGCGGCCCGGTAGGCGGAGACGAGGGCGTCCTGCACGGCGTCGGCCGCTTCCTCACGGTCGCCGAGGGTGCGTAGGGCCACGGCCCACAGCCGATCGCGGTGGCGCCGTACGAGTTCCCCGAAGGCATCGGGATCACCGGCGGCGTGCAGGGCCAGCAGCTCCTGGTCGCTCCGCTCGTCTCCCCTTGGTGACTGCATCACACCTCCCCTCCGGAAGGGAGCGTACGGGTCGGGCGGGACGAATACGAGGGACCGCCGCGCAGTCGGCGCAGCGGCCCCGTATCGGTGGCGGTCCGGCCCTACTCGGCGGTGCCGAGCACCTTGATCTCGTTGATGCCGCCCCGGTAGCCGCCGCTCGAATCGGAAGGCAGCGCTGTGATGTGGATCACCAGGTAGCGGGTCTTCAGCGGGGTCTCCAGAGTGGTCTTCAGGTTCTTCCCCGCGGTGGTCAGCTTGACGACCTCGTGGGAGAAGTCCGAGAGGGAGCGCGCCGAAGCGGCCTCCGGGGAGGCGGCCCGGACCTCGACCTTCTGCCCCGCCGCATACATGTCGATGTCGAGGCCGGCCACGTCCTGGACGCTGCCGAGGTCGACGATGATCCCGCTGCCGTCGTCGTAGCTGTCCAGGTTGCCGAAATTGGCGTAGCCGTAGAACACCTTGGTGACCCAGGCGGTGTCCGGGTTGCCGTCGGCGGCCTTGTGCGCGTCCTCCGACTTGATCGGCTCCTTGCCGAAGGCGGTGGCGTCGCCGATGTTCAGGGGCTTGCCGGGGGTGGTCGGCTTGGCCCCCTTGGAGGCGTCGCCGGCCTTGGGCTGCTGGTTGGAGCCGTTGCTGCCGGTGTCGCCCTTGACGTGCTCCAGGAGGGTGTCGGCGAGCTGCCAGCTGCCCAGGCCCAGGGCGGCGATGAGCAGGGCGGCCACGCCCCACTTCAGGACGCGACCGGTGCGGCTCTGCAGCGGGGGCGGCGGCACGACGACGGACATCGTGTGGCCGCCCGGGGCGCCGGGATGCGTCTGCGGACGGCCGTAGCTGCCCTGCTGGTAGGTGGTGTGCTGGTACTCCGGCGGAGCGGTGAAAGCGGGCTCGGGCGGCCGGATGCGCGGCATCGCGGCGACGGCCTTCGCCAGCTCCTCCGGGGTGGTGCAGGGCGGCTCCTGACGGGAGGCGGTGGCCCCCTCGTTGGCGAGGGCGCGCATGGCGAGCTCGCCCAGTCCCCGGTGCACCCCGGCACGGACCTGGTCGGGTGCGATCAGGCCGACGCCCTTCGGCAGGCCGGTGAGCCCGTACGCGTCGTCCTCGTACGGCCAGCGCTGGGTCAGGGCGGCGTACAGGAGCGCGCCGATGGCCTCGGTGTCCGCGCGCTGCGGGGTGTCGCTGGTGATGCCGCGCAGGGCGGCGTTCACGGCGAGCCCGCGGATGCGGTACTGGCCCGTGGAGGTCCGCAGTATGGCGCTGGGCGTCAGCCGCAGGTGGGCCAGGCCCTCGCGGTGGGCGGCGGCCATCGCCTGGGAGACCTGGGTGACGAGCTGGTAGGCCTCGTGGGGTTCCAGGGGGCCCGCTGCGAGGATCGCGGTCAGCTCGGTGGCGTCGGGCAGCCACTCGTGGACGACGTAGACGAGGTCGTTCTCCTCGACGGCGTCGAGGACGTGGACGAACCGAGGGTCGCCGAGCAGGGCGGAGGAGCGGGCCGCGGCCAGGACGGCCCGGGCCCGCGGGTGGTCGGCGGGCAGCAGGTGGACGCCCACGGCACGGCGCAGCTTCTCGTCCATGGCGCGCCAGCTGCTGAATCCGTCCAGACGGGTGACGCACTCTTCGAGGCGGTAGCGCCTGGCGAGCTTGTGGCCGCTGTGGAGTTCGGGGGCGGCAGCAGGGGCCGCTTTTCTGCGTTCGCCGTCCTTTTCTGGCATGGGTCCGTCCGCGGCTCGTCCGTTCTGGGTGTCCACCCCGTCGGCCGTGGCCTGCGCCGCATCTGCGGCCGGCGGCTCATTGCCGCCGTTGTCGGCCACGTCGACGGCAGCCGTGCTACGTTCCGCCACCGTCGTTCCTGCCTCCCCATCCGTTACGCGCTGTCGGCCAGTCTGCGAAGCCATGCCAATTGTGCCCACAGTCCGGCGCTATGCACGACACGCGAGGGGGTCCGACGGTTGTGCGCATCAGCGACCCATACGGCCGCGGACCATTCCGACCATGGCGTTGAGCTCCTCGATGCGCATCCGCTTGGCCGCCACGAGGAAAACGGCGGCCAGTGCGACTCCGCCGGCGGCCAACGCCGCGAGGGAGCCGGTGACTCCGCTGCCGAGCCACTGGGTGACCGCGTAGGCGGCCGCGCCCGCCACGGCGGCCGCGGGGACGCAGGCGCCGGTGAGGCGGGCGTAGGTGCGCATCACGTGGGCACCGTCGAGGTCGCCGCCCAGCCGGTTGCGCAGGCGCCGCCAGGCGACGCCGACACCGGCGGTGTAGCCGAGGCCGTAGGCGGCGGCCATGCCGACGACGGCCCAGCGTGCGGGGAGCACGAAGAACGCGGCGGTGGAGACGGCCGCGTTGACGCCGGCGACGATGACCGTGTTGTAGAAGGGCGTCCGGGTGTCCTCGTAGGCGTAGAACCCGCGCAGGACGACGTACTGGACGGAGTACGGGATGAGTCCGAGGCCGAAGGCCATCAGGACGTAGCCGATGTTCTGGGCGCCGGATCCGGAACCGGCGTACAGCAGCGTGGCCATGGGGACGCCGAGGGCCAGGAAGGCGAAGGCGCAGGGCACGATCGCGACGGCCGAGGTGCGCAGCCCGTAGGAGATGTCGTCGCGGACGGCGGCGGCGTCCCCGTCGTGGGCGGAGCGGGAGATGCGCGGCAGCACCGCCGTCATGACGGAGACGGTGATGATGGCCTGCGGCATCTGCCACAGCAGCAGCGCGTAGTTGTAGGCCGTGATGCCGGTGCCGGGGTGGCCCTGCTTCTCCGCGACGGATCCGGCCCAGGTGGCCAGCTGCGTCACGACGACGAGGCCGACCTGGTTGGCCAGGACGAAGAAGAAGGTCCACTTGGCCAGCCGGGCCGCCTTGCCGAGGCCGTGGCCCCGCCAGTCGAAGCGCAGGCGCGGCCGGAAGCCGGCGTCGCGCAGGTAGGGCAGCATCGCGAGGGCCTGGACGGTGAGGCCCAGGAGAGTGCCGAGGCCCAGCAGGCGGACGCCCTCGGCGGTGACGGTGGTCGCGTTCACACCGGAGGTGGTGAAGCCGCCGAAGGCCCAGATGAACGCGCCGAACGTGGCGATGACGACGATGTTGTTGAGGACGGGGGTCCACATCATCGCGCCGAACCGGCCGCGTGCGTTGAGGATCTGACCGAGGACCACGTGCACGCCCATGAAGAACATGGTCGGCAGGCAGTAGCGGGCAAAGGCGACCGCGACGTCCATCTGCTGGGGGTCGGACGCGAGCTTCGGCGACATCATCGTGATGAACACCGGTGCCGCGAGGACGCAGATGGTGGTGATGGCGGCCAGCAGCACGACGACGAGCGTCAGGAGGCGGTTGGCGTAGGCCTCGCCTCCGTCGTCGTCCTGCTTCATGGCCCGCACCAGCTGCGGGATGAAGACGGCGTTGAGCGCGCCGCCGCCGACCAGCACGTAGATCATCGTCGGCAGGGTGTTGGCGATCTGGTACGTGTCGTTGAACGTGCCGACGCCGATGGCGCCGGCGATGACGAGCGTCCGCAGGAAGCCGGTGATGCGGGAGACGATCGTGCCGGCGGCCATGAGGGCGCTGGACTTGAGCAGGCTGGAGGCACGGCCGGCGGGCTTGCTCGGCGCGGGCGCGGCGACGGGGGCGTCCTCGGCGGGGGTGCCGGGAGTGCCCTGCTGGTCGCGGTAGAGGTGCGCGAAGGCGTCGGGCTCGGGCTTCTCGTCCGCCGCCTTGGTGACCAGGGAGTCCACCCCGACGAACTGGGTGGTCGTCGCGTGGTCGCCGTAGGGCAGGTGCCGTGAGGGCCCGTCCGGCTCGGGCGGCGGGGTCTGGGCCCAGACGTGCGGGTCGGGTGCGTGTGCGGGGGCCTGAGGGGCCGCGTAGAGCGGCCCGGGCTCCTGGTAGGTGCCGGGCGGCGGCGGAGGGTGCGAGGCCCGGTCGTAGAGGACCTCGGCGACGGGGTCCTGGGCCGACAGGTCCTGGGACCGGTACGGGTCGTAGTCGTAGGCATCCTCGACGTACGGGTCACGGTCCGGTGCGGGCGCAGGCGCGGGGACCTGCCCGGCCACCGGGGTGCCCGGGGCAGTGCCCTGGTAGGGCGCGGGCCCACCAGTGCCCTGCGCGCGGTCACCGTCGTACGGCGCGTTCATCGAAACCCCACCTCATCGTCCCCAGGCCGACCGGCCACGGCATCGCTCAACGGTCCACTGTCTCACCCGTGCCGGACGGCCCGGTGCTTTGCGCTCCGGTGTCCGGGGTCCCGTCACTCGGCTGCGTGCTCTCCTCGGCCGCCGCCCGGGCCGCGACGCGCTTGCGGCTGGCGTACATCTTGATGCCCGCCAGGACGAGAAGGAGGACGCCGCCGGCGATGACGAGCATGACGGTCGGAGTGATCTCGGTGGCCTCCACGGTGAACTTGCGGGCCTTGCCGTAGGGCACGCCGTCCGTGGTGAAGAGCTGCGCGGTGACCTCGACGGGGCCGCTCGCGGTGGCGTTGGCGGTGAACTTGACCGTCTGGCTGTGTCCGCCCGTGACGGTCACTTCCTGCTCGGCCTGGCCGCTGTCGCCGAACATCAGGCGGGTCGGGTTGGCCGACTTCACCCGCAGGACGAGGTTGTGGACGTCCTGGACGAGGCTGTTCTGGACGCTGACCGGGATGGTCGCGCTGTGCCCGGACAAGGTGGCGTCGGACTTGGGGACGACCTTGACCTTCTCGGTGAGACCGATCAGGTACTCCTGCACCTGGTCCCGGTAGAGCCGGCCCTCGTCCGGGCGGCCGCGCCAGGAGGTGGACATCTCGCGATTGGTGGTGTTGCCGAAGGGGATCTCCACGCGGTCGGGCGCGCTGAGGATCACCTTGAAGTGGTCCAGGGTGTTCTGGGTGGTGCGGATCTTCTCGAACGCGGAGACCGGGAGTTCCGTCTTGCGCAGCGCCTCGGGGTACTGGCCGGCGCCCGGGACCTGGGTGTTGACGCCCGCGTCGGGCTTGGCCGCGGCTGCCGCGTCGAGGTCGGCCGGCTGGGTCCAGCGGCCCGCCTGCAGGCCCCGTACGGCGGCCGCCATCGTCTGCGCCTGGCTGGTGGTCGGCATCCGCTGCGGGGTGACGACGAAGCTGCGCTGGCTGTCGGTCTTCTGGAGGTTCAGGGCGAGGCTCTGGGCGAGGAAGCGCTGTACGGCCAGCGTGGCGTCCCCGGCGTTCAGCATGTCGCCCTGGAAGGCGGTCGACAGGTCGGCGTCGGCGACGACCGCCGTGGTGCCCGCGCCGATGGGACGGGCCGCGGAGGGCGTGTAGCCGAGGGCCCCCGTCTCCTGGAGGCTGTCGCTGCGCGTCAGGACGTTGTGGGCGCCCGCCGAGGTCGCCACGTTGACGATCGACGGGTCGATGGCACCGTCCAGGGGCCAGGAGAAATCGGTGGACGGGGTGACGTGCAGGACGGTCTCCACGGCCTGCTTCGCCTTGTCCGTGGCGGGCCGCAGCTGGCCCAGGGTGCCCGAGACGTCCTTGCCCTGGTGGGCCAGGGAGGCGATGTCGGGGTCGGCGAACGGCAGCGCGACGATCTTCTTGCCCTGGACCGCGGCTTCCAGGGAGCTCAGCCACTGCTCGGCGACGGCCTTGTTCTTGCCCTGGACGATCCGGCCGTCCGGTGTGCGGTACCGGTAGCCCTTGGTCATGGCGTCGACCGTGTAGAGCAGGTCGGGGTCGATGACCCAGGTGACGGGCAGGTCCTTGCCGAGGGCGACCATCTGCTGGAGGCGCCCGCCGGGCTTGAGCTCCTCGGCGAGGGAGTCGTCGAGGAAGACGGGGGTCTGGAGCTCGTCCGAGCCGGTCTCCGCCGTCAGCCGCGTGGTGGAGATCAGCGGCCACAGGTACGTGAGCTGGGAGCGCTTGGCGGCTGCCTCCGGCTGCCAGGGCAGGAAGGTCCGCTTGATGCCGAGCACCTGCTCGTACTGGCGGCTCTCGGTCTCTCCGGACAGCGAGACGCCGAGCTGGTAGACGCCGTCCTTGTCCAGCTCCAGCTTGTTCACGGGAACGGTGAGGGTGAAGTCCTGCTTGACCTTGGACGGCAGCGAGGGGATCTTCACGGCATACGCCGGGTCGATCTCACCGGGATCCGTGCCGGCCCGGAACCCGGCGCGTTCCGCCGCCTCGTCGATGGAGGCCCGGTCGCCCAGGGCGGGCCCCACCCGCAGGCCCACGTGCGCGCCGGTGATCGTCTCGCGGCCGTTGTTGACCACGCTGCCGGAGATGGTGAGCGTGTCGCCCTTGACCGGGGCTGCCGGGGCCATCCCGTCCAGCTGAACGTCGACGGTGCCCGCCTCCGCAGCCTGGGCGGCCTGTGGGGCGGGCGAGTACACCAGAGCGGCGAGCACCGGGGTCCCGGCGAGCAGGACGACTGCGCGCCGCAGCCAGCGGCGCCGGGCAGGTGCGGGGGGTGCCCCCTGGATGTCTGCCGCCTCGGCCACGCGCTAGCCCGTCCCTCGAAGTGTCAGTGGTCGTCGTTTGTGCGTCCACGCATGGTAACGAGACCCGCTGTGCGCGAGTGCCGCGCCTTGCTCCACATGATCGGGGCCGGGCCGGCGGCGCCGTATGCCGGGGCGGCCGTAAAGGCGGAAGCCCCCGCCGGGCTGGGCACGTACCCTTTTCTGTTGTGCCGAACGCCAACGAAGACAACCCCAGTGCCCTGAGTCAGGTGCAGCTCCGCGCAGTCAGTGAACTGCTGCGGGTCGCCCCTGTCGCCGACGAGCTCGGCCGCCGGTTCCAGCAGGCCGGCTTCCGCCTCGCCCTCGTCGGCGGGTCCGTACGCGATGCGCTGCTCGGGCGTCTCGGCAACGACCTCGACTTCACCACCGACGCCCGGCCCGAGGACGTCCTGAAGATCGTCCGGCCGTGGGCCGACTCGGTCTGGGACGTCGGCATCGCCTTCGGCACGGTCGGAGCCCAGAAGGATGGCTTCCAGATCGAGGTGACCACGTACCGCTCGGAGTCCTACGACCGCACCTCGCGCAAGCCCGAGGTCTCCTACGGCGACTCGATCGAGGAGGACCTGGTCCGCCGCGACTTCACCGTGAACGCGATGGCGGTCGCCCTCCCGGAGAAGGAGTTCGTGGACCCGCACGGGGGCCTGGAGGACCTCCAGGCGGGCGTTCTGCGCACTCCCGGCACCCCGGAGGCCTCCTTCTCCGACGACCCGCTGCGGATGCTGCGTGCGGCGCGTTTCGCGGCCCAGCTCGACTTCGAGGTCGCCCCCGAGGTCGTGGCGGCCATGAAGGCGATGTCGGACCGGATCGAGATCGTCTCGGCGGAGCGGGTGCAGGGCGAGCTGAACAAGCTGCTGCTGTCCGCGCACCCGCGCAAGGGCCTGGGCCTGCTCGTGGACACCGGGCTGGCCGACCACGTGCTGCCCGAGCTGCCCGCCCTGCGGCTGGAGAGTGACGAGCACCACCGGCACAAGGACGTCTACGACCACTCGCTGATCGTCCTGGAGCAGGCCATCGCGCTGGAGCACGAAGGCCCGGACCTGGTGCTGCGGCTGGCGGCCCTGCTCCACGACATCGGCAAGCCGCGCACCCGCCGCTTCGAGAGCGACGGCCGGGTCTCCTTCCACCACCACGAGGTGGTGGGCGCGAAGATGACCAAGAAGCGCATGACCGCGCTGAAGTACTCGAACGACATGGTCAAGGACGTGTCCCGGCTGGTGGAGCTGCACCTGCGCTTCCACGGCTACGGGGACGGCGAGTGGACCGACTCCGCCGTGCGCCGCTACGTCCGCGACGCCGGCCCGCTCCTGGACCGTCTGCACAAGCTGACCCGGTCCGACTGCACCACGCGCAACAAGCGCAAGGCCAATGCCCTCTCCCGCACCTACGACGGCCTGGAGGAGCGCATTGCGCAGCTTCAGGAGCAGGAGGAGCTCGACGCCATCCGGCCCGACCTGGACGGCAACGAGATCATGCAGGTCCTGGGCGTCGGTCCCGGGCCGGTGATCGGCAAGGCGTACGCGTTCCTGCTGGAGCTGAGGCTGGAGAACGGCCCGATGGAGCGTGACGCAGCGGTCACCGCACTCAAGGAATGGTGGGCGGCGCAGGCCTGAACCGTGGTCGGCCGGGTCGATGTTTCACGTGAAACATCGACCCGGCCGACGCGTCAGACGCCTTGAGGACGGGGTGCCCGCTGTTTCAGGTAGACGGCGGTCACCGCGTAGAGGACGGCAACGCTCACGATCAGCGTGACGGAACGCCCGTCCGGCGGGAGCACCAGGGCGGCCACGGCGGCCGCACTCACGAACGCGATGTTGAAGAGCACGTCGTAGACGGAGAACACCCGGCCGCGGAACTCGTCGTCCACATGGGACTGGATGGCCGTGTCGGTGGAGATCTTGGCGCCCTGGGTGGCGAGGCCCAGCAGGAAGGCCGCGACCAGCATCGGTCCCGGTGCGAAGAACAGGCCGAGCGGGGGCACCAGGATGGCCGCGCCGGCGGAGCAGGCCGTGATCCAGCCGCGGGTTCCCAGGCGGCCCACCAGCCAGGGGGTGATCACGGCGGCGGCGAAGAACCCGGCCCCGGAGACGCCGACCGCGATGCCCAGCAGGGCGAGGCCGGCGGATTCGCTGTCCGACCAGGCGTACCGGCAGAGCATGAGGAGCGTCACGAACAGCGCCCCGTAGCAGAAGCGCATCAGGGTCATGGCGGTCAGCGTCTGGGCCGCCTCGCGCCGGGAGGCCAGGTGCCGGAGCCCTTCGGCCATGCCCCGGACGGTCAGGGCCATCCCCTGGGCGACCGAGGGGTGGACCTGGCCGGTGGGGTGGTCCGGGCCGAGCAAGCCCACGGCCAGGCGCAGCGAGACCAGGGCCGCGCAGAGGTAGAGCCCGGCGCCGAGCAGCACGACCAGGGCGTTCGAGTCGGAGACCAGCAGCCGGACGAGGAAGGCGAGCCCTCCGCCGGCGACCGCCGCGAGCGTCCCGGCCGTGGGTGAGAGCGAGTTGGCCGTGACCAGTTGGGCAGGTGCGACGACTCGGGGCAGGGACGCGGCGAGCCCGGCCAGGACGAAGCGGTTGACGGCGGTGACCGACAGGGCCGAGGCGTAGAAGAGCCAGTCGGGGACGTGTACGACGATCAGCACGCCGGTGACGCAGGCGAGGACCGCGCGCAGGAGGTTGCCGTAGAGGAAGACCTGGCGCCTCCGCCAGCGGTCGAGCAGCACTCCCGCGAAGGGGCCGATCACCGAGTAGGGCAGCAGCAGGACCGCCATGGCCGAGGCGATGGCCGCGGGCGAGGTCTGCTTCTCGGGGGAGAACACCACGTACGTGGCGAGCGCCACCTGGTACACGCCGTCGGCGGCCTGGGAGAGCAGCCGTACGGCGAGCAGGTTGCGGAAGTCCCTCAGGCGCAGGAGTACGCGCAGATCACGTACGACAGGCATGAGGGAAAGGGTCACACACGCGGAGGGTCCCCGGGCACATTGCCCGGGGACCCTCCGCGGAAGAACAGTCGAAGACCAGGTGTCCGAAGACCCGTGGGATCCGACTTAGCGCTCGACCTCGCCCTTGATGAACTTCTCGACGTTGGCCAGGGCCTCGTCGTCGAAGTACTGCACCGGCGGGGACTTCATGAAGTAGCTCGAAGCCGACAGGATCGGGCCACCGATGCCGCGGTCCTTGGCGATCTTCGCGGCGCGCAGGGCGTCGATGATGACACCGGCGGAGTTCGGGGAGTCCCACACCTCAAGCTTGTACTCAAGGTTCAGCGGGACGTCGCCGAAGGCGCGGCCTTCGAGGCGGACGTAGGCCCACTTGCGGTCGTCGAGCCACGCCACGTAGTCGGACGGGCCGATGTGGACGTTCTTCTCGCCGAGCTCGCGGTCGGGGATCTGCGAGGTGACGGCCTGCGTCTTGGAGATCTTCTTCGACTCCAGGCGGTCGCGCTCCAGCATGTTCTTGAAGTCCATGTTGCCGCCGACGTTGAGCTGCATGGTGCGCTCAAGACGGACACCGCGGTCTTCGAACAGCTTCGCCATCACGCGGTGCGTGATGGTGGCGCCGACCTGCGACTTGATGTCGTCGCCGACGATCGGGACACCGGCCTCGGTGAACTTGTCGGCCCACTCCTTGGTGCCGGCGATGAAGACCGGGAGGGCGTTGACGAAGGCGACCTTGGCGTCGATGGCGCACTGGGCGTAGAACTTCGCCGCGTCCTCGGAACCGACGGGCAGGTAGCAGACCAGAACGTCGACCTCGCGGTCCTTGAGGATCTGGACCACGTCGACCGGGGTCTCGGCGGACTCCTCGATCGTCATGCGGTAGTACTTGCCCAGGCCGTCCAGGGTGTGGCCGCGCTGCACGGTCACGCCCGCGTTGGGGACGTCGCAGATCTTGATGGTGTTGTTCTCGCTGGCGCCGATGGCGTCCGAAAGGTCGAGGCCGACCTTCTTCGCGTCGACGTCGAACGCGGCGACGAACTCGACGTCACCCACGTGGTAGTCGCCGAACTGGACGTGCATCAGACCGGGGACCTTGGCCGCCGGGTCGGCGTCCTTGTAGTACTCGACGCCCTGCACCAGCGAGGCGGCGCAGTTGCCCACGCCGACGATGGCTACGCGAACCGAACCCATTCCGGTTGCTCCCTGTTCGTTCTTGGACGAGGCCTGCGAGATGCAGGCCTCACTTTGCAGTTTCGTCGGGCGGACCGGGTCGTCTCTGATCCCGTCCCGCCCGCTCACTCTCGATGAGCTCGTTCAGCCAGCGCACTTCGCGCTCCACGGATTCCATACCGTGCCGCTGCAGCTCAAGCGTGTAGTCGTCGAGCCGCTCCCGCGTACGGGAGAGCGAGGCGCGCATCTTCTCCAGGCGCTCCTCCAGCCGGCTGCGGCGGCCTTCCAGGACCCGCATGCGCACTTCCCGCTCGGTCTGACCGAAGAAGGCGAAGCGCGCGGCGAAGGACTCGTCCTCCCAGGCATCGGGGCCCGTGTGGGACAGGAGCTCCTCGAAGTGCTCCTTGCCCGCGGCCGTCAACCGGTAGACGATCTTGGCGCGGCGCCCTGCGAGTGAAGTGGCGAGAGCGTCTTCCGGGGCATTGCCCGGTTCTTCGATCAACCAGCCGTTGGCGACCAACGTCTTGAGGCAGGGGTAGAGCGTCCCGTAGCTGAACGCCCGGAACACCCCCAGCGAGGTGTTGAGCCGCTTGCGGAGCTCGTACCCGTGCATGGGGGATTCACGAAGCAGGCCGAGGACGGCGAACTCGAGGATGCCTGAGCGCCTGCTCATCCGCCTGCCTCTCCTTCGCCCCTGAGTTTTATACCGAGCTGATGTATCGACTCGATACATCCAGACGATAGAACGGGGCGCCCCTGGCGACAAGGGGAGATGTAGTGACCGGCGTCACATCACTAATTCGCACCAAGCGAGTTGCCTGATTTGGGGTGAACTTCGGCACTGTTCGGGTTTTGAGCGTGCGTAGTCTGTGGGCCATGACAACGGGGGAACCGGAATTCACCTGCCGCTTCCAGGCCACTCGCCTGCCCGAGGAGTAGTCGTTCGATGAGCGAGCACCGCCGCAAACCGCCGCAGCCCGAGGGAGGCGGACGTGCCGCGGCCCGTCGGGCCGCCCAGCAGCGCCCTGGCCGGGGCGCCGGGCCCGCGCGCGACGTCCCCACCGCGTCGCCCAGCGGACCGTACGCAGAGCCGCCCGGCCACGGCGGCCGTGCCGGCGCGCGCCGGGCCACCCCCCGCGGGCGCGGCGCCGCGGGCGCCGGTGCCGGCCGCGGCGCGGGCCGCCCGGACAAGAGGCTGATCAACTACCCGCGCTCCGACAAGAACGGCTGGCAGCGGTTCGTTCCGTCCTGGAAGCTGGTCTGCGGCACGGCGCTCGGCTTCTTCGCCGTCATCACGGCGGGGGCGGGCATCGGCATCGCCTCGGTGAACACGCCCGACCCGAACAAGGCGGCCCAGGCCCAGAACAACGTCTTCTTCTGGGCGGACGGCACACAGATGGTGGCCACCGGCGGTTCGATGAACCGCCAGATCGTGCCCATCGACAAGATCCCCAAGTCGATGCAGAACGCCGTGATCGCCGCGGAGAACGAGTCCTTCGAGACGGACAAGGGCGTCGACCCGATGGGCATCGCCCGCGCCGTGTGGAACATGGCCAAGGGCGGCTCCACCCAGGGCGGCTCGACCATCACCCAGCAGTACGTGAAGAACACGTACCTGGACTCCGACCAGACGCTGAAGCGGAAGGTCACCGAGCTCTTCATCTCGATAAAGCTGGGCGTGTCCGAGGAGAAGGACACGATCCTCGCCGGCTACCTGAACACCGCCTACTACGGCCGGGACGCCTACGGCATCCAGGCGGCCGCGCGGGCCTACTTCGGCAAGGACTGCAAGGACCTCTCGCCGTCCGAGAGCGCCTTCCTGGCCTCGGTGCTCAAGGGGCCCAACCTCTACAACCCGGACGGCGGCGTCGGCACGGCGGCCACCCCCGAGAAGAACACCGAGCGGGCCAAGGAGCGCTGGGCCTGGGTCCTGGACCGAGAGGTCGCGGTGGGCCGCATGCAGAAGGCCGAGCGGGACCAGTTCGCGGAGTTCCCGAAGATCGTCGACTCCGAGCAGGCCCGCAGCCTGTCCGGACAGACCGGCTACCTGGTCGACACCGCCAAGAAGTACGTGATGAAGGTCACGGGCCTCACGGCCGAAGAGATGGCCCGCGGTGGCTACCAGATCAAGACCACCTTCCAGAAGCCCAAGGTGGACGCCCTGGTCAAGGCCGTCGAAGACACCCGCAACGACTTCCTGGACGAGAAGGCCCGGCCCGAGTACGACACCTTCGTCCAGTTCGGCGCCGCCTCGGTGGACGTGAAGACCGGGGCGATCGTGGCCCTGTACGGCGGTCCGGGCATGGACAAGAAGTACTTCAGCAACAACGCCGACACGCTCGGCGTCCCGGTCGGCTCGACCTGGAAGCCGTACGTGCTGGCGGCCGCGATGCGCTACGGCACGCAGAACTCGCACGGCGAGGGCATCTCGGCCGACAGCAAGTACAACGCGAACGACCTGACCGTGATCAACAACCGCGACGGCAAGCCGCTGCGGGACGCCTCGGGCAAGCCGTTCAAGCAGAAGAACGAGAGCACCTACCCCTACGGATACGTGACCCTCAACGAGGCGATGGAGAAGTCCATCAACGTGCCGTTCGCCCAGCTCGTCTTCGACGTCGGCCACAGCAAGGTCCGGGAGATGGCCCAGTCCACGGGCATCCTCAAGGACTCGATGAACCCGAACGACGACGCCTCGTTCGCCCTCGGCACCTCGACGCCGAGCGCCATCCGCATGGCCGACTCGTACGCGACCTTCGCCGCCTCGGGCACCCACCGCGATCCCTTCTCGGTGACCAGCGTCGAAAAGGACGGCAAGGAGCTGCCCGGGTTCGGGGCTCCCAAGGAGCAGCGGGCGATGGACGACTCCATCGCCGACAACGTCACCAAGGTGCTGGAGAACGTCGTCGACAACGGCACCGGCACCAAGGTCCGCAAGCTCGGCTTCAACCGGCCCGCCGCCGGCAAGACCGGAACCACCGACCAGAACAAGTCGGCCTGGTTCGTCGGCTACACCCCGGAGCTGTCCACCTCGGTCGCCCTGTTCCGCACCGACCCGAACTCGAAGGACAAGAAGCTCATCTCCATGAACGGCGTGGGCGGTGTCGACTCCATCCACGGTGGTGACATCCCGGCCGCGATCTGGACCGAGTACATGAAGGAAGCCCTCAAGGGCGTCCCGGTCAAGGAGTTCCCGGAGGCCGAGAAGATCGGCGTCACCGCGGACGCGTCCGGTGCCCCTTCGCCGTCTCCGTCCTTCTCCCCGTCGCCCTCCCCGTCGATGCCCTCGCCCTCGGCGAGCTCCTCCCCGCCGGTCTCCCCCTCCCCGTCGAAGGGCGGCAAGCCGACCTGCAAGCCGTGGGAGCTGTACTGCATCCCGGACACCAACGGTGGCGCGAACAGCGGAAACACCAACGGGGGTCCCGGCGGCGGAACCGGAGGACCCAGCGGATCACCGTCCGGCAGCCCGTCGGGCAGACCGGGACGCCCGGGCGGCACCAGCTGGGGGACCTCGATGGGCACCTCGGGCTGACCCCTCTCCCCCCGCTCCGACGAGGGCCGTCGCACACCGTGCGGCGGCCCTCCCGCGTGCCCGGCCCCGTACGGCAGGATGAGCGCATGACGAAGGTGCACGAGGACCGGCCCGTACTGCCCACCCAGCAGGACGAGGTCGCCGCGGCCGGCAGTGAGTTCCTCGGCGGCCCCATGGGCCGCTACGCCCGGCTGGGCGGACACTGGCTGACTCCGGTCCGGGTCGTGGCCCTCGTGGCCCTGGGGATGTTCGCGCTGGGCATGGTGCAGAAGCTGCCCTGCTACGACTGGGCGTGGTTCCGGGGGGCCGGCTCCCAGTACACGCACGCCTGCTACTCCGACATCCCGCACCTGTTCTCCGTACGCGGCTTCGCCGACGGGCTCACCCCCTACTTCGACCGCCTCCCGGGCGACATGGAGTACCTGGAGTACCCGGTCCTCACCGGCCTCTTCATGGAGGTCGCGTCCTGGCTCACACCCGGCGGCGGCTCCGTGCAGCACCGCGAGCAGATGTACTGGATGGTCAACGCCGGGATGCTGATGGCCTGCACCGCCGTCATCGCCGTGTGCGTCGTGCGCACCCACCGCCGCCGGCCCTGGGACGCGCTGCTCTTCGCCCTCGCGCCCGCCTTCGCGCTCACCGCGACGATCAACTGGGACCTGCTGGCCATCGCCCTGACCGCCGCGGGGATGCTCATGTGGTCCCGCGGCCGGACCCTGCTCTTCGGCGTCTTCATCGGCCTGGCCACCGCCGCCAAGCTCTACCCCGTCCTGCTGCTCGGAGTGCTGTTCGTGCTGTGCTGGCGGGCCGGGAAGTGGCGGGCGTTCGGCTCCGCCGTCCTCGGCGCGGCCGTCTCGTGGCTCGTGGTGAACCTGCCCGTCATGCTCTTCGCCTGGGACGGCTGGAAGAAGTTCTACACGTTCAGCCAGGAACGCCCGATCGACTTCGGATCCGTGTGGCTGCTGATCTCCCAGCGCTCCGGGAACCCCCTGGACGACGCCAACACGTACGCGACGGGCCTCACCCTGCTGCTGTGCGCGGGCATCGGCGTGCTGACGCTGACCGCCCCCCGCCGCCCCCGCTTCGCGCAGCTCGCCTTCCTGGTCGTGGCCGCGTTCATCCTGGCCAACAAGGTCTACTCGCCGCAGTACGTGCTGTGGCTCATCCCGCTCGCGGCGCTGGCGCGACCGCGCTGGCGGGACTTCCTGATCTGGCAGGCCGGCGAGGTCGTCTACTTCTTCGGGATCTGGCTGTACCTCGCTTACACGACCAGCGGGGACAAGCACCAGGGCCTGCCCACGGAGGGCTACCAGCTGGCGATCGCCGCCCACCTGCTGACGACCCTCTACCTGTGCGCGGTCGTCGTCCGCGACATCCTGCTGCCCGAGCGGGACGTCGTACGGCGCGACGGATCGGACGACCCCTCCGGCGGAGTCCTGGACGGGGCCGAGGACGTGTTCGTGCTGTCGGACGCCGCGAGGGCGCCGCAGGACGCGGCGCCCTCGGAGGGACAGCGGGTGGACTGGGGCACGGCTCCCAGGGACTGACCGGTCAGGCGTCGAGCACCCGGTCGAACTGCGTGGTGGTGTGGCGCAGGTGCGCCACCAGCTCGTCGCCGACCTTCGGCTCGGGGGCGTCCGAGGGCACGAACAGGATCGAGACCTGCATGTGCGGGGGCTCCGCGAACCAGCGCTGCTTGCCCGCCCACACGAACGGCGACAGATTGCGGTTCACGGTCGCCAGACCCGCGCGGGCCACGCCCTTGGCGCGCGGCATCACGCCGTGCAGGGCCTTGGGGGCCTCCAGGCCCACCCCGTGCGAGGTGCCGCCCGCGACCACGACCAGCCAGCCGTCGGAGGCGGCCTTCTGCTGGCGGTAGCCGAACCGGTCGCCCTTGGCGACGCGCGTGACGTCCAGGACGGCGCCGCGGTACTCGGTCGCCTCGTGGTCGCCCAGCCACAGCCGGGTGCCGATACGCGCCCGGAAGCGGGTCTGCGGGAACTGCTGCTGGAGCCGGGCCAGCTCCTCGGCCCGCAGGTGGCTGACGAACATGGTGTGCAGCGGCAGCCGGGCCGCGCGCAGCCGGTCCATCCAGCCGATGACCTCCTCGACGGCGTCCGAGCCGTCCGGGCGGTCCAGCGGCAGGTGCAGGGCGAAGCCCTCCAGCCGTACGTCCTCGATCGCCGCGTGCAGCTGGCCCAGGTCCTGCTCGGAGATGCCGTGGCGGCGCATCGAGCTCATGCACTCGATGACCACGCGGGCGCCGACCAGGCCGCGGACCCCGTCCAGCGAGGACACCGAGCGGATCACCCGGTCCGGCAGCGGCACCGGCTCCTCGCCCCGCCGGAACGGGGTGAGGACGAGCAGGTCGCCGCCGAAGTAGTCCTTGATGCTGGCGGCCTCGTACGTGGTTCCGACGGCCAGTACGTCGGCGCCCAGGCGGGTCGCCTCCTCGCACAGCCGCTCGTGGCCGAAGCCGTAACCGTTGCCCTTGCAGACCGGGATCATCCCGGGGAACTGGTCCTGGATCTGCTTCTGGTGCGCACGCCAGCGCGCGGTGTCGACGTAGAGCGTGAGCGCCATGCCCGTCCGGAGCCTCTCTCGAAAAAGCTGCCTGTGCAGCGGTGCGGTGTGTGGGGGGTGCGGCAGTGGGTCAGCGGCGCGACATGTAGATGTCGAGCGCCTTGTGCAGCACCTTGTTGAGCGGGAAGTCCCACTCGCCGACGTACTCGACGGCCTCGCCGCCGGTGCCGACCTTGAACTGGATGAGGCCGAACAGGTGGTCGTTCTCGTCCAGCGTGTCGCTGATGCCGCGCAGGTCGTAGACGCTCGCACCGAGCGCGTACGAGTCGCGGAGCATGCGCCACTGCATCGCGTTCGAGGGCCGCACCTCGCGCTTGTGGTTCGCCGATGCGCCGTACGAGTACCAGACGTGCTGGCCGACGGTGAGCATCGTGGCCGCGGCCAGGGGCTCGCCCTCGTGCTTCGCGATGTACAGCCGCATCCGGTTCGGGTCCTCGGAGTTGAGGGCCGTCCACTGGCGCTGGAAGTAGCTGAGCGGGCGCGGGCGGAACTTGTCGCGCTCGGCCGTGACCTCGTACAGCTCCTGCCAGACCGGCAGGTCCTCGTAGCCGCCCTGGACGACCTCGACACCGGCCTTCTCGGCCTTCTTGATGTTGCGGCGCCACAGCTGGTTGAAGCCCTTGAGGACGTCGTCCAGAGAGCGGTTGGCCAGCGGTACCTGGAAGACGTAGCGGGGCTGGACGTCACCGAAGCCGGCGCCGCCGTCCTCGGCCTGCTGCCAGCCCATGCGGCGCAGCTTGTCCGACACCTCGAAGGCGCGGGGCTCGATGACCGAGGCCTCCACGTCGCGCAGGCGCTTCACGTCCGGGTCCTGGATGCCGGCCTTGATGGCGGCCGAGTTCCAGCGGCGGATGACGACGGGCGGGCCCATCTTCACGGTGAAGGCGCCCTGCTGCTTGAGGTGGGCCAGCATCGGCTGGAGCCACTCCTCCAGGTTCGGGGCGTACCAGTTGATGACCGGGCCCTCGGGAAGGTACGCGAGGTACCGCTTCACCTTGGGCAGCTGCCGGTACAACACGAGTGCGGCACCGACCAGTTCGTCGTTCTGGTCGAACCAACCGAGGTTCTCGGAGCGCCACTCGTTCTTCACGTCGGCCCACGCCGGGACCTGGCAGTGGCTAGCCGAGGGCAGGCTCTGGAGGTATCCCAGATGCTGCTCTCGGCTGATGGTCCTCAGGGACAGGCTCATGCGGGGCGTCTCCTCCGGCGGCTTCGCTGGCTATGGCGCGAAGCCTACTGCGACAAGGGCGCCACCCATCTGGGGGACGGGCCGGGCCCGGGCCGGCGTGTGGCCGGCGCCCTGTCGCCGAGGTGCCCCGGTCAGCCCGCCCAGCCGCCGAAGAGACCGCCGTGCGCCATGCCGAGGTAGAAGCCCACGCCCGCGGCGCCAAGCCCGATGATCAGTGCGAAGCGCTCGCGTGTCGTCTCCGAGATGAACTGTCCGTACGCGCCGGTGAGGATGCCGACGAGTCCGGTCCACGAGCTCAGCAGGTGCAGATTGTCGAAGAAACCCGTGATGAACGCCACGATGCCGAGCACCAGCGTGGCCACCATGAGGGTGTCCTGGAGCGGATGGGGCTTGCCGTCGGTCGCGAGGAGCGAGATGGAGGACTTGGGTTGCATGGCCTGTGCCATCGGAAGGCACCTCCTGGCTGAAGCAGAGCGGTGCACGGCCGCCACCGGCAGGGGCCGGGGGCATAGCACCGAGCACACCCGATGAATACAGAGTGTGGCCTCTTCCTGCCGGATTTCAACCGGAAGGAGTCGAGCAGGTAGTCTGTACAGCTGCGCGGTGTCTGCTTGCAGACGCCGTGCGCACGCATCACGACCCTCCTGCCACGGAACGACCGTGGCCGCTGAGTCCAAAGGAGGTGGGTTCCACATGCGTCACTACGAAGTGATGGTCATCCTCGACCCCGATCTCGAGGAGCGCGCTGTCTCCCCGCTGATCGAGAACTTCCTCTCCGTCGTCCGTGAGGGCAACGGAAAGGTCGAGAAGGTCGACACCTGGGGCCGTCGTCGTCTCGCTTACGAGATCAAGAAGAAGCCCGAGGGCATCTACTCGGTCATCGACCTTCAGGCCGAGCCTGCGGTCGTCAAGGAGCTTGACCGACAGATGAACCTGAACGAGTCGGTTCTCCGGACCAAGGTCCTTCGCCCCGAGACCCACTGAACTTCGGTTCAGCGGTAATCGGGACCGAGTAGCACAGCAGCCCAGCAGCAATCCCCGCCGAGAGGTTCATCCATGGCAGGCGAGACCGTCATCACGGTCGTCGGCAATCTCGTCGACGACCCCGAGCTGCGCTTCACCCCCTCGGGTGCGGCGGTCGCGAAGTTCCGTGTCGCGTCCACCCCCCGCACCTTCGACCGTCAGACCAACGAGTGGAAGGACGGCGAGAGCCTGTTCCTGACCTGCTCGGTGTGGCGGCAGGCGGCCGAGAACGTCGCCGAGTCCCTTCAGCGAGGCATGCGCGTCATCGTGCAGGGCCGGCTGAGGCAGCGGTCGTACGAGGACCGTGAGGGTGTCAAGCGCACGGTCTACGAGCTGGACGTCGAGGAAGTCGGCCCCAGCCTGAAGAACGCCACGGCCAAGGTCGCCAAGACCACCGGTCGCGGTGGCCAGGGCGGATACGGCGGTGGCGGTCAGCAGCAGGGCGGCGGCGGTGGCAACTGGGGCGGAGCCCCCGGTGGCGGCGCCCCTCAGGGCGGCGGAGCTCCCTCCGACGACCCGTGGGCGTCCAGCGCGCCGGCCGGCGGCCAGCAGCAGGGCGGCGGCGGTGGCGGCTGGGGCGGAAGCTCCGGCGGCTCCGGCGGTGGCTACTCGGACGAGCCGCCCTTCTAGGGCAGCTCGCACCCCCACTTCTTGATTTCACAGGAGAGACACAATGGCGAAGCCGCCTGTGCGCAAGCCTAAGAAGAAGGTCTGCGCTTTCTGCAAGGACAAGACCGCGTACGTGGACTACAAGGACACGAACATGCTGCGGAAGTTCATTTCCGACCGCGGCAAGATCCGTGCCCGCCGCGTCACCGGCAACTGCACGCAGCACCAGCGTGACGTCGCCACGGCCGTGAAGAACAGCCGTGAGATGGCGCTGCTGCCCTACACGTCCACCGCGCGATAAGGAAAGGGTGACCGACTAATGAAGATCATCCTGACCCACGAGGTCTCTGGCCTCGGCACCGCCGGCGATGTCGTCGACGTCAAGGACGGTTACGCTCGCAACTACCTGGTCCCGCGTGGTTTCGCGATCCGCTGGACCAAGGGTGGCGAGAAGGACGTGGCGCAGATCCGCCGCGCCCGCAAGATCCACGAGATCGCGACCATCGAGCAGGCCAACGAGGTCAAGGCCAAGCTCGAGGGCACGAAGGTCCGTCTGGCCACCCGTTCGGGTGACGCCGGCCGCCTCTTCGGCTCCGTGACCCCGGCCGACATCGCCACGGCGATCGAGGCTTCCGGTGGTCCGAAGGTCGACAAGCGCCGCGTCGAGCTGGCTGCCCCGATCAAGACCCTCGGTTCGTACCAGGTCTCGGTGCGTCTGCACCCCGAGGTCGCTGCGAACGTGGGCGTCGAGGTCGTCGCCGCCTAAGTGCTGCGAGCGAAGGGCCGCACCCCTGTGGGGGTGCGGCCCTTCGTCGTTCCCGGGCTCCGCCGGTCCGTGTTTCACGTGAAACATGCGAGGGCCCGCCGGCCCGTCCGTTGTTTCACGTGAAACAACGGCTTACAGCGGAGTGGATCAGCGGGTCGCCCCCGCGACCAGCCAGCGTCCGGAGCGGGCGCGCAGCTGGAGGGTGGCCATGCGGACCAGCATCATCAGCGTCATGGCCCACCAGAGCGCCGTGAGACCGCCGCCGAGCGCCGGGACGAGCAGGGCGGCCGGGGTGAACACGGCGAGCGTCAGGAGCATGGCCCAGGCCAGGTAGCGTCCGTCCCCCGCGCCCATCAGAACCCCGTCGAGCACGAAGACGATGCCGCACACGGGCTGGGAGACGGCCACGACCAGCAGGGCCGGCAGCAGAGCGTCCTCAACCACCGGGTCGCCGGTGAAGAGCGGGATGAACAGAGGGCGGGCCGCCACCACCAGTGCGCCGAGGACGATTCCGGAGGCGATCCCCCACTGCACCATCCGGCGGCAGACGACCTTGGCCCCGTCGGTGTCTCCGGCGCCCAGGTAGCGGCCGATGATGGCCTGCCCGGCGATGGCGATGGCGTCGAGGGCGAAGGCGAGCAGGCTCCAGAGGGAGAGCAGTATCTGGTGGGCGGCGATGTCCGCGTCGCCGAGCCGTGCGGCCACGGCGGTGGCGATCATCAGGACGGCGCGCAGGGACAGTGTGCGCACCAGCAGCGGTACGCCGGCTTGGGCACAGGCACGGATGCCCGCGGGGTCGGGTCGCAGGGAGGCCGCATGTCGGCGGGCTCCGCGGACGACGACGAAGAGGTAGGCGCCGGCCATGGCGCACTGGGCGATCACCGTGCCCCAGGCGGAACCGGCGATGCCGAAGCCGGCTCCGTAGACGAGGGCGCCGTTCAGGCCCGCGTTGAGGGCGAACCCTGCAATAGCCACGTAGAGCGGTGTACGGGTGTCCTGGAGGCCGCGGATGACGCCGGTGGCGGCGAGCACCATCAGCATGGCGGGGATCCCCAGGGCGGAGATCCGCAGATAGGTGACCGCGTACGGGGCGACGGTGTCGGAGGCCCCGAACAGGGAGACCAGCCAGGGCGCCGCCGGCAGCAGGACGGCGACCACGGCGGCCCCGATGAGGAGGGCGAGCCAGATGCCGTCCATGCCCTGCCGGATGGCGGCCCGGAGATCGCCCGCGCCGACCCGTCGGGACACGGCCGCCGTGGTGGCGTAGGCGAGGAAGACGAAGACGCTGACCGCGGTGGTGAGCAGGGCCGCGGCTATGCCGAGGCCGGCCAGCTGGGGGGTGCCGAGGTGCCCCACGATGGCGCTGTCGGCCATCACGAACAGGGGTTCGGCGACGAGCGCGCCGAACGCCGGGACGGCGAGGGCGAGTATCTCGCGGTCGTGCCGTCTCGGGGCAGGCTTCAGCGGGGCGAGGGCCTGTGTCATGCGCTCAATCTAATCTTCCACAGGTAATGGACGCAATGGTCTTTGGATCCTTACCTGCGAGTTGGTTCACACGTTCTCGGCACCCCGTTGGAGGCGATCTCGAAACTGGTGCGGAGAAATTTCTCCCCCACAGCCCGTGGAGGAAGAAATCGCAGGTCAGGATGGGTGATTGGGTGGGTCAGGTGATTTTGTCCACAGCACCGTCCCCCGGTCCGTACACAGCTTCCGGCGAGTTACCCACAGCATTGGGTCGGTCATCCACATCTCATCCACACAGCCTGTGGATAACAAGATTGGCTGACGTCGCCGCCGGCCCTACCGTTGTGCGTTGCCCGACTCGCCGACGGCGGATCAGGGTGCCCCACATGTCAGAGCCGTGTCGTAGAAAGAGTGGCACGGCAAGGTCCGCTTTGCGGACGGGAGGAGGCGGCCCGGTGAGTATGCCCGAGCCCATGGACGACCCCTGGGCCGACAGCGGTCCCGGTGACCGTCTGCCCGCCCGTTCGCGCCGCAACGGCGATAGCCGGGGCCGCGGGGACGAACAGCACGAGCGGGGCCGCGAGGGCGGCTCCTGGGACGGCGGTGGCGGCGGCTTCGAGCGCGTCCCGCCGCAGGACCTCGACGCCGAGCAGTCGGTGCTCGGCGGCATGCTCCTGTCCAAGGACGCCATCGCGGACGTGGTCGAGGTCATCAAGGGCCACGACTTCTACCGGCCCTCGCACGAGACGATCTACCAGGCGATCCTCGACCTGTACGCCAAGGGCGAGCCGGCCGACCCGATCACCGTCGGCGCCGAGCTGACCCGCCGCGGCGAGATCAGCAAGGTCGGCGGGGCTTCGTACCTGCACACGCTCGTCCAGTCGGTGCCGACCGCGGCGAACGCCGAGTACTACGCGGAGATCGTCCACGAGCGGGCGGTCCTGCGCCGCCTGGTCGCCGCCGGTACGAAGATCACGCAGATGGGATACGCGGCGGACGGCGACGTCGACGAGATCGTCAACAGTGCCCAGGCCGAGATCTACGCCGTCACCGAGCAGCGGACCTCCGAGGACTACCTGCCGCTGGGCGACATCATGGAGGGCGCGCTCGACGAGATCGAGGCCATCGGCTCCCGCAGCGGCCAGATGTCCGGCGTTCCGACCGGTTTCACGGACCTCGACTCGCTGACCAACGGCCTGCACCCCGGCCAGATGATCGTCATCGCGGCCCGTCCCGCCATGGGCAAGTCCACCCTCGCGCTCGACTTCGCCCGAGCCTGCTCCATCAAGAGCAACCTGCCCAGCGTGATCTTCTCCCTCGAAATGGGTCGCAACGAGATCGCGATGCGCCTCCTGTCGGCGGAGGCCCGGGTCGCCCTGCACCACATGCGCTCCGGCACCATGACGGACGACGACTGGACCCGGCTGGCCCGCCGGATGCCCGATGTCTCCGCCGCACCGCTCTACATCGACGACTCCCCGAACCTGTCGATGATGGAGATCCGGGCCAAGTGCCGGCGCCTCAAGCAGCGCAACGATCTCTCGCTCGTCGTCATCGACTACCTCCAGCTGATGCAGTCGGGTGGTTCGCGCCGTCCCGAGAGCCGCCAGCAGGAGGTCTCGGACATGTCCCGAAACCTCAAGCTGCTGGCCAAGGAGCTTGAAGTGCCGGTGATCGCGCTCTCCCAGCTGAACCGTGGTCCCGAGCAGCGCACCGACAAGAAGCCGATGGTCTCCGACCTGCGTGAGTCGGGTTCGATCGAGCAGGACGCCGACATGGTCATCCTGCTGCACCGCGAGGACGCGTACGAGAAGGAGTCGCCCCGTGCGGGCGAGGCCGACCTGATCGTGGCGAAGCACCGTAACGGCCCCACGGCGACGATCACGGTCGCCTTCCAGGGCCACTATTCGCGATTCGTGGACATGGCCAACACGTAGCATCCGCCGGGACCAAGGCACCTTCGAGGAGTTCTCTGAGGAAAAGGCATCGAAGGTGAGAACCTACGGATCATGGATGCCGTATCTGAAGACCTGGAGCTCCTCCCCGCCACCCGGCGCGCGCTGAGGCACCGGATCGCCGTCGCGCAGAGCGAGGGCCGGGCGCCGTCGGTGGTGGCGGCCGTGGCCCGCGGCGGCGAGGTGGTCTGGGAGGGGTCCCGGACCTCCGTCGAGGGACACGGTCCCGATGGGAGCGTGCAGTACCGGATCGGGTCGATCACCAAGACCTTCACCGCGGTTCTGGTGATGCGACTGCGGGACGAGGGCCTGCTGAGCCTTGAGGACCCGCTGGAGAAGCATCTTCCGGGAACGGGCACAGGAGAGGTGACCCTCGCCCAGTTGCTGTCCCACACCGCCGGGTTGGCGGCCGAGACGCCGGGCGAATGGTGGGAGCGCTCGCCCGCCGAGCTGAGGCCCGAGCTCGCGGACGTGCTGGGCGAGAGGCCTTTCCGCTTCCGGCCCGGCCGGCGCCATCACTACTCCAACCCGGGCTACACGCTGCTCGGTTCGCTCGTGGAGGCCGTACGCGGAAGGCCGTGGGCCGAGGTGCTCCGGGCCGAGGTGCTGGAGCCGCTGGGGCTGGACCGTACGACCGCGCGGCCGCAGGCTCCGCACGCGGGCGGCTGGGCGGTCCACCCCTGGGCCGACGTGATGATGCCCGAGCCGTTGGAGGACCTCGGCCTGATGGCTGCGGCCGGACAACTCTGGTCCACGACGCGCGACTTGGCGCGGTTCGCCCTGTTCCTCGCCCACGGTGACGAGCGGGTGCTGAGCGCGGCGTCGGTAGAGGAGATGCGGACGCCGGCCGCCCCGCCCGAGTCCGGTGTCGCCGAGCTCGGCTACGGGCTCGGCATGCAGCTGACGGACGCCGGCGGTCGCAGGCTCGCGGGCCACAGCGGTTCGCTGCCGGGGTTCGTCGCGGGTCTGTGGCTGAGCGAGGCGGACGACGTGGCGGCCGTGGTGCTGGCGAACTGCACATCGGGGCTGCCCGCGGCGGCGGTGGCGGCGGAGCTGGTGGGGATCGTCGCTGACGCGGAGCCGCGGTTCCCGCAGCCGTGGCGGCCGTTCCGGGAGGCCGATCCGGTCGCCCTGGAGCTGTGCGGCCCCTGGTACTGGGGCACGTCCCCGCAGGTCCTGCGGCTGAAGGCGGACGGGCTGCTGGAGCTCGCACCGGTGGGTGCGACGGGCCGGGCGGCCCGGTTCCGGGCGGAGCCCGACGGCAGTTGGACCGGACTCTCCGGCTACTACGCGGGGGAGTCCCTCCGTGCGGTCCGGCGTGCGGACGGTTCGGTGAGCCACCTCGACCTGGGTTCGTTCGTGTTCACGAGGCAGCCGTACGACGCACAGGCACCGGTGCCCGGCGGGGTGGACCCGCAGGGCTGGCGGGGTATCGGCTAGGTCGTCTCCGGAACGGGTGTCCCGGGGCGCCGGCCGGATCAGGCGACGAGTTCGCGTTCCAGCGGGGTGCGGAAGCGCGGGGTGATCCTGGCGGCGCCCACCCATCGGGCGAGGCGGGCCGCCTCGGCGGCGACGCCCTCCTCGGTGGCGCGGCCGCGGTCGGCGAGCAGCCGCCAGACGATCTCGCCGTCCGCACGCTGGGCCCAGCCGCCGACGATCTCACCGTTCCACCAGACCGTGGGGCCGATGTTGCCGGCGTAGTCGAAGAGCGCGGGCCGGTGGGCGGGGTCGAGGTGGAAACCCCGGTCGGCCCAGCCCATGCCGCTGGGGTCCAGGCCGGGCAGCAGCGCGGCCCACGGCTCCGGTGCGGGTTCGGGCGCGGTGTCGCCGGGGCTGACCAAGGCGGTTCTGCCGTCGTCGAGGCGGACCTGGTCGGGCCCGACGACTGCGAGGGCCTTGCGGACGTCGGTGAGGGTCCAGCCGGTCCACCACTTGAGGTCCGCCTCCGTGGCGGGTCCGTAGGCGCGCAGCCAGCGGCGGGCGATCTCGGTACGTGCCTCGGCCGGCGGTACGGCGGGCCAGGGCTCGGTGTGCACCCAGCGGAACTGGCTGGAGGTCCACGACCCGCGCGGCCGGTCACGGCGGATCCGGCCGTCGGCAGCCAGGAGCCGGATGACCCGGGTGGCGACACCGGTCTCGGCCTCGTACTTCTTGCCGCGGCCGATGGTGATCTTCTGTCGCAGGGCGGGCACGGCTGCGGAGAGCTGGCTCCCGGTGCTGGGGCCGAGGGTGTCCAGGGCATCGAGTGCGGCCGCCTCGGCCGCGGCCAGCCAGTCGGCGTCGAGGCCCTGGCCGTCCTCGTCCAGGTGCTTGAGCAGGCTGCTGCGCTCCTTGACGGCGATGCCCCGCGCGGTGGAGGAGTCCACGTACGGGGCGAGTTCGCCGGAGACGGCGAAGAGGGTCCTGCGCATGCTGAGCAGCCGGACGAGGGAGCCGTCCTCGTAGAGGGCCTGTTCGACCATTGCGGGGCCGCCTTCCACGAGCCGGGCGCGGGTCGAGAGGAACAGGGTCGCGGCATCGGTGGCGTGCAGGGCCACGACGGCGTCCGCGGCCTCGGTGACGGTGGTGGCATGCGCCGAGGGCGCCAGGCGGTGCCTGTGCCCGAGCCGGTGGCGGCGCTCGGCGGTGGTGACGAGGGGAAGGCTGGGGCTCATCCTCCCGATCGTAGGCCGGACCGCCGCTGCCGGCCCGGCCCACGGAGCCGGCGGTCAGAGGGAGAGTTTGAACCCGACGTGGGACGGCGTGAACCCGAGCCGCTCGTAGAAGCGGTGGGCGTCGGCGCGGGTCACGTCCGAGGTGAGCTGCACGAGTTGGCAGTTCTCACGGCGGGACTGCTCGATGGCCCATTGGATGAACCGGGTGCCCAGGCCGCTGCCGCGCTCGTCGGCGTGGATCCGGACGCCTTCGATGATCGAGCGGGTGGCTCCCTTCCGGGACAGCCCGGGGACGATGGTGAGCTGGAGGGTGCCCACGACGCGGCCCTCGCGGACAGCGACGACCACGTGCTGGTGGGGGTCGTCGGCCAAGCGCTTGAACGCCGCGATGTACGGCGTGAGGTCATCGGGCGATTCGCGCGCCGCGCCGAGCGGGTCGTCCGCCAGCATGGCGACGATGGCGGACAGGTCCTCCTCGGTGGCGGGCCGGATCGCAGGCTCATCGGATTCGGTCATGGGGCGCTTCCTTTCTCGGCTCGCTGCTCTCAGCCCGCTGCCACGGTGAGCGGGGCCCAGCGGCGGGTCCAGTCGCCGGGGAGGCCCGGGATGTCACGAGTCATGACGGCGTTGAACGCCACGGAGTCGAGGCCGCGGTCCTTGAGCCAGCCGAGGAGCTCCTCGTGGCGTACGTCGATGTCGGTCCGCAGCGGCCGGTCGGTGGCGGCGGCGAGTGCGGTGACGAGCGCCCGGGCGCCGGCCGTGTCCCGCGCGATCAGCGGCCCGATCACGTGGGTCTCCATGTTGGGCCAGATCGCGGCGTAGCCGACGAGCTCCCCCCGGGCGTCCTCGGCGACCAGCAGCCGGTCCGCGAAGGCGGGAAGCCGCGCGATCATGTGCGTCCGGTCGGTGCCGAAGACCTCAGTGTCCAGGCGGACGATCCGCGGGATGTCCTCGCCGCTCGCCGGCCGGACCGCCACGGAGTCCGCCTCGGGAGCCAGGTCCGCAGGTTCTCCGCGGAAGGTGCCGCGGAGCATCTCCGCACGGCCCGTGGTGTCGAAGCCGAGCTCCTCGTAGAGGGGGCGGCCGTGGGGAGTGGCGTGGAGGGTGAGGGGGATGCCCTTGAGGACCTCGTCGCAGACGTAGGTCATGAGGTGGCGGCCCAGGCCCTGGCGGGCAAAACGTTCGGCGACGAGAACCATCCCGATGGCGGCCAGCTCCGGACCGGAGGGCGTGTGCCCGTACGAGGTGACGACGCAGGCTGCGGCGAGTCCCTGTCCATCGGGCGCGTCGATGCCGTAGCCGCTGCCCGCAGCGAGAAGCAGCCCCCACTTGTGGTCTTCGCGCGGCCACCCGCGGTCTTCGGAGAGGTCGGCACAGCTGCGGAGATCATCCACGGTCAGTGCACGGATCGGGAGGTCGGTGAGGTGTGGTGGTGTCACGGGCCCAGACTGGATCATCAGCTGGGGGGCGTCCAGAGGATTTGGGATCGATGTTTCACGTGAAACATCGACCGGACGATGTTTCACGTGAAACATGAACGGGCTAGCCTCCTGTGCCATGAGTCTCCTGCACCTTTTCGATCTCGACGGGACGCTGATGTACGGCTCCGCGGCGCCGGTCGAGATCTCCCGGCAACTCGGTCTGAGCGCGGAGATCGCCGAGCTGGAGCGGGCCTTCGGCGCTCAGCAGATCGGACCGCACGAGTTCTCGGTGGCGGCTCATGCGCTGTGGGCGGGGCTGACGACCGCGCACGTCCGGGCGGCGTTCGACGGAGCTCCGTGGCTGACGGGGATCCGTGACGTGTGGCGGGAGATCAGGGAACGCGGGGACTACTGCGCGGTGATCTCGTTGTCGCCCTCGTTCTTTGTGGAACTGCTGCTGGAGTGGGGCGCACATGCCGCTCACGGTTCGGTTTTCCCGGAGGTGCCCTTCACCCGGCCCGTGGAGGCGGCCGGGCTCCTGACGCCTGAAGGCAAGGTCGCAGTGGCGGACCGGCTCTGCGCGCAGTTCGGGGTGCGCCGGGCCGATTGCATCGCCTACGGGGATTCGCCGACCGACTCGTTGCTCTTCGAGGCCGTTTCGGTGTCGGTGGCGGTCAATGCCGGTCCCTACCTGGCGGAGCGGGCGACGTACGTCTACGAGGGCCGGGATCTGCGAGAGGCATACCAGCTGGTCGGGGCGGCGCGCACGGAAGTCCAAACATCTTAGGAGGGAAGCGGGTTCGAAACGCGGACTTTCCGGTTTTTCCCGCGAGTAGTTGGGGCGGCTGGCAGGCTCTGAGGCCCGGAACCACGGATTCGAAGGCCGTGGCGCGTTACCGACCGAGATGTTCGAAGCGAGGCATCGCATGGACGCTCCGCCCACCAGATCGGCCAGACGGACGGCCCGGATACCGTCCGGGGGCGTTGCGGTCGAGCCCTCCCCGGACGCGGTACTCATCCGCCGGACCCTTGAGGAGATCGCACCGATCGCCGACAGGGTGACCTCCTACTTCTATGCCCTGGTCTTCGCCGGCCATCCCGAGGTGCGGGACATGTTCCCGGCCGCCATGGACACGCAGCGCGATCGGCTGCTGAAGGCCCTGCTGACCGCTGCCGAGCACATCGACGACCCGGAAGTGCTCGTCCCCTACCTGCGCCGGATGGGTGCCGGGCACCGCAAGTACGGGACGATGGCAGGGCACTACCCGGTGGTGGGCGAGGCCCTCATCGGCGCCCTGTCCCGGTACGCCCAGCAGACCTGGGGTCCGGAGACGCAGGCCGCATGGGTTCGGGCCTACACCACGATGTCCCAGACGATGATCGACGCGGCGGCGGAGGACGAGGTGGAGAGCCCCGCGTGGTGGCACGCGGAGGTGGTCTCGCACGATCTGCGCACCCCGGACATCGCGGTGCTGACGGTCCGCCCCGACCAGCCGTACGCCTTTCTCGCGGGCCAGTACACGAGTCTGGAGACCCCGTGGTGGCCGCGGGTGTGGCGGCACTACTCGTTCGCCTCGGCGCCTCGCGCCGACGGGCTGCTGTCCTTCCACGTCAAGGCCGTTCCGGCGGGCTGGGTCTCCAACGCGCTGGTACGGCACGCCCGGCCCGGCGACGTGCTGCGGCTCGGACCGCCCGCCGGCTCGATGGTGGTGGACCACAGCACCGACAACGGGATGCTCTGCCTCGGCGGCGGAACGGGCATCGCCCCGATCAAGGCGCTGATCGAGGACGTGGCGGAGCACGGCGAGCGCCGCCCGGTGGAGGTGTTCTTCGGGGCGCGCAGCGACGGCGACCTGTACGACAAGGACACCCTGCTGGGGCTGCAGCGCTCTCACCCGTGGCTGTCGGTGCGCCCGGTGGTCGGTGAGGGTCTCGCGAGCCAGCTGCCCCAAGCCATCGGCGAACACGGGCCGTGGAGCTCGTACGACGCGTTCGTCTCGGGGCCGCCCGCGATGATCCGCAGCGGCGTGAACGAGCTCAAGCGCATCGGGATACCGGGTGACCGGATCCGCTTCGACGCGGTGGAAGAGCTGGTGGGCGCGGCCGGCTGAGACCCGGCGGACCGGCCGGACCGCGCCCTCCACCGCGCCCCGGGCCGAAGCGACCCGGGACGCACCGTGTGCGGACCGGGACGGGATCAGCCCAGGTCGGGGGCGTGCATGGCGCGTACGCCTTCGATGTTGCCGTCGAGGTAGTGGCGCAGGGACAGCGGGACGAGATGCACGGCGGCGATGCCGACCCGGCTGAAGGGCACGCGGACGATCTCGTACTCGCCTTCGGGCTCGTCGATTTCGGGGCCGTGCCGCTGGCTTGGGTCCATGGATTCGAGGTGGCAGACGAAGAAGTGCTGCACCTTCACGCCCGTCACCCCTCCGTCGGCGATGTGCTCGACGGTGTCGACGAAGCAGGGCACCACATCGGTGATCTTCGCGCCGAGTTCCTCGTGGAGCTCTCGGTGGAGGGCGTCGACGACGGTGGCGTCCGAAGACTCCACTCCCCCGCCGGGGGTCAGCCAGTACGGATCGACGCCGGGCTTGGTGCGCTTGATGAGGATCAGGTCGTCACCGTCGAGCAGGATCGCGCGGGCGGTGCGTTTGACCACGGGACGTTCGGTCATGGGAGAAGAGTGGCCCACACCGGGGTGTCTGAAACGCGTGGCGGCGAAACGCGTCGCACGTCGGAAGCGGAGGCTCACCAGTGGGCGGCGGCGCGCAGCAGCCGGTCGTGCGCACGGGCGAGGTGGGCGAGGGCGAGACTGCCGGTCCGTACGACGAGGAACCAGGTGCGCAGCGGGGGTACGGGCGGTTCCAGCAGGGCGACGATCTGCCCGCTGTCGAGGGCGTCCTGGCACAGATAGCGAGGCAGGACGGCAAGCCCGGCGCCGGCCCGGACGCACTCCAGTACGGCCCGCAGGTCGGGGGCTACGACGGTGGCCGCATCGGGCCGGGTGCCGGGACGGGTCTCGAAGACCGCGGCCCAGTAGCGGGCGACGAGCGGAAGCGTCTCGTGGACCTCGACGAGCGGAATGCCGGCGAGGGCGGCCGGGCCGGCCTCGCGGAGCCGGTCCGGATCGACGAGGGCGGCCCAGTAGGGTGCGGCGACCAGCACGTGCTCCTCGTCGCACAGAGCGGTCGCGCTGAAGAGCCCGCCGCGTGGGCGGGCCGTGGTGGCGATGAGGTCGTGGTGGCCGGCGGCGAGTCCGTCGAGAGCCTCCTCGGCTCCGGCCTGGAATACGGCGCGCAGGGTGTGGCCCTGGCCGACGAGCGGTGCGAGGGCGGGCAGGACGCGCAGGCACAGGAACTCGGGGGGACCGGCGAGGTGCAGGGTGCGCAATGCGCCGGCGGCCTCGCGTTCCGCCTCGGTTATCCGCAGCAGGGCGTCGAGGTGGGGGGCCGCCTTGTGGGCGAGTTCGTCGCCGACGGCGGTGGGGGTCACACCGCGGGCCCTGCGGTGGAAGAGGGGCCGGCCCAGCTGCCGTTCAAGAGTGCGGATCTGCGAGGTGACGGCGGGCTGTGACAGCCCGAGGAGTGCGGCGGCCCGGGTGAACGAGCCCGCCCGGTGCACGGCGACGAAGGTGCGCAACAGGGCCAGGTCCATGAAGGCCCCTCTCGGTGGGGGCCTTCAACTATAAATATGCCGATAGGCCCCTGTCGTTACCGTGATTGGACTCTGACGTTGAGTCAACTAGCCTTGTGTGCGTGGTTCTTCGCGCGCGGAACCCGGAGCGGTCCGAGTCACCAGGGGGGAGGCTCGGACCGCTCTTGTTCCTGCTGATCAGACGCCCGCGCCCGCCGCGTCCAGCGCCCGCAGCACGTCCGCGACCAGGTCGTCGGTGTCCTCGGCCCCTGCGGACAGGCGGATGAACCCCTCCGGAACGGGGTCGCCGCCCCACCGACCGCGCCGCTCCGCGGTGGACCGTACGCCACCGAAGCTGGTGGCGTCCTCGACCAGGTGCAGGGCGGCCATGAACCGCTCGGCGTGCGCACGGTCCGCCAGGGTGAAGGAGACGACGGAGCCGAAGCCCCGCATCTGCCGGGCGGCCGTCTTGTGGGACGGGTCCGCGGGCAGGCCGGGGTAGCGCAGCCCGGTGACGTCCGGACGGTCGGCCAGCGCCTCGGCGACGGCCAGGGCGTTCGCCCACTGCCGCTGGGCCCGCAGCTGGATGGTGGCCAGGGAGCGGTGGGCCAGCCAGGCCTCCATCGGACCCGGGATCGCGCCGATGATCTTGCGCCAGCGCCGGACGGTGGCTGCGAGCTCGGGGTCGCGGCAGACGACGTAGCCGAGCAGGAGGTCGCCGTGGCCGGTGAGGCCCTTGGTGCCGCTGGCGACGGAGAAGTCCGCGCCGAGTTCCAGGGGCCGCTGACCGAGCGGGGTGGCGAGGGTGTTGTCGACGGCGACGAGGGTGCCGCCCGCGTGGGCGGCCGCGGCCAGGCGCGGGACGTCGCACACGTCGAGCCCGGGGTTGGAGGGCGTCTCGATCCACAGCAGCCTGGCCCCGTCGAGGACGGCCAGCTGCGCGTCCCCGGCGGTCGGCGCGGTGCGGACGTGGATCCCGTAGGCCTCCAACTGCTCGCGGACCAGCGGCAGCGCCTGGTAGCCGTCGTCGGGCAGGACGACGGTGTCGCCGGTACGGGCCTGGGAGAGGAGGACGGCGGAGACCGCGGCCATGCCGGAGGCGAAGACGACGGTGTGGACGCCGTCCTGGCCGGGCGCTTCGAGTTCCCCGATGGCCCGCTCCAGCAGGGTCCAGGTGGGGTTGGTGTCGCGTCCGTAGGTGTACGGGCCCTCCACGTCGCCGGGGAGGTGGAAATGGGCGGCGAAGACGGGTCCGGGCAGGGACGGTTGGTTCTTGAGGGGCTCGGGCAGCCCGGCGCGTACGGCCCGGGTGCCTTCGCCGAGCCCTTCCGCCGCAGTGGCCCCTGTCCCGGGTCCGGGCCCGGCCGTCCCGGTCCCGTCGGCGTGGTCGTTCATGGGGCGTGCTCCTTCACTGTCTCGCGTACGGCCTCCAGCAGGCCCGCGCTCGCCGCCTCGACGAGCTCCAGGCACTGCTCGAACCCCTCCAGGGAGCCGTAGTAGGGATCCGGTACGTCGGCTTCTGCGGCAGTCGCCGCCGGGTCGTAGGAACGCAGCAGTCGCACCTTGGCGGCGTCTTCGGGAGTGGGCGCGAGCGCCCGCAGGTCCCGCAGGTGCCCGGCGTCGAGCGCGATGACGAGGTCGAGGCCGGCGAACCACGAGGCCCGGAACTGCCGGGCGCGGTGGCTCTGCTCGTATCCGGCGGCCTCCAGGACGGTGACCGTGCGCGGATCGGCGCCGTCCCCCTCGTGCCAGCCGCCGGTGCCGGCGCTGTCCACCTCGACCAGGGCGTCGAGCCCGGCCTCGGCGACGCGGGCCCGGAAGACGGACTCGGCCATGGGGGAGCGGCAGATGTTGCCCGTGCAGACGAAGCACACGCGGTACATGGCAGCCGGCTCAGTTCTTGTCGGGCAGGGCCATGTTCACGGCCCAGGAGACGACGGAGATGATCAAGCCGCCCAGCAGGGCGGTCCAGAAATTGTCGACGTGGAAGCTGAGGTCGAGCTGCTTGGCAAGCCAGGAGGTCAGCATCAGCATCAGGGCGTTCACGACGAGGGTGAACAGTCCGAGGGTGAGGATGAACAGGGGAAGTGAGAAGAACTTCACCACGGGCTTGACGATCAAATTGACCAGGCCGAAGACCAGGGCGACCAGAATCAGGCTGAGGGTCCGGCGGCCGAGGGAGCTGTTGTCGTCGAGCGTGATGCCGGCGAGCAGCCAGATGGCGACGGCCAGGGCAGCCGCGTTGGCGAGCGTCTTGACTACGAAATTCGTCATGTGTCTGATCGTGGCAGAGAAGATCCCGGCGGGACATCAGCAGATCAGCGGATGCCAGGGAACGCGAGAGAGCAAGGGGCACAACGACGATGAAGGCCTTCCGGCTGGACGAGCTTGAGGCGGAGCGGCTCGCGAACGACGGCGCCTATCTGCAGTTCCTGCGCGAACGGAACATGTCGGTCGGGCTGTACGCCCTCGACGCCGGACGGAGCGACCCGCAGCAGCCGCACCGCCAGGACGAGGTGTACTTCGTGGTGAGCGGCCGGGGTTCGATCACGGTCGGGGAGGAGACCACGACGGTGGCGCGCGGCAGCGTCGTCTACGTGCCCGCCGGGGTGCTGCACAAGTTCCATCACATCACCGAGGACCTGCGGGTATTGGTGGTGTTCTCCCCGCCGGAGGCCTGACCGGGCGACCCCCGACCCAGGGTCGGACCTCCTGATTCCCCTAGGGGGCGGATCAGGGGAGTCCGGGGGCTCGCGGGCCCCCGGGCGGTTGAGCGGCCCCCTAGCATCGAGAGCAGGAAGTCACGGCTCGGGAAGCTCAGGAAGAGGTTGAGGACATGGACGGGATCCGGCAGACATTCGCAGGCATGCCCTGGTGGGTGAAGTGGGTCGCGATCCCGCTTCTGGTGCTCTTCGTCTTCGGTGGCGTCATCACGAGCATCCTCGGAGCCCTGATCTCGTTCGTCTTCAAGCTGCTGCTCTTCGTCGCCCTCGTCGGCGGCCTGATCTTCATCGTGAAGAAGTTCACCGGCGGCGGTACGAAGTCCTCCTCGCGCGACTGGTAGGTCCCCGGAGCCCAGACCGCTGGGCTCCGGGCCCCGGGCTCCGAGCCGTGGGCTCCGGGCTCCGGGCTCCGGGTCAATCCGGGGGATTAACCCGGGCGGGGGAACGTGGGGTGGCAAACCGCCCGCGCCGCGGGAATCGGCCGATAGGGTGGCAATCTGCGCCGGCCCCTGGGCGCCGGACGCCGGTGGTGCCGCCTTGACCTGCGGTTTTCTCCAGTGTCGGCCTAGTACGGCCCCCAGGAACCGCGGCGCGCGCGGGGGCGGCCCCCGCAGGGCGGGCCCTCCCCAGGCCCGTCGCCACGCCTGGGGGTGAGCTTTGTCTTCGGTTCACAATGCCGGTGTGCCGACGCTGATCGGTTCGGTGCAGCGCGCGTTGAGGCTGCTCGAAGCAGCGGGTTCCCACAGCGAGGGAGCCCCGGCGAAACAACTGGCGCGCGAAGCCGGGCTCCCGCTCCCCACCGCCTACCACCTGTTGCGCACCCTCACGCACGAGGGCTATCTGCGGCGCGAGGGCGGAGTGTTCGTGCTCGGAGCAGCCGCCGGGCGGCTGGCGGGCGGCGGACTGCAGCAGAAACGTCGCAGCATGATCCTCGACTCCCTCGCGCACTTCCGCGACGCGGTCGGGGCCCCCGTCTACTTCGCCGTGTTCCGCGAGGGTGAGATCGAGCTCGTGGGTGTCTCGGACACCCCGGCCAGCCCCGCCGTCGAGGAGTGGGCGGATTTCCGTGCGACCGGCCACGCGCACGCCATCGGGCAGTGCCTGCTGGCCCAGCTCGACGAGAAGACGCGCAGGGACTACTACGAGCGGCACCCGGTAGAGGCCGTCACCCAGTACACCGTCCGGGACCAGAGCGCCCTCGAACATCGCATCGGCTCTCTCGGCCGGATGGAGCCGGTTACGGAGCGTCAGGAGTACGCGCTGGGCACCGTGTGTGCAGCCATCCCCATCACTGCGGGCGATACCGCCGCAACCATGGCGATTTCCCTCCCTTTGCACCAGGAGGAACGATTGCTGTATGTGGTCGATCGACTACGGAGTGAAGTAGGCGCGCTGTTGAGCACCCTCTCGTTCTCTATCAGTATCTGAAAACTCACTCCTTGTGATCTGCATGCGCTTCCACCACCCTTGTCAAGAGGGCCCTGGGGGATCATTCCTGGCCACTTCCACTACAGCGGGGTAGTCCATGCGCGAGTCGGTACAGGCAGAGGTCATGATGAGCTTCCTCGTTTCCGAGGAGCTCTCCTTCCGGATCCCGGTGGAACTCCGGTACGACACCCGGGACCCCTACGCAGTGCGTCTGACGTTCCACCTTCCCGGAGATGCCCCCGTGACCTGGGCGTTCGGCCGGGAGCTGCTCCTCGACGGCATCAACAAGCCGTGCGGTGACGGTGATGTGCACATCGCCCCCACCGATCCGGAAGACCTTTCCGACGTCCACATCCGGCTCCAGGTCGGCAGCGACCGGGCCCTGTTCCGTGCCGGCGCGGCGCCGCTCGTCGCGTTCCTCGACCGTACCGACCGGCTTGTTCCGCTCGGTCAGGAGCGAAACCTCGGCGATTTCGAGGAGAACCTCGACGAGGCGCTGGACCGGATCCTGGCCGAGGCCCGGCAGAACGAGCAGAACGCCGGCTGAGCGGGCGGACCCGGCCGGCCGAGCCGACGGGCCGCACGCGCCGAGTCGCCCCGGGCCCCCGAGCCTCCCGGGCCGCTCAGCGCTTGCGCCGCCGGCCCCGGCCACCGCGGACCGGCCCCGAGGCCGCCGCTCCGGCCGGGGCTCCCGGCCGGTCGGCGGAGACCACCAGCGCCGCGAGCGCGGTGGTGACGGGGACCGAGGCCACCAGGCCGATCGACCCCACGAGGGTGCGCACGATCTCCTCCGCGACCAGCTCGCTGTTGGCCACCGAACCCATGCTGCTGTTCGCGATCGAGAACAGCAGCAGCAGCGGAAGCGCCGCGCCCGCGTAAGCCAGTACCAGGGTGTTGACCACCGAGGCGATGTGGTCGCGGCCGATCCGGATGGCCGCTCGGTACAGGGCGCGGGGCCCCATCGACGAGTCGGCCTGGTGGAGTTCCCAGACCGCCGACGTCTGGGTGACCGTCACGTCGTCGAGCACGCCCAGCGATCCGATGATCACGCCCGCGAGCAGCAGACCGCTCATGTCGATGTCCGGGTAGAGCCCGTGGATGAGCCCCGTGTTGTCGTCGGTGTTGCCGCTGAGGAACGCCCAGTCGACGAACACCGAGCCGAGCAGCCCGATCAGCAGCAGCGAGACGAGCGTGCCGAGGACGGCGACGGACGTACGGGCGCTCAGGCCGTGGCACATGTAGAGCGCGATGAGCATGATGGCGCTGGCACCGACGACCGCGACGACCAGCGGGTTCGAGCCCTGGAGGATCGCCGGGAGGATGAACAGGGTCAGCACGCCGAAGCTGACGACCAGCGCGATCAGCGCGAACAGGCCCCGCATCCGTCCGACGACGACGACGGCCACGGCGAAGATGCCCGCCAGTACCGCCAGCGGCAGCTTGCGGTTCACGTCGACCACGGAGTACTGGAGGTCCCGGGGCGCGTCCGGCGCGTACGCGACGACCACCTCCTGGTCCTTCTCCAGCTGCCGTGGCGCGCCCGGCTGGACGATCTCGATGAACGTCCGGCCCTTGTCCTGCCCGGTGCCGACCTCGATGGTGGCCTTCTTGCAGTCGCCGGTCTGCTGGGCCCGGGCCTCACGGCCCTCCGGGGTGGTGACGTTCCCGGTGGTGGGCACCTGCGAGGCGTTCACCGATTTGCAGTCGACCTGTTCGATCGCGACGACCCGGCCCTGCTGGGTCTGCCGGTCGAAGCCCACCCCGGAGCGCTCGTGAGCGGGAGCGCCGCCCGGCCAGAGCACCACCATGCCGACGAAGACGGCGACGGCGAACGGGATCAGGACCGCCGCGATGACCTTGCGCAGGTGCTTCGAGACGGGAGCCGCCGGTCCGTGGCCGTGGGAATGTCCGTGGGGGTGGCCGTGGGAGTGGCCCGGGGCCGGGATCCGGTCATGCCGGTGGTCGTCGTGCTCGTGGCCCGCGTGTGAGTGGTCGCTGTGACCCGTGGGCTCGGTGGGCTGGGTGGGGGGCTGCGGCGAGGACGTCACCGGCAGATCATCGCAAGAGTTGAGGGGGCCCACTGTTCAGCACGCCACAAATGACGCTAGCGTGGGGGCACCTTTGCACAACGCGGGAGCTCGGAGCACCGGGCTGAGAGGGCGCTGATCACCGTACGCGCGGCACAGATGCGTACGGGAAGAGGCTGCGTCGACCGCCGAACCTGTTACCGGGTAATGCCGGCGTAGGGAGATCAGGTCTCATGACCATTCAGGACGCACGCACGCCTGCCGTCAGCCAGGACGACGCCGACCGGACCGAGCGCCAGCCGGGCTGGCACAAGGGCTACGTGGCGGGCTCCCGCCCCGACATCCGGGTGCCGGTCCGCCAGGTCCACCTCACCAACGGCAAGGACGTGACGCTCTACGACACGTCCGGGCCGTACACCGACCCGCAGATCGAGACCGACGTGCGGCGCGGCCTTCCGCCGCTGCGCGAGAACTGGATCATCAGCCGCGGCGACACCGAGGAGTACGCGGGCCGCCCCGTGCGCCCGGAGGACGACGGGATCAAGCACACCTCGCCCCGAGGTGGCCTCAAGAACCTCGACGCGGTCTTCCCTGGACGTCCGCGCCAGCCCCGCCGGGGCCGTGACGGCGCCGCCGTCACGCAACTCGCGTACGCCCGCCGCGGTGAGATCACCCCGGAGATGGAGTACGTCGCGATCCGGGAGAACGTCTCCCCCGAGGTGGTCCGTGAGGAGATCGCCGCAGGTCGCGCGGTGCTTCCCGCGAACGTGAACCACCCGGAGATCGAGCCGATGATCATCGGCAAGCGGTTCCTGGTGAAGGTCAACGCCAACATCGGCAACTCCGCGGTCACCTCCTCCATCGAGGAGGAGGTCGACAAGATGACCTGGGCGACCAAGTGGGGCGCCGACACGGTCATGGACCTCTCGACCGGCCGCAACATCCACACCACTCGCGAGTGGGTGCTGCGCAACTCCCCGGTCCCGATCGGCACCGTGCCGCTGTACCAGGCGCTGGAGAAGGTCGACGGCCGCGCCGAGGACCTGACCTGGGAGATCTACAAGGACACGGTCATCGAGCAGGCCGAGCAGGGCGTCGACTACATGACGGTCCACGCCGGCGTACTCCTGCCGTACGTGCCGCTGACCGCCCGCCGCAAGACCGGCATCGTCTCCCGCGGCGGGTCGATCATGGCCGCCTGGTGTCTGGCGCACCACAAGGAGAACTTCCTCTACACGAACTTCGAGGAGCTCTGCGAGATCCTCGCGACGTACGACGTCACGTACTCGCTCGGCGACGGCCTGCGCCCCGGCTCCATCGCGGACGCCAACGACGCGGCCCAGTTCGCGGAGCTGAAGACGCTGGGCGAGCTGAACACGATCGCCAAGCGGCACAACGTGCAGACCATGATCGAGGGCCCGGGCCACGTCCCGATGCACAAGATCAAGGAGAACATCGACCTCCAGCAGGAGATCTGCGAGGAGGCGCCGTTCTACACGCTCGGCCCGCTGACCACGGACGTCGCCCCGGCGTACGACCACATCACCTCGGGCATCGGCGCCGCGATGATCGCCTGGTGGGGCACCGCGATGCTCTGCTACGTCACGCCGAAGGAGCACCTGGGCCTGCCCAACCGTGACGACGTGAAGACCGGCGTCATCACGTACAAGATCGCTGCACACGCGGCGGACCTGGCCAAGGGCCACCCGGGCGCCCAGGAATGGGACGACGCCCTGTCGGACGCGCGGTTCGAGTTCCGCTGGGAGGACCAGTTCAACCTGGCCCTCGACCCGGACACGGCCCGTGAGTTCCACGACGAGACGCTCCCGGCCGAACCGGCCAAGACCGCGCACTTCTGCTCGATGTGCGGTCCGAAGTTCTGCTCGATGAAGATCTCCCAGGACATCCGCCGCGAGCACGGCGGCGACCTGAAGGCCGATGAGATCGAGGCGGGCATGGCGGAGAAGTCCGCCGAGTTCGCGGCGAGCGGGAACCGGGTCTACCTCCCGCTGGCGGACTGACCCGCCCGTGGGGGCCGGCGCTGCTCTGGGAGGTAGAGGGGGCTTCCCAGAGCAGTGTTCCGGCACGCCAGCCGCGTTGCGCTGGAGGTCAGACCTTCGCGTCGCGCGATGTTTCACGTGAAACAGGGACGGACGGCCCACTGCGGGCCGCCGCGAACCCGCGATTGGCCTCCGTCTGCCGGCGATACGACTCCGGCAGGTCGGGCAGTTCCAGCAGCCGGTCGCAGGCGCGCAGCGAGGTCTGCATGTCCCCCACCCAGTACGCGGTGATGGAGTGCTCGAAGAGCAGCCCCCACTGGTACACCCACGGCTGGACGAACAGCAGGTCCGGAGGGGCCGGGCGGTCCAGTACCGCTGAGGTGATCGCGTGGGCCGTGCGGTGGCGCCCCAGCACCCTGAGCCTGGAGGCGAGTTCGTAGCAGGCTTCCAGCCGGGTGGGGCGGGACTCCCAAGCCTGCGAAAGGGCGTCCATGGCAGCGGGCCAGTCGCCGGACTCGGCGCTCAGGACTCCGGCCTGGAGCAGCGCGTAGTAGACCTCCTCGGCCCAGCCGCCCATGGCCGCGCGGTGTCGGTAGAGCCGGATCGCCGCAGCGGTGTCACCCATGTCCCGCATCGTCTGGGCGAGGTAGAAGGCCGTCCTGGTGTTGGAGGGGTCCCGTTCGAGTTCGGCGCCGAGCAGGCGGGCATCACGCTCGAACTTGTCGTGCCGGGATCCCCCGTCCGCATGGTCCTCGATGAACAGTGCGTCGAGGTTCTGCTGGAAGCCGGGGCGCTCGTCGTACTCCCCGGGGGCGTCGCAGGTCAGGTACTCGTGGGTGACGCCCTCGTACCGCCAGGGGAGGTCACCGCGGACCAGCCGTTTGATGCGGTATTCCGTCGCACCCTCGTGGCGCAGCATGTACGACTGCGCCGTGAGCGGGGGCAGCGGGCCGGTGCGGCGCAGGACGAGGTCGGCGTCGACGAGGAGCAGGTAGTCGGCCTTGCCGCGGGCATGCGCGATGTTGAGACTGCGATTGTGCCCGAAGTCGGTCCAGGGTTCCTCGTGGAGCTCGCCGGGGATCCCGCGCAGAGCGCTCCGGATCAGCTCCTGGGTGCCGTCGGTGGATCCGGTGTCGGAGATGACCCAGGTGTCGATGAGGTCCCGTACCGAGTCGAGGCAGCGCTCGATGACGGCGGATTCGTTCTTCACGATCATGCAGAGGCAGATGGTCGGCTTCACGGCCGCTGACCCTAGGGACGGGGCCGGGCGGCCCGTCGGCGCCGCGCCGGGGTGCGGCCCCGGGTGGCTCCCTGCTGCACCGCCAAGTGGCTGCGCACGCTGGTCCGATTTGCTGACAGGTGGGCGCGGCGAAGTGGCTTACGGGGAACCGGTCTTCAGGATGACCCGCGAGGTCCGGTCGTCTGTCCGGACTTCGAGCGATCATTCGATCCGGTGTCTGCGAGGAGCGGTACATGAGTTCTGAGGACAGGGCCCGATCCATCCTGGGGCCCCTGCCCCGAAGGGCCGGCTGGCTTGCGGGAGGCACCTTCGCCTCCGTTGCGCTGGTTCTGGCGAGCATCGCGGCCCCGGCCGCGGCCGGCGCCACGCAGCCGACGGGGTCGGTGGTGACCGGTGGCGGTGGCGGTGGCGGCGGTGGTGACCACTGCAAGCAGCAGCGCCCCAAGAAGAAGGCGATGAGCCCGTCCGGGCAGTCGTACGACAAGTGCAAGGTCGGTCCGACCGGCCCGCGGGGTCCGCGCGGCCCCAAGGGTCACACCGGAGCGACCGGCCCGACCGGCCCGACGGGTCTCACGGGTGCCACGGGTTCGACCGGTCCGACGGGCGCGACCGGAACCGGTGTGACGGGTGCGACCGGCCCCACGGGCCCCGCCGGCCCGGGGACGGGCGTGACCGGTCCCACCGGGCCGACCGGCCCCGCGGGAACGGACGGCACTCCGGGCCTGACCGGCGCGACGGGCTCCACCGGCCCGACCGGCCCCACCGGGCCGACCGGCGCCACGGGAACGGACGGCACTCCGGGCCTGACCGGCGCGACGGGCTCCACCGGCCCCACGGGACCGACCGGTCCCACGGGCCCCACCGGTGCAACGGGCGCGACCGGTACCCAGGGCGCCAGCGGCCAGTGCTTCGACGTGGACTCGATCCGGCCCGCTGCCTCTCGCGAGGTCAAGGCCGTCCTCTCCGACACCATCACCTACGCGGGCATCCGTGACCTGACGCCCTCGCCGACCAACTGGCGCTGGTACGACCTGACCGACACCGGGGAAACCTACCCGACGGACGCGTGCGCGGTATCGATCTCCTCCCAGGCCAACATCGTCAACATCGAGGTCCTGACGACCGGGGGCGACATCTACGAGACCACCTGCACGATCAACCCGGGAAGCCCGGACGCTCTCACGTGCAACGAGATCTGGACGGCGGCGAACCCCCAGCCGGCCCCCGGCGCCAATGGCGTCGTCACTCCGCTGGCACGGTTCTCGCACCAGCTGACCAAGGAGGACCTGAACCTGCGCCCCAAGGAGATCAAGTAACGGCAGACCAGGCCGCCGTCACTGCGAGCCGCCGTCCGGGCTCGTGAAGTCCGGGCTCGTGAAGTCCGGCGGGGTGTAGCCGGGTCGGGGACCCTGTGAAGGGGACCCCGGGCTGGTGAAGTCGGGCCGGGTGTATCCCAGGTTGGGGATGCGCCCGGCCTTCGGCGTGTGCGGGGCCGGATACACCGGCCCCGCGCTCGGATCGGCCAGCGCGTCCCGCAGGAACGGCAGGATGCCCCGCTCCAGCAGGGCCCGCCGCCAGGCCTCGCGGGCCCGCGCGACCTCGTCGGGCATCGCGTCCGTCCCGTCCTCGGCCACCACCTCGGTCGCCCGGTTGCGGACGGCCGTCACCAGCAGCCCGACCACCGCGAACAGCAGCGAGACCACGGTCAGCGCACCGAAGAGCCAACCGGCCGTCAACATCGTGTCGGCGAAGGACGGTTCGGGCTCGATCGCCTTCAGGATGTAGCCCACCAGCAGGAATATCAGCATCGCGGTGCCCGCCAGGACCGGCGCGAGCACCGCGACCACGGCACTGACACCCGCGCCGTCCTCGCCCTCGTCCTGCGGCCCGCCATCCCGCTCTCCGGTCGAACCGGGGGTGGACAGGGCCTCGTCGCGCCGTTCTCCGCGGAGTTTCACGTAGTGGTCGTACTCGGCCGCGGCCGCCGTCGTCAGCAGCGCGCTGGCCCCGATGGCCATCGTGCGCAGCTGCTCGGCGTTCAGGCGCTCACCGAGGGCGGAGAGCTCGGGCCGTTCGCGCGCGGTGCGCAGCGCCTCGTCGAGGAGCCGATCGAACTCGGGTCGGTCTTCGGTCAGCAGGTGCGGAGCGCTGTTCATGTGCATCCCCCGATGCTCCGTAGGGACCGGTTTGCCCGCGTAGACCCGGGCGCCGGCACAAACGGAGGAGAGCCTGCTACGGATAGGGCGATGGTAGAGCGCCCATGCCACGCCGTGACAGGGGCTTTCCCGAAATTACCCCCCTTCTGATAACCCTCAGTCGTTCAGGGGGAGTTGCACCACCAGCAGTTTGCCCGCCATCGTGACCCCGCCGTCCATCGCGATGGCGAGCCCCTCCGCGTACACGTGCGGCCCGGTCACGGCCTCCGGGCCGCGCGACGCGTCGCCGTCCTCGGTGCCCACCTCGCCCAGCAGGTACGGGATCGGGCTGTGCCCGTGCACGACGCGGCCGCCGCCGTAGGTGTCGAGGAGTTCGCGTACGGCCTGGGGGCCGGTCTCCTCGTCGCGGAACGCGAACCGCTTGGTGAACTTGCGGAACAGGTCCCAGGTGATGTCGGCGTCGTTGCGGTTGAGCAGCTCGTGGATGGTGTCGTTCACGTCCTCGACGGAGTCGCCGTAGTCGAGGTACGCGGTCGTGTCGGAATGGAGCAGCAGGTGCCCGTCCTCCAGCACGGCCGCGTCCAGCCGCTGCATCCACTGCAGGTGTACGTCCTCCAGGCGCTCCATGTCGGTGCGCTGGCCGCCGTTGAGGAGCCAGGCGGCCTGGAAGGTGGCGGTGCCCGCGCCCGAGGCGACCGGGGTGTCGCCGAACCGCTTGGCGCCGATGAGCAGCAGCTCGTGGTTGCCCATGAGGGCCTTGCAGTAGCCGCCGGCGGCGGCCGCCTCGGCGGACAGCCGCATCACGAGGTCGATGACGCCGATGCCGTCGGGGCCGCGGTCGGTGAAGTCACCGAGGAACCAGATGCGTGCGTTGCCGGCCGACCAGCGGCGGTCCGCGTCGATGAGGCCTTGCGCCTGGAGTTCGTGGACGAGCTCGTCCAGATAGCCGTGGACGTCGCCGACGACGTACAGCGGTCCGGGGCCCGCCGCCTGGGACTCCTGGGGTACGTACTGGACCTGGACGGTGTCGCCCGGTCCGCCGCGGCCGATGACCGGCAGATCGCGCTGGGTGGGGGTGTAGCCACCGTCGTAGACCTCGTCGGTCCCGTCCCCGTCGGCCGGGGCCGGTCCCCCGGGGTCGGGGGTCTGGCCGGCGGGCGGCTGCGGGGGTACGGAGGGCTGGGGCGGTACGGACGGCTGAGGGGGCAGGGGCGCGCCCTCCCCGTAGTACGCGGGGTACTCGCCGTACACCGGGGCCTCTTCGGGAAGCGCGCCGGGCACGCCGTACGGGACGGGCTCGGCGACCGGAACCCGGAAGTCCCGCAGCGTCTCCGTCCGCATCGCGGGTCCCTGACCGGCCCCCTGAGTCATCGACCCCTCCACCACCGTCGCGCTGCCGTACACCTGCGGACCCTCCTGGCCTCCTGAGCGGAGGGTCCGTGATGTCGTGCGCCCATCATAGGAATGCGGCTCGCGCTCTGTGACGCACCAGGGGTGGTGAATCCTGGGCGGAACCAGTAGTTCCTGCCGCTTTCTCCCGAAATGGGTGTTGCGGAAATCCCCAGCGGGACCGTCAGCCCCGCCGGTATCGCGCCGCGGCGGTCAGTCCTTGGCCGGAGAACGGGGCGGGCTGACGGTCGTACGGGGCTGCCTGCGCTGCGAGGAAGTGCGGATGATCAGCTCGGTCGGGACCACCTGTTCGACCGGGCGGCCGGTGTCGACCCCCTCGATGGCATCGATCAGCAGCTGTACGACGGCGGTGCCGATGCGGCGCGGTTTGAGGGAGAGGGTGGTGATGGGAGGTTCGGTGTTGGCGTACACGGTGGACTCGCTGCAGCAGACGAGCAGCAGGTCCTCGGGAACGCGCAGGCCGTAGCGCCGGGCGGCGGCGAGGAGATCGGTCCCGTTGGGGTCGAAGAGCCCGTAGACGGCGTCGGGCCGGTCGGGCCGGGCGAGCAGGCGGTCCGCGGCGACGGCGCCCGCGCACGGGTCGTGGGCGGGGTAGGACTCGTAGACGGGGTCCTGGCCGACGCGCTCGCACCAGCTGAGGTAGGCGGTGGTCGACAGCCGGGTGTAGGTGTCCGTGGTGGTGCCGGTCAGCAGCCCGATCCGGCGGGCGCCGGCGGCGGCGAGGTGGTCGAGCAGATTGAGTACGGCGGCCTCGTGGTCGTTGTCGACCCAGGCGGTGACGGGGAGGGAGCCTGCCGGGCGGCCGTCGGAGACGACGGGGAGGCCCTGGCGGACCAGTTCGCTGACGACGGGATCGTGGTCGGAGGGGTCGATGACGACGGTGCCGTCGAGGGCCACGTTGGACCACACGTCGTGTCGGGAGGTGGCGGGGAGGATGACGAGGGCGTAGCCGCGGGCGAGCGCGGCGGAGGTGGCGGCCCTGGCCATCTCGGCGAAGTACGCGAATTCGGTGAAGGTGAAAGGTTCATCCCCGTACGTGGTCACGGTCAGGCCGATGAGGCCCGATTTGCCCGTACGGAGGGTGCGGGCCGCGGCGGAAGGGCGGTAGCCCAGCCGGTCGGCGACCTCGCGAACGTGGCGGCGGGTGGCGTCCGGCAGCCGCCCCTTGCCATTGAGCGCGTCGGAGACGGTCGTGATCGAGACGCCCGCCGCGGCGGCCACGTCCCTGATGCCGGCCCGGCCCTGTCGGCCGGCGGCCCGCCGGGTGGTCTCGGTCCGGCTCACCTGATGCTTCCCTGCTGCTGTCATGGCGAGCCGATAGTAGGGCTCGGCGGGGTGGGTGGTCCGGGTGCATATGCACGCGTTGACAGGCACGATTCTGCATGGTTCGCCACCCCCAATGACCTTGGAAATGAAGGAATTTGAGCGCGGAGAGTGAGCGGGGCGTTTGTCGGCGGGTACGGGCATGCCAAAGCGGTGTGGTCTCGGGACGGTCTCAACTCACCTGTACGAGGGATGCGCGCCACGGCGCGGGCCACCGGCGTGCGCATATATGCGCACGCTCCCCCGCAATCCTGGCGCCGCCCATTTTCGGAAGAGCGGAATCCTCATAAGGTGAGCAGTATTGAGTCGACGGCGACGTCGTACGGGACGGTCGAGGAGGACCTGCGGTGAGCGAGAAGAGCCCGAAGCTGCGCGCCGAGCTGGACGGCATTCCCACCTACAAGCCCGGGAAGCCCGCTGCCGCGGGCGGGCCCGTCGCGTACAAGCTGTCCTCGAACGAGAACCCGTACCCGCCGCTGTCCGGGGTGCTGGAGACCGCCGTCGCGGCGGCCGGACAGTTCAACCGCTACCCCGACATGGCCTGCACGGGCCTGGTGAACGAGCTCGCCGAGCGGTTCGGGGTGCCGGTCGAGCACATCGCCACGGGCACCGGCTCCGTGGGCGTGGCCCAGTCGCTGATCCAGTCGACGGCCGGCCCGGGCGACGAGGTCATCTACGCCTGGCGCTCCTTCGAGGCCTACCCGATCATCACGCAGATCTCGGGAGCCACGTCCGTGCAGGTCCCGCTGACCGACGGGGACGTGCACGACCTCGACGCGATGTTCGACGCGATCACCGAGCGGACCCGGCTGATCTTCGTCTGCAACCCCAACAACCCCACGGGCACCGCCGTGCGCCGCGCCGAGCTGGAGCGGTTCCTGGACCGGGTGCCCTCCGACATCCTCGTGGTCCTCGACGAGGCGTACAAGGAGTTCGTCCGCGACACCGAGGTGCCGGACGGCATCGAGCTCTATCGCAGCCGCCCGAACGTCTGCGTGCTGCGTACGTTCTCCAAGGCGTACGGGCTGGCCGGCCTGCGGGTGGGCTTCGCGGTGGCGCACGAGCCCGTGGCGGCGGCTCTGCGCAAGACGGCGGTGCCGTTCGGCGTCAGCCAGCTCGCCCAGGACGCCGCGGTCGCCTCGCTGCGGGCCGAGGACGAGCTGATGGGCCGGGTCGGGGCACTGGTGGGCGAGCGCGCCCGGGTCCACAAGACGCTGCTCGGCCAGGGCTGGACGGTGCCGGACACGCAGGCGAACTTCGTGTGGATGCGGCTGGGAGAGCGCACCGCCGAGTTCGCGGCGGCTTGCGAGAAGGCCGGTGTGGTGGTCCGGCCCTTCGCGGGCGAGGGCCTGCGGGTCACGATCGGTGAGCCCGAGGCGAACGACATCTTCCTGCACACGGCCGAGGCCTTCTTCAAGGAGATGTAGCTCTCGGGCTCCAAGGAGACGGAGCCCTGGGGGACCGCGTGAGCCGTGAGCGGCTACGCGAGTTCCACGCGGATCGGGTCGCCGTCGCGGACGGTGGACAGCAGGCGGGGGTCGCCCTCGAACGAGCCGAGCACATTGCACGGGCTCGCCAGGCGGCTCTCGCCTGCGCGCGATATGGGCGTGGGTCCGTAGGGCAGCGCGAGCGCGTCGCCCTCGGTCCAGTACGCGACCGTGCCCGGGTCGACGACCTGCCGGGCGTCGTGTTCCAGCGCCACGGAGACGCCGGTGTCGAAGTAGACCTCCTCGCCCCAGGTATTGGCGGAGGCGGAAATCGGGAGTGCCTCGGCCAGCGCCTTGCTGGTCGGGGTCTCGTCCAGGGTGGCCGTGAGCTGGCCCGCGGGCCAGGAGATACGAATCCTCATGGGCGGCATTCAACAATCTGTTGAATGCCTTGGCTAGGGGGACCCCGGCTGAAACGCACCGGAGCCGGTACGACATAATGCTTGTGAATGTGAACGCGTTCACAAGCGTGTCATGCTTCATCCCGTATTGGGTGGGGCAGGCCAGGCAAACTGCGGCAGTACCACGGCGCACCGAAGGAGACGACGACGTGGACGTAGCTTTGGCGCCAGAGACGTTGGCCCGATGGCAGTTCGGCATCACCACCGTCTACCACTTCCTCTTCGTCCCACTGACGATCTCGCTCGCCGCGCTGACGGCGGGCCTTCAGACCGCCTGGGTACGTTCGGAGAAGGAGAAGTACCTCAGAGCCACCAAGTTCTGGGGCAAGCTCTTCTTGATCAATATCGCCATGGGCGTCGTCACGGGCATCGTGCAGGAGTTCCAGTTCGGCATGAACTGGTCCGATTACTCGCGCTTCGTCGGGGACATCTTCGGCGCGCCGCTGGCTTTCGAGGCGCTCATCGCCTTCTTCTTCGAGTCGACGTTCATCGGGCTGTGGATCTTCGGCTGGGACAAGCTGCCCAAGAAGATCCACCTGGCCTGTATCTGGATGGTCTCCATCGGAACCGTCCTCTCGGCCTACTTCATCCTCGCGGCCAATTCCTGGATGCAGCACCCGGTCGGCTACCGGATCAACGAGGAGCGGGGCCGGGCCGAGCTCACCGATTTCTGGCTGGTCCTCACCCAGAACACCGCGCTGACCCAGTTCTTCCACACCATCACGGCGGCCTTCCTGGTCGGCGGCGCCTTCATGGTCGGCATTTCCGCCTTCCACCTGGCCCGCAAGAAGCACGTCCCCGTGATGCGGACCTCGCTGCGGCTCGGCCTGATCACCCTGATCATCGCCGGCATGGGCACCGCCATCAGCGGTGACCTGCTCGGCAAGGTGATGTTCAAGCAGCAGCCGATGAAGATGGCCGCCGCCGAGGCGCTCTGGGACGGCGAGGCGCCCGCGCCCTTCTCCGTCTTCGCCTACGGAGACGTCGAGAAGGGCCACAACAAGGTCGCGATAGAGATCCCGGGCCTGCTGTCCTTCCTGGCCAACGACGACTTCACCTCCTTCGTCCCCGGCATCAACGACGTCAACAAGGCCGAACAGGAGAAGTTCGGACCCGGCGACTACCGGCCCAACATCCCCGTCGCCTACTGGGGCTTCCGCTGGATGATCGGCTTCGGCATGGCCTCGCTCGCCGTCGGCGTGCTGGGGCTCTGGCTCACCCGGAAGAAGTTCATGCTGCCTCCGGGGCTGCGCACCGGCGAGGACGAGGTTCCTCACCTGGTCCTCTTCAAGAAGGCGCTGAGCCCCCGGTTCGCCACCTGGTACTGGATCGTCGCCCTCTGGACCATGGGCTTCCCGCTCATCGCCAACTCCTGGGGCTGGATCTTCACCGAGATGGGCCGCCAGCCCTGGGTGGTCTACGGAGTGCTGCGCACCCGCGACGCGGTCTCGCCCCACGTGTCCCAGGCCGAGGTGCTCACCTCGATGATCGGCTTCACGCTCCTGTACGCCGTGCTCGCGGTGATCGAAGTGAGGCTGCTGGTGAAGTACGTGAAGATCGGCCCGCCCGAGCTGACCGAGGCCGACGTCAACCCGCCCACCAAGATCGGCGGGGACGACAAGAACCCCGACCGGCCGATGGCCTTCTCCTACTGAGGCTGAGGGGACCCCACCATGCAACTCCATGACGTCTGGTTCGTGCTCATCGCCGTCCTGTGGACCGGCTACTTCTTCCTGGAGGGCTTCGACTTCGGGGTCGGAGTCCTGACCAAGCTCCTCGCCCGCGACCGCAAGGAGAAGCGGGTTCTGATCAACACGATCGGACCCGTGTGGGACGGCAACGAGGTCTGGCTGCTCACCGCGGGCGGTGCCACCTTCGCCGCCTTCCCCGAGTGGTACGCCACCCTCTTCTCGGGCTTCTACCTGCCGCTCCTGCTCATCCTGGTCTGTCTGATCATCCGCGGTGTCGCCTTCGAATACCGCCACAAGCGGGACGAGGAGCGCTGGCAGACCAACTGGGAACACGCCATCTTCTGGACCTCGCTGATCCCCGCGTTCCTGTGGGGCGTGGCCTTCGCGAACATCGTGCGCGGAGTGAAGATCGACCAGCAGATGGACTACGTCGGCAACCTCTTCGACCTGCTGAACGTCTACTCCCTCCTCGGCGGCCTCGTCACCCTCACCCTCTTCACCTTCCACGGCGCGGTGTTCACCTCGCTCAAGACGGTCGGGGACATCCGGGAGCGTTCGCGCACGCTGGCGACCCGGCTGGGTGTGCTCACCGCCGTGCTGGCCCTCGTCTTCCTGATCTGGACGCAGGTCTCGCGCGGTGACGGCAAGAGCCTGATCGCCATGGTCGTCGCCGTCCTGGCGCTGGTCGGAGCCCTGGGCTTCAACCTGGCGGGCCGCGAGGGCTGGTCGTTCGCCCTGTCCGGCGTCACCATCGCGGCCGTGGTCGCGATGCTCTTCCTGACGCTCTTCCCGAACGTGATGCCGTCCTCGCTGAACGAGGCCTGGAACCTCACGGTCACCAACGCCTCGTCCAGCCCGTACACCCTGAAGATCATGACCTGGTGCGCGGGCGTGGCCACGCCGCTCGTCCTGCTCTACCAGGGCTGGACGTACTGGGTGTTCCGCAAGCGGATCGGTACGCAGCACATCGCCGATGCCCACTGATCCCTGACCCTGCTGCCCGACCCTGTTCTGGGGGATGTTTCACGTGAAACCGATCGATCCGCGCCTGCTCCGGTACGCCCGCTCCACCCGCCTCTTCCTGGCGGCCGTGGTGGCCCTGGGACTTGCCGGGGCGGGGCTGGTCATCGGTCAGGCGATGCTGATCGCCGAGATCGTGGTCGGCGCCTTCGAGCGGGGACTGGACGGCGACGCGCTGCGGACCCCGCTGCTGTTGCTCGCGGCGGTCGCGCTGGGGCGCGGCTTGCTCGCCTGGCTCACGGAGCTGGCCGCCCACCGGGCCAGCGCGGCGGTCAAATCGCAGCTGCGCGGCCGCCTGCTGGACCGGGCCGCGGATCTGGGGCCCGGCTGGCTGAGTGGACAGCGGACCGGATCGCTGGTGGCGCTGGCCACCAGGGGCGTGGACGCCCTCGACGACTACTTCTCCCGCTACCTCCCCCAGCTGGGGCTCGCGGTGGTCGTCCCGGTGGCGGTCCTCGCCCGGATCGTCACCGAGGACTGGGTCTCGGCGGCCATCATCGTCGTCACCCTGCCGCTGATTCCTCTGTTCATGGTGCTGATCGGCATGGCCACCCAGTCCCGGATGGACCGGCAGTGGCGGCTGCTGTCCCGGCTGTCGGGGCACTTCCTGGACGTGGTGGCCGGGCTGCCGACGCTGAAGGTCTTCGGCCGGGCCAAAGCCCAGGCCGAGTCGATCCGCAAGATCACCGACGACTACCGGCAGGCGACGGTACGGACCCTGCGCATCGCCTTCCTCTCCTCCTTCGCCCTGGAACTGCTGGCGACGCTGTCGGTGGCGCTGGTCGCCGTGACCATCGGCATGCGGCTGGTCCACGGGGAGCTTGACCTCTACACCGGGCTGGTCATCCTGATCCTGGCGCCCGAGGCGTACCTGCCGCTGCGCCAGGTCGGGGCGCAGTACCACGCGGCCGCCGAGGGGCTGGCCGCCGCGGAGGAGATCTTCGAGGTGCTCCAGACCCCGGTCACCGCCTCCGGCGGCGTGGCCCCGGTGCCGGCCGACGGGCTGCGGATCGAGATCGAGGGGGTCGCGGTCCGCCACGAGGGCCGCGGTGAGGACTCGCCGGGACCGGTCTCGCTGGCGGTCGGGCCCGGGGAGTGCGTCGCCCTCATCGGGCCGAGCGGGGCGGGCAAGTCCACCCTGCTCCACGTGCTGCTGGGCTTCGTCGAGCCGACCGCGGGGCGGGTGCGGATCGGCGGCGCGGACCTCGCCTCGCTGTCGCTCGAACAGTGGCGGGAGCGGATCGCGTGGGTTCCGCAGCGGCCGCACCTGTTCGCCGGGACGATCGCGCAGAACGTACGACTGGCCCGCCCCGACGCTTCCGCGGAGGCCGTGGCGGGGGCGCTGAAGGACGCCGGGGCCTGGGAGTTCGTCGCCGCGCTGCCGCGCGGTGTCGAGACGGAGCTCGGGGAAGGCGGGGTCGGGCTCTCCGCCGGACAGCGCCAGCGGCTGGCACTTGCGCGGGCGTTCCTCGCGGACCGTCCGGTGCTGCTGCTCGACGAGCCGACCGCTGCCCTCGACGGTGAGACCGAAGGGGCCGTCGTGGACGCCGTACGACGCCTCGCGGTGGGGCGGACCGTGTTGCTGGTCGTCCACCGTCCTGCGCTGCTGGCCGTGGCCGACCGCGTGGTGCGGGTGGGCGCGGAGGCTGCGGTGCCGGGCGAGGCGGGGCTGCTGCCGGCTCCCTCCGCCGACCGGGCAGGGATCGCCCCGGCGGCCTCGGGCCGCCTCGGAGGGGAGCGCGCGGGGCCGGCCGGCCCCGGGGAGTGGATCCTCGGCCGCGCCCCCGAGAGGGCCGCCAAGGCAGGCGGCGCCGATGCGGGCGGCGGCGATCCGCTCCGGCGGGTACGCGCCGCGGCCAAGGCATGGCAGGGGCGGTTCCGGCTCGGGTTGCTGCTGGGGGCCCTGGCCGTCGGGTGCAGCGTCGGGCTGATGGCCGTCTCCGGATGGCTCATCTCGCGGGCATCCGAACAGCCGCCGGTGCTCTACCTGATGGTGGCCGTCACGGCCACGCGGACCTTCGGGCTCGGGAGGGCCGTCTTCCGGTACGCGGAGCGGCTCGTCTCCCATGACGCCGTGCTGCGGATGCTCGCCGACGTGCGGGTGTCGGTCTTCCGCAGGCTGGAGCGCATCGCGCCGGCCGGTCTGCGCGAGCAGCGCCGCGGGGACCTCCTGGCCCGCCTGGTGGCCGACGCCGACTCCCTCCAGGACTACTGGCTGCGCTGGCTGCTGCCGGTGGGCACCGCGGTGCTCGTGGGCACCGGCTCGGTCGCCTTCACCGCCTGGCTGCTGCCCGGGGCGGGTGCCGCGCTCGCCGTCGGGCTGCTCGCCGCCGGGGTCGGAGTGCCGCTGGTCAGCGGAGCCTGCGCCCGGCGTGCGGAGCGGCGGCTCGCGCCCGCCCGGGGGGAACTCGCCGTGCGGGTGGCCGATCTGCTGACCGGGACCGCCGAGCTGACCGTCGCCGGCGCGCTGGCCGGGCGGAAGGACTCCGCGAAGGAGAGTGACAGGACGCTGACCGCCATCTCCGCACGGGGAGCCGCCGCCACCGGGCTCGGGAGCGGGCTGACCGCCCTCGTGTGCGGGCTGACCGTGGTGGTCGCCGCGGCCCTGGCCGCCGAGGCCGTGCACGGTGGACGGCTGTCCGGGGTGGCCATGGCCGTGGCCGTGCTGACCCCGCTCGCCGCCTTCGAGGCGGTCAATGGGCTTCCGCAGGCCGTCCAGTACCGGCAGCGGGTGCGCCGGAGCGCCGAGCGGATCCACGAGGTCCTCGACGCTCCCGTCCCGGTCGCCGAGCCGGAGCGGCCGGCCGCGGTGCCGGCCTCGCCGTTCCCGCTGCGGCTGACCGGACTCGCCGCCCGGCATCCCGGGCAGGAGCGGAACGCGCTGCACGGGCTGGACCTCACCCTGGAGGCCGGCCGGCGGATCGCCGTCGTCGGCTCCTCGGGTGCGGGCAAGACCTCGCTGGCCCAGGTCCTGCTGCGGTTCCTGGACCTGTCGGAGGGCACGTACAGCCTGGGCGGCACCGACGCGCGCACGCTCGACGGCGACGAGGTCCGCCGGATGGTGGGCCTGTGCGCCCAGGACGCACACCTCTTCGACAGCTCGGTACGGGAGAACCTGCGGCTGGCCCGGACCGGGGCGAGCGAGGAGCAGCTGCGGGAGGCCCTGGCGGCGGCCCGGCTGCTGGAGTGGGCCGAGGGCCTTCCGGACGGGCTGGACACGCTGGTGGGTGAGCACGGCGAGCGGATCTCCGGCGGCCAGCGCCAGCGCCTGGCACTGGCGAGGGCGCTGCTCGCCGACTTCCCCGTCCTCGTCCTCGACGAGCCGGCCGAGCACCTGGACCTGGCCACCGCGGACGCCCTGACGGCGGATCTGCTCGCCGCCACCGAGGGGCGCACGACCGTGCTGATCACGCACCGGCTGGCGGGCCTGGAGGCGGTCGACGAAGTGCTCGTACTGGACCGCGGAGCGGTCGTGCAGCGCGGTACGTACGCGGAGCTGGCCGCGGCCGAAGGGCCGCTGCGCAACCTGCTGGAGCGGGAGCGGGCCGCCGACGGGGCCCTGGCCGACTTTCCCCGGTAAAAGGGACTAACTAGTCTCAAGGGCATGTCAGTGCAGGAGTCGCAGGAACCGCCGGAGTCCTCACCGGGAACACCGGACCCGCTGGAAGCGGCCACCCAGGCCACCCGAAGTCTGCAGGGCCTCTCCACCGAGCTCACGGCCCGGGTTCCGCAACTGCTGGAGGCCATGCGCTCCGTCGGCACCGGACTCGAACTGCACTCCACCCTCGATCGCATCTGCGAGACGGCGGCCGAGCTCGCGGACGCCCGGTACGCGGCGATCGGCGTCGTCGACACCGAGGGCCGCGGGCTGTCGGACTTCGTCACCTTCGGGATCGACGCCGAGACGGCCCGGAAGATCGGGCACCGGCCGGACGGCAAGCGGGGCCTGCTCGGCGCGCTGATCTCCCACCCCGACACGGTGCAGCTCGCCGATCTCACGAAGGATCCGCGCTCGGCCGGGTTCCCGAAGCACCACCCGCCCATGAAGACCTTCCTCGGTGTCCCGATCCGGGTGCAGGGGGAGATCTTCGGCAATCTGTACCTCGCCGAGAAGAACGGCGGCGGCCGGTTCAACGACTACGACATCCACATGGTCCGGGTCCTGGCCACCGAGGCGGGCATCGCCATCGGCAACGCCCGGCTGTACGAGGCCGCCACCCAGCGGGAGCGGTGGATCGACGGCTCGGTGGCCGTCACGACCGCCCTGCTGTCGGGCGGGGACGCGGACGACGCGCTGTCGGTGGTGGCCGAGCAGGCACGCCACCTGGCCGACTCCGCCGCCGGGATCGTGATGCTGCCGGCTGAGGACGGCGGTATGGAGATCGTCGCGGTCTCCGCCGAGAGCGCGGCCACCTCCCTCGGTCTGGTGATCCCTGCCGAGAGCCCTGTGGTGGCGAAGCTGTTGGAGGGTGAGCCGGTCTTCGTGGAGGACGCCGCCAGCGACCCTCGCATGATCAGTCGGCTGACCAGCCAGTACGGGCCCTGCATGATGCTGCCGCTGCACAGCGGCGGGCGGGTGCTGGGCGCGCTGGTCACCCCGCGGGCCCGCGGCAAGAGGCAGTTCAGCGAGGCGGAGCGGACCCTGGCCACCCAGTTCGCCTCCCAGGCGGCGCTCGCGCTGATGATGGCGGAGGCGCAGCGCGACCGGGAGCGGCTGGCGGTGTTCGAGGACCGCGACCGGATCGCGCGGGACCTGCACGATCTGGTCATCCAGAGGCTGTTCGCCACCGGGATGATGCTGGAGGGCGCCCAGCGGCGGTCCGTCGTCCCCGAGGTGGTCGACGGAGTCGGCAAGGCCGTGGACGAGCTGGACGTGACGATCCAGGAGATCCGTACCGCGATCTTCGCGCTCCAGCAGGGACCGGCAGAGGCTCCGTCGGGACTGCGCACCCGGGTCCTGCGGGAGATCAACATGGCCGCGGTGCCGCTGGGCTTCAAGCCGGCGCACCGCTTCCTCGGCCCGGTCGACACGATGGTCGGCGAGCTGGTGGGCAAGAACCTGATCGCGGCGCTGCGCGAGGCCCTGTCGAACGCCTTCCGGCATGCGGAGGCGTCCCGGATCGAGGTGGTCGTGGACTGCACCGGCACGCTGGCCGACGGGAGGCCCGGGGTGCGCCTGGAGGTCGCCGACGACGGGGTGGGCATTCCCGAGGGCGGCCGGCGCAGCGGGCTGCGAAACCTGCGCCGGCGGGCCGAATCGCTGGGCGGATCGAGTTCGTACGGCCCCGGCATCGGGGAGGACGGCACCGGGACCACCCTGGTGTGGGAGGCCCCGCTCTGACGTCTAGCGCTGGTGCGCGGCGCGTTCCGCGAGGATGCGCTCGATGACGACGGCGACGCCGTCCTCGTTGTTGGCGACCGTGCGTCCGGAGGCGGCCGCGATCACGTCCGGGTGGGCGTTGCCCATCGCGTACGAGGTGCCCGCCCAGCGCAGCATCTCCACGTCGTTCGGCATGTCCCCGAAGGCGACGACCTCGGCAGGGGAGATACCGCGCTCGGCGCAGCACAGCTCCAGGGTGCTGGCCTTGGAGACCCCGAGCCCGCTGATCTCCAGCAGGGCGGTCGGGCTGGAGCGGGTGATCGACGCGTAGGCGCCGGCGGCGGAGCGGGCGAGCGCCAGGAACTCGTCCGGGGCCAGCTCGGCGTGGTGCGCGAGCAGCTTGAGGACGGGAGCGGCGGTGTCGTCGGCCTCCTCCTCCAGCAGTTTCTCGGCCGTTGCCACGTGGGCACCCGGGTCCTGGAAGAAGGGCGGGTACAGCGGCTCGTAGTTGATGCCGGTCGTCATCTCGACCGCGAAGGAGGTGCCCGGCGCGGCGGCGCGCAGCGTCTCCACGACCCTCAGCGCCGTGGCCCGCGGCAGTGCGCGCACCTGTACGAACTCCCGCCCCGCGTGGAGATCGACCACCGCGGCCCCGTTCGCGCAGATCGCCAGGCCGTGGCCGTGGACGTGGTCGCTGACCACGTCCATCCAGCGGGCCGGGCGGCCGGTCACGAAGAAGACCTCGATCCCTGCCTCCTCGGCGGCGGCGAGCGCGGCGACCGTGCGGAGCGAGACGGATTTGTCGTCGCGCAGCAGGGTGCCGTCGAGGTCGGTGGCGATGAGCCGGGGAGCGGGGGTTGGCCCGTCCGGGCGCTGGGGAGCCGAGGTCACGGATCCATCTTCACCCATGGCTCTGCGACAGCCGACCAGAGCGGGCCGGGCACCCGCGTCGGATGGCGATGTTTCTCCCCCGCCCGCCGCAGTGCGGATGCCCGTGGTGAAGGGGCGACGGGCGATGTTTCACGTGAAACATGAGCGGAGCCGTAGGCTCGAACGCATGAGTCTGCGTCTGAGCACTGTGATCCTCCCGGTACGCCCGTGGCGTGAGGGCGGCCGTGACCAGTGGGTGCGAGCCGAGAGGCTCGGGTTCCACACCGCTTACACCTACGACCACCTGACCTGGCGGTCCTTCCGGGACAAGCCCTGGTTTGGCGCGATCCCGACCCTGACCGCGGCGGCCGCCGCCACCGAGAAGCTGCGCCTGGGCACGCTCGTGACCTCGCCGAACTTCCGGCACCCGGTGACGCTGGCCAAGGAACTCATGTCCCTGGACGACATCTCCGGCGGCCGCTTCACCCTCGGTATCGGCGCCGGCGGCAACGGGTTCGATGCCACCGCGCTCGGTCAGGACCCCTGGACCCCGCGCGAGCGCGCGGACCGCTTCGCGGAGTTCGTGCCGCTGCTGGACCGGCTGCTCACCGAGGCCGAGATCAGTGAATCCGGCACGTTCTACTCCGCAGAGGAGGCCCGCAATCTCCCCGGCTGCGTGCAGCGGCCGCGCCTGCCCTTCGCCGTCGCCGGGAACGGTCCGCGGGGCATGAAGCTGGCGGCCGCCCACGGCCAGGCCTGGGTGACCACCGGCGATCCGAAGCTCTTCGACGAGGGCACCCCCGAGCAGTCGGTGGAGGCCATCCGCGGCCAGCTGGCCCGGCTCGACAAGGCATGCGCCGAGATCGGCCGCGCGTCCGAGCCGATGGACAAGATCCTGCTGACCGGCTTCACTCCGGACCGCAACACGATGCTGGACTCCGTCGACGCGTTCGTCGACTTCGCAGGCAACCACCGGGAACTCGGCATCACCGAGATCGTGATCCACGCCCCGATCCCGGACTCCGAGTTCGCGGCCGACGAGAACGTCTTCGAGAAGATCGCCACCGAGGGCCTGGCCCAGCTGAACGGCTGAGGCGAAGACGACTGCCCCCGCCGCCACCGGGCGGCGGGGGCACCGTGGTCAGGACCGCAGGCTGTCGAGGGAGGACCGGGCGCGCTCCAGGAGCCCGTCCGGGACGACCCCTTCGGGCATGGCCCCGAGTTCCTCGACCAGCGCCGCGAGCCGGGTGGCTCCCGCGTCCGCGCGACCGATCTCCTGCTCGGTCCAGGCCGCGTACTGCACGCACTGGAGCCGGTCCCCCAAGTGGTCCGGACCCAGTTCCGCGTACAGCTCACCGGCGCGCGCGGTCAGCTCGATCTCCTCCAGCCTCAGCGCCTCGATGTCGGCGTCCACGTCGGCGCGGGGGAAACCCCCGCCGTTCCCGTCGTCCCCGCTGACTTCCCCGGCCTCGTCCTCGTCGTCCTCGTCGTCCTCGTAGTCCTCGGACTGCTCGTGCGAGGTGACCCGCCAGTCGAGCACCTGCGCCAGCTGGAGCCAGGTCTGGGCGAGCTCCGCCCGCAGCGGCGAGGCCTGTCCCTCGGAGGACCCGGCGTCCGCGGCGTGCTCGGTCAGCGCAGCCTCCAGGACCCCGCAGGCCTGCTGCATCAGCTCTCGTGCACGTGCCCACGCCGCCGCACCGGCGCCTCCCCGCGGAGCCAGCCAGGCCAGGGAGCGCAGGATCCGCACCTCGGCGATCGGTGCATCCCCCGTCACGCGGAACAGCTCCAGGGACCGCTCGTACGCGGCGGTCGCCTCCTGGTCCATGCGCGCGGCGGACAGCTGTTCCGCCGCGGCCTGCGCCAGAGCGGCCTGTGGGCGGGTGTCCTCCCAGCCCTTGGCCACCTCCGCCGCCAGCAGGTATTGCTCCGCCGCTGCCCGGGGGTCGTTCAGCTGCCGCAGCAGATCGCCGAGGAACTCCCGCACGGACACGGCCTGTCCCTCGCCGTGCTCCAGCAGATCGGGCAGCGTCGACTGCAGCACCTCCGCCGCGTCGGCGTGCCTGCCCTCCCGCGCGTACGCCCGGGCCAGCACCAGCCGGGCCTGCGCCCCGCCGTCCGCGGTCAGACCCGCCTGGTCGAACCAGTGCGCGGCGGTCAGGGCGTGCTCGGCCGCCTCCGCCGCCGCGTCGGCCCGGCGCAGCAGGATGTCCGCCAGGGTGAGCCGAACGACGCCGTGCGTCTCGGGCTCCGTCACCTCCGCCGAGTGTTCCAGCGCGGAACGCGCCGCTTCCTGCGCCTCCTCGGGCCGGTCCAGCGACATCAGCACACCGGCCCGCAGCACCAGCGCGTCCACCGCCTGCCAGGGCAGGCCAGCCGCCACCGCGCGCGCCGCGGACGCGGCCAGGAACGGCAGGGCCCGCTCGGGCTCCCCCTGCGACAGCGCGACGCGGCCCAGCATCTCCTCGGCTTCGGCCGCCAGGTCGGGCAGCGCTTCCTCGTACGCGGTGACGAAGGCGCCGAGTTCGGCGGCCAGCTCACCGTGTCCGTGGTCCTGGCCCGGCGCGTGGAGGTGCGCGTGCTCGGGGCCCTCCTCCAGCGAGCGCAGGTACGACTCCACCCGGATCGACGACAGCTCCGCCAGTGCGATCCGGCGCCCGCGCAGCGGCTCGTCCGCGTCCAGGGCCTCGGCGGCCTTCAGGGCAACCGCCAGCAGCTCCCGGATCCGCTGAGGCTCGGCCCCGGACTGCGCGGCCGCGCTCGCGAGCCGCAGCTGCGCCAGTGCCGCGCGCTCCGCCTGCCGGAGCTCCCGGTAGCGGTCGCGGACCGCCTCCAGCAGCTCCGCCGCGTTTGCGGCGCCGCCGCGCGCCGCCGTCAGCGCCCGGTGGTCGGCGACATCGGCCGCGAGCAGCGGGTCCACCTCGTCCGCCGGGCGCGCGTCCACCCGTACGGCGACCTCGGCCCAGAGCGCGTCCGCGGCCGGGTGCCGCTGTTCCCGGGCCTGTCGGGCCCGCTCCACCAGTTCCGCCACATCGGCTGCGGGCACCGGGGAGACGGCCGCCGCCGCAGGGGTGGTCACGGCGGCCGTCGGCCGCGGCAGCGCCGAGCTGCGCACGCCCAGCGGCAGTACGCCGACCAGCGGCTCCCGCCCGATCCGGGCGAGGAAGCGCTCGGATACCCGGGTGGTGCCGTTGCGCGCGTCGAACCGGTGGGCGATCTCCAGCGAGCTCGCGCGCAGCACCTCGTGCAGTTCGGACACCGTGTGCGGGACGCCCTCGTACGGGACGGCGGGGCTCTGGCCGTGCCCCAGCTCCGTCAGCCGGCGCAGCAGTACGAGGATGCCGCCGTGGAAGGCCAGCTGGTCGTCGACGTTGACCAGCGGGCTCATGTGGGCGGCATGCTCCGCGAGGATCTCCAGACCGCGCGACTCGTTGCCGCTCAGGGCGCAGAACTCGATGTGCTTGCCGATCGAGGGCAGCAGGCTCTCGTTGCCGCGGGCCATGCGGTAGCCGCGCACGTGGTGCGAACGGGCCTCGTCCGAGCGGCCCAGGCGCAGCAGCGGCAGCAGTGAAGTGGCGAGCAGCCGGTGGGGTTCCTCGGCGCAGGTCCGCTCGCCGGCCAGCACCGGCTGCCAGAGCTCCAGGGCCCGGGCGTCCTCCCCGCGCAGTACGGCGTACGCACCCTGTCCGTTGAGCTCGCAGGCGTGGCAGTCGCTCATGTCGTCGCGTTCGGCCGCCAGCCAGGCCCGGTGCGCCCGCTCGGCCCGGTCGTCGTCGCCGATCGCGTCGGCGAGCCACAGCTCGGACTCGCGGACCGGCCGCTCGCTGTAGCCCGCGACCCGGTAGCGGCGCTCCATCTCGTCCAGCCAGCCGACGGCGGACTGGAGCGGGATCTCGGGGGAATCGCTGATGGCCGTGGCCACCCACTTGAACTGCCAGAACAGCGAGTGGGCGTCCCACCGGTCGAAGGCGCCGGGGTCCTTGTCGTACTCCTGGAGCAGCCGGGCGAAGGGCACCAGCATCTTGGAGGACTCGGCACTCCAGAGGTAGGCGTTGATCAGGTTGTCCAGGGCCTTGCGGAACAGGGGCCCGTCACCGATCGCCTCCGCCGCGCCCACGAGCACTTCGGCGTGCGCGTTGCGTGCGGTTCCGTTCGGGGAGCTCCTGTTCTCGACCAGGCCCTGCTCGATCTCCTCGCTCGTCAGCATGGTCACTTCTGTCCCTCCTGGGAGTCGGTGGAGTGGGTCGCCCATTCGAGGAGGCCGAGGAAGGCCCGGTTGAGCAGCGTGGAGTCGGAGGGGCGCAGCGGCCGCTGGGACATCAGCAGCGCCTGCCCGTACAGCGATTCGACGGCCGTGCCGGTCAGGGCCTCGTCGGGCAGGGCCGACATCCGGCGGATCAGCGGGTTGTTGTGGTTGAGCACCAGGCGGGCGCGCGGGGCGGAGCCGCGCAGCGCTCCGAGGATTCCGCTCCACAGGGAGTCGGCGCTGTCCAGCGCCGCCGTGCGGTCGCGCTCCTGGCGGGCCTGGCGGTCGTCGAGGTAGAGGGCGGGGACGGAGACGGGCTGGAAGGCGCGCAGCACGACATCGCAGCCCTGGGCCTCCAGACGGGTGCGCGCCGTGGACAGGAAGGGTGCGAGGGCCAGTTCGGCGGAGGTCGGGACCGGGTCGAGCCGCTCGGTGACGGCGCCGGCGTCCAGCTCCGTGACCTTGAGGTCCGGCCGGACGGCGGGCAGCAGGGCGAGAAGGTCGGCGTCGTATGTGTATCCCGCGTTGATGACGCCGAGGCCGTGGGCCGCGGCGATCGGGGCGATCTGGCGGAACTCCTCGACGGTGCGCGTGAAGTGGATCTCGGTGTGCGCGGCCGTGAACTCCTGGAGGCTCATGGAGCCCTCGCTCGTCTCGAACGGCAGCCAGGGCAGCATCAGGCCGAGCAGCTCGGCGTCGTGCCGTGCCAGGGACTTCACCCCGAGGTGATGGACGCTCAGGAAGGCGGCGAGGCGCTCCGGTTCGCTCGCGGCGAGCTCTGCGAGCCAGGCCCGGACCCGGGCGCCGAGAGCCTCCCGTACGGCGGAGAGGGTCTCGTCGTCGTACAGGTTCTCGCGCGAGGCCGTGGGTCGCAGGGTGTCGGTGTCGATGACCGCGCGGATGAAGAAGGCCCAGTCCGGCAGGAGGTTGTCGGCGTGGTCCGTGAGCAGCATGCCCTTGAGGTGGACGCGGTGTCCGGCCCGGTGGGCGGGACTGGTCGGCTCGGGGAGGACGTACGCGACCCCGCGGACCCCGGCGACGGGCAGGTCGAGGTCGATGCTGTCGAGCGGGGTGAAGCCGAAGAGCTGTGCGCAGTGGCCGGCGAGGGCGACGCGGCGCGCGGCGGGGGTGGGGAAGGGGCGGTCCCACACGGCGGGCCGGTCGGTGATGCCCCGCGGCTCACCGCTCCCGCCGGCCGTGCCCTCGTCCTCGTTCCCGGCATCGCCTTCGGTGAAGGTGATGTCGTACGGGAGCAGGGAGCCGTAGTCGCGGGCCAGCTGCTCGACCTTGGCGGGGACGGTCCACTCCTCGGCACCCGGGCGGGCCTGGAGGATCACGGTGGTGCCGGGCTCCCGGCGTGCCTCGTCGGGCAGTTCGCGGACGGTGTACGAGCCGTCGTCCGTGGCCAGCCATTCGACGGGCGCGGCCTGGGGGTCGCGGGCGGAGCGGGTGATGACGCGGATCTGGCGGGCCACGACGAAGCACGCGAGCAGGCCGATGCCGAACTGGCCGAGGAACTCCCGGCGGGTGGTCTCCAGGCCGTGGTCGCCGCCGCGCTTGGAGCTGCGGCCGATGGTGGCGAGGAGGGAGTGGGCCTCGGCGGCGGTCAGGCCGATGCCGCTGTCCTCGATGGTCACCCGGCCCGCGGTCGCCGACAGGCGGATGCGGATTTCCGCCTCCGGGTGGAGTGCCTGGCGGGCGGTGACGGCGTCCACCGCGTTCTGCAGCAGCTCGCGGACGTAGACGCGCGGGCTGGAGTAGAGGTGGTGGGAGAGCAGGTCGACCAGGCCGCGCAGATCGACTTGGAAGCTGCCGGCGGCGGGGTCGGAGTGGGTGGAGGAAGAGGATGCGGACGTCATGGGGCGTCACCTCGCGTGCTCGCATGGATGGTTCGGCGATCGCGAGGTGCCCCCCTCACGGACCGGAATGAGGAACAGAGTAGGGGGATGATCTGACAATCTCGTCTTGAATTCCCGCGCTAGGAGAAGCGCAGGAACTGCGGCGGTACGGCGTCCGCCAGCCACACCCCGTTGGCGCTGATACGGAACACGTGCCCGGCCGCGCGCATCGCTCCCGCGTCCACGGCGAGCACGACCGGCCGGCCGCGCCGAGCGCCCACGCGGGTCGCCGTCTCCCGGTCGGGGGACAGGTGCACGTGGTGGCGGGCCATGGGGCGCAGGCCCTCGGCGCGGATCGCGTCCAGGGCGGCGGCGACGGTGCCGTGGTAGAGGTACGCGGGCGGTTCGGCCTCCGGCAGGCCCAGGTCCACGGGAACGGTGTGTCCCTGGCTGGCGCGGATGCGGGTGCCCTCGACGGCGAACCGCTGCTTGTCGTTGGCCGCGACGACGTGGTCGAGCTCGGCGCGGCTGATCGGGAATCGGTGGGCGGCGGCCGCGGCCAGGAGATCGCCGATCTCCACCCAGCCCTGCGGGTCGAGCACCAGTCCGATGCGTTCAGGCTGATGCCGCAGGTGTTTCGAGACGTATTTGGACACCTTCACGGTGCGTCTGTCGTCCATGGGACCAGCTTGCCGGGTCGGGCGGGGGGCGAGCAGGGATTTATCGGGGCTCCGCCGCCCTGGGGCGCCGCGGAACCCCTCTACCGCGTTTCCAAGATACGGAATACATTTTCCGCTGTACTTCTGCCCAGGGGGAGAACCCATGACAATCCACGCTTCCCTGCCGCGCCGCGCGGTCGCCGAGCTCGTCGGCACCGCCGGCCTCCTCGTGGTCGTGATCGGTTCCGGTATCCAGGCCGCAGGCCTCAGCCGTGACGCCGGTGTCGCGCTCGTCGCCAACTCGCTCGCCTCGGCCATCGGCCTCGGCCTGATCATCACCCTCTTCGGGCCGCTGTCCGGAGCCCACCTCAACCCGGTCGTCACCCTCACCTCCTGGTGGGCCCGGCGCACCGGCGGCGAGGGACTCGGCGGCCGGGAGGCCCTCGTCTACACCGCAGCCCAGACCGCCGGGGCCATCGGCGGGGCCGTGCTCGCCGAGGTGATGTTCGGCCGCGCGCCCGGTACCTTCTCCACGCAGATCCGCAGCGGTGGTCACCTGCTCGTCGGCGAGGTCGTCGCCACGGCCGGGCTCGTCCTCGTCATCCAGGGCCTGGAGCGCATCGGGCGAGCGAAGCTGATCCCCGCCGCGGTCGCCGCGTACATCGCCGCCGCGATCTGGTTCACCTCGTCCGGCTCCTTCGCCAACCCGGCGGGCACCATCGGGCGGGCCTTCAGCGACTCGTTCACCGGGATCGCCCCGCAGTCGCTGCCCGGATTCGTCGCGGCCCAGGTGGTCGGCGGGGTCCTTGGGCTGGCCCTCTCCGCGCTCCTGTACGGGAGCGCCCGGCCCGGTGCGCAGGAGGAGCCGGCGGCGTTGTCCACAGAGTTGCCCACAGGCAATACCGACTTGTCCACAGCTGGTTGGGCTGGTTTTGCGGGCAAACGAGTGATCCGCCCTGTGGACTACTGAGCGGGTGCTGCCGGCCGTTACCCACCGGCCGTCACCCGCACGCCGTCACCCGCACGCCATCACTCGCGCGCCGTTACCCGCCCGCGCGGCGCGCCAGTTCGTTCATCGTCCGGGCCTGGAGCTCCCGCTCCGTGGCGGCCCGGACGAACTCCCCCACGTGCTCGGCGCCGACCAGCTCCTGCACCGCCCGTACGGTCTCCGCCGGCAGGGCCACCGGCGCCGGGCCCGAGGGCTGCGGGGCGCCGGCAGCCCCCAGGTGGCGCTGCAGGTGCCGGGTCGCGAACAGCCGCATCGCCCGCGCCAGCTCGGCGTCCACCGTCTGCTGGGCCAGGGGGCGCAGTCTCCGTACCATCGTCGCCGCCTCCGCCGCGTCGGCGTCGGTCGGCGGGACCTCCCCGAGGTAGCGGGCGAAGACGTGCTCGGTGGTGAACTCCAGGAACCGCGAGGCGATGTGCTCCACCTGCCCGCGCAGCTCCCGCAGGTGGCCGGTGATCGCCGGCAGCGGCACCCCGGCCGCGTACAGCTCGGCGGCCACCGCCAGCTCCTGGGGGGAGGGCACCAGGAACTCGTCCGGGCGTCCCTCGATCGCCTCCAGCACCCCCAGCTCGCACGCCTCACCCACCGCGTCGTCGTCGGGCCGGCCGCCGAACCGCTCGTTCAGCTCGGCCCGGCTGATCCGGGCGGCCTCCTCGTCGGTCCACGGCCCGTGAACCTCGGCGACGAGCCCCAGCACGCCGCCGAGCCCGCGCCCGGCGTCCCAGGCCTCCAGAAGTTCCTTGATGGAGGCCAGGGTGTAGCCGCGGTCCAGCAGATCTGCGATCTGGCGCAGCCGTGCCAGATGCGTGTCCCGGTAGACGTTGGAGCGGCCGCGCCGTTCCGGCTTCGGCAGCAGCCCACGGTCCTGGTACGCCCTGATCGTGCGCACCGTCGCCCCGCTGTGGTGTGCGAGATCCTCGATCCGGTACTCGGCCACCGCCTGTTCTGACAATCCCGGCTCCCTACGACATGGCGGCTCGGCCGACCGCGGCCGCCGCGGCCCGGGCGGCAGGCGAAGCCGCAAGGTGCTCGACCGCCCTGCGCAGCGAGCCCTCCTGCGAGGGATGGTACGACCGCCGGAAGGAGCGGGATATGGCCGTGCCGGGCTCTGTCCCGCTCACAGCCGCGGCTCCAGTTTCGCGAGCCGGCGCAGGGTGCCCGGCGCGAACCGGGACATCCACAGGGCGCCCTTGGACTCCGGGGTCACCGGCACCACGGCCTCGTTGCGCACCACGGCCCGCAGGACCGCCTCGGCGACCTTCTCCGGCGGGAAGTTGCGCAGCCCGTAGAGCCGCGAGGAGCGCTCCTGACGGCGCTTCTCCTCCGCGGCGTCGACCCCGGCGAAGCGCGAGGTGGCGGTGATGTTGGTGTTGACGATGCCGGGGCAGATCGCCGAGACCCCGATCGACCGCGAGGCGAGCTCGGCGCGCAGACACTCGCTCAGCATCAGGACCGCCGCCTTCGACGTGCTGTACGCGGGCAGCGTCTTGGACGGCAGGTAGGCGGCGGCGGAGGCGGTGTTGACGATGTGCCCGCCCTGGCCTCGCTCCGCCATCTGCCTGCCGAAGATCCGGCAGCCGTGGATGACACCCCACAGGTTGACGTCGAGGACCTTCTTCCAGTCCTCCGCACTGGTCTCCAGGAAGGGCCCCGACAGGCCGATTCCGGCGTTGTTGACCAGGACGTCCACGACGCCGTACTCGGCGGCGGTCTTCGCCGCGAGCTTCTCCATCGCCTGCTCGTCGCTGACGTCGACGCACTCGCCCCAGGCCTCGGGGGCCCCGACGAGCCGTGCCATGTCGGCCGTGCGGGCCGCGCCCTCGGCATCCCGGTCCACGCACACCACCCGGGCCCCGGCCTCGGCGAACGCGAACGCGGTGGCCCGGCCGATCCCGCTGGCGGCGCCGGTGACCAGGACGAGCTGGCCGCCGAACCGGTCGGCGTACTTGCCCGGGGCCTTCTGTTCCGGCGCCCGGGCGGCGGGCTCCTCGCGGGCGGTGACGAACTCGGTGATCCACGCGGTCAGCTGGTCGGGCCGGGTCCGCGGCACCCAGTGCTTGGCGGGCAGGGTGCGCCGCACCAGGTCGGGGGCCCACCGCTCCAGGTCGTCGTAGAGCCGCTCGGAGAGGAAGGCGTCACCGGTCGGGGTGATCAGCTGGACGGGTACGTGCGCGTACGCGTCGGGGCGCGGCCGGCGCATCCGGGGCCGTACGTTGTCGCGGTAGAGCCAGGCCCCGTGCGCGGCGTCCGAGGGCAGCGAGGCCGTCGGGTAGGAACCGGAGGGGACCTTCTCCACCCGCTCCAGCATCCGCGGCCACCGCTTGCCGAGAGGCCCGCGCCAGGCGAGCTCCGGCAGCACGGGCGTGTGCAGCATGTACACGTACCAGGACTTGGCGCCCTGGCCGAGGAGCTGCGCGGCCCGGCGCGGGGTGGGCCGGGACATCCGCTTCTTGATCCAGTGCCCGAAGTGGTCCAGGGAGGGGCCCGAGATCGAGGTGAAGGAGGCGATCCGGCCCTCCGTGCGGGCGACGGTCGCGAACTCCCAGCCCTGCACGGAGCCCCAGTCGTGGCCGACCAGGTGCACCGGGCGGTCGGGGCTGACCGCGTCCGCCACCGCCAGGAAGTCGTCGGTCAGCTTCTCCAGGGTGAACCCGCCGCGCAGGGGCGCCGGAGCCGTGGACCGCCCGTGGCCGCGTACGTCGTAGAGCACCACGTGGAAGCGGGCCGCCAGCCGCTGCGCGACCTCCGACCAGACCTCTTTGCTGTCCGGGTACCCGTGCACGAGCACCACGGTCGGCCGGTCCGCCTCGCCGAGCTCGACGACGCACAGCTCGATGCCGCCGGTGCTCACCCGGCGCTCGCGCGCCCCTTCGAGGCCCGACCCGTTGATCTCGCTCATGCCGCTCATGCTGCCCTCTCCTCGGCCCAGCGCCGCACGTGCGGCAGATCGTCGTCCAGCCAGAACGCGCTCTCCGCGGGATCCCGTGAGTCGGTGACCACCAGGATCTCCTCGAACTTCGCACCGGTGCCCCGGAATCCCAGGTGCGGCTCCACCGCCCACAGCCCGGGCTGCGGCGGGTGATCGGAGAAGCGGTACGGGCTCCACAGCGGGGACCAGCCCTCGCGGTGTCCGTGCAGGGCGTCGGAGGCCAGCCCCTTGAGGGACTGCGTCCCGAACCCGAAGGCGGTCGGGGACCAGCGCCGCTCCTTGACCCGGTCTATCTTGTGGGCGATCACGCCGAAGGGGTAGGCGCGGTGCCGGTTGGCGTACCCCTGGAGGATCATCAGCCGCTCGACGTTCTCGTAGATCTCGCGCAGCGGGCGGCGCTCGCGCACCTGGTCCAGGATCAGCTCGCGGTGCACCCGGAGATCGGACATGAGCCGGTCCTGCACCGGGTTCAGCCCGAGGCTGCCCGAGTACCCGATGTCGGCCGCGTACCCCTTGTACACGGGCGCCATGTCGAGGATGAACGGCATCCCCGGCTCCAGCTTCCGGTTCGTCGGGAAGAACTGGAGGGGGATCTTGAAGTTCGCGAAGGCGGTCCGGTCCCCGAACCACGCGAACGGCAGGTGGAACCAGTCCCGCACCCCGCGCTCGCGCAGCCACTCGCGCTGCATCCGCGCCGCCTCGCGCTCGGTCACCCCCGGCCGCAGCTGCGCCGCGACGGTCTCCGCGCACTCGTACGAGAGGCGCTGCACTTCCCTGAACCCGCGCAGGTCCGGCGAGAGTTGCGCGGGGCGTTGCCTGGTGTCCGCAGCCATGACAGCCGTCCGTCCGTAGAGCCGTACGCGCTACGCGCCCGTAACTTGACACTGATGAATGTGACAATGACCGGAGATCACGTCAAGGGTCGTGCACGGACCTGTGGACAACTTGTCCGATCCACCGCCTACGGTCCGCTTCGTCGGTCCGCCTCGACCGGTCCGCATCAGCCTTTCGTCAGGGTCTGTAGTCCTGAAGGCGGAGACGGGATGACGCTCCAGGTCTGACGATCGGCGCGGTCCGCGCCACTAACGTCGAAGCCGTGACTGTCATCGCGACCGAAAGCCTGAGCAAGCGGTACCCACGAGTGACCGCAATCGACCGGCTCTCCCTGGACATCGGGCCGGGAGTGACCGGCCTCGTGGGTGCCAACGGAGCCGGCAAGTCCACGCTGATCAAGATCCTGCTTGGACTGTCCCCCGCCACCGAGGGCCGCGCCGCCGTGCTCGGACTCGATGTCGCCACCCATGGCAGCGCCATCCGCGAACGCGTCGGCTACATGCCCGAGCACGACTGCCTGCCGCCCGACGTCTCGGCCACCGAGTTCGTCGTGCACATGGCGCGCATGTCCGGACTCCCGCCGACCGCCGCCCGCGAGCGGACCGCCGACACCCTGCGCCACGTGGGCCTGTACGAGGAGCGCTACCGCCCCATCGGCGGCTACTCCACGGGCATGAAGCAGCGCGTCAAGCTGGCCCAGGCGCTCGTCCACGACCCCCAGCTGGTCCTGCTCGACGAGCCCACCAACGGCCTCGACCCCGTGGGCCGGGACGAGATGCTCGGCCTGATCCGCCGCGTCTACACCGACTTCGGCATCTCCGTCCTCGTCACCTCCCACCTCCTCGGCGAGCTGGAGCGGACCTGCGACCACGTCGTGGTCGTCGACGGCGGCAAGCTGCTGCGCTCCAGCTCCACCAGCGACTTCACGCAGATCACCACGACCCTTGCGGTCGAGGTGACCGACACCGACGAGCACCCGGACGGCACCGCAGCCCTGCGCAAGGCGCTCGCCGGGGCGGGCCTGACCCTGCACGCGGGCGAGGAGCAGGGCCTGCCCGGAGCCGGCCACATCCTGCTGCTGGAAGCCACCGGCGAGGACACCTACGACATCGTGCGCGACACCGTCGCCGACCTCGGCCTCGGCCTGGTCCGCATGGAGCAGCGCCGCCACCACATCGCGGAGGTCTTCCGCGACAACGACCAGCAGCAGCTCGTCCGGAAGGGAGCCGGTTCCGATGGCGCCTGACACCTCGACCCAGATCCACAACATCGGCTACCGCTCCTACGAGGGAGCCCGGCTCGGCCGCGCCTACGCCCGCAAGTCGCTGTTCTCGCAGTCCCTGCGCGGCGCGTACGGACTGGGCCGCTCGGCCAAGTCCAAGGTCCTGCCGATGCTCCTCTTCGCGGTGATGTGCATTCCCGCAGTGATCATCGACGGTGTCGCCATCATGGTGCCCGGCTCCACGGACCTGCCGATCAAGTACACGACGTACGCCCTGACCACCCAGGTGATCATCGGCCTGTACCTCGCCTCCCAGGCTCCCCAGTCGGTCTCCCGGGACCTGCGCTTCAAGACCGTGCCGCTCTACTTCTCGCGGCCCATCGAGCGCGTCGACTACGTCATCGCCAAGTTCGCGGCGATGGCCTCGGCGCTGTTCATCCTCACCGCCGCACCACTGCTGATCATGTGGATCGGCGCGCTGCTGGCCAAATTCGACTTCGCGGACCAGACCAAGGGGTTCGCCCAGGGACTGGTCTCCGTGCTGCTGCTCTCGGTGCTGTTCGCCGGCCTCGGCCTGATCATGGCCGCGCTCACCCCGCGCCGCGGCTTCGGCGTCGCCGCCATCATCGCCCTGCTCGTGATCCCCTACGGTGCGGTGACCGCCGTCCAGGGCATCGCGTACAGCACCGGTGCGGCCGGTGCCATCGAGTGGATGGGCCTGTTCTCCCCGATCACCTTGATCGACGGCGTGCAGACGGCCTTCCTCGGTGCCACGTCCGCCTTCCCCGGCGGAGACGGCCCCTCGGCCGGTGTCGGAATCGCCTACCTGCTCGTCGTCCTCGCCCTCATCGCCGGCTCCTACGCCGCCCTGATGGCCCGCTACCGGAAGGCCGGGCTGTGACCACCATCGACATCGACCACACCTCCCGCTGGTTCGGGAACGTCGTCGCCGTCAACGACGTGACCATGCACATCGGCCCCGGGGTCACCGGGCTCCTCGGTCCCAACGGCGCCGGAAAGTCCACCCTCATCAACATGATGGGCGGCTTCCTCGCCCCCTCCACGGGCACCGTCACCCTCGACGGCGCGCCGATCTGGCAGAACGAGCAGGTCTACAAGCAGATCGGCGTCGTGCCCGAGCGCGAGGCCATGTACGACTTCCTCACCGGCCGCGAGTTCGTCGTCGCCAACGCCGAGCTCCACGGCCTCGACGACGCGGCCGCCCAGCGGGCGCTCGCCACCGTCGAGATGGAGTACGCCCAGGACCGCAAGATCTCCACGTACTCCAAGGGCATGCGGCAGCGCGTGAAGATGGCCTCGGCCCTCGTCCACGACCCGTCCGTGCTGCTGCTGGACGAGCCGTTCAACGGCATGGACCCGCGCCAGCGCATGCAGCTGATGGACCTGCTGCGGCGCATGGGAGACGACGGCCGCACCGTGCTGTTCTCCTCGCACATCCTGGAAGAGGTCGAACAGCTCGCTTCCCACATCGAGGTGGTCGTCGCCGGCCGGCACGCCGCATCCGGTGACTTCCGCAAGATCCGCCGCCTGATGACGGACCGCCCGCACCGGTACGTGGTCCGCTCCTCCGACGACCGGGCCCTCGCCGCGGCCCTGATCGCCGACCCCTCCACCGCCGGCATCGAGGTCGACCTGAAGGAAGGCGTCCTGCGCATCCAGGCCGTCGACTTCGGCCGCTTCACCGAGCTCCTGCCCCAGGTAGCCCGGGCACACGGCATCCGGCTGCTGACGGTCTCGCCTTCCGACGAGTCCCTTGAGTCGGTCTTCTCCTACCTCGTCGCGGCCTGAAGGAGCTGGCACCCATGTACAACCCCACCGTCGCCCGGCTCACGTACCGCGCACTGCTCGGCCGCCGCCGCGCTCTGATCCTCTGCGGGCTGCCCGTCCTGCTGATCGTCCTCTCGATCGCCGTCCGCGCCTTCACCGGCCTGGACGACAAGGTCGCCGCCGATCTGCTCGGCGGTTTCGCCCTCGCCACCATGGTTCCGCTGATCGGCGTCATCGCCGGGACGGGGGCCATCGGCCCCGAGATCGACGACGGCTCGATCGTCTACCTGCTCTCCAAGCCGGTGAAGCGCCCGACGATCATCATGACCAAGCTGATCGTCGCGATCGCCGTCACGATGGCCTTCTCCGCGATCCCGACCCTGATCGCCGGGTTCATCCTCAACGGCAACGGCCAGCAGATCGCCGTCGCCTACACCGTCGCGGCCCTCGTCGCCTCGATCGCCTACAGCGCCCTGTTCCTGCTGCTGGGCACCGTCAGCCGGCACGCGGTCGTCTTCGGCCTCGTCTACGCCCTGATCTGGGAGTCACTCTTCGGCAGCCTGGTCTCCGGCGCCAAGACGCTCAGCGTCCAGCAGTGGGCCCTGTCCCTCGCCGAGAAGATCGCCGGCGAAGGCTACGTCGATGCCACCGTCGGCCTGCCCACCGCGGTGATCCTGCTCAGCGTGGTGACCGTCGGCGCCACCGTCTACGCCGGCCAGAAGCTGCGCCGTCTCACCCTGGCGGGCGAGGAGTAGGTCCCCGCCGTACCGGCTCAACGCCCGGTGCCCCGCCCGGCCCACCGGCCAGGCGGGGCACCGCCGTACGGGGCAAAATCAGGGCATGGTCGAGCACCCCGAGCCCGAGCAGTCCAGGCCCGTACGGTCCTGGATACGCTCCTCGCCGGGTACGCACATATGGCTGCTGCTCCTCGCCGTCACGAGCGTCATCGTCGTGATCGCGCCCGACCACCTTGAGCACGTCCTGCTCCACCGCCACAGCAGCAATATCCACGAGCTCACCCGGCACCCCGTGAGGGCCCTGCTCTCCAGTGCCTTCTGGATCGAGAACCCGGCTTCACTGGCCCTGTACGCCGTCCTCTTCGAGCTCTTCCACGCGCCGGTGGAACGCTGGCTCGGCACCCTGCGCTGGCTAGCCATCGTCGCGACCGCCCACATCACGGCCACCCTGGTCAGCCAGAAGGTGGTCCAGATGGCCATTCAAGACCACCGGGCCCCGCACAGCATGGTCCACGTCGTCGACGTCGGCGTCAGCTACGGCCTCGCGGCCTCGATCGGTGTCCTCACGTACCGGCTCCCGAACCCCCTGCGCTGGCTCTACCTCGCCGGCGTCGTCGCCTTCTTCGGCCTGCCCCTCCTCACGGGAGGAACCTTCACCGACCTGGGGCACGCCATCTCGCTCGCGGTCGGCCTGCTCGCGTGGCCGCTCACCCGCCATCCGCACCCCCGGCATGTTTCACGTGAAACAGAGCATCACGCCGATCGCGGCTGACCCGCGGAAATTGACTGGTACGGGCCCTGCGCCCCGGGCAGAGTGAGTCGTGCGGGGAGCAACAAAAAAGGTCCGGAGCAGCCACTTCGAGCGCGCCTCGCGGCGCGGGCTGTTCCGGACCTTCCCCGTTTCCCGGGCGGTCCGTCAGGCGGCGCCCAGCAGTCGCTCCAGCACCACGGCGATGCCGTCCTCCTCGTTGGAGGTCGTCACCTCGTCGGCCACGGCCTTCAGCTCGGCGTGGGCATTGGCCATCGCCACCCCGTGCGCCGCCCAGCCGAACATCGGGATGTCGTTGGGCATGTCACCGAAGGCGATCGTGTCCGCCGCCTTCACACCCAGCCGGCGGGCGGCCAGCGAAAGGCCGGTGGCCTTCGTCAGCCCCAGCGGCAGGATCTCCACTATCCCCGGACCGGCCATGACGATGTCGACCAGGGAGCCCACGGTCTGCCGGGCCACCTTGACCAGGGCATCGTCCCCGAGCTCTGGGTGCTGGATGTAGAGCTTGTTCAGCGGAGCCGTCCAGACCGCCGCCGTGTCCTCCAGGTAGAGCGCCGGGAGGCCCCCCTGCACCTGGTAACCGGGCCCGAAGAGGACGTCGCCGTCCACTCCGTCCCGGCTGGCGGCGAGCGCCAGCGGACCGACCTCGGCCTCCAGCTTCGACAGCGCCAGACCGGCCAGCTGCCGGTCCAGCGTCACCGACGTCAGCAGCCGGTGCGCGCCCGCGTCGTAGAGCTGCGCGCCCTGCCCGCACACCGCGATCCCCTTGTAGCCGAGATCGTCGAGCACGCCCCGGGTCCAGGGCACGGCCCGGCCGGTGACGATGATGTGCGCCGCGCCCGCCGCGGTGACCGCGGCGAGCGCTTCACGGGTGCGCTCCGAGACGGTGTCGTCGCCACGCAGCAGCGTGCCGTCGAGATCGGTGGCGACGAGCTTGTACGGGAACGGGGCCGGGCTCACTTGGCGATCGGCTCCAGGACCTCACGGCCGCCCAGGTACGGGCGGAGCGCCACCGGCACGTGCACGGAGCCGTCGGCCTGCTGGTGGTTCTCCAGGATCGCCACGATCGTGCGCGGTACGGCGCACAGGGTGCCGTTCAGCGTCGAGAGCGGCGCGGTCTTCTTGCCGTCGCGGTAGCGGATCGACAGGCGGCGGGCCTGGAAGCCGTTGCAGTTTGAGGCGGAGGTCAGCTCGCGGTACTTGCCCTGCGTCGGGATCCACGCCTCGCAGTCGAACTTGCGCGAGGCGGAGGCACCCAGGTCACCGGTGGCGACGTCGATCACCTGGAAGGGCAGCTCCAGGCTGGTGAGCCACTGCTTCTCCCACTCCAGGAGGCGCTGGTGCTCGGCCTCGGCGTCCTCCGGCGCGACGTACGAGAACATCTCGACCTTGTCGAACTGGTGGACGCGGAAGATGCCGCGGGTGTCCTTGCCGTACGTGCCGGCCTCGCGGCGGAAGCACGGCGAGAAGCCGGCGTACCGCAGCGGCAGCTTCTCGGCGTCGATGATCTCGTCCATGTGGTACGCGGCGAGCGGGACCTCGGAGGTGCCGACCAGGTAGTAGTCGTCCTTCTCCAGGTGGTACACGTTCTCCGCGGCCTGGCCGAGGAAGCCGGTGCCCTCCATGGCGCGGGGACGGACCAGCGCCGGAGTCAGCATGGGGATGAAGCCGGCCTCGGTGGCCTGCGCGATCGCCGCGTTGACCAGGGCGAGTTCCAGCAGGGCGCCGACACCCGTCAGGTAGTAGAAGCGCGAGCCCGACACCTTGGCGCCGCGCTCGACGTCGATGGCGCCGAGCGATTCGCCGAGCTCCAGGTGGTCCTTGGGCTCGAAGCCCTCGGCGCCGAAGTCGCGGATCGTGCCGTGCGTCTCAAGGACGGTGAAGTCCTCCTCGCCGCCGACCGGGACGTCCTCGTGGACGATGTTGCCGAGCTGGAGCAGCAGACGCTTGGCGGCCTCGTCGGCCTCGTTCTGCTCGGCCTCGGCGGCCTTGACGTTCGTCTTGAGCTGCTCGGCCTTCTTCAGCAGCTCTGCCCGCTCCTCCGGGGAGGCCTTGGGGATGAGCTTGCCGAGCGACCTCTGCTCATTGCGCAGTTCGTCGAAGCGCACGCCGGAGGACCTGCGGCGCTCGTCGGCGGAGAGCAGTGCGTCGACGAGGTCGACGTCCTCTCCACGGGCGCGCTGCGAGGCGCGGACACGGTCAGGGTCTTCACGGAGCAGCCGGAGGTCAATCACCCCTCCAGGCTACCGGGCTGGGCTTCCTCGGCTCACACCGATATCACGCTGCGTGTCACTATGTCCCAATTGTGGAGAATGGAAAATGGTGAACGCGCTGGCTGGAAGTGCTCGTTCCCAGGCGGTCAATAAAAGCGGCCCATTCCCTGAAAAGGGGCACAGGCGCGCTATCCGGGCACCCCCTGAGCAGGGCGGGAGGCCCTTCCTTGTCCACAGGAATTGGCCGCCGGAGGGACTTGTCCACAGGCTGTGCGCCGCATCTGTGGACACGGAAATAGATCAATCCGCACCCGTGGCCCGTCGGGACCATTCAGGGTTCAAACCCCCCTCACACACTCATTCGGGTGGGAATGGCTCGCTCCAAAGAGTTGATCGGCGATGCGGGGGTGACGCCGTTCACCCTCCGCTCCCCAGCGCGAAACCTGGGCCCCCCGACCGATTTGTCGACCTTGTCGCGTCGCGATGTCGACTAGTCCACAGGTCTCCATCTCTGCCTGTGGATAACTCTGTGGACAGTGGACGAAGAGCTACGCCCGGCCGTCGAGGCAGCGCGTCAGCCAGTCGGAAGCGGCCATGAAGTCACCGTCGGAGGTTCCGGGCCGCGGAGCGCGCACGTCACCCTGAGCGACGCCGGCACGCGGATAGGAACCGAGGAAGCGGACCTGGGGGCAGGTCCGCTTGAGGCCCATGAGCGCCTCGCTGACCCGGCGGTCGGAGACGTGGCCCTCGGCGTCGACGGCGAAGCAGTAGTTGCCGATGCCCTCGCCCGTCGGCCGGGACTGGATCAGCATCAGGTTGACCCCGCGGACGGCGAATTCCTGCAGGAGCTCCAGCAGCGCACCGGGGTGGTCGTCGCCGAGCCACAGCACGACGGACGTCTTGTCGGCGCCCGTCGGCGCGGCCGGCCGGGCGGGCCGGCCGACGAGCACGAACCGGGTCTCGGCGTTCTCCGCGTCGTGGATCTCGGTGACCAGCGGGACGAGCCCGTACGTGGCCGCCGCGAACTCGCCCGCGAAGGCGGCGTCGAAGCGGCCCTCCTGGACCAGCCGGGCCCCGTCGGCGTTGGAGGCGGCAGACTCCCAGACCGCGTCGGGCAGGTGCGCCCGCAGCCAGTTGCGCACCTGGGGCTGGGCGACCGGGTGCCCGGTGACGGTCTTGACGTCCGACAGCTGGGTACCGGGCCGCACGAGCAGCGCGAACGCGATGGGCAGCAGCACCTCGCGGTAGATCATCAGCGGTTCGCCGGAGGCCAGCTCATCCAGAGTGGAGGTGACCCCGCCCTCCACCGAGTTCTCGATCGGCACCAGGGCGGCCGCGGCCTCCCCGTTGCGTACGGCGTCCAGGGCGGCCGGGACCGACACCATGGGGACGAGCTCCCGGGTCGCGGCTTCCGGCAGTGTGCGGAGGGCGGCTTCGGTGAAGGTGCCCTCGGGACCGAGATAGGTGAAGCGGGTGGCCGACATGTGATCAGCCTAATGCCGGGTCCCCGACCGCCGGGTCGCTGTTCATCCTTCGAGCAGCCGCTGCCCGACGTACTCCCCGTCACGCGGGCCGGGCGGGACCGCGTACAGCCCGCTGGACTCGTGTCGGATGAACTCCGACAGGGCGTCCCCCCGGTCCAGCTTCCGCTGGACGGGGACGAAACCGCGCAGCGGATCGGCCTGCCAGCAGATGAAGAGGAGCCCCGCGTCCGGAGTGCCGTCGGCGGCGATCCCGTCATGGAAGGAGAACGGGCGCCGGAGCATGGCGGCCCCGCCGTTCTGCTCGGGGGCGGAGATCCGGGCGTGGGCGTTCGACGGAATGACCGGCTTGCCTTCGGGGCCGATCTTGTCGAGGGCCATCTTCGTGGTCTCGGTGCCGCCGGTCAGGGGCGCGCCGGTGGCCTTCGTCCGGCCTATGACCTGCTCCTGCTGGGTCAGGGACTGCTTGTCCCAGTCGTCGAGGAGCATCCGGATGCGCCGTACGACGGCGTACGAGCCCCCGCCCATCCAGGCGTGCTCGGCCGGGCCGGGGCCGGCGGCGGGGACGAAGATCCGTTTGTCGAAGTCGGGCTGCGCGGGCTTCGGGTTGCCGGTGCCGTCGATCTGGCCCATGAGGTTGCGGGCGGTCATCGGGGCGGCGGTGGCGCCGGGGGACCGGTTGAAGCCGTTCATCTGCCAGCGGACCCGGGCGGCCTCCCCGGCCTCCTTCTGGAGGGCCCGCAGGGCGTGGAAGGCGACGAGCCCGTCGTCGGCGCCGATCTGGACCCACAGGTCGCCGTTGCTGCGCTGGGCGTCGAGCCGGTCGGCGGAGAAGTCGGGCAGCGGGTCGAGGGCGGTGGGACGGCGGGGGGCGAGCCCCGTGCGCTCGAAGAAGGAGTGGCCGAAGCCGAAGGTGACGGTGAGGGACGACGGTCCGGCGTCGAGGGCGATACCGGAGTCCGCACCCGAGGCGGGCTTGCCCGCCATCAGCAGACGGGCGGTGTCGGACCAGCGCCGCATCAGGGCGGCGGCCTCCTTGCGGCCGGCCCCGGGGGCCAGGTCGAAGGCGAGGACGTGCCCTTTGGCCTGGAGCGGGGTGGTGATCCCGGCCTGGTGCTCGCCGGTGAAGGCCACATGGGTGGCGCCGAGGGAGGCGAGGCTCCCGGCGGCCCCGGATGCGCCGGCCGGGGAGTCGTCGAACGCGGAGTGCGCGAGTGCGCCGCCGGTGGCGCCGAGCGCGAGTCCGGCGGCGCCCGCGGCGCCGACGGTGCCCAGCAGCCGGCGCCGGGAGATCTCGATGTCGGGGTTGCTCTCGGTCACGCTGGTCAGCCGATCTTCACGTTCTTCTGCACGGTCGTCTGGTCGATGTCGGAGGTACGGACGGTCACGTCGATCCGCCATTCCCCGGCCAGCGGCAGCTGGACACCGGAAGCGCTCCAGTGCCCGGGGGCCGCGCGCTCAGGGAGGAGCGGCAGAGGGCCGATGTCCTTGGCGGGGAGGGTGAAGGCGACCTTGATCTCCGGGATGTCGAGGGGCTGGCCCTGCGGGTCGTCGACCCACACGTGGAGCGAGTTGGCCCCGACTCGGCCCGGGTCGACCTCGACCCGGACCGACCCCTTGCCGTTCTGGCCGCCGGTGTCGAACGGCAGTGTGATCTTGATGGCGCGGTTGGGGACGGCGGTGGCCGCCGAGTCCCGCCCGCTCGCCTGCTCCGCCGTCCGGCCCGGCTCGGTGCTGGTCAGCACGGTGGTCACGGCGAGCAGGGCGATGGCGACGCCGGCCTCGGCGAGGACGGAGCGGCGCAGTCCCGCCCGGGCCGGATCGGCGTCGCGGGCCTGCTTCTCACGGGCGCTTTCCCGGGCGGCACGCTGCCGGGCGAGCTGGGCGGCCCGCTTGGGGTCCTCGGGAACGGTGACGGAGGCGGGGGATGTTTCACGTGAAACATCGCGCTGCCGGGCGATCTTGGCCGGCTTGTCGGCGGGGGCGTCGGTGAGCCGGGATGTCCACGAGCGGGAGACGTAGGCGATGGCGACGAGGACGGCGACGAGCCCGACCTTCACCAGCAGGAGCTGCCCGTAGCTGGTGCCGGTGAGGGCCGACCAGCTGCCGATCTGGCGCCAGGACTGATAGACGCCGGTGGTGGCGAGGACCAGGACGCTGACGAACGCGACCCGGGAGAACCGCTGGACCGCCTCGCGCTCGATTCCAGGGACCTTGTGGAGGGCGACGAGCAGGGCGGTGAGCCCGCCGAGCCAGGTGGCGACGGCCAGCAGGTGCAGGATGTCGACGGGCATGGCGATACCCGGCTGGATGCCGGTCGAGGCGTGCTCGGAGAGCGCCCAGGTGGCGGCGATGCCACCGGCCACGACCGTTCCGCCGATGCCGAGGCCGAAGAGCAGGTCGGCCGCCTCCTTGTCCGCCGCCGGCTGCTTGTCCGCCCCGCGGCCCTTTTCCTTGCCCGTGCGCTGGGCCGATTCACCCGCCTCCGCGGTCCTGCGGGCGAAGGCGCCGAACAGCACGGCGATGAACAGCGCGGCGGCGCCGAGGAGCAGCAGCCGGGATACGAGGGAGGCCCCGGTCTTGGTCTCCAGGACGGCCTTCAGGCCGTCGAGGTCCAGGGTGTCGGCGAACTTCCCCGATCCCGTGTACGGAGTGCGGAGCACCAGCATCGCGAGCGTGGCCGCGGTGAGCGTGACCCAGGCGCGCACGATGAGCTTCTGCAGCGGGCGCTGCGCGGAGCCGCGCCGCCAGCACAACAGGATGAAGGCCGCGCCGCCGACGAGGACGGTGAAACCGGCGTAGGCGGCGTAGCGCGCGATGTCGTACGCGATGCCGACCGGTCCGCCGCCCACCCGCGCGGTGGGCAGGGCCACGCTGGTCGCCGAGGGGGCGCCGATGGAGAAGGTGAAGGCGCCGGAGACCGGGTGGCTGTCCGCGGAGATGGCCTGCCAGGCGACGGTGTAGGTGCCGTCCGGCAGGCCGGAGTGCAGCGCGGTGCCGTAGCGGATGGTGGTCCCGCTGCACATGTCGCGCAGCTCACCGGTGTCCACCCGCTTGCCCTGCGGGTCCATGACGCGGATGGAGTCGTCGCCCATGGCGACCTGCTCCGAGAAGGAGAGGGTGACCTGGGCGGGGGCCGTGGCGACCACCGCCCCGTCCTGGGGGTCGCTCGCGGTGAGCGCGGCGTGTGCCGAGGCCGGGCCGGCCGCGGTGAACAGGGCCGCCAGCAGAGCTGCGAGGACCAGCGCGAGCCGCGGCAGGAGTGCCGTGGCCCGGACGCGGGCCGGGGAGGGGGCGATGGCCGTCATGGCGTGTCAGTACCTCGGTCCGTCAGTGGGCGCTGGTGTTCTGGCCGTTGTACGTACGCTCCTTGACGTCCAGCTCGACCTTGACCGGGTCGGCCTTCTCGAAGCGCAGCTCGAAGGTCACCTTGTCGCCGACCTTCGGCAGGCTCTTCAGACCCATGAGCATGATGTGGCTGCCACCGCGCTCCAGCCGGAGCTCACCGTTGGCGGGCACGTCCATGGCCGCGACCTGCTGCATCTTCTGGTCCTTGGTCTCGTGGATCTGCAGATCGTCGGAGAGCGGACTGGTGACGGCCGTGAGCTTGTCGGCCGTCTTGGAGTCGTTCTTGATGACCATGAACGCGCCGGCCATCTGGTCGTTCACGGGCTCCGGCATGAACGCGCCGCTGACCGTCATCTCCGGCTTGTCCGCGCCGGCCTTGGCGTCGGAGTCCGAGGAACAGCCGGATATGGCGAGCGCTGCCGTCAGGGAGAGGGCGGCGGCCAGGGTGCGGGTGGTGCGGGCGTTCACGGGTTCTCCCCCTTGACGATCTTCGGCAGGTCCTTGGTGTAGTCGTCGACGGTGGTGCCTTCGCCGTAGAGGAGGTAACCCTCGTCGGTCTTGGGCGAGAACGCGATGACCTGGGCGCCGTGCATGGAGACGACGGTTCCGTCGGCCTCCTTCTTCGGTGCCTCGATACCGATGCCGAGCTTGCGCGCGGCGGCCTGGATGGTGGCGAAGTCCCCGGTCAGTCCGGTGAAGGACGGGTCCTGGGCCTTGAGCCACGCGCCGAGGGAGTCGGGGGTGTCCCGTTCGGGGTCGGTGGTGACGAACACGACCTGGAGGTTGTCCTGGTCGGCCTTCGGCAGTGCCTTCTTGGCGACGGCGATGTTGCTCACCGTCAGGGGGCACACGTCGGGGCAGTGGGTGTAGCCGAAGTAGATGAGCGTCGGCTTGCCCTTGGTCTGCTCGCGCAGGTTCCACTGCTTGCCGGTGGTGTCCGTCAGGACCAGCTCCGGCTTGTCGAAGGGGCGGTCGAGGACCGTGGCCTTGCCGGCCTTGGTCTGGCCGCCGGCGATCTGGGTGACCGTGTTCGGCTTGGCGGCGGTCTCACCGCCGCAGGCGGTGAGGGTGAGCGCGGCCGCCGCCACGAGGGCGGCGACCGTCACACGAGTGGTGCGCATGAAGAGGTGTCCCTGGGATCGGGTAGGGGGGTGCGGGCGGGCCGGCCGTGAAGAAGGGCCGGCTGCGCGCGCGTTACTGGACAAGGGCATACGGCCTGCGGCCGCTCGGGGTCAGGAGGCGCGGCGGCGCGAGGCGACACCGAAGGCGACACCGCCGAGGCCGACGACGATGCCCGCGACGCCGAGGGCGCGCGCGGTCGTGTCGGAGGTGCTCTTGGCGGCCTCGTCGTGGCCCTTGTCGTCCTTCGCCGCCGCGGCGGTCTTGTCGTCGTGGTGGTCGTCGGCGGCGGCCTTGGCGGCGGTCAGCTTCAGGACGGGAGCCGGGTTCTGCGGCTCCGCCGCGCCCGCCTTCGTCTCCTCGATCCAGCGGACGACCTCGTTGTTGTCGTACGTCTGGATCGCCTTGAAGACCATCTGGTCGGCGTTGTCGGGCAGCTTGCCGACGGAGACCGGGAACTGCTGGAACTTGCCGGGCTCGATCTTGCCGCCGCTCCAGGTCACCTTGGTGACGGCCTCGTTGACCTGCTTGCCGTGGACGGTGAGCGGCTTGTCGAGCTTGCTCTTCTCGACCGTCACGGTCCAGCCGGGGATGTCCTGCGGCATGACGGAGGTCAGCGGCTGGTCCACGGGGAAGTTGACTTCCAGCTGCGTGGTCGAGGCGTTGTCGCGCTCGTTCGGGACCTTGAAGTTGATGGTCGCGTAGCCGCCCTTGACGGCGTCCCCGGGCTGCACGCTGACGTGCGCGAACGCGGTGCCGGACAGGACGAGGACGGTGCCGGCGGCAAGGGCGGCGGCGAAGGAGACGCGAGAGGTCTTCATGGCGGAACACTCCACTGGGGCAGGGGTGACGGTGGCTCCGCGCACGGGCGCGCGCGGAGTTCGCGGCACCTGTGCTCCCGCCGGATGCTCCGGGGAGGGGTGCCGCGTCAGGCTGCGAGGGCGAGCGCCGTGCGGGGCGGCCCGCGCCTGGTCACCGTGTGCTGGAGCGCGTCCCGGCCGGTGTGCGCGGCGTCTTCGGCGGCGGTACGGGCCGCCTGCGGGGGGCCCGCGGGCGTGCCCGCGAGCCCGGCGCCGAGAGCCCGTACGAAGGCCAGTGCGGCGCGCAGCGGACGTACCGGATCGGCTTCGGCGGAACTGCGGGACAGTTCCACGAGCCGGAGCAGGGCGGCGTCCCCGCGCCCCAGCAGCCAGCCCGCGGCCAGCGCGGCCAGCAGGTGGCCGACGAGCATTCCGGTGCTGAACAGGCCGGTGGCGGGCGCCGCGGAGGCCTGTGCGAGGTGCTCGTGCCCGGCATGGACGGGCGCCGCGCCCTGCGAAGCGGCCAGGGCCACCGGGTCCAGACCGGCGGTCTCCAGGATCTGCCGGGCGTCGGCCGGGCTCAGCGGGACGGAGTTGCCCCCGCAGACCAGCCGGGCGGCGAGCGCCGCGAGCGAGGTGTCGGCGGTGGCGGGTGCCTGGGCCGCGGCGGCGCCGTGCTGGCCGAGGCCGAACACCGCGTGCAGCCCGAGCTGTCCGAAGGCGAGACCGGCGGCGATGCCGGGCAGCGAACGCCGACGGCCCGCGAGCGGGGCGGCTACCGCGAACACGGCGAGGAAGGCGATGACCAGGGCCCACCACGGCACCGCGGCGCAGGACGCCAGCGCGTGCCCGGCCGCGGACAGCACGACGCAGACCGCGGTGAACACCGCGGCCCGGAACAGCCGGAGTCCGGCTCCGGCGGGCGTCGCGTGGGGGACAGTCATGGCCGGGCCATCATCGCACTGCCCTCACACCGTCCATACGGCAGGTCCGGAAGGTCGTGAGTGCCCCTGTACGCGGGCTTCACCTCGGGTGTCCGTGCCGGCCCCGGGCCCGTGCACCGCCGCATACACCGCCGCTTCGGAGTGCCGCATCGGCCGAATGAGGGCTGTGACGTCCGCCGGGGGCTTACGCCCCGCCGCGGGCGGCAATACGTAACCGTATGAGCATCTGGTGGTCTCTCCACTTGAGGCGCGAAGCCGCGAGCGTGCCGCTCGCCAGGCGGTTGCTGCTGGGGACGATGGAGACCGCGGGGGTGGACCCGGACATCTCCTTCGATCTGTCGGTGGCACTGACCGAGGCCTGCGCGAACGCGGTGGAGCACGGCGGTCCGGCGGCCGAGGCCGGTGCCGGCACGGAGTCCGTCCCGGAGGCGTGCGCGGAGTACCGCGTAACGGCGTACCTGGACGGGGACCGCTGCCGCATCGAGGTGACCGATTCGGGCCCGGGATTCCCGGCGGCGACGGTCGCGGGGCGCAGACCCCCGCCGGCCGGCCCCTCCGAGCCCTCGGAGAGCGAGCACGGCCGGGGACTGTGGCTGATCGCGGAGCTCGCCGACCACGTCAGACTCCGCAACCGGCCGGGCCGGGGCGCGGTGGTCAGCTTCGACAAGATCCTGAAATGGCGTGAGGGAGCGCTGCTGAAGGTGTCGTAGAGGCGGAAGGACTCCCGGATACGCCGATGGACGGGACTCGCGTACGAGATCCCGCCCATCGGAACCGAACTCGGGGCCCGGCCAGGGCCCTCGGGCCTCAGCCCTTGAGGCGCGCCATCCAGGCCTCGACATCGGCCGAGGCGCGGGGCAGTCCGGCCGAGAGGTTCCGGTTGCCGTCCTCGGTGACCAGGATGTCGTCCTCGATCCGGACACCGATGCCCCGGTACTCCTCGGGCACGGTCAGGTCGTCGGCCTGGAAGTACAGACCGGGCTCGACGGTGAGGCACACGCCCGGCTCCAGCGTGCCGTCGACGTACGCCTCGGTGCGCGCGGCAGCGCAGTCGTGGACGTCCATGCCGAGCATGTGGCCGGTGCCGTGCAGGGTCCAGCGGCGCTGGAGGCCGAGCTCCAGGACCCGCTCGACCGGGCCCTCCAGCAGACCCCACTCGACGAGCTTCTCCGCCAGCACGTGCTGCGAGGCGTCGTGGAAGTCGCGGAACTTGGCGCCCGGCTTGACGGCGGCGATGCCGGCTTCCTGGGACTCGTACACCGCGTCGTAGATCTTGCGCTGGATGTCGGTGTACGCGCCGTTGATCGGCAGCGTGCGCGTGACGTCGGCGGTGTAGAGGGAGTGGGTCTCCACACCGGCGTCGAGCAGCAGCAGGTCGCCGGAGCGGACGTCGCCGTCGTTGCGGACCCAGTGCAGGGTGCAGGCGTGCGGGCCGGCGGCGCAGATGGAGCCGTAGCCGACGTCGTTGCCCTCGACGCGGGCGCGCAGGAAGAAGGTGCCCTCGATGTAGCGCTCGGACGTGGCCTCGGCCTTGTCCAGGACCTTCACGACGTCCTCGAAGCCGCGGACGGTGGAGTCGACGGCCTTCTGGAGCTCGCCGATCTCGAACGCGTCCTTCACGGCGCGGGCCTCGGAGAGGTAGACGCGCAGCTCCTCGTCGCGCTCCTTGGTGACCTTGTCGGTCAGGGCCGTCTCGATGACGGAGTCGTGGCCGCGGACGCACCGGACCGGGCCCTCGGCCTCGGCCAGCTCTTCGGCCAGCTTGCGCACGTCCTTCGCCGGGAGGCCCAGCAGCTGCTCGGCCTCGGTGAGGGAGTGGCGGCGGCCGACCCACAGCTCGCCCTGGCCGGACAGCCAGAACTCGCCGTTCTCGCGGTCGGAGCGGGGCAGCAGGTAGACGGTGGCGGTGTGGCCGGTCTCGCCCGAGGGCTCCAGCACCAGCACGCCGTTCTCGGTCTGGTCGCCGGTCAGGTACGCGTACTCGGTCGAGGCGCGGAAGGGGTACTCGGTGTCGTTCGAGCGCGTCTTGAGGCGGCCCGCGGGAACGACCAGGCGGTCGCCGGGGAAGCGCGCGGACAGCGCGGCGCGGCGGGCGGCGGTGTGCTCGGCCTGGGCGATCGGCTCCAGCCCGTGCAGCTCGGTGTCGGCCCAGCCCGTGCGCATGCTCTCCGCGAGTTCGTCGCTGACGCCCGGGTACAGCCCGTTCTTGCGCTGCTTGTGCTTCTTCTGGGGCTGCTCTTCTTCCGGGGTCTCCGGGGTGAGCTCGTCAGCCACGTCTTCTCCTCAGCTACGACACGTACGACAGCTACTGCAGGACCGGGTAGGACCGTATCCATCGTATGTGCGAGGGGAAGACGCCCGGCGGCGGGTGTGAGGAATCAGTCAAAACGGGCAGCAAGCAGGACGATGTCCTCCACTTCGCCCCCCGTGGCGGCCATGGCGGCCGTCGCGTCGGAAGCGGCGGACGCGGCGGAAGCCGCCGCCGCGGGGGCCGCTCCGACCGGCGCGACCGCAGGATCGTCCGCCGGCAGCACGGCCCGCAGGATGTGGTCGCAGATGGCCGCCGGATCGTCCCGGATGCCCCGGGGGACCCCCGCGGCCGCTGCGTGCAGCCGCGCGTAGGCCCGGTCCATGGGGTCGCCGGTCCGCCGCAGGAGCCCGTCGGTGTACAGCAGCACCGTTTCTCCAGGTGCGGGTTCGATCTCCACGCTCGGAGCCTCCCAGCACGACAGCATCCCGAGCGGCGCGGAGAGCGTGGTCTCCACGTACTCCGTGCGGTGTTCACCGATGAGCAGCGGCGGGGCGTGCCCCGCCCCGGCCAGGACGATCTTCCGTCCCTGGCCGCCCGCGTGCGCGGATCCGGCGGGCTCGCAGTACGCGAAGAGCGCCGTCGCGCAGCGCGCGGGCTCGGTCAGGCGCAGCAGCAGCTCCAGGTCGGACAGGACCGCGACGGGGTCCTCCCCCTCCATGACGGCGTACGCGCGCAGCGAGGCGCGCAGCCGCCCCATCGCGGCGATGGCGCTGGGCCCGGCACCGGTGACGGAGCCGACGGCGAGTCCCAGGGCTCCCTCGGGCAGCGGCAGCGCGTCGTACCAGTCGCCCCCGCCGCGCGGTCCGGTGTGGTGGCGGGCGGCGAGCTGGACCCCGGGGATCCGGGGAAGCCGGCTGGGCAGCAGCTCCTCGGCGACCGTGGCCAGGCGGCTGCGGGAGCGTTCCACCTCAAGCATCCGGGCCAGGTGCTCGGCGCCGTGGCGGACGTAGAGCCCGGCGAGGTCGCGCTGGCGTTCGCTGGGTTCGGCCTGTTCGTCGTAGAGCCAGACGGCGGCTCCCAGCCGTCCGGTGGCCTCGGCTGTCAGCGGCAGCGCGTAGCTCGCGGCGTAGCCGAGCCGGGCGGCGACCTCGCGGTGGCGGGGGTCGACGGGGGTGCCGTACCCGCCCGAGCCGGGGGCGGCGTCGGGTTCGGGGAGCACGTCGGATCCGCCCCGGGCGTCGGGGAGTCCGTCGAGGATCCGGCCGTACGAGGTCGCGGTGCGCGGGACGGTCTCGATGTGCCCGAGGTCCGCGCGGCCGAGGCCGAGGCCGATCGTGGTCGTCGGACCGAGCCCGTCGGAGGGCTCCAGGACGATCAGGCCGCGGCGGGCACCGACGAGGACGGCGCCGGCGCGCAGGAACTCGTGGAGGGAGGAGTCGAGGTCACAGGCGCGGGCCAGCCGCTCGGTGAGCTCGTGGAGGGTGGTGAGGTCGGAGACCATCCCCGCCAGCCGGTCCTGGATCACGGTGCTCGGTCCGGGGACCGCTGCCGCTGCGGGGGCGGTTCGGGCGGGCGTGGGCGCCGCAGTTTGCGGGACCGCGGTAACTGCTGGATCGATTCCAGCCACTTTCGGCAGATGCGGGGCGCTCATGGCGTCCGCCTTTCCACCTGGTGCGATTCGCCATATAGCATCGCAAACCCCCAGATCGTGCTGCGCCGCCATCAATGAATCCACATCTACACGCACACGAGGATCGATGTCCAGCATTGCCCAGGTGGGAATCCTGGTGTCCGTGGGACGGCAACTCACTGTCCAGCCAAGGCTAGAACTTGGCTGGAAAAAGCCGGAAGCAGACGTTTTTTGCGATCGACTGGTCGGGCGTCAGAGCGGCTCCGGGTACCTAATCGGTGGTGCACGGGGAGAGTTGGCGCAGCCCGGCGGTCGCCGGGAACCGCCCGGCGCGGTCCGTCGTCCTTAGCGGCGGCAGCCGGTCTCGGCACTGGCGCGGGTAGCGTTCCGCCCCCGCCGGACGTTTCATGGACCCGTAAGAAAACTGCACGAACCGTGTGAACCTGCTTCAAGGCGGACAGTGACGCGAAACGTGTGCGTGTGGTGAAACACCGGTTACATGGTGTGATGTGGCCCTCGGCGTTCAACGGAAAGGAACGAGCGCTCATGCGCGAGATCCTCGGAAGGCGTCTCCAGCGGCTCCGCGATCGCTTGAAAACCCTCCGCCCCGCCCCCGGGCAGAGCGGTGACCCGGCTCTCCCCCTCCTCGACGCGGCGCTCGTCTGCGCCACCACCCGTCAGTGGCCGGTGCTTCCCGGCGTCGGCCGCTCCGTCGCCGACAGCAGCCGGTGCGCCTGCCCGGACCCCGACTGCGCCGTGCCCGGCGCCCACCCCTTCGACCCCGGGCTGCTCGCGGCCACCACCGACCCCCGGATGGTGGCCTGGTGGTGGACCAACCGGCCCACCGCTCCCATGCTGCTCGCCACGGGCGGGTCCGCCCCGTGCGCCGTGAGCCTGCCGGCCAACGCGGCCGCGCGGGCCGTCGTACGGCTGGACGCGCAGGGCATGCGGCTCGGGCCGATCGTGGCCACGCCCACCCGCTGGGCGCTGCTGGTCGCGCCCTACTCGCTGGAGCGGCTCGGCGAACTCCTGTACGCCAAGGACCATGTGCCCTCCGCCTTGCGCTTCCACGGCGAGGGCGGCTATCTGTTGCTCCCGCCCTCCCCCGCGTCGGGCGGCGGGCAGGTGCGGTGGGAGCGTGAACCGGCGGACGACGGCGACCCGTGGCTGCCGGAGGTCGAGGCCGTCGTGCACGCGCTGGTCGAGGCGAGTACCGGGGCCTCGGGCGGCGGAAGCCGGCTCGCGTACTGAACCGGCCGCCGGACGCCCGCCGATCACTCGTACGGGTGCCAGCGGGACGAGTTTCCAAGGGAATTGGGCGCGGGGATCTCCGCGCCCCATTCCCGCATCGCTATCTTCGCCGAATGAATCTCCGCTTGATCGGTATCAGCGCCGGTGTGCTGATCATCTTGTCGCTCCCGCTGGCAGGGGCGATCGCCGGACCGGATTTCGCCGGTCAGGACGACGGAAAAGGCGGCGGGCTGCTCTCCTCGCTCGGACTGGCCGATCCGGCGTCCGGATCCCGTACGCCGACACCGGCCGCGGGGCCGGGGCGGCAGGACGGGCCGCCGCGGACGGGGCAGCCCGGGCGCCTGCCTGCCGCTGCCGAAGAGCCGCAGCCCGGTCCGTCCGAGCAGCCCCGTACGGATTCGAGGTGCGGACCCGAACTCTCTTCCCCGCAAGGCCTGGAGGCGCAGACTTGCGTCCTCGCGGGTGAGGGTCGGACGTGGGGGCGCAGCTACTACCGCAACACGAGCGGGCGCGCACTGGACGCGGTCCTGACGGTGATGGGACCGGCGGGGCGCACGGTGCAGATCCGCTGTGCGGTGGGGGCCGACGACGAGCCGGGGCTGTGCGAGACGCCGCGTGAGGACTCGACGGGGGCGCCGGACGCCTACTCGGCAGTTGCGGAGTTTGCAGTTCCGGATGACGAAGGGCGGTTGCTGCTGCGGTCCGGGAGCAACTCACCGGCACCTGCCGACGGTTGAACGACGGCGGAAATGGAAGGGCCCGGTCGCTGGCGACGGGGGATGCACCAGCGACCGGGCTACAAGAACGGTAACAAGAGATCGCCTGTTCGCAAATTCGATCTCTGATATTCAGACACCGATTTGCAGGCGATTAGCGGGAGTTGTGACCCCAGTCACCGCTCCTGCGGGTGCTCGGCGGTCAGCTCAGCGTGACCTGGCGGTTGGTGAGTCCGCCGCGCGCCCGGCGCTCGTCCGCGGTCAGCGGGGCATCCGAGGCCAGGGCCGTGGCCAGCCGCTCCGCGAACTCCGCCGCGGGCTTCTCCACGTCGTCGGCGGTCACTCCGGTCGGCAGGTCCCAGACGGGGACCACGAGTCCGTGCGCCCGGAAGGAACCGACCAGTCGGGTGTCTTCGCCGAGCGAGGAGGTGCCGGCGGCGTGCAGCCGCGCGAGGGCGTCGAGCAGCTTCTCCTCGGGGTGCGGCATGACCCAGCGCAGGTGGTTCTTGTCCGGGGTCTCGCACCAGTAGGCCGCGTCCACGCCGGCCAGCTTGACCGTCGGGATCGCGGCGGCGTTGGCGCGCTCAAGGGAGGCGGCGATCTCCGGGGAGGCGCTCTGGGCGCTCTCCGCATCCGGAATCCAGAATTCGAACCCGCTGTGCACAACCGGCTCGAAAACGCCGTCCGTGTCCAGGAGATCCTGAAGTCGGGGGCCTTCGGCGGGAACGCGGCGGGCCGCCACCGGAGTGCCCGGCTCCGCGACGAGCGCGCGCTCCAGGGTGTCGGCCATGTCCCGGGCGAGGTCCCCGGTGGTCGAGTCGTTCTGGAGGCCGAGCAGGACGGACCCGTCCTCGCGGCGCAGCGCCGGCCAGGCCATGGGCAGTACGGTCACCAGCGTGACGGACGGGACGCCCTCGGGCAGGCCGCCCTTGAGCGTGAGGGGGATGGTCGCCGCGGGCACGAGCTCGCGCAGCGCCACCCAGTCGCACTCGCCGGGCAGGCCCTCGAAGGGGCGCGCCACGTGCTCGGTGACGGCGTGTGCGGCGGCTGCGCCGTGGCAGGCCTTGTAACGGCGCCCGGATCCGCAGGGGCAGGGCTCGCGTGCGCCCACCACCGGGATCTCCCCGTTCTTGAGCTGCGGCTTTGCAGTCTTCGCTGCGGGGCGCTTCTTGGCCATCGTGGGTGTCTCCCGGTTGCGGCGGTACGGCGTTGTGTCTGGGCGCGAGCCTAGCCGTTCGTACCGCCGCAGCCGGGAGGGTGCGGCCGGGAGCACGGTCGGCGTGCGCTCCCGGCGGCCGCTCGTTCGGACGGCCGGTCTTGCGCGTCCTGCCTGCGGGTGCCGTGGCAGCGGACCGGGGTCGGGATCCGGGTCGGGGATCCGAGCCGTGATCCGGTCACGGACGGAGATCGTCGAAGGCCGTGCTGAAGTCGATCGCCGGGGGCGCAACGCGCGTAGCGAAATCCTCGTGCCGGGCCCCGCACGCAACGGTCACCCATACGGTGACCTCGCCTGCCGCTCCGTCCCGGACACCCCAGTCCTGGGCGAGGGCGCTGATGATGTTCAGCCCCCGGCCGCCGCGCGCGGTGACCGAGGGCGTGGCCGGAACCGGGCGGGTGGGACCGCCTCCGTCCGTGACCTCGACCGTCAGCCGCCCCGCCTTGTCGATGCGCCACGCGGCGCGTATCTCCCCGTCCCCCATCTCGCCGGCGCCCAGCGGTCTGCCGTGCCGGCAGGCGTTGCTGAGCAGTTCGGAAAGGATCAGTACGGCATCGTCCACGACCGATTCGGACACCCCGCTCATGCGCAATTGCTCACGCATGCGGCGCCTCGCCTCACCCACGCCCGCAGGACCATGGCATACGTCCATGCACGAAGACGTGGGCACTTCCTGTGCCACCACCAACGCCACCCCCGGAACCTCCTTAGCCCCACGCCATGGTCTGGATGCCCCAATGGCCTGGACCGGAAACCGGTCAAGCGGAGCCCTCTGACGCATTCATGCGGGCGATTGCGGAGCGGATGCGCCGGTGCACACCCTGTCACGCACGTGGCGCGCGGGACGGGTGGGCAAAACGGGACGTCAGCGCCCTAGCTGTGACAGAACTTGTCGCGGCCTGTTCGTGATGATTGCTTCCACACCCAGATCAGCGCAGAGCTGAACGTCTTCGGCTTCGTTCACGGTCCATACGTGTACGGAGTGGCCCGCGCCCTGGAGCTTGCGGATGAACCCGGGGTGGTTGCGCACGATCCGCATGCCCGGACCCGCGATCCGCACCCCGGCCGGCAGCCGCCCGTCCCGCATCCGGGGCGAGATGAACTGCATCAGGTACACGGTCGGGATCGTGGGCGCGGACGCCTGCACCCGGTGCAGGGAGCGCGCGGAGAAGCTCATGACGCGGACCGGGTGCGGGCCCTCGGCGGGCGGCGCGTCCAGCCCGAACCGCTTGAGGAGGAAGAGGAGGCGTTCCTCCACCTGTCCGGCCCAGCGGGTCGGGTGCTTCGTCTCGATGGCGAGCTGTACCGGCCGGCCGGCGTCCGAGACCAGTTCCAGCAGGCGCTCCAGCGTGAGCACGGAGGTGCGCTCGGGGTCGGCGTCCCAGTCGGGGGACTCCTCGCGGTCCTTCCACGAACCGAAGTCGAGGGCGGCGAGATCGGCCAGCTCAAGGGCGGAGACGGCGCCGCGGCCGTTGGAGGTGCGGTTGACCCGGCGGTCGTGGACGAGGACCAGATGGCCGTCGGCGGTGAGCCGGACATCGCATTCCAGGGCGTCGGCGCCGTACTCGATGGCCTTGCGGTAGGCGGCCAGGGTGTGCTCGGGGGCATCCTCCGAGGCGCCGCGGTGGGCGACGACCTGGATGGGCGGAAGTGCGTGGGTCACCGGGTCATGGTGCCACCGGTACGGCCCTGGATGTCGGGCTCCGCCGTGCGGATGCGCCCGGAATGCCGGATATAAAGGATGGGGAAGACGCACAGGTCCGGCTTACAGTGCTCTGACGGGTCATGGGGAAGGCTTTTCCCAGGAACTTGTGCGGCACGTCGAACGTTCGGCCGGGCCGAATCGCCAGTTTTTCTGAAGCCGTGTGTGACGAGGAGAAGAGCGCTGTGAGCACCGAGAACGAGGGCACCGCGGCCCCGAAGCCCCCCGCGGCCCCGTCCACACCCCCGGTGGCCGCTCCTGCCCCCGAGACGCCCGCGCACGGCACGGAGCCGACCCAGCAGATCCCGCCGACCCCGGCGGGCCCGGCACCGGCGCAGGCCCCCGGCTACGCCCAGGCTCCCGCGCCGCAGGCCCCGGCCGCGTACGGCGCCGAGGGCTGGCCGCCCCCGCCGCCCGCGGTTCCGGCGTACGGCTCGGGCGGCGGCCACGACGGCGGCACCTGGGGCGCGCCCCCGACCGCCGACGGCATGCCGCCGGCCAAGCCGAAGGGCAAGGGCGGCCTGGTCGCCGCCGTGCTCGTGGCGGCCCTCCTCGCCGGCGGCGTCGGCGGGGGCATCGGCTTCTGGGCCGCCGAGCGCAGCGAGAAGGGCGTCGGCTCGACCACGGTCGCCGCGAGCAACACCCCCAAGGACATCAAGCGGGAGGCCGGCTCGATCGCGGGCCTGGCCGCGGGTGCGCTGCCCAGCGTCGTCACCATCGAGGCCTCGGCCGGCGACGGCGAGGGCGGCACCGGCACCGGCTTCGTCTACGACCAGCAGGGCCACATCCTCACCAACAACCACGTGGTGGCCTCCGCCGCGAACGGCGGCAAGCTTTCCGCGACCTTCTCCGACGGCAAGAAGTACGAGGCGGAGGTCATCGGCCGGGCCCAGGGCTACGACGTGGCCGTGCTCAAGCTGAAGAACCCGCCGTCCGGCCTCAAGCCGCTGCCGCTCGGCGACTCCGACAAGGTCGCGGTCGGTGATGCGACCATCGCGATCGGCGCCCCCTTCGGCCTGTCCAACACGGTCACCACCGGCATCGTCAGTGCCAAGAACCGCCCGGTGGCCTCCGGGGACGCCTCCGGCGGCAAGAACTCCTACATGAGCGCCCTCCAGACCGACGCCTCGATCAACCCGGGCAACTCGGGCGGCCCGCTGCTCGACGGGCGCGGAGCGGTCATCGGCATCAACTCCGCCATCCAGTCGGCCGGCAACGGCGGCTTCGGCGGCGGTCAGGCCGGCTCCATCGGCCTCGGCTTCGCGATCCCGATCAACCAGGCGAAGAACGTCGCCGAGTCCCTGATCAAGACCGGCAAGCCGGTCTACCCGATCATCTCGGTCTCCGTGGACCTCCAGTCCAAGACCGACGGCGCCAAGATCTCCGATCAGGGCGCCCCCGCCAACGACCTGGTCGACCCGAACGGTCCGGCCGGCAAGGCCGGCCTCAAGCCCGGCGACGTCATCACCCAGTTCGGCGACAAGCCGATCGACAGCGGCCCGACCCTCATCAGCGAGATCTGGACGCACAAGCCGGGCGACGTGGTGAAGCTGACCTACCTGCGCGACGGCAAGCCGAACACCGTCGACATCACCCTCGGCTCGCGGGTCGGCGACAAGTAACGACGACCGACGGCCGGACCGGTACCTGACGGACCGGACCACCGGCCGGCCCGATGGGAGGGGCCGTGGGCGCGAATCCGCCTACGGCCCCTCCCAACGTCCGCTTATGCTTCCCTTGTGTTCGATTCGCGGCACATACGCACCTTCCACGAAGTGGTCGCCTCCGGGTCGTACTCGGCGGCCGCCCGCGCCCTGGGGTACACCCAGCCCGCGATCACCCAGCAGATGAAGGCGCTTGAACGCGCCGTCGGCACCCCCCTCTTCACCCGGGTCGGCCGCAAGATGCAGCTCACCGAGGCCGGCGAGTCCATGGCCCGGCACGCCGAGTCCATCCTCGGCAGCCTCTCCGCCGCCGAGGCACAGCTCAAGGCGTACGCGCGCCTGCGCACCGGGCGGGTCCGGCTCTGCGGCTTCCCGAGCGCCAACGTCACCCTGGTCCCCGAGGCCCTGAGCGATCTGGCCAAGGACCATCCGGGCATCCAGGTCGAGCTGTTGGAGGGGGAGCCCCCGGAGTCGCTGCGCCGGCTGGAGCGCGGGGAGTGCGACATCACCCTGGCCTTCACCTATCCCGGGCTGCACGAGGAGATACCGGAGGAGGTCGCCGAGGTGAGACTCATGGAGGACCAGCTGACGGTGCTGCTCCCGACCGGGCACCCGCTGGCCCGGCGGCGGGCCGTGCACCTGGCGGACCTCGCGGAGGAGCGGTGGATCGCCGGTTGTCCGCGCTGCCGGGCCAACCTGCTGCACGAGTGCGCCGAGCTGGGCTTCGTGCCCGACATCCGGTTCGCCACCGACGACAACCTGGTCGTGCAGAGCATGGTCGGACAAGGACTCGGCGTGGCGATGATGCCCGCCCTCGTGCTGCCTTCCCTCTCCCTGAGCAAGGTGTGCGGGCGGCCGCTCCAGCCCGCCGCGCGCCGCCACATCGCCGCGTACGTCTACCGCGACCACCTGCGCATCCCGGCGACCGCCGTGGTCCTCGACGCGCTCAAGCAGGTGGCCGGGAACCGCGTGGGCTGCTGATCACCCGGCCTCACCTCACCTGAATTCATAAGCAGTACTTGGGATTTCAGGTGAGAACTGTCGTTGGACGTGATGGATCGGCGGTCCGACGCTGCTTCCATGACCACCACTACGCCGGCCCGTACGACCGCGAGGATGGCCGCCCTCGTCAGTGAAATCCGTACGGTCGTGGACCGGGGGCTGGCCCCGGACCTGACCGCCTACCTCGTCGGCGAGCGCGTGGCCCCGCACCTGGGCACACCCGACCTGCTCACGCCCGAGCAGCGCGTGGGGGACCCCGACCGGTACCGGCAGCACGTCCTGCACGCCGAGCCTGACGGCAGCTTCTCCGTGGTCGCGCTGGTGTGGCTGCCCGGTCAGGAGACCGCCATCCACGACCACGTCTCCTGGTGCGTGGCCGGGGTGCACGAGGGCGAGGAGAGCGAGCTCCGCTACCGGCTCGCCCCCGCGGCGGGAGACGCCTGCGCCCGGCTGGTGGCGACCGAGCACGTGGTCAACGGTCCCGGCGACGTCTGCGGATTCGCCCCGCCCGGCGATATCCACAAGGTCTACAACTCCTGTCGCACCACGGCGATATCCCTGCACGTATACGGAGCCGATGTCATCCGCCTGGGCAGCAGTGTCCGCCGCGTCTACACGCTCCCCACCGACTGATGGCCCTGCTGAACCGCCCGCTGCGCGGGGCGGAGACCGAAGGTGCCGGGCCTGTTTCACGTGAAACATCCTCGCCTTGGCCCGGGTTGGGGATGGCGGTCGCCGGAGTACTGGTGGCCTGGTGCGCGCACCGGCTGGTGCCCGCGGTCCCCATGCTGACCGCGTCGGTCGTGCTCGGCATCGCGGTGGCCCATCTCCCGGGCGTACGGGACCTCGTACGGGGAGCGGCCCGCCCGGGGCTCTCGCTGGCCGGGCGGCGGCTGATGCGGATCGGCATCGTCCTGCTGGGCCTCGGCCTCGGCCTGGACCAGGTGCTGCGGCTGGGCTGGACCACGGTGGCGATGGTGGCCGGGGTCGTCGCCGCCACCTTCTTCGGCACGCTCTGGCTGGGCCGGAGGCTCGGGCTGCCGGGAGACCAGCCCCTGCTGATCGCCACGGGGTACTCGATCTGCGGGGCCTCGGCCATCGGCGCCGTGAGCCAGGTGTCGGGCAGCGACGAGGAGGACGTGGCCGCCTCGGTGGCGCTGGTGACCCTCTGCGGAACCCTGGCGATCGCGGTCCTCCCGCTCCTCCAGGGCCCGTTGGGGCTCTCGGACCCGGCCTTCGGCCGCTGGGTCGGCGCGAGCGTCCACGACGTCGGCCAGGTGGTGGCCACCGCCCAGACCGCCGGCCCGGGCGCGCTCGGCGAGGCGGTCCTGGTCAAGCTGATGCGGGTGGCCCTGCTGGCTCCGCTGGTGGCGGCGGTGGCCTTCTCCGTACGGGCGCGGCGCCAGGGCGTGCGGATGCCCTCGGGGCGCCGCCCGGCACCGGTCCCGCTGTTCGTGGCCGGGTTCCTGGCCGCTGCCGCGCTGCGCGCCACCGGGGTGCTGCCCGAGGCGGCACTGGACTGGGCGCACACCGCGCAGGAGCTCCTGCTGGTGGCGGCCCTGTTCGGGCTGGGCAGCGCGGTGGACCTCCCCCGGCTGGCCCGGACCGGCGGGCGGGCCGCGGTACTGGGGCTCGGGGCCTGGCTGGTGGTGGCGGGGGTCTCGTACGCGGGCGTGCTGCTGACGATGTGACCGCGGCTCCGTGCCACGGGCAGGAGTTGGCCAATTCCTGGCCGGAACCGACCGAACGTTCAGAGCGTCTCCTGACTTCTCGCGCCGCGCGTGCGAACCTGCCGCCGATCCGCACCGACAGCTCTTCACCCCCACCCTGCCCGTTCCGACGGGACCGGGCACGGCAGAAGGAGTCCTGCGTGAATCGTCATCGCACGGCAGCATCGGTCCTCATGGCGGCGGGCGCCCTGATCGCGGGCGCGCTGACGGCGGCCGCCCCCTCGGCCGCGGCCGACTCCCCGGCCTCGTTCAAGCAGCAGCACGCCCAGGGTTTCTGGACCGCCGAGCGGATGCGCGGCGCCACCCCGCTGGACGTGACGGCAGCGCCCGGGACGGGACGGGCGCCGGTCGCGGCCAACGCGGCCCCCACGGCGATCGCCCCGACGGCGGCCACCGCCGCGGCGGCCTCTCCGGCTTCGTTCCCGCAGGCGGGCGGCGCGTGGACGGGCGGCGGAGCGGTGGTCAAGACCTCGGGCCGGGTCTTCTTCACCTTCGGTGACCGCACTGCGTCCTGCTCCGGCGACTCGATCACCAGCGCCAACGGCAGCACGGTCATCACGGCGGGCCACTGCGTGAAGTACCAGGGCGCCTGGCACACCAACTGGATCTTCGTTCCCGGGTACGAGAACGGGAACGCGCCCTACGGCCAGTGGTCGGCCACCAAGACCTTCGCGACCGACCAGTGGGCCGCCAGCGAGGACATGAACATGGACGTCGGCCTCGCCGTCGTCGCCCCGCTGAACGGGCAGAAGCTCAGCCAGGTCGTCGGCGCCCAGGGGATCCTGTTCAACGGCGGCTACAACAAGAAGATGTACTCGTTCGGGTTCCCGGCGGCCGCGCCGTACGACGGCACCAAGCTGGTCTACTGCAGCGGGAACACCGGCAAGGACTTCCTGCTGACCAAGGACCACAGCCTGGGCTGCAACATGACCGGCGGCTCCAGCGGCGGCCCCTGGTTCCAGGACTTCAACGAGGCCACGGGCCTGGGAACCCAGGTCTCGGTGAACAGCTTCGGCTACACCTTCCTGCCGAACCGGATGTTCGGCCCGTACTTCGGCAACGAGGCGAAGGCCGCCTACGACAAGGCCCAGAATTCCTGACCCGGCCGCCCCCCGCCTGCCGGTACTCTGTACCGGCCAGGTGGGTTGCCCGAGCGGCCTAAGGGAACGGTCTTGAAAACCGTCGTGGCGCGAGTCACCGTGGGTTCAAATCCCACACCCACCGCCAGGTCAGAGAAGTAGCAGGTCAGAGGGCGGGTTCCCCGATACGGGGGGACCCGCCCTCTCTGCTCGGTGCCGGTGTTCGGGTGGCGGCGGCGCGCCGGTCCGGCGGGCTACGCCAGCACCGCCCGCCAGTCGTTGCTCGTGTGCCACTGGCCGGGCGGGTACTCGAACTCGGTCTCGCCGAGCAGTACGAAGCCCGCCTTGCGGCAGACGGCGTTGGACGCCCCGTGGTCGACGGACGGGAAGGCGTGCAGGTGCCGGCGCGTACCGTGCGCCGCCGCATGGGCGATGACCGCGCGGGCCGCCTCCGCGGCGAAGCCGCGTCCCTGGAACTCGGGGAGGATGCCCCAGCCGGTCTCGTAGACCTCCTCGTCCTTCCACACGCGCTCCCAGAAGGCGATGGTGCCCGCGCTCTCGCCGCCCCCGGTGACGATCCGGAACACCCGTCCGGCCCCCGGCTCGCGGGCGCTCAGCGCCAGATACCGCTGATGGCGGTCTCTGAGCTTGGCGTCGGTCTCCGGGCCGCCGAGGTGTTCGGTCATGACGGGCTCGTTCTTGCGCAGCAGGAGCCAGAAGTCGTCTTCTGCCCAGGGCACGAGCCGGAGGGAGGAGGAATCCATGCCGTCACGGTAGGGGTTGGGCCTTCCGAGTGGTGTTTGTCGGAAGATCGGCGCGCGTGGTGGGTGTGCTGCGGTTGCGGTCACATCATGACGAATGTATTCAGATCCGCCCGTCGGAACATCGCGAAGCGAAGGACCTCGTCATGGCTCACCGCATCACCGCCGCCTCGATCTGGACCGCGTTCGTCGCCGTCCTCGTCGCCCTGCTCGCCTCCCTCGGCTTCGGCGCCAAGGCCGCGCCGGCCACCGCCATCGCGGCCACCGGCGCCGGCGCGCCCGTTCCTTCCCGCCGCGCGGCGGCCGCCGTACGGCCGGCCCGGCCGATGGGGCGGCGGAGCTGGCGGGCGATGATGCGGGGCGGTTCGCTCCCGCCGACCATCAAGCAGCGGATCCGTGCCGAGGCGCACGGCAAGGCCCCGTCCGTCCGCCGCTCGACCACCGCCGCCGCGTCCGCCACCGCCGCCGCGTCCGCCACCGCCGCCGCGTCCGCTTCACCCGCCGCGTCCGCTTCAGCCTCCGCCTCAGCCTCCCCTTCCGCCTCCGCCTCCATGGCCAGGGCCGGCTCCGGAGTCGGCCGCGACGGGCTCGACCTGGTCGCGTAGCGCCCGTACGGCATACGGCATCACCCGCTGCGCGGTGGTACGCGCAGGAGGCAGTCCAGAGCGGTAACGGCAGCAGTAGGCGCTGGAGCCCGGTCGGCAGGTCGCGGCCGCGGATCGCGCCGGTGATGTGCCCCGGAGCGGGGCACGGTGGGATGGCCCCGGCGGTTGCCGGGGGCGTGCAGGGGGCGTGAAGCCCGGCATTGCAGGGCCGCAGGCCCGGGAGACGGTGGGGTTCCCGGACGGAGCGGCCCTTTTCGGCATGTCCGGCGCACATGAGTTTGAGGGAACGTTTCATCCCAGTTCTGGTGGTGGTTTCAGCGGTCTCCGACGCGCTGACCTGGGGCGTTGGGGTGCGAATGAGGTTTATCCGATGTTGCTCATGCTTGCGGGGGAATCGTGGGCTCCGGGCTGGTTCGCCGGGGATTCGGTGGGCAACTCTGGTCTCGCGACGTCGTCACCACGCAACGACCGAGGCGGTCGGCCAACTGCCTTGGAGCAAGCCCCACTTCGCTTTTCTGGAGGATCCACACATGGCAAGCATCCGTACCGCCCGCGTCATCGCCGCCGTCGCCGCCCTCCCCCTCGCCGCCTGCCTCTTCGGCGGTGTGGCCTCGGCCGACAACGGCTCCTTCGCGAACGACGGATCGAATGCGAGTGTCGCCAGCATCATCGGCAGCGGTGTCGGCGGGAACAACAGCGGCAATTCGTCCACCTCGCAGCAGGTGGCCACCGGCTCCGGCGCGTCCAACCAGAACAACACCGCGCAGGTCAACGGCTCGGCCTTCACTGCGATCCAGCAGGGCAACGTCGCGGTCAACTTCCACCCCTGGTGGTAGGCGCTCCCCGAGTCCTCTGAGTGTTTGAGGGCGCCCGTGCCACCGGACCGGCTGGGGTCCGGTGGGGCGGGCGCCCTCGCGCGTTCGCGCCCCCGCGCATCGAGTGGGGCCGGCCCTTCCCGGGCTCTCCCGACCTTGACATCCACAGGGAATCTGACGGACAGTCAGGTTCCCTCGATGATGTGATGCCGGGAGGCCAGCGCCGTGCACCTCGCCCCGACCGAAGGCCAGTTGCGGCTCCGCGCCGAACTGCGGGAGTACTTCCACGATCTGCTGCCGGACGGGCCCCCCGAGGACCCCGCCGCGCAGCGCGCGCTACTGCGCCGCATCGGCGCCGACGGACTGCTCGGCCTCGGCTGGCCCGTCGAGTACGGCGGCCAAGGACGCGGTCCCGAAGAGCAATTCGTCTTCTTCGACGAGGCGTACCGGGCCGGAGCCCCCGTCTCCATGGTCACCCTGAACACCGTCGGCCCGACCCTGATGAAGTACGGGACCCCGGAGCAGAAGGACTACTTCCTCCCCCGGATCCTCGGCGGCGAACTGGTCTTCGCCATCGGCTACTCGGAGCCCGAAGCCGGCACCGACCTGGCCTCGCTGCGCACCCGCGCCGTACGCGACGGGGCGGACTGGGTCGTCGACGGGCAGAAGATCTTCACGTCCAACGCCCAGAACGCCGACTGGATCTGGCTCGCCTGCCGCACGGACCCCGAAGCCCCCAAGCACAAGGGCATCTCGATCATCCTGGTGCCCACCGGTGCCCCCGGCTTCGCGTGGACCCCGATCGACACCGTCGGCGGCCTGACGACCACCTCGACGTACTACGACGGGCTCCGCGTCCCCGCCGGCAACCTCGTCGGCCCCGAGCACGGCGGCTGGGGGCTGATCACCAACCAGCTGAACCACGAGCGCGTGGCCCTCGCCGCCATCGGCATGCAGGCCGAGGACTTCTACGCGAGCGCGCTGCGCCACGCCCGCACTCCCGATCCGGTCACCGGCGAACGCCCCGCCGACCGGCCCTGGGTGCAGTCCCGGCTCGCCGAGGCCCACGCCCGGCTGGCCGCCGTACGCCTCCTCAACTGGCGCCTCGTCCAGGAGGTGGGCGGAGGCACCCTGGCCCCCGGTGACGCCAGCGGCGTGAAGTTCCTCGGCACCGAGTCCGCCGTCGAGGTGTACCGGATGTGCCAGGAGGTGGTGGGCGAGGAGGCGCTCGTACGGGGGCCCGGCGCCTTCGCCGGGGGCGAGCTGGAGCGGATGAACCGGGCCGCGCAGATCAACACCTTCGGCGGCGGGGTCAGCGAGGTCCAGCGGGAGATCGTCGCCATGATGCGGCTCGGCATGAAGGGAAGGAAGCGATGACCGCCACGGCGGACCAGGCAGCGGGTGCGGGTGAGGACGCGGACGCGGGCGCGGGCGCGGGAGCGGGTGCCGAGGAGGCCGCCCGGTTCCACGCCCGGCTCCAGGCCTTCGAAGGGCGGCCCGCCGCCACGGCGGGCCAGGGCAAGGACCCCGTCAACCAGCCGATGATCCGGCACTGGTGCGAGGCGATGGGTGATGCCGACCCCGCCTACTCGGGCCCGGACGCCATCGCCCCGCCCACCATGCTCCAGGCCTGGACGATGGGCGGGCTCTCCGGCCACGGCGACCGCTCGTCCGCCTACGACGAGCTCCTCGCCCTGCTCGACGGCGCGGGCTGCACCTCCGTGGTCGCCACCGACTGCGAGCAGGAGTACCTGCGGCCGCTGCGTCCCGGCGACACGGTCACCTACGACGCCGTCATCGAGTCCGTCTCCCCGCGCAAGACGACCAAGCTCGGCACCGGCCACTTCGTGACCACCCGCATGGACGTCCGCGCGGGCGGCGAGCTCGCCGGGACCCACCGCTTCCGGATCCTCAAGTACGCACCCGCCGCCCCCCACGAGAAGAAGCCCGCTGCCCGCCGCCCCCGCCCGGTGGTCAACCGCGACAACCAGGGGTTCTGGGACGGGGTTGCGGAACACAGACTGCTGATCCAGCGCTGCACCGCCTGCGCGACCCTCCGGTTCCCCTGGCTGCCCGGCTGCAACGCCTGCGCGAGCCTGGACTGGGACACCGTCGAGGCCGGCGGCGCCGGCACGGTGTTCAGCTACGTCGTGATGCACCACCCGCCGTTCCCCGCTTTCGACCCGCCCTACGCGGTCGCGCTCGTCGAACTCGCCGAGGGCGTCCGGATGGTCAGCAACATCACCGGAGTCCCGTACGACAAGGTCCGCATCGGGATGCCCGTGCGGCTGGAGTTCCTGCGGGTCGACGAGGACCTGGAACTGCCGGTCTTCCGAGGGAGCGAGGGCTGATGGACTTCCACCCCACCGAGGAGCAGGCCGCCGCGGCCGAACTCGCCGCCCGGATCTTCCGCGATCTCGCCACCCACGAACGCCTCGCCGCGGCCGGCACCGGCAGCGACGCCGAGCTGTGGAAGGCCCTCACTGCCGCCGGTCTGACCGCGGCCGTGGAGGAGATCGGCCTGCTCGGGCTGGTGCTGCTGCTGGAGGAGCAGGGCCGCACCACGGCGCAGGTTCCCTACGCCGCCACCTGCGCGTACGGGATCCTGCCCGTCGCCGCGCACGGCAGCGCCGAGCAGCGCGCCCGGCTGCTGCCCGCACTGGGCTCCGGAGAGGCGGTCGCCACCGGCGCCTTCCCGGCCCGCGGCCGCATCACCGCCTCGCCGGACGGCCGGCTCACCGGTACGGCCCCCGTCGTGCCCTGGCTGCGCGATGCCACGCACGTGCTGCTCCCGGACGCCGACCGGGCCCTGTGGCTCGTACGGACGGACGCACCCGGCGTCGGGACGCCCGAGGTGGAGACCACCGCCCCGTGGTCGGCGGGGTGCCTCACCCTGGCCGGGGCCGAGGCCGAACGGCTCGGGGACCGCCGGGCCTACGAAGAGGTCCTGGCCGCCGCCCGCACCGCCTTCGCCGGCCTCCAGGCGGGCGTGTGCGCCGGCTCCCTGGCCCGCGCGGTCGAGTACACCTCCACCCGCGAGCAGTTCGGCCGGCCGCTCTCCACCAACCAGGGGGTCATGCTGCGCGCGGCCGACGCGTACATGGACACCGAGGCGATCCGGGTCACCGCGTACGAGGCGGCCTGGCGGATCGACGAGGGACTTCCCGCCCGCGAGCACGCCCTGACCGCGGCCTGGTGGGCCTCCGAGGCCGGCAAGCGCGTCGTGCACGCGGGCCAGCACCTCCACGGCGGGATGGGCGCAGACCTGGACCATCCCGTCCACCGGCACTTCCTCTGGGGGCGCCAGCTGGACGCCTACCTCGGCTGCGGCAGCGAGCTGCTGGCCGAGCTGGGCGCGCTCCTGTCCGACCACGCCGCACCCGAGGGGGACGACGCATGAACGTCGGCGACACACTGGCGCCGCTGGAGATACCGGTGACGCGCACGCTGATCGTCGCGGGCGCGATCGCCTCCCGCGACTACCAGGACGTCCACCACGACGCCGCGCTCGCCCGTGAGAAGGGCTCCCCGGACATCTTCATGAACATCCTGACCACCAACGGCCTGGTCGGCCGGTACATCACCGACCGCCTCGGGCCGGGCACGGTGCTGCGCAAGGTGGCCATCCGGCTCGGCGCCCCCAACTACCCCGGCGACACGATGGTTCTGACCGGCACCGTGGCCGCCGTCGACGGGGACCGGGTGGAGATCCGGGTCCTCGGCGCCAACTCCATCGGACACCACGTCACCGGCACGGTCACCGCCACCGTCACGGCGGAGGTGGCGGCATGAGCGTCCTGCACCGCGACACGCTCGGCGGGCGCGCCGCCATCGCCGGCATCGGCGCGACCGAGTTCTCCAAGGACTCCGGCCGCAGCGAGCTGAGGCTCGCCGTCGAAGCCGTGCAGGCCGCCCTCGACGACGCCGGGCTGACCCCCGCCGACGTCGACGGCATGGTCACCTTCACCATGGACACCAGCCCCGAGATCACCGTGGCCCAAGCGGCCGGGATCGGGGACCTCTCCTTCTTCTCCCGGATCCACTACGGCGGTGGCGCGGCCTGTGCCACCGTGCAGCAGGCCGCCCTCGCCGTCGCCACCGGGGTCGCGGACGTCGTGGTCTGTTACCGCGCCTTCAACGAACGCTCCGGCCGGCGCTTCGGCTCCGGCGTCCAGCAGCGCGAGGCCTCGGCGGAGGGCGCGGCGCTCGGCTGGTCGTTGCCCTGGGGACTGCTCACCCCGGCCTCCTGGGTGGCCATGACCGCCCAGCGCTACCTGCACGCCTACAACCTGACCCCCGAGGCCTTCGGCCATGTCGCGGTCACCGACCGGCGGCACGCCGCCAACAATCCCGCCGCCTACTTCCACGGGAAGCCCATCACCCTCGCCGATCACGCCGCCTCGCGCTGGATCGTCGAACCGCTGCGACTGCTGGACTGCTGCCAGGAGACGGACGGCGGCCAGGCGCTGATCGTCACCAGCACCGAGCGAGCCCGGGACCTGCGCCACGCGCCCGCCGTGATCACGGCGGCCGCACAGGGCGCCGGCCGCCGTCAGGAGGGAATGACCTCCTTCTACCGCGACGACCTCACCGGCCTGGCGGAGATGGACGTGGTCGCCCGCCAGCTGTGGCGGACCAGCGGACTGCGCCCCTCGGACATCGACGTCGGCATCCTCTACGACCATTTCACCCCGTTCGTCCTGATGCAGCTGGAGGAGTTCGGCTTCTGCAAGCCCGGTGAGGCCGCCGACTTCGTCGCCGCGGACGCCCTCCCGCTCAACACCCACGGCGGCCAGCTCGGGGAGGCGTACCTGCACGGCATGAACGGCATCGCCGAGGCCGTTCGCCAGCTGCGCGGCACCTCCGTGAACCAGGTGGCCGGAGCCGCCCGCGCCCTGGTCACGGCAGGGACCGGGGTACCCACGTCGGGCCTGATCCTCGGCGCCGACGGCTGAGTCCCGAGCCGTCGACCGGTTCGCCGCCCGTCCTGCGGACCGCCCGGAGCCCGCCCCGCCTCCTCCACCTTCAGGAGGTGGGGCGGGCCCCACCCCTACAACCTGAGATGGACCCCGCTTCGGCACCTGCGGCCGATCCCAGGCCCGGCCCGCGCTTCTAGCGTGGAGCCATGACCACGCCTGTGTGCACGCTCGCCTCGAACCCGACGCCGTACCCGTCGTTCTCGGCGTACGTCCGGACCCGCGGCTCGGTCCTGATGCGCACCGCACGCTCGCTCACCGCCAACCCGTGCGACGCCGAGGACCTCCTCCAGACGGCCCTCGCCAAAACGTACGTCGCCTGGGACCGCATCGAGGACCACCGCGCCCTCGACGGGTATGTCCGCCGGGCCCTGGTCAACACCCGCACCTCGCAGTGGCGCAAGCGCAAGGTCGACGAGTTCGCCTGCGACGAGCTGCCGGAGCCCGAGGAGACGCCCGCGTCCGACCCCGCCGAGGCGCAGGCGCTGCGCGACGCGATGTGGCGGGCGGTGACCCGGCTTCCCGACCGGCAGCGCGCGATGGTCGTCCTGCGCTACTACGAGGACCTGAGCGAGGCACAGACCGCCGAGCTGCTCGGGGTCTCGATCGGCACGGTCAAGAGCGCCGTCTCGCGCGCCCTGGTCAAGCTCCGTGAGGACCCGGAGCTCACCCCCGTCCGCTGAACACGCCCACGTTTCACGTGAAACATCGGCGTTTCACGTGAAACGTCCGCGATGAGTTGCCGTGTTTGTACTTCCGGGTAGTGACATGCCGACCGGTACGTGCGCAGAATCGGCTGCATCCGTAGCCGCCGCAGCGCCGCAGCGCTCACCGGGAGGACGCTTTGCTGAGCACCATGCAGGACGTACCGCTCCTCGTCACCCGCATACTCCAGCACGGGATGACGATCCACGGTAAGTCCCAGGTCACGACCTGGACCGGGGAGGCCGAGCCGCACCGCCGCAGCTTTGCCGAGATCGGTACCCGCGCCACCCGCCTCGCCAACGCCCTGCGCGACGAACTGGGCGTACAGCAGGACGACCGGGTGGCCACCCTGATGTGGAACAACGCGGAGCACGTCGAGGCGTACTTCGCGATCCCCTCCATGGGCGCCGTGCTCCACACCCTCAACCTCCGCCTGCCTCCCGAGCAGCTGGTCTTCATCGTGAACCACGCGGTCGACCGGGTCGTGCTCGTCAACGGAACCCTGCTGCCGCTCCTGGTCCCGCTGCTGCCGCACCTGCCGACCGTCGAGCACGTGGTCGTCTCCGGCATCGGCGACCGCTCCGGCCTCGAAGCCCTCGCGCAGGAGCGCGGCCTGCGCGTCCACGACTACGAGGAGCTGATCGCGGACCGCGCGTCCTCGTACGACTGGCCGGAGCTGGACGAGCGCCAGGCCGCCGCCATGTGCTACACTTCCGGCACCACCGGCGACCCCAAGGGCGTCGTCTACTCCCACCGCTCCATCTACCTGCACTCCATGCAGGTCAACATGGCCGAGTCGATGGGCCTGACCGACAAGGACACCAGCCTCGTCGTGGTCCCGCAGTTCCACGTCAACGCCTGGGGCCTGCCGCACGCGGTGTTCATGACCGGCATCAATCTGCTGATGCCGGACCGGTTCCTCCAGCCCGCCCCGCTCGCCGAGATGATCGAGCGGGAGAAGCCCACGCACGCCGCGGCCGTCCCCACCATCTGGCAGGGGCTGCTCGCCGAGGTCACCGCCAACCCGCGCGACCTGACCTCGATGAAGCAGGTCACCATCGGCGGCGCGGCCTGTCCGCCCTCCCTGATGGAGGCCTACGACAAGCTCGGCGTCCGCCTCTGCCACGCCTGGGGCATGACCGAGACCTCCCCGCTGGGCACCATGGCGCACCCGCCGGCCGGCCTGAGCGTCGAGGAGGAGTGGCCGTACCGGATCACCCAGGGCCGCTTCCCGGCGGGCGTCGAACCGCGCCTGGTGGGCCCCGGGGGCGACATCCTGCCCTGGGACGGAGAGTCGGCGGGCGAGCTTGAGGTACGCGGCACCTGGATCGCGGGCTCGTACTACGGCGGAGCGGCCGGCGAACCGCTGCGCCCCGAGGACAAGTTCAGCGCGGACGGCTGGCTCAAGACCGGTGACGTCGGAGTGATCAGCCCCGACGGGTTCCTCACGCTGACCGACCGCGCCAAGGACGTCATCAAGTCCGGCGGCGAGTGGATCTCCAGTGTGGAGCTGGAGAACGCGCTGATGGCGCACCCCGAGGTCGCCGAGGCGGCGGTCGTCGCCGTCCCGGACGACAAGTGGGGCGAGCGCCCGCTGGCCACCGTCGTCCTCAAGGAGGGCGCGACCGTGGACTACGCGGGGCTGCGCGTCTTCCTCGGCCAGTCCATCGCCAAGTGGCAGCTGCCCGAGCGCTGGACGACCGTCGCGGCCGTCCCGAAGACCAGCGTCGGCAAGTTCGACAAGAAGGTGATCCGGAAGCAGTACGCGGACGGCGAGCTGGTCGTCACCCGGATCGGCTGAAGCCCGAAGGCCTGATGCTCAGCCCTGGCCGCCCTTGGTCAGCCAGGGCCGCAGCAGCCTGCTGACGGCCGGCATCGCCAGGTAGGTCATCAGCGTGCTGAAGACGACGGCGAAAGCGGCCGTCCGCAGCACGAAGTGCAGGTTCACCAGGTACGGCCCGAGCACCGCGTTGCCGACGAGCGAGATCGGGAAGATGGCCAGCCCCGAGCTGATCGCCATCTTCCAGCGCGGCGGCGCGGGCCGGGTCGTACCCGGCTTGGCGAACCAGGTCTCCATGCCGTGCAGTTCCCGCCGGGCTATCTCGGTGTGGTGGTGGCCCAGGCAGTTGGAGAACCACTGGGCCCGCTCGGCGGAGTCCTGCCAGCGCTGGAAGGCCTCGTGGTCGCGGAAGCGGTGAACCAGGAACCACGGCCCGCCGTTCGCCGCCGGACGGAACAGCCCGTACCCCAGGTGCCCGGGAAAGGTCGCGGCCGTCTCCAGGATGCCGTGGGCCCAGGCCTCGAACGCCTCCTCGTGGCCCGGCTCCACCTGTCGGGCGATCAGCAGGTTCACCTCCCCGTTGTCGGCGGGGACGGTCTGCTCGCTCGTGTCGATGATGGCCATCGGGCCAGGATGACTAGTTCGTTCCGATCTTGGCCAGCAGGTCCACGATGCGGCCCTGGACGTCCGCCGTGGTCGACCGCTCGGCGAGGAAGAGCACGCTCTCCCCGGAGGCCAGCCGCGGCAGTTCGGCGGGGTCGATCCCGGTGGTCGTGTAGACGACCAGCGGGGTCCGGTTCAGCTGCCCGTTGGCGCGCAGCCAGTCCACGATGCCGGCCCGCCGGCGCCGGACCTGCATGAGGTCCATGACCACCAGGTTGGGCCGCATCCGCGTCGCCAGCTCCACGGCGTCGGTGTCCGCGCCCGCCCGTGCGACCTGGAGGCCGCGTCGTTCCAGGGCGGCCGTCAGCGCCGTCGCGATCGCGTCCTGCTCCTCGATCAGCAGCACCCGGGAGGGGTGCTGCTCGCTGTCGCGCGCCGCGAGCGCCTTGAGCAGGACGGCCGGGTCGGCCCCGTACGCCGCCTCGCGGGTGGCGTGCCCCAGCCCGGCCGTGACCAGTACGGGGACCTCGGCGGCCACCGCGGCCTGGCGCAGGGACTGCAGGGCGGTCCGGGTGATCGGCCCGGTCAGCGGGTCCACGAACAGCGCGGCGGGGAACGCGGCGATCTGCGCGTCCACCTCCTCGCGGGAGTGAACGATCACCGGGCGGTAGCCGCGGTCGCTGAGCGCCTGCTGGGTCTGCACATCGGGCGCCGGCCACACGAGCAGGCGGCGCGGGTTGTCCAGGGGCTCCGGAGGCAGCTCGTCGTCGACCGGCAGCGGTACGGGCCGGTTGACGACCTCGACGGCGCCCCCGGGCCCGTCCAGCGGCTCGGGGCCCTCGGCGGCGCCCGCCTCGGGGGCTCCTATCGCGAACGCCCGGCCCTGGGGCGCGGGCTCGGCGAGCCGGCGCCGGCGGCCGGAGCCGCCCGTACCGCCCGCGCCGTTGGTGGATCCGGAGTCGACCGAGATGCCCTGGCCGAGAGTGCCGAGGGCGCGCACGCTGATCGGCTGCGCGGCCTCCGCCGGGGTGTCCTGCGGCTGCCGGGCGCCGGGCACGGCCACCGGGCCGGCGGCGTCCTCGTCCTCGGGAGCGGTCCGGGCGGCCGGGACGGGCCAGGCGGGGGTGGCGGGCAGCGCACGACGCCGGCCGGTCGGCGGTACGGGTTCCTCGGCGGCCGGAGCCGGCTGCGCGGCGGGAGCCGCGGGCTCGGCGGCGGGCGCACCCAGGACCCGGCGCCCACGCCGCCCCGCCGGGGTCTCGCCCTCGGCCTCACCGGGCGCGGGGACCGGGCCGGTCATGGCGGGGTTCTGCGCGGGGTTCTGCGCGGGGGACGGCTCGGGAGCCGCCGGGGTCGGGCCGGCGGGCAGTGCGAAGCCGCCCTCGGGGGCGATGGGCCGTACGGGGGCCTGCGGGGCTGCGGCCTGAGCCGGGCCCAGGCCGGTCGCGGGCACGGGGCCGCCGGGCTGCGGCGCCGCGGAGGTACCCAGCGCGCGCCGCCGGCCGGCGGGATGCTCGCTCACCGGAACCGGCGGTACGGCGGGCACCGGAGGTACGGGCGTCACCGGCGTGCCCTGCTGCACCGGGGGCACACCGGGACCCGGACCGGGCGGCGGCCCCTGCGGCACCGGCGGGAGCGCGGGCATGGCGGTGCCCTGCGGGGGCACGGGACGGCCGGGGCCGCCTTCGCCGCTGCCGTCACCGTCCCGGCCGCGCCGGCGCCCGGTGCCCAGGCCCGCCGGGTTCACCGGGGACTGCGCGAGCTCGGGGCTCGCGGCGTCGACGGCACCGGCCTCGCCCGCCCGCCGCCGCCCGGAGGGGAGCGCCAGCGCGCTCCCGCCCTCGGCGGCGCCGTTCGCCTTGGCCTCCTCGGCCGAGTCCTCCAGGAAGGCGTCCACCCCGCGCCGGGCACGCCGGCCGGCGGGGTTCTTGCCCGCGCCCTCGGCGGCCGCCGGCTCCTTCGCGGGCTCCGGCTTCGGCTCCGGCAGCGTCACCGTTCCGGCTCCGGCGCCGAGCGGCAGCTCCAGCACGTACGCACCGCCGGGCGCGCCCGGCACCTCCACCGTCTGCAGCACGCCGCCGTGCGCGGCCACGACACCCCGCACGATCGGCTCGTGCACCGGGTTGCCGCCCTCGTACGGCCCGCGCACCTCGATCCGTACGACGTCGCCCCGCTGCGCGGCGGCCACGACGATCGTCGAATCGCCGTAACCGCTGCCCTGGGGGGTCTTGCCGGTGGCGTCCACCCCGGCGACGTCCGCGACCAGGTGCGCGAGGGCGCCGGCGATCCGCTCGGCGTCCACCTCGGCCTCGATGGTCGGTGCGTGGACGGCGAACTGCACGCGGCCCGGGCCGATCAGCTCGACCGCGCCGTCGATGCCGGCCGCGACGACCCCGTCGATCAGGACCTTCTTCTTCCTGAGCTTCTCGGTGCCCGCGTCGAGCCGCTGGAAGCCGAGCACGTTGTCGACGAGCGCGGTCATCCGGGAGTACCCGGCGGCCAGGTGGTGCAGCAGCTGGTTGGCCTCGGGCCACAGCTGCCCCGCGTCGTCGGCGGCCAGCGTGGCCAGTTCCCCGCGCAGCTCCTCCAGCGGCCCGCGCAGGGAATCGCCGAGGACGGCCAGCAGCTGGGCGTGCCGGGCGGCCAGCGCGTCGTAGGGACGCCGGTCGGTGAACGTCATGACGGCGCCGACGAGCAGCTCCCCGTCCCGTACGGGCGAGGTGGTCAGGTCGACGGAGACCGGCTGCCCGGCCTTGTTCCACAGCACTTGGCCGCGGACCCGGTGCTTGCGGCCGCTGCGCAAGGTGTCGGCGAGCGGGGACTCCTCGAACGGGAACGGCGAGCCGTCGGCGCGCGAGTGCTGGATCAGCCCGTGCAGCTCGCGGTTGCCGAGATCGGTGGCGCGGTACCCGAGGATCTGGGCCGCGGCCGGGTTGACGAGCACGACCCGCCCGTCGGTGTCCGTACCGACGACGCCCTCGGCGGCGGCGCGCAGGATCATCTCGGTCTGCCGCTGCGAGCGGGCCAGCTCGGCCTCGGTGTCCACGGTCTCGGAGAGGTCGCGCACGACGAGCATCAGCAGCTCGTCACCGGTGTACGCGGGCTGCGGCTCGCGGTAGGCGTCGCGGCCGTCGAGGTGGGCGGCGGTGACCTCGACGGGGAACTCGGTGCCGTCGGTGCGGCGCGCGACCATCCGCTTGGGCTTGGCCCGGCCGCCCTCGTCCTCGCCGGGCCGGCGCATGGAGCCGGGGATCAGCTTGGAGTCGAACTCGGGGAGGAGGTCCAGTACGCCGCGGCCGACGAGGCCGGTGCCGGGACTCTCCATGACCTCAAGGGCGATCGAATTCGCGTTGACGACCGTGCCGTTGGCGTTGACGAGCAACAGCGCGTCCGGAAGAGCGTCGAGTATTGCTGCGAGGCGAGCAGCGCCTCGGGATGGCCTGCTGCTCACGACGAGCTTCCTCCCTGACCACAACTACCGGCATGTCACGGGAGGAGTCTAAGGGCACGGCCCCGGCCTGAGGTGGCGGATGTTCGGTGGATACCGTGCATCCTTCGCATCCTCCCAGGTCAGGAGCGCCCACCCGGAAGCACAGGTTCCAGGTTGTTCCAGCGGGCGATCTCGCATCCGTTGGTCCGCCGGAACGTCGCGTCCACCTTGCGGCCTTGCCAGGTTCCGGTGATGTGGGCGGTGGCCGGACCTCCGTCCTGCATGGTGCAGATCTGCCGCTTGGAGGCCGGGGCGAAGGGGTCCTTGCCCTGGTTCGCGAGGACGCCGAGGCGCTCGCAGGCCCGCTCGGCCTCGGGGTGGTTCCCGCCGACGGGGTCGCACTCCAGCAGGTACTCGCCGTTCGCCCGGGGGTTGCCGGTGGCGGACACGGCGATGGTGAGGCGGTCGGGTGCGGCCAGCAGTCGGCTCAGCGGCGCCAGCGGGGGCAGGGGCCCGGCTGCCGTGGCCGCCGAGGCGGCCAGGGCGGAGGTGACGGCGAAGGCGGCGAGACGCAGCATGGGGCACTCCAGGTCGTCCGTACGTCGTACGCCTGACCAACGACGTGCGCCCGCCGACGTTGCGGACGCACGGGAGAGCGGACGCACGGGAGTGCGGATATACGGCAAGGGCGCGTGCCGGGCGGCTTAAGGCTTTGCTCTGGCGGCGGCTGTCCTTGTACCGTGGGAGCGGATTGGTGAGCGGCCGGGTGGCTGTGTCATCATCTGCACGCACCCTCCTACGCGGGGGTGTGCTGGAGGCGTCGCCTAGTCCGGTCTATGGCGCCGCACTGCTAATGCGGTTTGGGTCTTAAAGCCCATCGAGGGTTCAAATCCCTCCGCCTCCGCACCTGCCGAAGCCCCGGTCCTGACGGACCGGGGCTTCGGTGCGTTCCGGGGTCTTGCTTTTGACGCGTTCCGGCCAGGCCGACCACCACCCCAACCCCGCCCCGGCGTCGGTGCGAACCGCTTCGGATGATCTTCGTCTGAAGCATTTCCGCAGGTCAGGGCCGGTTTGGCTAATGGATTTCGCGTCCCGCCGAGGTCCATGTATTGTTGTTCTCGCAAGGCCAACGGGGCGCAAAACCCCGAGAAGCCCAAGCACTCGTAGCTTAACGGATAGAGCATCTGACTACGGATCAGAAGGTTGCAGGTTCGAATCCTGCCGAGTGCACAGCCTGAGAGGCCCCCCGGTTCGCCGGGGGGCCTCTTGCGTTGCCCGGGTCCTTCTTGGAGGGGAGGAGGGCCTCGGGGTTGTCCGGGGGTCGGGGTCGGTCCTGCGGGGGATGATCGCCGGTCCGGGGGTGGATACGGTCCTTGAAGACGGTTCGCAGCGGGTCGGGCCGCGAGAGAGGGGACTGTCATGGGGCTGTTCGGGAACGCGCACACTGTCGATCCGGTGTCGGCGCAGCGGGACTACGCGCGGCTGCTCGGGCAGGGAGAGCAGGTGCACGCCGCGTACCTGTTGATACGCGACACGATCCTGTTCACCGACCGGCGGCTCGTGCTCGTCGACAAGCAGGGGCTCACCGGGAAGAAGGTGGAGTACCACTCCATCCCGTACCGGAGTATCACGCACTTCTCCGTGGAGACCGCCGGGCACTTCGATCTCGACGCCGAGCTCAAGATCTGGCTGTCGGGGAGCGCGACGCCGATCGAGAAGACCTTCACCAAGGGCGTGGACATCTACGAGGTGCAGGCCGTCCTCACGCAGTTCGTCGCACGATAGGGGCGTGGGGCGCTTCTTCCGCCTGGCTCCGCGCTCTGCTGAACCTGATTCGGTCATAGGGTGGGATTTGAGAATCCTGTACTGTCGACCCCAGGTTTTCAGGGGATGTGGGAGGAAAATCGCGTGGATGACATCGACCGGGCGCTCGTCCGCCGCTTGCAGCAGGACGCGGGCCAGTCGTACGCCGCCCTCGGCACCGCCGTGGGGCTCTCGGCCGGAGCGACCCACGAACGCGTGCGCAAGCTGCGCGAGCGCGGGGTCATCCGGCGCACGACGGTCGAGGTGGATCCCGCGGCCGTCGGCAGCGGGGTGCTCGCGTACGTGATGGTCGACTCCAACGCCTGGATGGGGGACTCGAAGGAGGCCTTCGAGGCGATCGCCGAGATCCAGGAGGCGCACATCATCGCGGGGAGCGCCTCGGTCCTGGTCAAGGTGCGCACGGCCACGACCGAACAGCTCCAGGACGTCCTGCGCCGCCTCTACGCCGTCGACGGCGTCAGCGGTACGCACGCCACCGTCGTGCTGGACACCTTCTTCGAGCGCCCGCTCCCGCTGTGACCTGGCGGTGCACCGGCATCCGGTGGAGCGGCGGCGTTCCCGCCATCGGGTGGTGCGCCGAGGGGCGAGGCGAGCGCGACAGTCCGCTCGCGTACGGGCAGAGGCTGGCGTTCGAGGCCCGCGGGGAGCGCCGGTGCCTCGGTGTGCGGCGGGCCGGGAAGCGGACCCCGTGCCCTACGGCCGCCGCCGTTCCCGGCCGGGCCGGCAACGCCCAGTGCCCCGAATGCGCCCGTCTGGACCGGTCCTTCTCGGTGGCCGCCGACACCAACGCCGCCGATCCGCGCACCTACCGCGTCTACCTGGCATGGTTCGGGCCCGAGATGGTCAAGGTCGGCATCACCGCCGAGGAGCGCGGCCCGGTCCGGCTGCTGGAGCAGGGGGCGGTGACCTGGAGCTGGCTGGGGCGGGGGCCGCTGATGGCCACCCGCCGTACCGAGGAGCTGCTGCGGGCCGCCCTGGGCGTGCCGGACCGGATCGCGTACGCCCGCAAGCGCGCCGTACGAGGCCACCTGCCGGCGGCGGCCGACCGGGCCCGGGAGGTCGCGGAGCTGCACGCCAGGGCCGCGGCCCTGCCGGGGTGGCCGGAGTCGCTGGAGCGCCTGGAGTGCGAAATCGACGATCACGCAGGGCCGTTCGGGCTGGACGGGCTGCCCGCCCCGGCCCGGGTGGTCACCGCGATGGCCCCCGGCGGGGCGGTCGTGGGCCGGCTCGTCGGTGCGGCCGGTCCGGATCTGCATTTCGCGGACGGCCTCGTGGTGGACAGCCGGCTGCTCGCCGGCTGGGAGCTCGTCGCCCCCGACGCCGACGCCACGACCGCCGTACGCGTCGCCGAACTGCCACCGCTCGCCGCCCCCGGAGGGCAGGACGGGCTGTTCTGAACCACCGCGGCCGCCGCCCTCGTCGCCACCAGGACGTCCAAGGTCAAAACTTGGATCCCTTTGGGCTCCCGGGCCCCGTTCCGGTGGACATGCCGGGGGGCTGCTGCGGAAGGTGGTGGGCATGAGCATCCAGCCCGTACCCGCCTTCGAACCGCCGTACGTGATGGCGGTTTTCAGCAACATCCGCACGCCTGACGACACCGGATACCCGGAAGTCCTCGACCGGATGCAAGAGATCGTGAGCGCCAACCCGGGCTTCCTCGGCTACGAGTCCGCCCGCACCCCCGGAGGCCTCGGCATCACCGTCGCCTACTTCCGCGACCACGAGTCCCTCGCCCAGTGGCGGCAGGACCTGGAGCACCAGGCGGCCATGAAGAAGGGCCGCGCCGACTGGTACGAGAGCTACACCCTGCACGTCGCGACCGTCGAACGGAGCCACGGCTTTGCCCGCAACGGCTGACGCGGTCCGCGCCTTCCGGGAGCGGCTCGGGCTGCCCGGACTGGTCGACGTCCACACGCACTTCATGCCCGAGCGGGTCCTGGCGAAGGTGTGGGACTACTTCGACGCCTTCGGACCGCTGAACGGCGTCGAGTGGCCCATCACCTACCGGCACGAGGAGGAGCAGCGGGTCGCGCTCCTGCGGGAGTTCGGAGTCCGGGCCTTCACCTCCATGCTCTACCCGCACAAGCCGGCGATGGCCGCCTGGCTCAACTCCTGGTCCGCCGATTTCTCGGCCCGGACCCCCGACTGTCTGCACACCGCGACCTTCTTCCCCGAGGAGGGGGCCGGGGCGTACGTCCGCCAAGCCGTCGAAGCCGGGGCCCGGGTCTTCAAGGCGCACCTCCAGGTCGGCGGGTACGACCCGAACGACGACCTGCTCGACCCCGTCTGGGGGCTGCTCACCGAGGCGGGCATCCCGACGGTGATCCACTGCGGATCGGGGCCGGTCCCGGCCAAGCACACCGGACCCGAGCCGATCGCCCGGCTGCTGGCCCGCCACCCCCGGCTCCCCTTGATCGTCGCGCACATGGGCATGCCCGAGTACGCCGACTTCCTGGTCCTCGCCGACCGGTACGCCGCGGTGCGCCTCGACACCACCATGGCCTTCACCGATTTCTCCGAGCGGTTCCGCAGCTTCCCGGACACCGAGCTCGGGCGGCTCGCGGACCTCGGCGACCGGATCCTGCTCGGCACCGATTTCCCGAACATCCCGTACCCCTACGAGCACCAGCTGGAGGCACTGGAACGGCTAGGCCTCGGCGACGACTGGCTGCGCGCGGTCTGCCACGACAACGGGGCCCGGCTGTTCCGGCTGGTCTGAGCGGTGTGCCCGGCAGCACCGGGGTTTCTCAGGGAATTCACAGGTAGGGACAAGAACGCTCTCAGAGGCCGCGGTCAGCGTGGTCGCATGACTGCGACGACCACCGCCCACGCGTCCACGTCCACCAGCAACCCGACGGCCCTCGTCCGGCCGGACGGCGGCCCCTGCCGGGTACTCGTCGTCGACGACGAGGCCTCGCTCTCCGAGCTGCTCTCCATGGCCCTGCGCTACGAGGGCTGCGAAGTCCGCAGCGCGGGCGACGGGGCCGGCGCGGTGCGGGCCGCGCGGGAGTTCCGCCCGGACGTCGTGGTCCTCGACATCATGCTGCCCGACATGGACGGTCTCGCCGTCCTCGGGCAGCTGCGCCGGGAGATCCCGCAGCTCCCGGTGCTGTTCCTGACCGCGAAGGACTCCGTCGAGGACCGCATCGCGGGCCTGACGGCGGGCGGCGACGACTACGTCACCAAGCCGTTCAGTCTGGAGGAGGTCGTGGCCCGGCTGCGCGGCCTGGTCCGCCGCTCGGGCGCGGCGCAGGCCGCCCGCGGGGGCTCCGTCCTCGCCGTCGGCGACCTGCGGCTCGACGAGGACAGTCACGAGGTGTCCCGGGGCGGCCGGGAGATCCACCTGACCGCCACCGAGTTCGAGCTGCTGCGCTACCTGATGCGCAACCCGCGGCGCGTGCTGAGCAAGGCGCAGATCCTGGACCGGGTGTGGTCGTACGACTTCGGCGGCCAGGCCAACGTCGTCGAGCTGTACATCTCCTACCTGCGGCGCAAGCTGGAGAGCGGCCCCGGCTACCCGCCGATGATCCACACCCGGCGCGGCGCCGGCTACCTGATCAAGCCGGCCGAGTAGTGGCCCGCCGCCCGCCGCGGCCGCTGCGCGCCTCCCGCCCGCTCCGCTTCTTCCGCCCGGTCCGCTCCTGGTCCCTGCGGGCCCGGCTCGTCGTCTCGGCGGTGGCGCTGATCGCCGTGGTGGGCACGGCCATCGGGGCCGTCACCACCCTCGCGCTGCGCTCGTACCTGGTCGACAAACTCGACGACCAGCTGAGGGTCTCCGTGGAGATGGGCATCCGCAAGCCCCTCGGGGAGAAGGAGGTCCGCGACAAGGACGACAAGTTCGTCCTGGCCCCCGGATCCCCGCTGGGCGCCGCCGGAATCCGTCTCCTCGCCGACGGCACCGTCGCCAGTACGGCCCGCAGCGCCGCCCTCGGCGGGCCGGGGTACGACCACATCCAGCGCCTGACCGCGGCCCAGACCGATGCCCTGGCGAAGGCCGCCCGCAAGGCCGCCGGTCAGGGCATGCCGGGCGCCGTGAACCTGGACCTGCCTGACCTCGGGGCGTACCGGGTGCTCACCGCTCCGGACGGGAGCCTGATCCTCGGCTTCCCGCTCGCCGAGGTCGACTCCACCGTGAGCACGCTGATCGCCGTGGAAGTCTTCGTCACCCTCGCCGGGCTGATCGCGGCCTCCCTCGCCGGGCAGGCCCTGGTCGGGGTCGCCCTGCGCCCGCTGCGCCGAGTGGCGGCCACCGCCACCCGCGTCTCCGAACTCCCCCTGCACAGCGGCGAACCCGCCCTCCACGAGCGGGTCCCGGACGCCGAGGCCGACCCCCGTACCGAGGTGGGACAGGTCGGAGCCGCCCTCAACCGGATGCTGGGGCACGTCTCCTCCGCCCTCACGGCCCGCCAGCAGAGCGAGACCCGGGTCCGTCAGTTCGTCGCGGACGCCAGCCACGAGCTGCGCACCCCCCTCGCCTCCATCCGCGGCTACGCCGAACTGACCCGCAGGGGACGCGAGGAGCCCGGCCCCGACACCCGCCACGCCTTGGGCCGCATCGAGTCCGAGGCCACCCGGATGACCGGCCTCGTCGAGGACCTGCTGCTGCTCGCCCGGCTCGACGCCGGCCGCCCCCTCAGCTCCGAGGACACCGACCTCGCCCCGCTCGTCGTCGACGCCGTCAGCGATGCGCGGGCCGCCGGCCCCGAACACCACTGGCGCCTTGAGCTCCCCGACGAGCCCGCGCCCATCCGTGCCGACCCGGCCCGGATCCAGCAGGTCCTGGTCAACCTGCTCGCCAACGCCCGCACGCACACCCCGCCCGGCACCACCGTCACGGCCCATGTTTCACGTGAAACATCCGCCGCCCGGCTGAGGATCGAGGACGACGGGCCGGGAATCCCGGCCGCCCTGCTCCCCCACGTCTTCGAACGGTTCGCCCGTGGTGACGCCTCCCGTTCCCGGGCTGCGGGCTCCACCGGCCTGGGGCTGGCCATCGTCGAGGCCGTCGTGACGGCGCACGGTGGACAGGTGGACGTACGGAGCGAGCCGGGCCGCACCTGCTTCGAGGTCCTGCTCCCGCTGGCCCCGGACCAGACCTCGGGCAAGGACACCCGGGCGGGCTTCCGGACGGACTCACAGACGGGGCACAGGCTCACCACACAGCGGTGACAGCCCGCCCGGAGAAGGTCGGTACATGCGAACCGACACCTCCTCCGGCGCCCTTCCGGCACGGGCGCACCTCGCGCCCGTGCCCGGTGAGCCCGTACTCGACGTGGTGATCCCGGTCTTCAACGAGGAGAAGGACCTCGGCCCCTGCGTGCGCCGGCTCCACGACCACCTCACCCGTACGTTCCCGTACCCGTTCCGCATCACGATCGCCGACAACGCGAGCACCGACCGCACCCCCGAGGTCGCGGCCGCCCTCGCCGCCGCGGTCGACGGCGTGCGCAGTACCCGGCTGGAGGAGAAGGGCCGAGGCAGGGCGCTGCGGACGGTCTGGTCCGACTCCGAGGCGCCCGTCCTCGCGTACATGGACGTGGACCTGTCCACCGACCTCAACGCGCTGCTCCCGCTGGTCGCCCCGCTCATCTCCGGGCACTCCGACCTCGCCATCGGCACCCGTCTCGCCCGCTCCTCGCGCGTGGTGCGCGGAGCCAAGCGCGAGTTCGTCTCCCGCGCCTACAACCTGCTCCTGCGCTCCTCCCTCTCCGCCCGCTTCAGCGACGCCCAGTGCGGGTTCAAGGCCATCCGGCGGGAGGTCGCCGAGCGGCTGCTGCCGCTGGTGGAGGATTCGGGCTGGTTCTTCGACACCGAACTGCTGGTCCTCGCCGAGCGGGCCGGGCTGCGGATCCACGAGGTCCCCGTGGACTGGGTGGACGACCCGGACTCCACCGTCCACATCGTCAGCACCGCCACCGAGGACCTCAAGGGCATGTGGCGGGTGGGCAGGGCCCTCGCAGTCGGCGCGCTGCCGCTCGACAGGCTCGCCCGCCCCTTCGGCGACGACCCGCGCGACCGCAGCGCCCTGCCCGGAGTGCCGCGCGGGCTGGCCCGCCAGCTCCTGGGCTTCTGCGCCGTCGGGGTGCTGTCCACGCTGGTCTACCTCGCCCTGTACTCCCTCTTCCGGCTCGGCGCCGGACCGCAGCTCGCCAACGCCGGAGCCCTGCTGGTATCCGCCGTCGCCAATACCGCCGCCAACCGCCGGCTCACCTTCGGGGTCCGCGGCCGGGACCAGGCCGTACGGCACCAGGCCCAGGGCCTCGTCGTGTTCGGCGTCGGACTGGCCCTGACCAGCGGATCGCTCGCCGCGCTCGGCGCGGCCACCTCCGCGCCCTCCCACAGCACCGAACTGGCCGTACTGATCACGGCCAACCTCGCCGCGACCGTGCTGAGGTTCCTGCTCTTCCGCGCCTGGGTCTTCCCCGAGCGGCGCGCCACTCCCGCGAAGGACGACAACCGATGACCACGGCCGTACCACCCATGGACTCCCCGTTCCCCGAACGGGCCCCGACCGCCCGGACCGCGCCGACCGCGCCCGGCTCCGAGCCCGGCTCCGCGGCCGGTACCACGACCGCCGGACGTCCCCGCTGGGAGCGGCCCGCGTACGTGGCGCTCCTGCTGGCCACCGCCGTCCTGCTGCTGTGGAACCTGGGCGCCTCCGGCTACGCCAACTCCTTCTACTCCGCAGCGGTCCAGGCGGGCAGCGAGAGCTGGAAGGCCTTCTTCTTCGGCTCCTCCGACGCCGGGAACTCCATCACCGTCGACAAGCCCCCGGCCGCCCTGTGGCCCATGGCCCTGTCCGTCCGGCTGTTCGGGCTCGGCGGCTGGCAGATCCTCGTCCCGCAGGCCCTGATGGGCGTCGGCACCACCGCCGTGCTCTACGCCGCCGTACGGCGTCACTTCGGGCCCGCGGCCGCACTGATCAGCGGCGCGGTCTTCGCGCTCACCCCGGTCGCCGCGCTGATGTTCCGGTTCAACAACCCGGACGCGCTGCTCGCCCTGCTCATGACCGTCACCGTCTACTGCGTGCTGCGCGCCCTCGACGGCGCCCACACCAAGTGGCTCGTCTGGGCGGGCGTCGCGGTCGGCTTCGCCTTCCTGACCAAGACCCTCCAGGCCTTCGTCATCCTGCCTCCGCTCGCCCTCGTCTACGCGGTCTGCGCGCCGACCCGGCTGCGCCGGCGGCTCGGCCAGCTGCTGCTCGCCGGAGCCGCCATGGTGGTGGCCGGCGGCTGGTGGGTGGCGATCGTGGAACTCTGGCCCGCCTCCTCCCGCCCGTACATCGGCGGCTCGCAGAACAACTCCTTCCTGGAACTCACCCTCGGGTACAACGGCCTCGGCCGGATCAACGGCAACGAGACCGGCAGCGTAGGCGGCGGAGCCCGCCCCGGCGGAGGCGGCGGGGGCGGGGGCGGCTGGGGAGAGACCGGCATCGCCCGGCTCTTCTCGGCCAACATCGGCGGTCAGATCTCCTGGCTGCTCCCGGCGGCCCTGGTCATGCTCGTCACAGGACTCGTGATCACCTGGCGGGCCCGCCGGTCCGCCGACTCCCTGGAGGGCATGGCCCGGGCGGCGTTCCTGGTGTGGGGTGGCGCCCTGCTGACCACGGGGCTCGTCTTCAGCTACATGCAGGGCATCTTCCACGAGTACTACACGGTGGCGCTGGCGCCGTTCGTGGCCGCGCTGGTCGGCATGGGCGTGGCCATGCTGTGGGAGGAGCGGGGCGGCAGGGCCGCCGCGATCACCCTGTCCGGCACCCTCGCCCTGACCGCCTGGTGGTCGTACGTCCTGCTCGGCCGTTCGACCGGCTACCTGCCCTGGCTGCGCTGGACGGTGCTCGCGGCCGGTCTCGTCGCCGCCGCCGGCCTGCTGGTCGGCTCCCGGCTCGGCCGGCGGTTCGCGCTGGGCGCGGCGGGGCTGGGGCTGGCGGCGGGGCTGGCCGGCCCGCTCGCGTACTGCCTGACGACCGTGGACTCCACGCGCGGCGGGTCGATCGTGACGGCCGGCCCGGCGGTCTCGGGCGGCCGGGGCGGAATGGGCGGCATGGGCATGCGCTTCGGCGGCGGTGAACTCCCGCCGGGCGCCCTCCCGCAGGGGATGCCGCAGGGCGCCCCGCAGCAGGGCGGGCCCGGAGGCGGCGGCTCGCAGGGCGGTTCCCGGCAGTTCCCCGGCGGTCAGGGATTCCCCGGCGGTCAGGGTTTCCCCGGCGGCGGGCGCGGTGCGCGCGGCATGGAGAACTCCGCGGGCGGCCCCGGCGGTGGCGGCGGCTTCGGCGGCCTGCTGAACGGTACGAAGGCCGGCAAGGAGGCCACGGCCGCCCTGCGCAAGGACGCGGGGAAGTACACCTGGGCGGCGGCCGCCGTCGGCGCGCAGAACGCGGCGAGCTACCAGCTGGCCTCCGGCGAGCCGGTGATGCCGATCGGCGGTTTCAACGGCAGCGACCCGTCCCCGACGCTCGCCAAGTTCCAGGAGTACGTGCGCGCCGGGAAGATCCACTACTTCGTCGGTGAGGGCGGCGGCTCGGGCGGCGAGGCCCAGGGCATGCGCGGCGGCCCGGGCGGCGGTCAGGGTGGCGGCCCTGGCGGCGGTCAGGGCGGAGGCCCGGGTGGTGGCACCAGCAGCGCCATCACGAGCTGGGTCAAGGCCAACTTCAAGGCCACCACGCTCGGTGGAGCCACCTTCTACGACCTGACCGCCCCCCTGAACGGCACGTCCGCCCCGTCCTGAACCTGCCGGAACGCGGGAGGCACCCTCTAGCATCAAGTGGGCGGACCGGGCATTCCGGGCTGATCCAGTTGTCGTGAGGAGGGTGCCTCCATGGTGACCACGGCCGATCCCGGCGCTTCCCGGACCAGCGTGTGGCTGGCCCCCCGGCACTCCGCACCCGCCAGGCGCCGCAGCGAGGCGCCCTCGGGCCTCGACCGGGACCGGATCACCGGAGCCACCGTCCGGCTGCTCGACGCCGAGGGGCTGGCCCGGTTCTCGATGCGGCGGCTCGCGGCCGGGCTCGGGGTCACCGCGATGTCCCTGTACTGGTACGTCGACACCAAGCACGACCTGCTCGAACTCGCCCTGGACAGGGCCCTGGGCGAGCTCCCGCTGCCCCGCAGCGCCCCGGCCGATCCGGCCGCACCCCCCGCGCCGCCCCAGGACGGCTGGACCGGCCGGCTGAGGTCGCTGGCCTGCGGGTACCGGCGGCTGCTGGCGGAGCACCCGTGGGTGGCCCCGCTGACCGCCGCCTACCCCAACATCGGCCCGCACGCCCGCGCCTTCGACTCCGCCTTGCAGCGGCTGCTCGACGCCACCGGCCTGGCGGGTGCCTGCCGGACCGGCGCGCACCTGGCCGTGTCGCAGTTCCTGCACGGCTGCGGCGGCGTCGCCCGGCGGGCGCCCGACGGGGACTTCGCCCTCGCGCTCGACGTCCTGATCGCGGGCATCGAGGCCAAGGCCGCCGCCCGGCCGGGGGCATAGGAAACCCCCGCCGGGCACCGCTCCCGTCCTGTCAGAGGGGAGGGGCGGCCCGACGGGGGCCGGCGGGTACCGCTCGCCGTCGCTACTCCGCGGTGGCCGCGGCCGCAGCCGGGGCCGTCGCCACCGACGCCGACGCCGTCGGCGCGTGGGACGCGGGCTTCGACTTCAGCGCGACCTCCTTGATGAACAGCACCAGGACGAGCCCGAGCAGCGCGAACGGCGCCGCGTAGAGGAAGACGTCGCCGACGCCGTGCCCGTACGCGGACTCGATGACCGTGCGGAACGGCGCGGGCAGCTTGTCGAGGTCGGGGATCCCTCCGCTGGCGGTGCCGCCGTGGCCCATCGCCGCCGCCTTCGGACCGAGTTCGGCCAGCCCGTCCTTGACGTACTGGGTGACCCGGTTGGCCATGACCGCGCCGAGCGCCGAGACGCCCATGGCGCCGCCGAGCGAGCGGAAGAAGGTGACGACCGAGCTGGCCGAGCCCAGGTCCTCGGGGGCCACCTGGTTCTGGGTGGCGAGGACGAGGTTCTGCATCATCATGCCGAGACCGAGGCCGGTCAGCGCCATGTAGATCGCGATGTGCCAGTACGGGGTGTCGTACCGCAGGGTGCCCAGCAGACCGAGACCGGCCGTCAGAAGGACGCCGCCGGAGACGAGCCAGGCCTTCCACTTACCGGTCTTGGTGATCACCTGACCGGAAACCGTGGAGGAGACGAAGAGTCCGCCGATCATCGGAATCGTGAGGATTCCGGACATCGTGGGGGACTCGCCGCGGGCCAACTGGAAGAACTGGCTGAAAAACACCGTGCCCGAGAACATCGCGATGCCGACGAACAGGGAGGCGGCCGAGGCGAGGGTGATGGTCTTGTTGCGGAACAGGCGCAGCGGGATGATCGGGTCGCTCGCCTTGGACTCGACCAGGAGGAAGAGCAGGCCGAGGAGGACGGCGCCGCCGGTCATGGCCGCGGTGGTCCAGGAGATCCAGTCGTACGAGTCGCCGGCCTGCGTGACCCAGATCAGGAGCAGGGACACGGCCCCGCTGATCAGGAAGGCGCCGAGCCAGTCGACCTTGACGTCGCGGCGGACGACCGGGAGGTGCAGGGTCCGCTGGAGGACGATCAGGGCGATGATCGCGAACGGCACGCCGACGTAGAAGCACCAGCGCCAGCCGAGCCACGAGGTGTCGGTGATGACTCCGCCGAGCAGCGGGCCGCCGACGGTGGCGACGGCGAAGACCGCGCCGAGGTAGCCGCTGTACCGGCCGCGCTCGCGCGGGGAGATCATCGCGGCCATCACGATCTGGGCGAGGGCGGAGAGGCCGCCGACGCCGATGCCCTGGACGACGCGGCAGGCGATGAGCATGCCGGTGTTCTGGGACAGGCCCGCCACGACGGAGCCGAGGACGTAGATCACCAGGGATATCTGGACCAGCAGCTTCTTGCTGAAGAGGTCGGACAGCTTGCCCCAGAGCGGGGTCGCGGCCGTCATCGACAGCAGGGCGGCGGTGACGACCCAGGTGTACGAGGACTGCGTGCCCCCGAGGTCGCTGATGATCTGGGGCAGGGCGTTGGAGACGATCGTGGACGACAGGATCGCCACGAACATGCCCAGCATCAGGCCGGACAGCGCCTTCATGATCTGGGCGTGGGTCATGGGGGCGTGGGAGCCGGGGGCGGACGCGGGGTCGGACGTGGTCTCCGACCGGCTGCCTCCCTGCACACCGGTGGGTGCGGTGGTCGCCATGTGTTTCCTTTGTCTAGAAGCTCGATCGGAGCCGGGTCAGCAAGGTGTTGAGTACGTCGATGTCGTGCGGGGACCAGTCGGCCAGGGCCTTTTCCAGCGCACCGGTGTAGCGGGCGCCGACCTCGGCGAGGAGGGCGTGGCCGGCCGGGGTGAGCCGCAGGATGCGGCAGCGGCCGTCGCCGGGGTCGATGTCGCGGGTGATCCACCCGCGGTCGGCGACGTGGGCGACGTGGCGGCTGGTCACCGAGATGTCGATGGCCATGAGGTCGGCGAGGCGGCTGAGCCGGATTTCGCCGTGGCGGTCGAGCAGGGTGAGGACGGCGGCGGAGCCGGGCGGGCAGTCCGGGGGGAGCAGGCGGGCCAGGTCCCGCTTGACCGCACCGATGCCGGTGAGCTGGCGGGCCAGCTCTTCGTAGCGGGTGGTGGGGGTGTGTGGCGCGGGCGGCGCCGGTGGCGCTTGCAGCGTCTGGGCTTCGGTGGTCATGGGGCTCCCCCCTCCCTTTCCTCGTCACGGATGTTGTTGCTTAGGGCAACCATAGGATCGATTGGTTGCTACAGGCAAATGAATAGGGGGGTGGGGGCGGTAAAGGAATCGGAAAACCCGCTAGGGTCCTGAGGCATGGCTGCGAACCACAACTCACAGGGACCCGAGGGCAACTACGACCCCGCGGGCAGCACTCAGATGTTCCGGGCGTTCGTCGAGGAGGCCGCCCCGGCCGGACCGGGGCCGGGGCAGGGGCCCGTGGCTCCGGGGTCCCGCCGGCGCCAGGCCGCGCAGGGCTCCGGCTCGAAGGCCGGGCTGTGGCTGGGGGTGGGGGTCGCCGCCCTGGTGCTGATCGGGCTGGTGGCCTGGCTGGCCCTGTAGCCCCCGGGAAGGCCGGAGGGGCCGGGCGGGCCGGAAGGGCCTGAGCGGCCTGAGGTGGCGGAAGGGCCTGAGGTGGCGGAAGGGCCTGAAGGGCCGGAACGGCCCGAGGGGTGCGGCGCCGCCCTCACGTCCAGGTCGCCGTGGCCTTCCGGGTTTCCACGTGCATGCCCAGGGGGACCCGCCAGGACTCCACGCAGACCGTGTAGGTCTGCGCCTTCGTCGTGCCGCCGGGGACGGGGGCGGGGAGCGGCTGGACGGTGTCCATCGTCGCCCAGTCGATGCCCAGCGCGCCGATGATGTGCGTCGAGAACGTCACCGTTCCTGAAGTGGCCGGTTTCGTTCCCGTGTTGGTGAACGCCACGGTGACCCTCTCGCACCACCGGTCCGCCGCCGGGGCGCGGGTCGGCGGGCCCAGCGTCAGGTTCGCCGGCGTGCCCGGGGGCGTGGTCCCCGGGGCGGGGGCGGGGGGCTTCGAGGTGGGCGGAGGCTGCTCCGGCGGAGGCTGGGGCGGCTGTGCGGTCCCGGCCGGGGTGGCCGGGGATCCGCCCGGGGCGGAGGCCGCGGCACTCCCCTGGGCCGGGGTACCGGGCGGCGTACTGCCTGCCGGGGCCGGGGCCGGGGCCGAGCGAGCGGGGCCGTCGCCCAGTGGCCGGAGTTCCACCGGGGCCTGCGGCGGTACGTTGTCGCCGGCCCGGCGCTCCGGGCCCGGGGCCACGGCTCCGGCGGCGGCGTAGCCGTCACGTGCCGGGCCGCCGCATCCCGTCAGGTACGCGGCGGCCAGAGCACAGCACAAGCTCGTCAGGGTGAGCGTTCGGCGGTCCACTCGCATCGCCGTAGTTTCACTGACCCTGCGTCAGGTGGGAACCCTTCGGTCGGGGCTACTCGCCGATCAGGCCTACGCGCAGCTGTGCCAGCGTGCGCGTCAGCAGCCGGGAGACGTGCATCTGGGAGATGCCGACCTCCTCGCCGATCTGCGACTGCGTCATGTTCGCGAAGAACCGCAGCATGATGATCTGCCGTTCCCGGGGCGGGAGTTTGGCGAGCAGCGGCTTGAGCGACTCGCGGTACTCGACGCCCTCCAGCGCGGTGTCCTCGTACCCGAGGCGGTCCGCGAGCGAGCCCTCGCCGCCCTCGTCCTCGGGGGAGGGCGAGTCGAGCGAGGAGGCGGTGTACGCGTTGCCCACGGCGAGGCCGTCGACGACGTCCTCCTCGGACACCCCGAGCACGGCCGCCAGTTCCGGCACCGTCGGCGAGCGGTCCAGCTTCTGGGCGAGCTCGTCGCTGGCCTTGGTGAGGGCGAGGCGCAGCTCCTGGAGGCGGCGCGGGACGCGCACGGACCAGGAAGTGTCCCTAAAGAATCGTTTGATCTCGCCCACGACGGTCGGCATCGCGAACGTCGGGAACTCCACGCCGCGTTCGCAGTCGAACCGGTCGATCGCCTTGATCAGGCCGATCGTGCCGACCTGGACGATGTCTTCCATCGGCTCGTTGCGGCTGCGGAAGCGGGCGGCCGCGTACCGCACCAGCGGCAGGTTCAGCTCGATCAGGGTGTCGCGTACGTACGCCCGTTCGGGGCTGTCCACGTCCAGGGCGGCAAGTCGCTGGAAGAGGGAGCGGGAGAGGGTGCGGGTGTCGATGGCTTCCGAGCGGACAGGCGCTGCAGGCAGTGCAGGCACTGCAGGCGCTGCCGGTGCTTCGCTCTTGACGAGCGTGAGCACCTTGGAGCTGCCCTGGTCTACGGACATGCCACCCCCTTGAGGTCGCGGACGGTCGCGTACTGCGCGCCCGTCGGAGGAACGCAGCCTCCACCTGAATACCGGAGGCGGAGCTGCGGCAAACGCGGTTCCAGCAGAATGTCACATGTCGGCAACACGCTGTAGCGCCAAGTCGACATATATCTCCAGCGACAGAGCGGAATGAGCCCATTCCGTGGGAAACGGCGGAACGACGTCCACCCGTTCCAGCTACGCCTCGATCCTGTTTGCGGATCGGAGCCGGGCGAAGCTGCGCGCGAGCAGCCGCGACACGTGCATCTGGGACACGCCGAGCTCCGCGCTGATCTGCGACTGCGTCAGATTGTTGTAGTACCGCAGCAGCAGGATCCTTTGTTCACGTTCGGGCAGCTGTACGAGGAGGTGGCGTACGAGGTCGCGGTGCTCGACCCCGGCCAGCTCCGGGTCCTCGTAGCCGAGCCGGTCCAGCAGGCCCGGCAGCCCGTCGCCCTCCTGGGCGGCCTCCAGCGAGGTGGCGTGGTACGAGCGGCCGGCCTCGATGCAGGACAGCACCTCGTCCTCGGTGATCCGCAGCCGCTCGGCGATCTCGGGGGTCGTGGGCGTGCGCCCGTGCAGGGTGGTGAGGTCCTCGGTGGCCGCGTTCACCTGGACCCACAGCTCGTGGAGCCGGCGCGGCACGTGGACGGTGCGGACGTTGTCGCGGAAGTACCGCTTGATCTCGCCCACGACGGTCGGCATGGCGAACGTCGGGAACTGCACCCCGCGGTCGGGGTCGAACCGGTCGATCGCGTTGATGAGGCCGATCGTGCCGACCTGGACCACGTCCTCCATCGGCTCGTTGCGGCTGCGGAAGCGGGCGGCCGCGTACCGGACGAGCGGAAGGTTCGCCTCGATGAGGGCCCCGCGCACCCGGTGGTGCTCGCTCGTGCCCGGCTGAAGGCCCTTCAGCTGCCCGAACAGGACCTGGGTGAGCGCCCGGGTGTCCGCGCCCCGGCTCTGCGGTCTCGGGGGCGCCGGAGGCTCCGCGGGGGGATCCTGCTGGGGCGGGACCTGGGAGTCCTGCGGTGCGTCCGGTGAGGGGCCCTGGGCCGAGCCCGGGGCCGAAGCCTGGGAGGCGCCCTGGAGGGCGCTCTGGGAGGGGCCCCGGGGGGGACGCGGGGAGGAGTCCTGCTGGGGCTCCTGCTGGGGTGGCACCTGAGGCGCAGTACTGGCCGGCACGGTCACGCCACCCCTTCATGTCAACTCATCCGTCAAAAGCGGTCATAGCATCACAAGACATGTGCACTGTGTGCAAGCACCGTATATCGCCGTGTTGAGGGCAAGTTGGGCATAATGGGGTGTTTTGGGCAAGGTAATTACAGGGGTGCGGGAACGCGAAAGCCCCCCACCCGTCGGAGTGGGGGGCCGGTCAGTCGAAAGGCCGCGTCAGCGTACGGGTCAGCGCACCAATTCGGTCATGAACGCGCCGATGCCGTGGGCGGCGTCCGATATGCCCTGGAAACCTATTTTGACGATGTCGGCGGCCTTGACCGGCTGGGTGATGATCACGAAGAGCACGAACACGACGAGCCCACTCATGATCATCTTCTTGGTGTCCATCAGCGGTGTCGGCCTCCCCAACCGGTACTGCCAAGTCGGGTGAGTCTAACCGTTCGTCTTCGGACACTCACCAGGCCTTTATGGACCAATGACCCGGCGGTCCGGGTCCTTTGCCGCAGTACGGGAGGGTGGGGGTGGAGCAGTATTGAGGGCGAGCCCACCGGTTCTGGCAGGAAATCGGTGGGTGAGGGACAGGACCTCACTGCGGGGTCCGAGCCGCGAGCTTCCCCCTGACTGCGGCCCGGACTGGCAGGTTCCGTCCTCGTCGGGGGAAGTGGCTTGTCCCCCCGATGCCACTTCCCCCGCCCGTACGTGGAAGGCCCCGACCCCGGTCGGGGCCTTCTTCGCGTCCTGCGGGAGGGCGGCGGCCGTCCGCGGCTGCCGCGGCCGGCTACTGGATGGCGCCGAGCAGGTCCAGGAGGGGTGCCACGGGGGCGATCGCGGGGTCCAGGTCGTTCGGCAGCTGCGTCAGCCGGCCGAGCTTGTCCAGCTCGTTCAGCTTCCCGCCGATCTCCTGGACGGAACCGGGCGTGGCCCCCTGCGGCATGCCCGGGGCCGCCTGCGGCAGGTCCGGGAGGGTGATCGGGGCCGGGGCGGCGGCGGAGGCGGCGGGAGCGGCGAGGCCCGCGGCGGCCCCCGCGAGGGCGAAGGCGGCGAGCATGCGCTGGGTCTTGGTCATGCCGTCACAACGGCCGAGCGGGGCGCGCGGTCACGCGGGCGTCATCCGTAAAGACGCGTCGGCACGCTCGGCACGCTCGGCACACGGCGGGGCGCGGCGGGGCAGGGGGCGGCAGAGGACGTCCGGGAAAACGCCGAGAGCCCCGTCCCTTGCGGGGCGGGGCTCTCGAACGAAGCGGTAGTGGAGGGATTTGAACCCCCGATGGGTTGCCCCATACTCGCTTTCGAGGCGAGCTCCTTCGGCCACTCGGACACACTACCGAGATGGATCCTAGCCTAAGGATCGGCATCAAATGAAATCGATACCGCCGAGCTCCTTCAACGGTCGCGGAAGAAGTCCGTCAGCTGCCGCGCGCACTCCTGCGCGAGCACGCCGCGGATCACCTCCGGACGGTGGTTGAGCCTGCGGTCCCGTACGAGGTCCCAGAGCGACCCCGCGGCACCCGCCTTCTCGTCGTCGGCGCCGTAGACGACCCGGGCCACGCGCGACTGCACGAGCGCGCCCGCGCACATCACGCACGGCTCCAGGGTCACCACGAGGGTGCACCCCGGAAGCCGCCATTCCCCGAGCCGGGCGGCCGCCCGGCGCAGCGCCAGCACCTCGGCGTGCGCCGTGGGGTCGCCGGTGGCCTCGCGCTCGTTGTACCCGGTGGCGAGGAGTTCCCCGTCCGGGCCCAGCACGACGGCGCCGACCGGCACGTCGCCGGCCGGCACCGCCCGGGCGGCCTCCGCGAGCGCGAGGCGCATGGAGTCCCGCCACGGGTCCCGTACGGGATCGGGGCCGTGCGGGGGGTGGTGCGTGGTGATCACTAGCGGACGGCCTCCAGCACCTCGGTGGCGCCGAGGGACTCGGCGATCTCCGAGAGGGCGTCCCCGTCGAGGGTCATCAGTTGTTTGTTGCTGACGCCGAGGTCGTCCAGCAGCCGGGGGTCGCCGAGCGGGCCGGCGGGTACCGGTTCCGCACCGGGCGAGTCCTCCTCGTCCTCGTCGTCGGCATCGGTGAACGCGGCGATCGTTTCCTCCTCGCCGTCCTCGGTGCCGTCCAGGTCCAGTTCGTCGAGTTCGTCGTCCTCCTCGTCGCTGCCCAGCAGCTCGTCGGTCAGCATCGAGCCGTAGGAGCTGCGGGAGGCCGCGGAGGCGTTCGACACGAAGTACCGCGGGTCCTCCTCGCCGTCCACGCGGACGACGCCGAACCAGGCGTCCTCCTGCTCGATGAGGGCGACCACCGTGTCGTCGTCGACAGCGGCGGACCGGGCGAGATCGATCAGATCACTGAGGGACTCGACGTCGTCGAGTTCCATGTCGCTCGCTTCCCACCCGTCTTCGGTGCGCGCGAGCAGTGCGGCGAAATACACCGTGACTCTCCCACTGGTCATAGGCGTGCCGGTTGGAGGTCCCCCCGGCCGGAGGTGGGGAGGGTTGGAACGGCTGTCCTGCTCGCCGTTCGTGCCCCGCCCAATCGGCATCGTGGCAGAAAGCGCGGCTTTGCGAGAGGTCTTCGGCGCTTGCGTCGTCCCGTGCCGTGCGCTCAGCGGGCTGCGCGGGGGCCGTACGGGGGCTGCCGGGGCGCGCTGCGGCGGCCGCGCGGGGGCTCCGCGATCCCGCCTGCGGCGTCGGCGCGGCGAACGCCGGCGCGGGGCGGGCCGGGCCGGCACGGGGCGGCACGGAGGGCGTACGGGCCCGACGGCCGGGGCTGGGAGGGGCGGGCCGGGGCGGCGGGCCGGGGCGGACCGGGGCTGGTCACCAGCGGACCGGGGCGGGTCACCAGCGGAACGTGCGCATGCGCATCTGCTGGCGCATGCGGGCCGCGCGGGCGCGGCGGGGCTGGACGCGGTCGCGCAGGGCCCGCGCCTCCATCAGATCGCGCAGGAACTGCGCGCGGCGCGCTCTGCGCTGCGCCGCCGTCTCCGGCTGCTCAGGCGCGTCGTCGCCCCGGCTCGGCTGCGTGTCGGGCATCGGCCACCACCCCGGCTGATCCGGTCGTCCTCCTCCGCCGGCGCGAAGCAGACCCCCCGCACCCCACCTTCCCCCGGATGGGGCGATTGATGCCACCCTTTCGTAGCGCTTTCGCAGCTCAGACGGGTGCTGCGCCGTGTTGCGCGCCGTCCGGCAGGGTCGGGACGACCGCCACGGGACCGTGCGCGTGGTGCAGGACAGCGTGGGCCACCGAGCCGATCATCAGGGACCCGAGACTGCGCCGGGGGTGATGACGGCCCACCACCACCAGGGCCGCCGACCGGGAGGCCGTCACCAGCCGCTCCGCCGCATCGCCCGGGGCCGCCGCCTGCTCCACCGGCACCTGCGGCCAGCGGGCCCGGAACGGCGCCAGCCGCTCCGTCTGGGAGCGCAGCATCTCCCGCTCCGCCGGCACCGCGTTCCCGTCGTCGGCCAGGCCTTCCGGCGGGATCACCTGGAAGGGGGCGTCCACCACCACCACCGGCGCCGGCGGGATCGCGTACGCGGAGACCACCTGGACGGTGGTCCCCCGTGCGGCCGCTTCCGCGAAGGCGAAGGCCACCACGTCGTCCGCCGTCTCCGCGGCGTGCAGGCCGAGCACCACCCGCCCGCCGGACGGCCCGTCCCCGGCCTCGGCGCTGCGCTGCGCGTGCGGGACCACCACCACCGGGCACACCGCCGAGGAGGCCACGGCGCGGCTGTTCGAGCCGAGCAGCAGGGCCGCGAAGCCGCCGCGCCCCCGGGAGCCCATCACCACCATCAGGGCCTCCTCAGCGGTCACCCGCAGGGCCTCGGGCACCGAGCCCTCCAGAGCCTCGTACCGCACCTCGGCCGGCAGCTCGGCGGCCCCGGCGAGGATGTCCCGCACGTGCTCCCCGACGGGGTCGGCGTACTCCTGCGGCTGCGAGGGGTCGGCGAGGGAGGAGCGGCGCGCCGCGTACAGCTGGGAGCTGTCGGGCAGCACGTGCGCGACCACGAGCGGGGCGCCGCGGCGCAGCGCCTCGGTCCGTGCCCATTCCAGCGCTTTGAGGCTGTGATCGGATCCGTCGACCGCCGCGACCACCGGTGCGTTGCTCATCCGTCCAGCGTGCTGGGCGCCCGGGCGGGTCGCATCCGCAGGGGATCCGGTACGGATCGGGAACGGATCGGGTGGGGATCCGCGGGCGGCGGTGCGGGTTCGGACGCGCGGGGGTGCGCGCACCGCGTAGCCTTTTGACCGTGGGTCGCGAAAAGGTGCGGCCGTTTTTGCAGGTCGCAGGTCGAAACCCGGCAGCTGAGCCTTGGAGGATGTTGTGCGTTTGCAGGTCGTCGATCACCCCTTGGTGGCGCACAAACTGACCACCCTGCGCGACAAGCGCACCGACTCCCCCACCTTCCGCCGGCTCGCCGACGAGCTGGTGACCCTCCTCGCGTACGAGGCCACCCGCGACGTGCGCACCGAGCAGGCCGACATCGTCACGCCGGTCGGGCCCACCACCGGCGTGAAGCTCTCGCACCCGCGCCCGCTGGTCGTGCCGATCCTGCGCGCCGGCCTCGGCATGCTGGACGGCATGATGCGGCTGCTGCCGACCGCCGAGGTGGGCTTCATGGGCATGGTCCGCAACGAGGAGACCCTGGAGGCCTCCACGTACGCGACGCGCATGCCGGAGGACCTCTCCGGGCGTCAGGTGTACGTCGTCGACCCGATGCTGGCCACCGGCGGCACGCTCGTCGCGGCGATCCAGGAACTGATCAAGCGCGGCGCGGACGACGTGACCGCCGTGGTGCTGCTGGCCGCTCCCGAGGGCGTCGAGGTCATGGAGCGCGACCTCGCGGGAACGCCGGTGACGGTCGTGACGGCCGCGGTGGACGAGCGGCTCAACGAGCACGGCTACATCGTTCCGGGCCTGGGCGACGCGGGCGACCGCATGTACGGCTCGGCCGAGTAGGACCCGAGGGACGAAACGGCCGGCCGCCCCGGGAGGGGGCGGCCGGCCGTTCGCGTTCGTTCGTCCGTCGTCGGGTCAGCAGGTCTTGGCGGGCGCGGGCTGGGGGTTGGCCAGCAGGTACAGCTCCTTGTCCGCCGCCTCCTTCGGGCTCAGCTCCTTGAAGGCGTCGCCGAGGATGAGGTCGATGTCCGCGCCCTCCCGGGCGTCGGTCTGCTGGGTATCGCCTTCGAGCTGGGTGCCCAGTACGGAGAAGGCCGCCTTGTCGGTCTTGGGCGAGCCGAGCAGTATCCCCGTACCGGGGACCTTCTTGTCGAAGTCGGCGGGTGCGTTGCCGACCTTGCCGATGGTGAAGCCGCGTTTCTTCAGCTCGTCGCCCACCGCCTTGGCGAGCCCGGCGCGCGGGGTCGCGTTGTAGACGTTGACCGTGATCTCGCCGGGCTGGGGCAGGGCCACGGCCGGCTTGGCCGCGGCGGGGCTGGCGGCCGCCGCGGCGGCGCCCGCCCTGGGCTTCGGGGTCGCGCAGTCCTTGCCCGCGGCCTGGTGTTTGCCGCTGCCGCCCTCGCCTCGGAACACGTTCATGAGCTGCACGGATCCATAGCCGAGCAGGGCCAGACCGAGGACTGCTCCGAGCACGGTGAGGACGATCCGGCGGCGCCGCCGCGGTCGGCTCATACGGGGGTAGGCAGCACCCGTGACGCGGTACTTTCCGCCCATGCCGGGGGGAGTGAGCATGCTCATGGGCGCAGCGTAATACCGCCCGCCTGCGATGCCCACCAAATGATCTGTTGATAGGGCAAGACCGACCCGAAAGGCGCAATTCCCGCGAACCGGAAACCCAAGCGGGGCCCGGGCAGGAGCGTTTCTCGGGCTTTTTTACGGCGTGTTCGGGCTCAGTAGTCCATTTCGAGTACGCGCGCGTGCAGCACCTGGCGCTGCTGAAGGGCCGCGCGCACGGCGCGGTGCAGCCCGTCTTCCAGGTACAGGTCGCCCTGCCACTTCACGACGTGGGCGAAGAGGTCCCCGTAGAACGTCGAGTCCTCGGCGAGCAGCGTCTCAAGGTCCAGCTGCCCCTTGGTCGTCACCAACTGGTCGAGCCGGACCGGGCGCGGGGCGACATCCGCCCACTGCCGGGTGGTTTCCCTGCCGTGGTCGGGGTACGGCCGCCCGCTTCCGATGCGCTTGAAGATCACACGGAAAGCCTACCGGGCCGGTGCCTGCGGGCGCAGCCTTGCCAAGCCGGTGCAAAAGTGGCATGCAGGGCTATTTCGGGAGTGATGTATGAGCGAGAGCACCGACCCCGCGTCCCCGGCCGACCAGATCGCCGCCGGTTACGCCTTCACCGGACCCGCGCTCGAACTGGGTGCCCTGCTCTGGGACGGAGCCTGCCTGCCGGACCGCCAGATCCGCATCCCGCTGTCGATGCTCAACCGCCACGGCCTGGTCGCGGGCGCCACCGGCACCGGCAAGACGAAGACGCTCCAGCTCATCGCCGAGCAGCTTTCGGCGGGCGGCGTCCCGGTGTTCCTCGCCGACATCAAGGGGGACGTCTCCGGGATCGCGGCGCCGGGCACGGCCAACGACAAGATCGCGGAACGGGCGGGGGAAGTCGGCCAGCGGTGGCAGGCCACCGGGTTCCCCAGCGAGTTCTATTCGCTGGGCGGGCTCGGAGCGGGCATCCCGGTCCGGGCCACCGTGACGAGTTTCGGCCCGGTGCTGATGTCGAAGGTGCTCCAGCTCAACCAGACCCAGGAGCAGTCGCTCGGCCTGATCTTCCACTACGCCGACACCAAGGGACTGGAGCTGATCGACCTCAAGGACCTGCGGGCGGTCGTCGCCTTCCTCGTCTCCGACCAGGGGAAGGCAGAGCTCAAGGGCATCGGCGGGCTGTCCACCGTGACGGCCGGGGTGATCCTGCGCTCCCTGACCGCGTTCGAGCAGCAGGGCGCCTCGGAGTTCTTCGGCGAGCCGGAGTTCGACACCGGTGAATTCCTGCGGACCGCCGCCGACGGGCGCGGACTGGTCTCCGTCCTCGAACTCCCGGCGGTACAGGACAAGCCGCAGCTCTTCTCCACCTTCCTGATGTGGCTGCTGGCCGACCTCTACTCCGACCTGCCCGAAGTCGGCGACCTGGAGCGGCCGAAGCTGGTCTTCTTCTTCGACGAGGCCCATCTGCTGTTCAACGGCGCGTCGAAGGCCTTCCTGGAGTCCATCACCCAGACCGTGCGGCTGATCCGGTCCAAGGGCATCGGCGTCTTCTTCGTGACGCAGACCCCCAAGGACGTGCCGGCGGACGTGCTCGCGCAGCTCGGCAACCGGGTGCAGCACGCGCTGCGCGCCTTCACCCCGGACGACGCGAAGGCGCTGAAGGCCACCGTGAGGACCTTCCCGAACTCCGCGTACGACCTGGAGGAGCTCCTGACCGGGCTCGGTACGGGCGAGGCGGTGATCACCGTACTCAGCGAGAAGGGCGCCCCGACCCCGGTCGCGGCGACCCGGCTGCGCGCCCCGCAGTCGCTGATGGGCCCGCTCGGTGCGGCGGACCTGGACACGGCGGTGAAGTCCTCGCTCCTCTACGCGCGGTACGCGGAGCCCGTCGACCGGGAGTCGGCGTACGAGAAGATCAGCGCCGAGCAGGCCGCGGCCGAGGCGGCGGCGGAGGCGGCCGCGGCCCGGGCGGAGGCCGAGAAGCAGGCCGGAGAAGAGGCCAAGGAAGCGGCGAAGGCGGCGCGCGGCGCGCCGAAGCCGGATCCCTCGCTCGCCCAGCAGGTGGTGGGGAGCGGGCTGTTCCGTTCGCTGGCCCGGTCGATCGGCACCCAGCTGGGGCGGGAGATCTCGCGGTCGGTCTTCGGGACGGCGAAGCGGCGCAGATGAGGGCCCCACCGGCCCCCCGCCGCTTGGCACGTGACGGATTCCGGGGCCCGGATCCCCCGCCGGGGTGCCGCCGGGGGCCCCGGCGCTGACAGACTTCGACCCATGCGGACCGAACTCACCGACACCACGTCCAGCAAGATCGACCGGGCCCTGCTCGATGCCCGCCGCGCCGTCGGCAGCCCCACGATGGGCCTGGTGCTGACGCTCGTCATCGCGACCGACGAGGAGAACGCGTACGACGCCGTCCGCGCGGCCTCGGAGGCCTCGCGCGAACACCCCTGCCGCATCATCGTGGTGATCAAGCGCACCTCGCGCGGCTCGCACAAGCTCCGCCAGACCCGCCTGGACGCCGAACTGCGCGTCGGCTCGGACGCCGGGACCGGGGAGATCGTGCTGCTGCGCCTGCACGGGGCGCTCAACGAGCAGGCGGGCTCGGTGGTCCTGCCGCTCCTGGTGCCGGACGCGCCCGTGGTGGCGTGGTGGCCGGCCGACGCGCCCGCCGACACGGCGCGGGATCCGCTCGGCGCGCTCGCGCAGCGCCGGATCACGGACGCGGAGGCCACCGCCGACCCGGTGGCGGAACTGGACCGGCGGGCCGCCTCGTACGCCCCCGGGGACACCGACCTCGCCTGGACCCGGCTGACGCCGTGGCGGGCGCTGCTGGCCGCCGCGGTGGACCAGAAGCCGCTGCCGGTGACGGGCGCGGCGGTGGAGAGCGAGCCCGACAATCCGAGCGCCGAGCTGCTGGCGCGCTGGCTCGGGGACCGGCTCGGGGTTCCGGTGGAGCGGGTCGCCACGGACGGGCCCGTGATCACCCGGGTCCGGCTGGCCACCCGGGAGGGCGAGATCACGGTGGACCGCCCCGACGGGGCGCTGGCCACGCTGATCCTGCCGGGCAGCCCCGACCGCACGGTGGCCCTGAAGATCCGCAGCATGGCCGAGCTGATCTCGGAGGAGCTGCGGCGCCTGGACGCGGACGAGGTCTACGCGTCGGCGCTGCGGGCGCGTCCGGCCCAGGCCCTGGCCGCACTCCCGGGCTAGGCCGTGTCCTTCTCCGCCTTGGCGGCCTTGGCCGCCGCCTTCATCTCCTGTTTGTGCGCCCGCACCTTCGCCAGGGACTCCGGCCCGGTGATGTCCGCCGCAGAGCGGTAGACGTTCGCCGGGCCGTAGCCGCCGGCCGCCTCGCGCCAGCCCTTGGGGCGCACGCCGAGCTGCTTGCCCAGCAGCGCCAGGAAGATCTGCGCCTTCTGCTCGCCGAACCCGGGCAGCTCCCTGAGCCGCTTCAGCAGCTCGTCCCCGGTCCGCACGCCGCGCCAGACGGCCTCGGCGTCACCGTCGTAGTGCTCCACCAGGTACGCGCACAGCTGCTGCACCCGCTTCGCCATCGACCCCGGGTAGCGGTGCACGGCCGGCTTCTCGGAGAGCAGCGCGGCGAAGGCCTCGGGGTCGGACGCGGCGATGGCATGGGCGTCCAGATCGTCGGCGCCCATCCGCCGGGCGATCGTGTACGGGCCCGAGAACGCCCACTCCATCGGCACCTGCTGGTCGAGCAGCATGCCGACGAGGGCGGCGAGCGGGCTGCGGCCGAGGAGCTCGTCGGCCTCCGGCTGCTGGGCCAGCCGCATCGTGATGTCCATGGCTCCAGACTCCCGCGCGGCGGCGTTCCCCGCGCGGTCGGCGCACCGCGCGCCTAGCGTGAGAACGCGCAAAGCAGACGAAACGACACAGGAGTCGATCGATCATGGCTGAGTTCCCGGAAGGCGCTCCGTGCTGGGTGGACGCGATGTTCAAGGACGTGGAGGGCGCCAAGACCTTCTACTCCGACGTGCTGGGCTGGACCTTCGGCGAGTCGTCCAGCGAGTACGGCAACTACACGCAGGCCTACTCCGACGGCAAGGCGGTGGCGGCCGTCGTGCCGCCCATGCCGGGTGCCGATGCCCCGTCGCAGTGGTGTCTGTACTTCGCCTCGCCCGACGCGGCGGCCACGGCCGAGAAGATCAAGTCGGCCGGCGGCGAGCTGATGATGGAGCCGATGCAGGTCGGCACCTTCGGCACGATGGCCATCGCCAAGGAGCCGAGCGGCGCGGTCTTCGGCGTCTGGCAGCCGGGCGAGCACAAGGGCTTCGAGAAGATCGGCGAGCCGGGCGCCTACGCCTGGGCGGAGGTCTTCACCCGTGACCCGGCCAAGGCGGACGGGTTCCTCTCGCAGGTCTTCCCGTACGGGGCCCAGACGATGGAGCCCGGCGACGACCCCGAGATGGCCGGGATGGACTTCAGGATCTACAGCGTCGGCGGCAAGGAGAACCCGGTCCTCGGCCGGATGAAGATGGGCGACGAGTTCCCGCCGGAGATCCCCCCGTACGTCCAGGTCTACTTCGGGGTCCCGGACTGCGACGAGGCCGTGGCCAAGGCCAAGAAGCACGGTGGCGCCCTCCACTTCGGCCCGATGGACAGCCCCTTCGGCCGCTTCGCTGCGCTGACGGACCAGCAGGGCGCGGCCTTCGCCGTGATCGACATGTCGAAGACGACGGGCGAGATGCCGAAGATGTCGGACGCGTAGCCGTCCCCCTCCGGGGGCGGGCGGGGCGGGCGGGGTCACCTCTCGACGGGTGGCCCCGTCCTCGTGCATCCGGGGCAGGTCCCGGGGGCGGGGGCGCGGAAGGCGAGGTCGCACTTCTCGCAGCTCTGGAAGGGGTCCGGCGGGACGAAGGGGGCCCTGCGGGGGAGCGGGGTCAGGTCGGGCGGCAGCTGGGCGGTCAGGCGGTGGGCGATGAGACCCGCCGGGTTGCGGGGGTGGTCCGGGAGGTTCGCCGTGAGGGCGCTGGTCACCGCTTGATGGGTGGCCCCGCGTTCCAGCCAGGCCTCGACGGCGCCCGCGAGGCGTTGGATGTCCCGCTCGCCGAGGAGCAGGCGGGGGTCGACCCGGCGGAGTTCGGCGAGGATTTCCTCGGCCAGCCGCCGGCGGGCCGGGTTGTCCGGGTTGCGGGGCGCGGGGAGGAACGCCGCCGGGAGGAACGCCGCCGGAGGCGGCGGCCCGGGGTCGGGCGCGGGTTCGGGGTCCGGTTCGGGCGCAGGTTCGGGCGCCGGTGCGGGCCTCGGTTCGAGCCTCGGTCCCGGTGCCGGCCGGGGCACCGGTTCGGGCTTCGGCTCCGGGAGGGTGACGGCCTTCGGGGCGTTGCAGAACACCGTACGGGTGACGATCCGCCCGTCCGGGAGCTTCTCCTGGAGCCGCCGCAGGTACCCGTACGCCTCCAGCTCGCCCAGCGCCTTGCCGATGGCCTTCTCCCCCAGCGGCAGCTGCCCGGCCAGGGCTTTGATGCCGACCGGGGTGCCGCGGGGCACGGACTGGATGTACGAGGCGAGGGCCCGCGCGTTCATCGACAAGTGCGGGTGCCGGATCAGGTCGTTGCTGACCACGGTGAAATTGCGGGTCTGCCGGACGACGGAGTGTTGAACGCCGTACGCAGCGCGCGAGGCCGCGTTAGAGTGCTGGAAAGCCATCGGGAAGATTCGACCTTCTCGTGGTCAGGCCCTCGTCGGGATTGCGAGTCCCGGCGGGGGCTGCCTTGTGTCTGGGGTTGTCGCGGCGAGCATATGCCAGGCAACCGGCATGAAATCCAGCCGAGTTGGGATCATTCACCCGTGTGAGTGAGAGCCGCTCCGGGGAGGCTGGAGGGGTTGGGCGGGAGTTTCTTTCTCTTGGTCCTTCCAAAGACAAAGCGTCGTGCCGCACCGGGTCGTGCCCGGGCACGACCCGCCCGCGGGGGCGGTCCCGCACGAACGTCCACGACTTTGTCCAAAGCTGTCGAGACTGGCTCAACGCGAGTGACGGGTATGGCGCGTTGAGGAGGTGGGTGCGCATGGGCGTGGACGTGGACGGTGACGGTACGGATGAGCACAGCTGGTCCGTGGATCCCGAGGACGAACAGGGCGCGGCGGTGATCGCGGCCCTCGGCCGGCAGATGCGGGCGAGGCGGGAAGCGCTGGGGATGCGGGTCGGCGACCTGGCGGAGGCGATCCAGTACGGCGAAGCCCTGATCTACAAGGTCGAGAACGGCAAGCGCATCGCCAAGCCGGAGTATCTGGACAAGGTCGACGAGGCGTTGGAGGCCGGGGGCCTGATCCGGGCTATGCGGGAGGACCTGGGGCGGGTCCGGTACCCGAAGAAGGTCCGGGAGCTGGCCAAGATGGAGGCCTTGGCCGTCGAGGTCGGCGCCTTCACCATTCAGGGTCTGCATGGTCTCTTGCAGACCGAGGGCTACGCGCGTGCGCTGTTCGAGATGCGGCAGCCCGCCTACTCGCGCGACGAGGTCGAGCGCGGAGTGGCCGGACGCATGGCCCGCATGTCGATCTTCGAGCGGGGGCCTGCTCCGACGCTCGGATTCGTCCAGGAAGAGGCAAGTCTTCGACGCCCCATCGGGGGCACAATGGTCATGCGTGGACAGCTCGAACGCCTATTGGAATTGACCGAGTTGCGGAATGTGACTCTCCAGGTGATGCCCATGGATCGTGAGGCCCACGCGGGAATGGAGGGCCGGATCGAGCTGCTGAAGTTCGCAGACGGTACGGCGGTGGGACGCTCCGAAGGAGCATTCAGCGGACGCCCCGTGTCCGACCCGAAGCGGCTCCGGACCCTTGACCTGCGGTATGGCATGCTCCGGGCCCAAGCGCTGACGCCCTGGGAGTCGCGCGCCTTTATCGAGCAACTGCTGGGAGAGACATGATCCACGAGGCCGAGCTGGACTGGTTCAAGAGCAGTTACAGCAGCAGCAGCGACATCAACGACTGCGTCGAAGTGGCGTGGGTCAAGAGCAGCTACAGCGGTGGATCCGAAGGTGACTCCTGCGTCGAGGTGGCGGCCTGCCCCGATGCCGTCCGCGTGCGCGATTCCAAGGTGCTCGAAGGGCCCCAGCTGGCGCTCACGCCGCGGGCCTGGGCCGGTTTCGTCTCGTACGCGCGCGAGGTCGGGCCCTCGTAGCCGCGGCCCGGCTTTCGCCCGGGGGCGATGCGGAGGATCGTGGTCAGTGGACCCGTAGGCATCGCCACTGGGAGGTGCGTCATGCGCAAGGTCATGGACTGCAGGGAGTACCCCAGCGAGATCGGGTGCACCCTGACCATCACGGGTGAGGAAGACGAAGTCATGGGGGCGGCGGTCCAGCACGCCGTCGCCGTACACGGTGAAGAGGACAGCCAGGAGTTCCGCGACGCGCTGCGCGGCATGCTGAAGCCCGAGGTGGCGCAGAACGCCTGAAAGCGGCAGAGGCGAGCCGCACGGGTGGTTCCGGCTGGCGGATGCGATGGGGCGAACGCACGGCACGGCCACGGTGATTACGGTCGATCTTGTGCGGTTCCACCGGACCGCGCGAGGTCACTACCGAAGAGGTCGGACAACCCATGAGCCTGAGCATCCGCAACCAGATCGCCGGCACCGTCACCGCCGTCACCACCGGCGAGGCCATGGCCACGGTCAAGGTCCGTCTGGAAGGCGGGCAGGACATCACCGCCGCCATCACCGCCGACGCCGTCAAGGACCTCGGCATCGCCGAGGGCTCCTCGGTCAAGGCGCTCGTCAAGGCCACGGAGGTGGCGCTGGCCACCGGCGCCGTCGAGGGCCTCAGCATCCGCAACCAGCTGGCCGGCACCGTGTCCGACGTGGCCACCGGTGGCGCCATGGCCTCGGTCAAGGTGGACGTGAACGGCGGCGGGCTGACCGCCGCCATCACCAAGGACGCGGTCGAGGCGCTCGGCCTGGCCGCCGGGTCCTCCGTGGTCGCGCTGATCAAGTCCACCGAGATCTCGCTCGCGACCGTCTGAGTCCCTGGTCAGAGCCCCAGGTTCGGCGGCGACAGCGAGCCGAACCACACGTGCGTGACGGCGCTGACGTAGCGCGCCCCGCACCGGTCCGAGGGGACCACCAGCTGCGTGCCCGCCTCGTCGAGGTCCTCCCCGTCGAGGCGGGTGGCCAGCAGCACCGGGCTGTTGCCGAAGTCCGCGTCGAGTTCGGCCCAGGACAGGACGGTGTGGTGCCCGTCCCCGCCGCTGACCGCCAGCAGGAAGCGGCTGCGGTCCTTGCGCCGGCGCGCGTCGAAGGACGGCCCGGCGTCCGAGACCACGTCGCGCAGCAGCGCGCCTTCGAAGACATGGTGCTGCGGACCGTTCGTCGCGCAGTCGAAGGTGACCTCGGCCCGGTGCTGTACCCAGTCCCGCAGGTCCGCGACGCTCAGGGTCGCCGGGTGGTCCAGATCTCCGTGCAGCATGAGTTTGGCCATGTGGCGATTGTGCCCGGGGGCCGTCATTCCGGAACCTCATCTGCAAGGTTGATGGCTTGATACAACCCGCAGATGTGGCTTCATCGTGTGTTCTGCCCTTGCAGGTCCCGCAACCTCTGATTCACCTTCCGCCAGACGATGTCGCGTGTCACCGGCATCTCCGTGAACCGCACCCCGGTCGCGTCCCGCAGCGCGTTGGCGAACGCCGGGGCCACCGGGTTGAACGGGCTCTCGCTCATCGACTTCGCGCCGAGCGGGCCGATCGCGTCCGACGTTTCCATGAAGTGCACCTCCGTACGCGGGACGTCCGCGTACTGCGGGAGCCGGTAGCGGCGGAACGCCGCCGTGGTCACCTCCCCGCGCCCGTCCACCCGTACGGTCTCGAACAGCGTCGCGCCCAGCGCCTGGGCCACGCCGCCCTCCACCTGGCCGCGGCACTGCATCGGGTTCATGACCTTGCCCGCGTCCGCCGCGTGGACGGACCGGAGGATCTTCATCTCGCCCGTGTCCGGGTCGACGGCGAGGCGGAACCACTGCGCGTTGAAGGCGACCGAGCGCGGTGATCCGGTCCAGTGGCCGTCCGCGGCCATCTCCTCCAGCCTGCCCTTGTCGTACGCGGCCTCGTACAGCTCCTTCAGCGTGACGGTCCGGCCCGCGCAGTCGAAGGACTCGGCCGACAGCTTGCACAGGTGCCGGGCCACGCCCGTGTGCCGGGCGGCGAAGGTCAGCAGGCGCTCGGCGAGGGAGTTCGCCGCCAGCATCACCGCCTTGCCCGCCACCACCGTGCCCGCCGAGCCGAAGGCGCCGGTGTCGTGGCGGACCACGTCCGTGTCGGACTGGCGGACGGTGATCCGGTCGACCGTGGTGTTCAGGGCGCCCGCGGTGATCTGCTTGTGGACGGTGGTCGTGCCGTTGCCGAACTCGGCCGTGCCCACCGCGATGTCGTACGTGCCGTCGCGCAGCAGCGAGACCCGGGCGTCGGCGAAGTGGCCGCCCGGCGGGCCCGTGGCGATCATCGCGACCGCCGAGCCCGTCCCGGTGAGCCAGCCCTCCGGGACGTCCTCGTGGCTGCGGTCCTCGGCGGCGGCCTTGCGCACCACGTCCATGCACTGCCGCATCCCGTACGAGCCGATGAAGAGGTCCTCCTCGTGGCCGATCGGGGTCACCATGTGGTCGCCGGCGCCGATGACGTTCTTCTCGCGCAGGACGAGCGGGTCCATGTCCAGCTTGCGGGCGAGCTCGTCCATCACCGATTCGAGGGCGAAGAGGACCTGGCCGAGGCCGTAGCCGCGGAAGGCGCCCGCCGGCACGCCGTTGGTGTAGACGGAGTACGCCTCCACCTCCTTGTTCGGCGCCTTGTAGACGGCGAAGGACTCGCCGACGCTGTGGAACATGACGGCCGGGCCGTGGTTGCCGTACGCGCCGGTGTTGGAGAGCACCCGGATGCGCAGGGCGGTGAGCGTGCCGTCGGCCCTGGCGCCGATCTTGATGGTGATCTTGAAGGGGTGGCGGGTGGTGGCCCCGTAGAACTGCTCGGCCCGGGTGAATTCGAGTTTCACCGGCCGCCGCAGCTTCAGGGCGGCGAGGACCACGATGTCCTCGGTCAGCATCTCCTGCTTGCCACCGAACCCGCCGCCCACGCGGCCCGCGACGACGCGGACCTCGTCCTCGTTCAGGTCGTAGAGCGCGCACAGCGCCCGCCGGGTCAGGAAGGGCGCCTGCGTGGAGGAGCGGACGGTCATGCGCTCGCCGTCGCCCTCCTCCTTGGGTTCGAAGTACGCGACGCTGCCGTGGGTCTCCAGGCTGGCGTGCTGCACGCGCTGGGTCCGGAAGGTCTCCTCGTAGACGACGTCCGCCTCCGCGTACCCCTTCTCCATGTCGCCGATCGTGTTGTGGACCTCGCCGCACACGTTGTTCTCGGCACGGAAGATCCCCGACTCGGGGCCCTTGGGGTGCAGGACGGGCGCGCCCGGGAGCATGGCCTCCTCCGGGTCGGTCACGTACGGGAGCTCCTCGTACGTGACCACCACGCGGCGGCAGCCCTCCTCGGCGGCCTGCTCGCTGTCGGCGACGACGGCCGCCACCCGCTGACCGACGAAGCGGACCACGTCGTCCAGGACCCGGGTGTCCATCGGGTCCTCGGTCGGGTGCTCGTGCCGGGCGGACGAGTACAGGCGGTCGGGGGCGTCGTGGTGGGTGAGGACGGCGTGCACGCCCGGGACCTGGAGGGCCTCGCGGATGTCGATGTCGACGATGCGGGCGTGCGGGTGCGGGGAGCGCAGCAGCTTCATGTGGAGCAGCCCGGGCACCTCGACGTCGAAGGTGTAGCGGGCGGTGCCGGTGACGACGAGGGGACCGGCGGGGGCGCCGAGGCTCTTGCCGACGGCCGCGCCCTGTTCCGGGGTTTCGGTGTGCTTCACCCCGCGTACGGCGTCCTCGATGGCGCGATAGCCCGTACAGCGGCAGATGTTGCCCTTGAAGGCGCGCGGGAGGTCCTGGAGCTTGCCGTCGTCGTGGGCGGTGCCCTCCTCGGCCTGGAGGGCGGCGGTGGTCATCAGGAAGCCGGCCGTGCAGAATCCGCACTGGAAGCCCTGCGCGTCGAGGAACTGCTGCTGTACCGGGTGGAGTTCGCCGCCGGGCTTGGCGAGGCCCTCGACGGTGGTGACCGAGCGGCCCTCGGCGCGGACAGCCGGGTAGAGGCAGCTGTGCACCGGCTGCCCGTCGACGTGCACGGTGCAGGCCCCGCAGTCGCCCTGGTCGCAGCCCTTCTTCACACCGAACCAGCCGCGCTCGCGCAGGTAGGTGCGCAGGCACTGGCCGGCGCGGGGCTCGGTGTCGAAGCGCTCCTTGTTGATCTCGATCTCGTAGCTCATCGGGAAACCTCCTGCGGCGTCGCCGCCGTGAGTTCGCGGCGGATCTCCTCGGCCAGGCGCAGGGCCATGTGGCGCCGCCAGTCGGGCAGTCCGTGGATGTCGTCGAACCACTCGTCCGGCCGGACGGCGGTGTCGATCGCATCGCGCAGCTCGGCGGCGGTGGGCGGCAGCGCGAACCAGAAGCGGAAGGGGCGGGTGGTGGCGGCGCTGACCATGACGGCGAACGAGCCGTCCTGCGGGTCGCGGGCGCCGACGACGAGGGCGCCGGAGCGGCCGAGCCCGTAGAGCGAGGCCTGCCGGAAGGCCGTACGGAAGGTCAGCGAGCGGGCCGGGACGCGGACGGAGCGCAGCAGTTCGCCCTCGCGCAGGTCCTTGACCCCGGCCCCGCGGATGAAGTCGGTGACGGGCAGGCGGCGGGTGGCGCCGTCCTGGCCCTGGAGGAGGACGGTGGCGTCGAGGCCCGCGGCCAGGGAGATGACCGGGCCGGCCGGCAGGCCGTTGCAGAGGTTCCCGCCGACGGTGGCCATGTTCCAGATCTTGAAACTGGCGAGGAAGGCCCGGCAGCACTGCTCGATCAGCGGCGCCGCGGTCGCCGGCAGGGACCGGCCGAACCGGGACAGCTCGGTGATGGTGCAGGTGGCGGCGATGTCGAGGGCGCCGTCGGGCTGCCAGGACAGGGGCGGCCAGCCCATCCGCGAGAGGTCGACCAGGCGGCGGACGTGCGGCTGGGGCTCGGAGAAGAGGTACGTGCCGCCGCCCAGCCAGGCGTCGCCGGGGCGCCAGGGCTCGCGGCGGCGTGCGTCGCGCACGTCGAGCACGGTGTTGAGATCCAAGGGGAGCCACCAGCCTCTCTGGTCCGCAGACCGTGCGTTTCCAGTCAGTGAACCAACGGGAGCGGGGCCCGGACGACTGTGGCCGGGCACGGAAAGGGACGGTCCGCCGGCACTCCTCCCTGGATGATCAACCAAGAGGCTGATGAGACACTTGCCCTTGCATTTACGATGGTGTTTCTCATATTCGCCTGGCGAATGTGGCCACCGTGGGCTGCCACCCACCCCAAGGAGTCCCGCCGTGCACGTCCTCGACCTGCTTCAGTCCGACAATCTCGGCCTCACCCTGCTCTGGGGCGAGGACGCCCTTCTCGGCCAGGAGGTCAGCGGGGTCACCGCCACCGACCTGGAGGACCCGCGCCGTTTCCTGGGCCCCGGCGAGCTCGTGCTCAGCGGCCTGGTGTGGTGGGCCGACGGCGACGTGGTGAAGGCGGAACGGTTCGTCTCCGCGCTCGCGGAGGCCGGGGCCACCGCCCTCCTCGCGGGCGAGGAGACCCACGGCCGGGTCCCCGACGAACTGGTGGCCGCCTGCCGCGCCCACCGCGTGCCGCTCGTGGCCGTACCCGCGCAGACCAGCTTCCGCGCGGTCACCGAGGCGGTCTACCTGCGCCAGTGGGGCGACCTGAGCCGCCGCCCGAACCGCCTCTTCGCACTCCCCGAGAACGTGCGCGCCGAGCTCAGCCGCCTCCTCGAAGGCGGCGCGGGCCCCGCCGAGTTGCTGGACCGGGCCTGCGCGCACCTGGGCAAGGTCGCCTGCTACCTGCTCACCGCGAGCGGCCGCACCGTCGCCCGCACCCCGTCGGCGCCCGCGATACCGGCGCGGCGGGCGGGCGGCGCCGCGCTGCGCGGGGGGCTCTCGCTGCGCATCGAGGCCGAGAGCACCCCGTACGACGCCTGGCTGCTGCACATGCCGGACGCGGACGCCGCACCGCCGCGCGTGCTCCACGAGATCGCCGAGGTCTTCGCCCAGTACCGCGACGGCCGGGCCCGGCGCGCCGACCAGGCCCGCGCCGCGGGCCGGGAGCTGGCCGCACTCCTCGAAGCGGAGGAGCAGGTCACGGAGGCGGGGGCGCTGGAGGAGGCGCTGGCCGCGGCCGGACTCCCGGCGGGCGGCCCGTACCGGGTGCTCGCGGCGACGGACGGCGACGCCCTGGCCGAGGCGCTGGCCCACCTGGACGGCGTCCGGTACGCCGTGGGGCGCTCGGTCGCGGTCCTGTACGAGGACCAGGACGCGGCGGTCGACGTTCCGGGCCTGCTCCGCCCGGTCTGGCCGCTGGTCCGGGCCTGCGGGGACCCGGAAGCCGATCTCCGTCTCGGCGCGGGTGCGCGGGCTCCGGGGGCCGAGGCACTACGCGCGTCGATGCGCCAGGCCCGCTTCGCCCTGACCGCGACGGACGAGACGACCCCGGTCCGCGGGGTGGAGCAACTGGACACCCTCTCGGCCCTGTTGGCGGGAGTCCCGGAGGAGGTCCGGTCGGTCTACGCGACGCGGACGCTCGGGGCGCTCGGGGACGGGATGCTGCGCGAGACGCTGGAGGTGTTCCTGGCCAACAACTGCTCCTGGACCCGCACGGCGGAGGCCCTGCACCTGCACGTGAACACGGTGCACTACCGGATCGAGCGGGTGGAGTCCCTGACGGGCCGGGACCTGTCGCGCCTGGACCACAAGCTGGACCTCTACGCGGCGCTGCGCTGCACGTAGCGCTTCGGCGGCCGCGGGCGGTCAGGGGACGTCGACGTACACCTCGGTGGACTTCACCCGCGCGATGACGCTCGCCCCGACCGCGATCCCGAGCTCCTCGACCGACTCCCGCGTCACCACGGACACCACCCGGTGCGGGCCCGACTGGATCTCCACCTGGGCCGCCACGTCGTCGAGCCGTACAGCGGTGACGATCCCGACGAAGGAGTTCCGGACGGAGGTGGCCGTTCCGGTGCCCGCCGGAGGCTGCGGCCGCGGATCGCCGGCCCGCGCCTTGGCGAAGGCGGCGAGCGTCGCCCCGTCGAAGGACCGGGCCCCGTCGGCCGTGCGGCGCACGGGCAGCCGCCCCCCGTCGGCCCAGCGGCGGACGGTTTCGGCGCTCACGCCCAGCAGCCCCGCGGCCTGCCCGATGGAGTACGACGACACGCCCGCACCCTACCCCCGCGGGTCCTGCCGCTCCCGACCGGCGGCCCGGCGTCCGCAGTTGCTCAGCGCGCGCCGGGCGCGCCCGCGGCCTTGGCCTTGGCCTGCGCGGCGGCGACGTAGCGGACGGTGAAGAGCATGGGGACGACGAACCCGGCGGCCTGGACGAGCGTGGCGGGCGTCGAGTGGCCGTGGCCGGCGTGGGCGAGGGCGGCGAGCGCGCCGGCCGTCAGGGCGAAGGCCGCGGTCCACACGCCGGTGATGACGGCGTTGGTCCGGATGAACGGCCGCAGGCCCCAGACCTCGCGGGGGGTGGTGCGCTTGGCGATGCCCAGGGTGAACGGCCTGCCCACGAGCAGCGAGACCCCGGCGATGAGGGCCAGGGTGGCCGAGGAGAGGGCCGCCGAGTAGTCGTGCACGCCCGAGCGGGGGTCGGCGAACGCGATGGCCGTCAGGGCCGCGAAGAAGACCGCGGAGCCGATCTCGATGATCAGTGCGTCGAAGCCGGCCCCGGTCAGCCGCTGCTGGACGGTCACCGCCACCGCCGCGACGAGACCGGCGAGCGCGGCCCACTGCCACTGGCCGGACGGAAGCACCGCGAAGACGATCCACGGAAGGAAGGTGCGTACGTACGACATCGGAGACCCCCGGCTGATGACTGACGTTCCTGTTCTGACATGTCGAAAGTAGAGGTTCCATAAGTGACATGTCAAGGATGGAATGTAAGGTGGGGGCCATGAGCCTTCGACATGCCCTTCTCGGACTCCTGTCAGAGCGCCCGGCCAGCGGATACGACCTGCTCAAGCGCTTCGAGACCTCGCTGGCCACCGTGTGGCCCGCCACTCAGAGCCAGATGTACACAGAGCTGTCCAAGCTCGCGGACGCCGGGATGATCAGCGTCTCGGCGGAGGGCCCGCGCGGGCGCAAGGAGTACACCCTCACCGACGACGGGCTCGCAGAACTGCGTCACTGGCTGACCGGGACCAAGCCGCAGCGCAACACCCGCAGCGACATCCTGCTGAGGGTCTTCTTCCTCGGCGTGCTCACGCCCGAACAGGCGCGGGACTACCTCACCGTCCTGACGGAGATGTCCGAGCAGGAGTACGAGGGCCTGCGGCAGCTGGAGGCGTCCATCGACTGGGGCGACGATCCGCTCTCGGTCCACGGCAGGATCGCCCTGGAGTACGGCCTGCGGTTCAACGCCATGCGCCGGGAGTGGGCCGAGTGGGCGGCCGGCCAGATCCGCTAGAGGGGCACACCGGGCACCTGGGCACCCCCCGTGCACCCCTCAGGCATCCCGGTTCCACGCGCGGAGCTTCTCCGGATTGCGGACGGCCCAGATGCGCGTGACGCGGTCGGCGGCGAGGCCGAACGCGGCCACGGTCACGGTGGTGCCGGCGTACCGGGCCACCAGCCCCGGCCGGCCGTTCACCGTCCGCTCCAGGAGCGTCAGCCCGGGGGCCTTGGCGGCCATGTGGATCAGGTACTGGGCGATGCGCTCGCCGCCCTCGACCGGGCGGAGCGCGGCGCCGGCCAGTCCGCCGCCGTCGGCGACCATCGTGGCGTCGGGGTCGAGGAGCCCGACGAGGGCTTTGATGTCCCTGGCCTCCCACGCTTCCTTGAAGTGCCGTACGAGGGCCGCCTGCCCGGCGGTGGTGGTCGCGGCCGCGGGGGCCCGTGCGGCGCGGACGCGGCGGCGGGCCGAGGTCGCCAGCTGCCGGCAGGCGGCCGGTGACCTGGCGATGATCACGGCGATCTCGGCGAAGGGGTACCGGAAGACGTCGTGCAGGACGAACGCCACGCGTTCGGCCGGGGTCATCGACTCCAGCACGACGAGGAAGGCCATGTTCACCGACTCGTGCAGGGCGACCCGGTCGGCGGGGTCGGACGGGGCGCCGGTCCACTCCGTACGGTCGGGCAGCGGCTCGGGGATCCATGCGCCGACGTAGCGCTCGCGCCGGGCCCGAGCGGAGCCGAGCAGGTCCAGACAGATGCGGCCGGCCACCGTCGTCAGCCAGGCGCCGGGGGACTCGACGGCCTCCCGCTGCCGAGGCGGCATCGCGTACCAGCGGGCGTAGGCCTCCTGTACGGCGTCCTCGGCCTCGGACAGGGAACCGAGCAGCCGGTAGGCGACGGCGAGCAGCCGGCGCCGCTCGCCGAAGACCGGGTCCGGGGCCGGGCCCGGGTCGGGGTCCGGGTCGGGGTCCGGGTCGGGGTCCAGATCCGTCTCGGAGGTGCTCACGGCAGCGACCGCTCCCTGTTTCTCTCGCTCGCCTCACATTTCGCGGGCCCGCGTCGTCGGAATGCCGAGACAGTACCGAGCCGCCGCCGCGAGGCGGGAGAGGGGACGACACCATGGCCACCCAGACGACCACGGACCGGACGACCGCGGACGGGACGAGGACGGACCGGACGAGGACGGACCGGCGCACCCGCACGTTCCTGCGGGTCTCGATCGCCCTGCAGACCCTGGCCCTCTTCTTCCAGGCGAGCACCGCCGGACTGCTGCTGTCCACGTCCTACGGCGAGACGCTGCACGGCGTCGGAGCGCGTGTGATGTACGGCGCCTCGATGCTGTACGTGCTGGCCGCGGTCCTCGCCTGGCGCCCGGGCGGCGGAAGCCCCCGCCCCGTCCTGTACGCGTCCGGCTTCCTGGCCCTCGCCTCGGCGCAGGTGGTCCTGGGCATCGCGCACATGCCGTCGCTCCATGTGCCCCTGGGCGTCCTGATGTTCGGCCTGAGCGTGCTCGCCCTCTTCCGGACACCGTCCGCCGCCCGCCGCACGCCGGGGCGATAGGCGGCTGTCGGCCGGACGTACGGGGGACGTCCGGCCGGCTCAGCCGGGGAAGCCGAGGTCCCTGAGGTACGTCAGGCGGGCGTTCACGGCCGCGGAGAAGTGCCTCCAGTCGAGGCTGTCGACCAGCTCGACGGGCTTGGGGTTCTCGTGGGACGACGTGACGTAGCAAGCCGCGTCGTAGAGCTGCTCGGCGATGAGCCGCTCGCAGAAGATGCCGAACCGGTCCTGGTACGACGTGTCGAGCCAGGAACTGTCCGGCGGCAGCGCGCCCTTGGCGGTTGCGACGGGGCTACGGGACCCCTCCCCGTCCTCCATGATGAAGAAGTAGCCCAGCCAGGGCTTCTCCCTGGGGTACAGGTCCGCCAGCACTGCCCGGCGAAGGTCCACGGCGCTGCCGAGGGCTTCCTCGACCCGGTTGTTGTAGTTGTTGCTGTACGACGGTCCGCTGAGCCCCTTCATCTCGAAGGCCGCGACCAGGACGTCGTCGTGGACGACCACCAGGTCCCACTGCTTCTGCGGGCGGTAGTAGCCGGGGAGCGCCAAGCCCTGCTTCCTCGTGACCCGGATGCTCTCGGGCGGGTAGCCGGCATCGAGGAAGAACTTCGACAACAGGACCGTGATGGCATCGAAGTGCTTGCCACCCCGGACCGATCCCGCGGTGCCGGCCCCGACGGCATCCTTGATCGCGGATTTCTCCTTCTGCAACGCCTTGGTTCCCCAGTACTGCGCGATGGCGTCCTCGAAGTCCTGGCGGGTGACCGTCAAGATCCGTTCCCTCCCTAGTCGGGCAGCTCGGTGAGCCCGTAGACACGCAGTGCGGCCTCCGTGGCGGCCTTCACGTCACGCCGGTCGAAGGCCTCCGCGAGGGCGGTCCTGTCGCGCTCGCCGATCGCTTCCGGGTCGGGCACGCGGATCTTGCGAAGGTACTGCGCCTGGAAGCGGAGCGTTCCGCCTCGCATCCTGACCGCGTAGGCCTCGACGAAGGCGCCCGCGATCCTCGAGAGCAGCAGGCCACCGAGTACGCGCATGTCCCAGACGTCCGAGACGATGAAGTACAGGTTGTGGTGAGGGTACAACCCGCCTTCGTCGAGGACCGGATGGATCGTCAGCTTCATGTCCGGGAACAGCAGCTTGGGGCGCTCGGTCAGGCGACCGTCGACCTTGTCGATGGTCTTGTACCAGCGTTGGGGCTGCTTGACCGCCACGTAGCGCCTGCGGAGAGCAGCGGAATGCTCCTCGAAGTACGCGGCGAGCCGCGGGTAGGCGGTCAGGTCGACCAAGTCGCCCTCTGCGGTCCACGGGTTGACCAGGTAGGTGCCGTTCCAGTCGAGGGTGCCGCTGGTGGTGTCGCGGACCATGGCCATCCGCAGCAGCCGTTCGTCCTCGACGAGGTTCCCGTCGTCCGTGAGGAAGACCTTGTCGGCGCCGGTGGCGATGCCGATGCCCACGCGCGTCCCGGTCCGGGCGTCCTCCAGGAGATGGAAGCGTTCCGTGAGGTCTTCCAGGACGGCCAGCCTCGCCGGCGAGGCGGCCGGCCACGAGTCCTCACCCGGGAACCAGTGCGGCATGCGAGCCGCCTGGAACGCCGCGGCGGTGACCGTCTGCGACGTGCCCTCCGCGTACCACGTCAGGAAATCGCGGGCCTGGGAGCTGCCGAACGCCCGCGTCGTGTCCGCGGCCACGGCCGAGCCCTGGTCGCGGTTGGAGATGATCGTGATGGCAGGGTAGGCGGCGACCTGGTCCTCGAACGCGTCGACGTCGTGCATCACGAGGGCCAGATCCATGCTGAACCGCTTGGTCACCAGTTGCCGCAGGCGCCGGCCGTACTGGTTCCGCATCCAGCGGTCCGCACAGATGAAGCCGAGCTTGCCCGCGGGATCGAGGCTGCGCAGGGCGACCTCGTAGAAGCCGATGTAGATGTCAGCCCGGCCGCCCATGGTGGGGCAGGCGTTCCGGTACGCGGTCATCCGGTCGTCGGGGACGTCCTCCAGGCGGATGTACGGGGGGTTGCCCACCACGTAGTCGGCGCGATGATCGGAATCCCGCTGGAGCAGGTAGTCCCCCTGCTCGATCCAGGCCCGTGAGACCCGGCGCGCGGCCTCGGGGTCCCATCCCCCGCTCACGAGTTCCTGCGCGACCGCTGCCCGGCTCCGCCGCACGTTCCGGTCCAGCAGGTCGAAGGCCCGGACGGAGCCGAGCGCGTCCTCGATCGGGCGGTTGTGCTTGCGGCACGAGGCGCTGATCCGCGCGGCGATGGCGGACAGGAAGGCTCCCGTGCCGCAGGCCGGCTCCACGAGCTTCGCGGCGCACAGGTCGTTGTCGGCCGTGTACCCGATGAGGTCGAGGACCAGCTCGACCACCCAGCGGCGGGTGAACACCTCACCGTGCTCCACGGCCTCGGCGGGGAGGGCGGGGAGGTCGTGCGCGGTGGGATCGGCGAACAGGGGAGTGGCCACGCCTCGACCCTACTCGGCGCGGCCTGGGCCACCGGTTCGCCACCGGTTCGCCCGTGGACGACCGGTGGGGCCGTCGAACCGCCCTCCGCCGTGCGCCTCGGGACCGCGGAACGACGAAGGACCCGGCCGCAGAGCGGTCGGGTCCTTCGTCTGCCCTGACGGGCGAGTGCGGAGGATACGAGATTCGAACTCGTGAGGGGTTGCCCCCAACACGCTTTCCAAGCGTGCGCCCTAGGCCACTAGGCGAATCCTCCGCCGCAAACAATACAAGACGTTGAGGGGTGCTCGCGAACGTGATCGTCCGCGGGGGATCCGGGCGGCGACCTGGTCGGGTCCCGGCGGGGTCCGAGCCGGGGGCAGGGTCGATTCCGGGGGCTTTCATCCGCTAGGGTGGGGCCAGCCCCTCACGTGGCGCTATCTCACCCAACTCCCCCAGGGCCGGAAGGCAGCAAGGGTAAGTGGGCTCTGGCGGGTGCGTGGGGGGCGCTTTGCGTTCCGGGGCGGCCTGCGGGGCCTCCGGCAGCAGCCCGTGCGGCCTTCGGCAACTGCCTGTGCCGCCTGCCTTCGGCAACGGTGCGGCCTCCGGCAACGGGCCTGTGCCGCCGTCGGCGGGACGTCTTTGTCGGCGGGCCCGGATAACCTCGTAGACGTGTCGTCCCTTGCGCTGTACCGCCGCTACCGCCCCGAGTCGTTCGCCGAGGTCATCGGGCAGGAGCATGTCACTGTCCCCCTGATGCAGGCCCTGCGGAACAACCGGGTCAATCACGCGTACCTGTTCAGCGGTCCGCGAGGCTGTGGCAAGACCACCAGTGCGCGCATCCTGGCGCGGTGCCTGAACTGTGAGCAGGGTCCCACTCCCGAGCCCTGCGGCGAGTGCCAGTCCTGCAAGGACCTGGCGCGCAACGGGCCGGGCTCGATCGACGTCATCGAGATCGACGCCGCCTCGCACGGTGGTGTGGACGATGCCCGTGACCTGCGCGAGAAGGCCTTCTTCGGGCCCGCCTCCAGCCGGTACAAGATCTACATCATCGACGAGGCGCACATGGTCACCTCGGCGGGCTTCAACGCCCTGCTGAAGGTGGTCGAGGAGCCGCCGGAGCACCTCAAGTTCATCTTCGCGACCACGGAACCGGAGAAGGTCATCGGGACCATCCGGTCCCGTACGCACCACTACCCGTTCCGGCTCGTGCCGCCGGGGACGCTGCGGGACTACCTCGGCGAGGTCTGCGGGCGCGAGGGGGCCAAGGTCGAGGACGGGGTGCTGCCGCTCGTCGTGCGGGCCGGCGCCGGATCCGTGCGCGACTCGATGTCCGTCATGGACCAGCTTCTCGCCGGTGCCGCCGAGGAGGGTGTGACGTATGCCATGGCCACCTCCCTGCTCGGGTACACCGACGGCTCGCTGCTCGACTCCGTCGTCGACGCCTTCGCCGCCGGGGACGGGGCGGCCGCCTTCGAGGTCGTCGACCGGGTGGTCGAGGGCGGCAACGACCCGCGCCGGTTCGTCGCCGACCTGCTGGAGCGGCTGCGGGACCTGGTGATCCTGGCCGCCGTGCCCGACGCCGGGGAGAAGGGGCTCATCGACGCCCCCGCCGATGTCGTGGAGCGGATGCAGGCCCAGGCGTCGGTGTTCGGCGCCGCCGAGCTGAGCCGCGCCGCCGACCTGGTCAACACCGGGCTCACCGAGATGCGGGGGGCGACCTCGCCCCGGCTCCAGCTGGAGCTGATCTGCGCCCGGGTGCTGCTGCCCGCCGCCTTCGACGACGAGCGGTCCTTCCAGGCCCGGCTCGACCGGCTGGAGCGGGGTGGGTTCGCCGCCGGTGCCGCCGCCGGCATGACGGCCGCCCCGGCCGGCGCCCCCGCCATGGGGTACGTGCCCGGGCCCGAAGCCCACGGCATGGCCCCGGCCGGGCCCGGCGGGGCCGTCGCCGCCGCCCGGGCCGCCGCTGCCGCCGTACGGGCGCCCGAGCCGGCTCCCGCAGCTGCGCACGCGCCCGCTCCGGTCCAGGCGCCCGCTCCGGCTCCCGCCCCCGAGCCCGCCCCCGCCCCCACCGCCGCGCAGGCTCCCGCCGCCGCGCCCGGAGCCTGGCCCGGGGCCGCGCAGACCGGTGGCGGAGCCGCCCCCGGCGCCTGGCCCGGAGCCGCCGCGGCCGCCCCCGCCCCCGCCCCCGCCCCGGCGGCAGGGGCCTGGCCGAGCGCCGCCGCGCCCGGGTCGGGTCAGCCCGCCGCGGCCACCCCCGCACCGGCTCCGGCCGCCCCGGCGCCCGCAGCCGCGGCCGCTCCCGCCGCCGCGCCCTCGCCCGGCATGGCCGCCGGCGCCGGGCAGGTCCAGGCGATGTGGCCCGGCATCCTCGAAGCCGTCAAGAACCGCCGTCGCTTCACCTGGATCCTGCTCAGTCAGAACGCCCAGGTCACCGGCTTCGACGGGACCACCCTCCAGCTGGGCTTCCCCAACCCCGGAGCCCGCGACAACTTCGCGAGCAGCGGCAGCGAGGACGTGCTCAAGGCGGTCCTCGCCGAGCAGTTCCAGGTCAACTGGAAGATCGACGCCGTGGTGGGCGCGGGCGGCGGCCTGCCCGCAGCCGCCCCGTCCGCGTATGCGGCCCCGCCCGCCTACAACCCCGCTCCCGCCGCCCCGGCCCCCGACCGGCAGCCCGGTCCCGCCGCGCCGCAGCAGCCGTACCAGCCGCCGCAGCCTCCGGCCCAGCCGGGCGGCTCCGCGCAGCAGCCCCCCGTACAGCAGGCGCCCCCGCCGGTCGCTCCCGAGGACGACGTACCGGAAGAGGACGATCCGGACCTGGTCGACAGCGCCCTGACCGGACACGACCTCATCGTGCGGGAGCTCGGAGCCACCGTCATAGAGGAATACACAAACGAGTAGGGCCGTCTCATTGGGTGGCCGCACGAAGGGCATCGCGCCACGCGGGCTAGGCTGCATGGCGTGAAGGTCCTCGTCATCGGCGGCGGCGCCCGCGAACACGCCCTGTGCCGCTCTCTGTCCCTCGACCCCGACGTCAACGCGCTGTACTGCGCTCCCGGCAACGCCGGCATCGCCGAGGTGGCGGAGCTGCGCCCGGTCGACGCCCTCGACGGCGCGGCCGTGGCCCGCCTCGCCACCGAACTCGGTGCCGACCTGGTCGTCGTCGGCCCGGAGGCGCCCCTGGTCGCCGGCGTCTCCGACGCCGTCCGCGCCGCCGGCATCCCCGTCTTCGGCCCGTCCGCGGAAGCGGCGCAGCTGGAGGGCTCCAAGGCGTTCGCCAAGGACGTGATGGCCGCGGCCGACGTCCCGACCGCCCGCAGCTACGTGTGCACCACCCCCGAAGAGGTGGACACGGCCCTCGACGCCTTCGGCGCCCCGTACGTCGTCAAGGACGACGGCCTGGCCGCCGGCAAGGGCGTCGTGGTCACCGGGGACCGGGACGCCGCCCGCGCGCACGCGCTCGGCTGCGACCGCGTGGTCATCGAGGAGTACCTCGACGGCCCCGAGGTCTCCCTCTTCGCCATCACCGACGGCGTCACCGTGCTGCCGCTCCAGCCCGCGCAGGACTTCAAGCGCGCGCTCGACGGCGACGAGGGCCCCAACACCGGCGGCATGGGCGCGTACTCGCCCCTGCCCTGGGCCGACCCGAAGCTGGTCGAGGAGGTCATGGAGAGCGTCCTCCAGCCGACCGTGGACGAGCTGCGCCACCGCGGCACCCCGTTCTCCGGGCTGCTGTACGCCGGGCTCGCGATCACCTCGCGCGGCGTGCGCGTCATCGAGTTCAACGCCCGCTTCGGGGACCCCGAGACCCAGGTGGTCCTGGCCCGGCTGCGCACCCCGCTCGCGGGCGTGCTGCTGAACGCCGCCAACGGCACCCTGGACACCCAGCCGTCGCTGCGCTGGAGCGCGGACGCGGCCGTCACCGTCGTCATCGCCTCCCACAACTACCCGGAGACCCCGCGCACCGGGGACCCGATCGAGGGCCTGGCCGAGGTGGCCGCCGAGGACGGGCCCGACGCGTACGTCCTGCACGCCGGGACCCGCAGCGAGGACGGGGCCGTCGTCAGCGCGGGCGGTCGCGTGCTCTCCGTGACGGCGACCGGTTCCGATCTGGCACAGGCGCGCGAGAAGGCGTATAAGGCCGTCGCGCGGATCCGGCTGGACGGCTCCCAGCACCGTACGGACATCGCCGCCAAGGCGGCCGAAGGCCGCTGAGCAGCGGGGATTCCGTCCTGCGGGCCCGGTGCGCACCCAGGTGCGACCGGGCCCGCGCGCGTGTCCGCGTACGAGTGCATCCGGCCGCGTTCGAACGCAGCCACCTTTGCCCAAAGCCATTCCATCGGGTGATGGTCACCCGGTCCGGCTGACTGCCGGTCGCTCCCCAACTAGGGTGCGATGCCAAGCATTCCGGCACTTGGCCCACCGGCATTGCGATGTCAGTGGCGGGTGTCACAGTGGGGGAATGAGCGAAACCGCCGCAGGGCAGAGGGGGTGAGGTCCGGCCGTGTCCGGAACCGGTTCGATCGTGGAAGGGGGCGCGCCGTCCGCGCGCTCCCGGGCCCTGGCCGTGCTGCGTGTGCGCAGCCGGGCGCTGGCCCTCGGGGTGCTGCCCGCCGCCCTCGCGGTGGTGCTGGTGAGCGCCCGGATGACGGGCCGGCTGGCCGGTGATCCCTGGCCGGTGGTGACGCTCGTCGTGTGCGTCGTCGCCGTGCTGGTGCTGCTCGTCGGCGGGGTGTTCGCCGCGGTGGTGCTGCGGGCGAGCCCGGCCGTGACGCCGACGGTGCCGCTGCCGGAGTCGGCCGCGCCCGACCTGTACCGGATGGTGCGGGACCTGGCCGACCGGATGGACGTGCCGGCGCCCTCGGCGATAGCCCTGACGCCGGACTGCGACAGCTGGCTGGAGGACCGCACGCACGCGGCCCACCGGCGCAGCGGCATATCGGGCGGGCGCGAGACGGAGCCGGGCGCGGCCCCCGTGCTGGTGATCGGCTCGCCGTTCCTGTGGTGGATGCGGGTCGCCGAACTGCGGGCGGTCCTGGCGCCGGTCGTCGCCGGTACGGGCCCCTCCGCGCATCCGGACATAGCCGACGCCCGGAACTTCGTGCGCGGGCTCGACGCCGCGGTGGACGTGGGCAGCCGCCCCGGCCTCGGCTGGATCGGGCACCCGGCCCGGCTGCTGCTGAGGCTGTGCCAGGTGGACGCCGCCGAGATGGAGCGCGGGGTCGCGGCCGCCGCCTCGGACCGCGCACAGGGCGTGGACTACGGGCTGCGCATCGTCGCCCAGGAGCAGGTCGGCCTCGCCTACGCGGGCTGGGACCGGCTGCTGACCAGGGTGGCCCTGCCCGCGTGGCGGATGGGCCGCTGGCCGGCGCACCTCGACGCCGGGGTGGTCTCCGCGCTGACCGAGCTGTCCCGGCGGGACCGGCTGGCCGAGGGCTTCACCTCCCGGCTCGGCGAGCGGCCCGCGTGCGATCTGCTGGAGCGGCCCGGGGTGATCGACGAAGCGGCTTCGCTGCTCGCCGCCCGGCTCTTCCACGGCGGTCCGGCCGAGGCCGGACCGGACTGGTCCCCGGTGGACTGGGCCGCGTACCCGGAGGAGGTCGTCGACCGCAAATGGCGTGCGGAGGCGACCCGGCTGCACGAGGCGCTGGACGCCCTCGCCGTGCCGCCCGGCCCGGGGCCGACGCTGGACCGGGTGCTGGGCTATCTCACGGACGCCGCCGGAGAGGGCGCGGCCGGGGAGGCGCTGGCCGGCCGGCTCAGCGGCGACCTGGCCCGGGAAGAGCGTTGCGCGGGCGCGGGAGGGAGCGGCGCGGGCGCCCCGGTGGCACGCGGGGCGGACACGGTGCCGCTGTTCCCGCTCCAGCCGCCCCGCAGCGGGCGGGACCTGCTCGCCGATCACGTGACGGCGATGGTGTGCGCCGCGGCCGTCGACTCGGCCGATGCCGCGCCGGGGCTGGACTGGCTCGACGGCCCGGTCCTCCTGGTCGACGGAGCACGGCGCGCGGACCTCGCCCCCCGGGTGCTGAGCCTGGTGGAGGACGGGGACCCGGAACCCCTGCGCGACTGGCTCGCCGAGCTCGGCGTACGCCCGGAGAAGCCGGTCCGGCTGGTCTGACCGTACGGCCGCGGAGGTCCGGTCCGGCCCGTACGGCCGCGGAGGTACGGCCCCGCCCTCGCGGCCCCGTCCGTCCGCCCGGCCGGGCACGTCCGCCCGGCCGGGCACGGCCGGCCGGGCGGGCACGGCCGGCCGGGCGGACGCGGCACTCCGTGAACTCCGGATGTGGCGAACGGTGACGGAAAGAGTGCGTTATGTGATGTGCTGGGACCGGTAGCGGTTCGTTGTCCGGAAACCGTGCCGTGTCGGCACGTTCAGAGTCCGTTCGGGGGAGCGAGGGAGGGGAGCGATCATGGGTGGTGCGGACCAGATCCGGCGTTGGGAATCGGGTGCGCTCGCGCACGCGGTGACCGATCCCTTCGGCCAGGGCCCGCTGCCGTGGTTCCGCGGCAGCGAGCTGTACTTCGACGACACCGGGCACGTCGTGCCCTGGTACGTGGACCCGGCGCTCGCCGACCCCGCGCTCGCCCCCGGCCGGATCCCCCGCGCCCGCGGCAACGGCGGCCCGCGCACCGCCGATGACGTGCACCGGCAGATCAAGGGCTTCGCCTCCACCGGAGCCGTCGCACCCGGCGAGGCCATCGACTTCCACATCACCGTGGATCCGCCCCAGCAGTTCTCCGTCGACGTCTACCGCATCGGCCACTACGGCGGCGACGGCGCCTCCAAGATCACCACCAGCCCCCGGCTCTCGGGCATCGTCCAGCCGGCCCCGCTCACCGCCGACCGCACCGTCTCCTGCCACCACTGGTGGCTCTCCTGGCGGCTCCAGGTCCCCTCCTACTGGAGCGTCGGCGCGTACGTCGCCGTCCTCACCACCGCCGACGGGTACCGGTCGCACATCCCCTTCACCGTCCGCGACGACCACCCCGCCGATCTCCTCCTCCTGCTGCCCGACATCACGTGGCAGGCCTACAACCTCTATCCCGAGGACGGGCGGACCGGCGCGAGCCTCTACCACGCCTGGGACGAGGAGGGCCGGCTGCTCGGCGAGCAGGACGCGGCCATCACGGTCTCCTTCGACCGGCCCTACGCCGGCGCCGGCCTGCCCCTGCACGTGGGCCACGCCTACGACTTCATCCGCTGGGCCGAGCGCTACGGCTACGACATCGCCTACGCCGACACCCGCGATCTGCACGCCGGCCGCGTCGACCCCACCCGCTACCGCGGCCTGGTCTTCCCCGGCCACGACGAGTACTGGTCGGCGCCCATGCGCCGCACCGTCGAGCGCGCCCGCGACCACGGCACCTCGCTCGTCTTCCTCTCCGCCAACACCATGTACTGGCAGGTCGAGCTGGGCCCCTCCCCCTCCGGGGTCGACGACCGGCTCCTCACCTGCCGAAAACGCCGCGGCCCCGGCCGCCCCAGCCTCTGGCGCGAGGTCGACCGCCCGGAGCAGCAACTGCTCGGCATCCAGTACGCGGGGCGGGTCCCCGAGCCCGCGCCCCTGATCGTGCGCAATGCCACGCACTGGCTCTGGGACTCCACCGGCGCCGCCGAGAACGACGAACTCCCCGGCCTGGTCGCCGGCGAGGCCGACCGGTACTTCCCGCGCACCCAGCTCCCCGAGCACCAGGACCGGATCCTGCTCGCGCACTCCCCGTACCGCGACGGCGAGGGCGCCAAGCGCCACCAGGAGACCTCCTTGTACCGGTCCCCGAGCGGAGCCCTGGTCTTCGCCTCGGGCACCTTCGCCTGGTCCCCGGCCCTGGACCGCCCCGGCCACGTCGACGAACGGGTCCAGCGGGCCACCGCCAACCTCCTCGACCGGATCTGCAAGCGGGACTGAGCCGGGGACCGATCCGGTGACCGTGCCGGGCCGGGGCGCGCCCGTGCCGGGCCGGCACCCCCGGAACCGGGCACGGGCCCCCGTGCGGGAGAATGGGGTCGCGCTCGTACAGAACCACAGGGAGACCCCGTGTCCGGATTCGTCGAAAAGCCCGAGCCGGTTCAGGTGCCCGGCCTCGTCCACCTCCACACCGGCAAGGTGCGCGACCTCTACCGCGACGGCGACGGCAACCTCGTCATGGTCGCCAGCGACCGCATGTCCGCGTACGACTGGGTGCTCCCCACCGAGATCCCGGACAAGGGCCGCGTCCTGACCCAGCTCTCCCTCTGGTGGTTCGACCAGCTGCGGGACCTCGTCCCGAACCACGTGATCGGCACGGACCTGCCCGCCGGAGCCCCCGCCGACTGGGCGGGCCGCACGCTGATCTGCAAGAGCCTCGACATGGTCCCGGTCGAGTGCGTGGCCCGCGGCTACCTCACCGGCTCCGGCCTCGCCGAGTACGAGAAGACCCGTACGGTCTGCGGACTCGCCCTCCCCGAGGGGCTCGTGGACGGCTCCGAGCTGCCCGCCCCGATCTTCACCCCGGCCGCCAAGGCCGCCGTCGGCGAGCACGACGAGAACGTCTCGTACGAGGAGGTCGCGCGCACCACCGGCGCCGAGACGGCGGCGCTGCTGCGCCAGACCACCCTGGCCGTGTACGGCCGGGCCCGGGACATCGCCCGCGAGCGCGGGATCATCCTGGCGGACACCAAGTTCGAGTTCGGCTTCGACAAGGACGGCACGCTCGTCGCCGGCGACGAGGTGCTGACCCCGGACTCCTCCCGCTTCTGGCCGGCCGACCAGTGGGAGCCGGGTCGCGCCCAGCCCTCCTACGACAAGCAGTTCGTCCGCGACTGGCTCACCTCGCCCGCCTCCGGCTGGGACCGCACGGGCGAACTCCCGCCGCCGGCCCTCCCGCGGGAGGTCGCCGAGCAGACCAGCGCCAAGTACATCGAGGCGTACGAGCGCCTCACCGGCCTCGGCTGGGCCTGACGCCGGATGTCCCAGGCCCGGCCCGGGCCTGGGACGCGGCCCGGGATCCCGGCCCCGGGCCGAGACACGAAGAAGCCCCCGGTCACAGGACCGGGGGCTTCTTCGATGGAGCGGACAACGCGACTCGAACGCGCGACATCCACCTTGGCAAGGTGGTGCTCTACCAACTGAGCTATGTCCGCAGGTGCGCCGTAGCGCGAGGACTACTATACCCAACCTCGCTCGCGTGCGAGACGCACTGCCGTGTGACGGTTCTCGGCGCCCAGCTTCGTCGCCGCCGAAGAGAGGTAGTTCCTCACCGTCCCCGGCGAGAGCGAGGCCCGCTCGGCGATCTCCGCGATCGGCGCCCCGTCCCCCGCGAGTTCCAGCACCTCGGCCTCGCGCGCGGTCAGCGGGGAGTCACCCGCGCTGATCGCGTCGGCAGCCAACTCAGGGTCCACGTAACGCCCTCCGGCATGCACGGTGCGGATCAGCTCGGCGAGCCGCTGCGCCGACACCGTCTTCGGGGCGAAGGCCCGCACCCCCGCGGCCAGGGCCCGCTTCAGGTGCCCGGGACGCCCGTGGCTCGTCACGATCATCGTCCGGCAGCCGGGCAGTTCGGCCCGCAGCGCTGTGGCCACGCTCACACCGTCCGCCCCGGGCATCTGCAGGTCCAGCACCGCCACGTCCGGCCGGTGGGCGCGCGCCATCGCGAGGGCCTCCGGTCCCGAGGCCGCCTCCGCGACGACCAGCAGGTCGTCCTCCAGGGCCAGGAGCGCGGCGAGGGCACCGCGGATCAGGTGCTCGTCGTCGGCCAGCAGTACGCGTACGGGGCTCATGCCCGTGCCTCCAGTCCTCGCGGTCTTCCGCCCGGGATCCGGGCCAGCAGCCGGAACCGGCCGTCGCCGACCGGGCCGGCCTCCAAGGTGCCGTCCAGGGCCGCGAGCCGTTCCCGCAGGCCCGCGAGGCCGGAGCCCGGCGGTCCGGCCGGCGCCTCGGGAGCCCCGTCGTTCTCCACCACCAGCGTCAGCGCGCCCGAATCGGGTGCGGTGAGCCTGATCACACAGCTGCGGGCGTCCCCGTGCCGCAGGACGTTGGTGGTCGCCTCCCGGACCACCCAGCCGAGCGCCGACTGCACTTCGGGCCGCAGCGCCCGGCCGGCCTGCACCTCGACGCGGCAGTCCATCCCGGCCGCGCTGAGCACCCCGCGGGCGCCCTCCAGTTCCACGGTCAGATCCGCCGCGCGGTAGCCGCGCACGACGTCCCGCACCTCGCGCTGGGACTCGCGGGCGATCCGCTGGACCTCGATCATCTGGTCCACGGCCTCCGGGCGTTCGCGCCGGGCCAGCTGGACGGCCAGCTCGCTCTTGAGCGCGATCACCGCGAGGTTGCGGCCCATCACGTCGTGCAGGTCCCGCCCGAAGCGCAGCCGCTCCTCGGCCACGGCGAGCTGGGCCTGGAGCTCCTTGGCCCGGTCGAGTTCGTACACCGTCTTCAGCAGCCAGGCGGAGAATCCGCACGCCAGGACGAGCAGGCAGCAGGTGAGGAGGATGCCGACCCCGTAGCCGGCCGCCTCCCCGGCGGGACGGCCCGCGGCCAGGGCCGCGGCCGCCGACCCGGCCCCCGCGGCCGGGGCCACGCAGAGCATGTGCCGCACCCGGGTCAGGACCAGTGTCAGGGAACCCGAGGCGAACGCGACCGTGTTGACCGCGAGGGACGGGGTGACGCCCGCGTGGGAGATGGCGCCGAACGAGCGCAGGACCAGTACGGCGACCGACAGGGCGGCGGTCAGCGCGACCAGGGCCGTCGCGAGCCGTACGGGGCGCTCACGCCGGCCGAGCACCCAGTCCAGCGCCCTGGAGGACACCACTCCGCACAGCGCGATCTGTGCGCACAGGGGCAGGAGCAGGGCGCCGGTGACGAGGCCGGGGCCCTGGGGGGCGAGGCCCAGGAGCACCGCGCAGGATTCGAGGAGCACGAAGAAGTGGAACGACCAGCGGGTGTAGAGCTCGACCTTCGCCGCACTGCTGCGGTTCTTCCACCACCCCGTCAGTTTCGACATGCCCCGGCCCCCCGATGGTTCGACACATACGACAAAGGCCCTGATCAATGATCAGGGCCTTTGCACGCTGAGCGGACGACGCGACTCGAACGCGCGACATCCACCTTGGCAAGGTGGTGCTCTACCAACTGAGCTACGTCCGCATGCTTGCTCGGGCATGAATGCCGTCGCGATGCGTGCATCACTCTACCCGATCCACCGGAGTGGTCGGTAAAGCTTTGCAGAGCGGGTGACAGGGATCGCACACTGCGCCTTCCCCCTGGAAGGGGGATGTTCTGCTACTGAACTACACCCGCACGACCTTCGGGGTTTTGGCCTGCGGCCTCGCCCCTCGGCGTGATCCACACACTAGCGGACCGGAGGGGGTGGATGGCAAATCGGTCCCCGGCAGGCTCCGTTAGCGGACCCGGTGAGGCCCCCCGGAGAGCCCTCGGAGAGCTCCCGGGGAGCGTTCGGCGGCCCCCGGAGGGCCCCCGGGCCCCGTCGCGCGGCCCCCCGCGCCCCTCAGTGGGCCTCGCTGTACGCCGCGTACACGCGCTTCGGGATGCGGCCGCGCGGCGGCACGTCGAGGTCGTTGGACCGGGCCCAGGCGCGGACGACCGCCGGGTCCGGGGCCAGCGAGGTGTGCTTGTACGTCTTCCCGGAACGGGCTTGCCGGCGTCCGGCGGCCACGAAGGGCGCGAGGCTCTTCCGCAGTTTCTTTGCGTTGGCCAGATTGAGGTCGATCTCGTACGACTTACCGTCCAGGCCGAACGTGACCGTTTCCGCCGCTTCCCCGCCGTCGATGTCGTCGGAGATCGTGACTACTACGCGCTGCGCCACGGATATCGGTCCCTTCGTGCGACGCCGCCCACCCGTTGGACGTGCGGTGATGTCGCCTGTGTGGATGTTTCGGAGCAATGCATGATTCCGCCCCGGATCGTGCGGTGAAAAATGCCGCTCTTCCGGTGGAATCCTTTGTACCGCGATTCCCATTGCATTGCGAAGCCCAGTTAATTGTCTCCGCGTGTCCCGCCGCAATGCCGGGTGCGTGGTTTTCCGGTGGATTTTGCGAAGCGTTGGTGAAGCCGAAACGGGGCGCCGGTTGTGCCCGGAGGATATCTACCCGCGTAGAAATTTCGGCCGGGTACGCTGAGGGAACCGCCTTCGCACCAACCACCTCATCGGGAGTGCCAGTGGCACGCGTCGTAGTCGACGTCATGCTCAAGCCGGAGATCCTCGACCCCCAGGGCCAGGCGGTGCAGCGTGCACTACCGCGCCTGGGTTTCGAGGGCATCGCCGACGTCCGCCAGGGGAAGCGCTTCGAGCTGGAAGTGGAGGGACCGGTCGACCAGGCCGCCCTCGACCGCATCCACAAGATGGCCGAAACGTTCCTCGCCAACACCGTCATCGAAGACTTCACCGTGAAGGTCGAGGCCTGACGGTGACCACTCGCATCGGAGTCGTCACGTTCCCCGGAACGCTCGACGACCGTGACTCGCTGCGCGCCGTCCGCCTCGCCGGGGCCGAGCCCGTTTCGCTGTGGCACCGCGACAAGGACCTGCACCAGGTCGACGCGGTCGTCCTCGCGGGCGGCTTCTCCTACGGGGACTACCTGCGCGCCGGAGCCATCTCCCGGTTCTCGCCGGTGATGGAGACCATCATCGAGCAGGCCAAGGCCGGGATGCCCGTCCTCGGCATCTGCAACGGCTTCCAGGTCCTCACCGAGGCCCACCTGCTGCCGGGGGCGATGCTCCGGAACAACCACCTGCACTTCATCTGCCGCGACCAGAAGCTGCGGGTGGAGAACGCGGAGACCGCGTGGACCGGCGACTACGCCGCCGGCCAGGAGATCTCCGTACCGCTCAAGAACATGGACGGCCGGTACGTCGCCGACGAGCGCGTCCTCGACGAGCTCGAAGCCGAGGGCCGCGTGGCCTTCCGGTACGTCGACGTGAACCCGAACGGGTCGCTGCGCGACATCGCCGGCATCACCAACGCCGCGGGCAACGTGGTCGGCCTCATGCCGCACCCCGAGCACGCGGTCGAGCCGCTGATCGGGACGGGCCGCACCGACGGCCTCCCGTTCTTCACCTCGGTCCTGAAGAAGCTGGTCTCCGCATGAGCCTCGACACCGTCAAGAACGCCACCGAGACCCCGGACGCCTCCCAGCCCTGGAAGGAACTCGGCCTCAAGGAGGACGAGTACGCCCGGATCCGGGAGATCCTCGGCCGCCGCCCCACCGGCGCCGAGCTCGCCATGTACTCGGTCATGTGGTCCGAGCACTGCTCGTACAAGAGCAGCAAGGTCCACCTGAAGCAGTTCGGCGAGAAGGTGCCCGAGAACGACGCCATGCTCGTCGGCATCGGCGAGAACGCCGGCGTCGTCGACGTCGGCCAGGGGTACGCGGTCACCTTCAAGGTCGAGTCGCACAACCACCCCTCGTACATCGAGCCCTACCAGGGCGCGGCCACCGGCGTCGGCGGCATCGTCCGCGACATCCTCGCCATGGGTGCCCGCCCGGTCGCGGTCGTCGACCCGCTGCGCTTCGGCGCGGCCGACCACCCCGACACCAAGCGCGTCCTGCCGGGAGTGGTCGCGGGCATCGGCGGCTACGGCAACTGCCTGGGCCTGCCGAACATCGGCGGCGAGGTCGTCTTCGACGCCTGCTACCAGGGCAACCCGCTGGTCAACGCCGGCTGCATCGGCGTGATGAAGCACGAGGACATCCACCTCGCCAAGGCCTCCGGCCCCGGCAACAAGGTCATCCTCTACGGCGCCCGCACGGGCGGCGACGGCATCGGCGGCGTGTCCGTGCTGGCCTCGGAGACGTTCGACGACTCCAAGCCCACCAAGCGCCCCGCCGTCCAGGTCGGCGACCCCTTCCAGGAGAAGCTCCTCATCGAGTGCACCCTGGAGATCTTCAAGGAGAAGCTGGTCGCGGGCATCCAGGACCTCGGCGGCGCCGGGCTCTCCTGCGCCACCTCCGAGCTGGCCTCCGCCGGCTCCGGCGGCATGCGCGTCGAGCTCGACACCGTCCCGCTGCGCGACGCGACGCTCTCGCCCGAGGAAATCCTCATGAGCGAGTCGCAGGAGCGCATGTGCGCGATCGTCGAGCCGCAGTACGTGGACCGCTTCATGGAGATCTGCGAGAAGTGGGACGTCATCGCCACCGTCATCGGTGAGGTGACCGACGGCGAGCGCCTGGAGATCTTCTGGCACGGCGAGCAGATCGTGGACGTGCCGCCGGGCACCGTCGCCCACGAGGGCCCGGTCTACCACCGCCCGTACGCGCGCCCCGAGTGGCAGGACGCCCTCCAGGCCGACGACGCGGGCAAGCTGCCCCGTCCGCAGACCTCCGAGGAGCTCCGCGCGCAGGTCCTGGCGCTGGTCTCGTCCCCGAACCAGGCCTCGAAGTCCTGGGTCACGGACCAGTACGACCGCTTCGTCCAGGGCAACACGGTGCTCTCGCAGCCCGAGGACGCGGGCATGGTCCGCATCGACGAGGAGTCCAACCTCGGCGTGGCCATGGCCACCGACGGCAACGGCCGCTTCGCGAAGCTCGACCCGTACACGGGCGCGCAGCTCGCGCTGGCGGAGGCGTACCGCAACGTCGCCGCGACCGGCGCCAAGCCGCTCGCCATCTCCGACTGCCTCAACTTCGGATCCCCCGAGGACCCGGGCGTCATGTGGCAGTTCGCCGAGGCCACCCGCGGTCTCGCGGACGGCTGCCTGGAGCTGGGCACCCCGGTGACCGGCGGCAACGTCTCGCTGTACAACCAGACCGGCGACATCGCGATCCACCCGACCCCGGTCGTGGCGGTCCTCGGTGTGATCGACGACGTCAACCGGCGCACGCCGATGGCGTTCGCCGAGGCCGGCCAGCTGCTGTACCTGCTGGGCGACACGGCCGAGGAGTTCGGCGGCTCGGCCTGGTCCCAGGTCGTCCACGACCACCTCGGCGGCATGCCGCCCAAGGTGGACCTGGGCCGCGAGAAGCTGCTCGGCGAGATCCTGATCTCGGCGTCCCGCGACGGCATGGTCGACGCGGCGCACGACCTGTCCGACGGCGGCGTGATCCAGGCGCTCACCGAGTCCTGCCTGCGCGGCGGCAACGGTGCGCGGATCGTGGTCCCCGAGGGCCTGGACGCGTTCACCTTCCTGTTCTCCGAGTCCGCGGGCCGGGCCATCGTGGCCGTCCCGCGCAGCGAGGAGCTCCGCTTCACCGACATGTGCGGTGCGCGGGGCCTGCCCGCCACGCGCATCGGCGTGGTGGACGGCGAGGAGATCGAGATCCAGGGCGAGTTCACGATCCCGCTGGCCGAACTCCGCGAGGCCCACGAGGCCACGATCCCGGCCCTGCTGGCCTGATCCCGCATGCTGTGCGCACGGCCCCGTCCACGGGTGTGGGCGGGGCCGCGGCGTCGTCCCCGCCGGCCGGTACGGTGCGAACCGCCGCCGCGCGGCGGGCACGCACCGGTGTCACCGTCCCCGGATAGGGTCGCCGCATGCCACCCGCCAAGAAGAAGGCACGTACCTACGATGCCGCGAAGATCCGTGCTGCCGTCATCGCGCAGTTCGGGCACGTAGCCGCTGCCGTGGGGGAGTTGGGCGACGAGCGGCTCGCGCGGCCCAGCGGGGTCGGCGAGTGGAGCGTCGCCGAACTCGCCGCGCACATCGCGTGGATCGCGGATTCGCTGGCCGCCGGACTGGCCCGGCCCCCGGCCGCGGTGCCGGAACTGACGGCCGTCGAATGGCCCTTCGCCACGGCCTCCCTCGCCGGGAAGATCGCCGAGGCGGCCAAGGAGACCCTGGGGGGCGCCCCGCTGTCCGAGCTGTACGAGCGCGCCGGCACCCGCATGGGCGAGGCGCTGGCCGAGAACCCGGGCAGCAGGGTGCTGGACCTGTGGGTCGGGGACATGACCCTGGCGGACTTCCTGGTCACCCGGACCGTGGAGCTCGTGGTGCACACGGACGACCTCAACCGGGCGGCGGGCCTGGACGTCCCCGTAGAGCGCCAGGCCCTGGCGGCCTGCACCCGGCTGCTCGCCGACGCCCTCGCGCTGAAAGCCCCGGGAGGCTCGGTGGAGGTACGGATCCCGCCGTTCGCGGTGGTCCAGTGCATCGAGGGCCCCCGGCACACCCGCGGCACCCCGCCGAACGTGGTGGAGACGGATCCGCTGACCTGGATCCGGCTGGCCACCGGCCGTACGGACTGGGCCTCGGCCGTGGAGGACGCGCAGGTCAGGGCCAGTGGCGAGCGGGCCGACCTGTCCGCGCTGCTCCCCGTCATGAGCTGAGGGGAACCGCCCGCGGGCCGGATCCGTCCCAGGGGCATGCGTACGCCACGGCACCTCCCCGCCGCCCTCGTCGCCCTCCTGACCCTGGCCGCCGCCACCGCCTGCGCCGACGGCGGTCCGCGCGGCACCCTCCCCGCCCACGGCTCGGCCGGGACCTGGTTCGTCCAGAGCCTGACCACGGGCGGGAAGACCGTCACGGCGCCGGCCGTGGCCCAGGTCCACCTCCCGCCGTCCGGATCCGACCAGGCCACCGGCAACTACGGCTGCAACGGGTTCACCGCGAAGGTCACGTACGAGGGTGCGAGCGCCATCACCGTGAAACCGGGCTCCACCACCGCCATGGCCTGCGAGAACACGGAGTTCGAGACGGCCTTCGCCAAGCTGTTCACCGGCCGGCTGACGGCCGACCGGCAGGCGAACGCGCTCACCCTGAAGACCGCCGACGGGAGCACCATCGCGATGAGCGCGGAACCCCCCGCCCCTGACGCCCCGCTGACCGCCACCGCGTGGACCGTGACCTCCCTGGTCGGCGGCCAGAGCGCCGAGTCCTTGCCGGCCGGGGCGGCCGGCAAGGCCGTTTTCACGATCGCCCCCGACGGCTCCGCGAGCGGCAGCCTCGGCTGCAACCGCTTCAGCGCCAAGGCCTCCGTCGAGGGCCCCAAGGTCTCCTTCGGTCCGCTGACCAGCACGCGGATGGCCTGCGAAGGACCGGTCGGCGAGCTCGAACGGAAGCTGACGGGGCTCTTCGCAGCGTCCCCCCTCACCTGGGGCATCAAGGGCGGGAACCTCACCCTCACCGCGCCGGACGGCACGGGCCTGACCGCGACGGCCGGCTCGGCCGCGGAATGACCCGCGGCGCAGCCGGTTCCCGTGAGCCCGGCTCCGGTCAGCCCGGGTACGGGAGCAGCCCCGCGTCCACCTTCTCCCAGGCCGTACGCAGCTCCGCCAGCCGGGCCGGCTCCAGGGCCGCCTTGTCGGCCTGTTCGCGGACGTCCCCGGCCAGGTTGAACAGCTGGTCCTTGCCCGTCTTGCCGCGGTAGTACTTCCAGTCCCCGCGGCGCAGGGCCCGCTCCCCGCGCACCCGCCAGAACAGGTTCCGCTCCGCGGTCTTCTCGCCGCGCAGCAGGTATCCGGCCAGGCTCACCCCGTCCAGCGGGTGGGCCGGGTCCGGCCGGGTCCCGGCCAGCTCCAGCAGGGTCGCCGTCCAGTCCGGGGTGAACACCGGGACCCGGCTCACCTGGCCGCCGTCGATCCGGGCGGGCCAGCGCACGATGTTCGGGACCCGGATCCCGCCCTCCTGGAGGGAGGCCTTGTTGCCGGAGAGCGGCCAGTTGTGGGAGAAGCGCTCGCCGCCGTTGTCGCTGGAGAAGAAGACCAGGGTGTCGTCCTCCTGGCCGGAGCGCTTGAGGGCCTTCAGGACCTCGCCGACCGAACGGTCGAGGTCCTCGACCATCTGCTTGTACTTCTCGACGGATCCGCCGTCCTGGTGCCACAGGGCCCGCGCGTCGCCCGCCTTGATCCGCCGCTCGATCTCGGCGCTCGCCGCGGTGTCCCCGTCGGCGATCCAGGGCCAGTGCGGGGTGGTGAAGTTGAGGTTCAGCAGCCAGGGCTTGCCGTGGTGGTCGCGGGAGACGTACTCGCTCGCGCGCTCGGTCAGGATCCGCGTGTAGTAGCGCAGGTCCTTGTACTCGGCGTCGCCCTCGTAGAGGTCGTACTCCCCGCCGAGGCCCAGCTTGGAGTAGTACTCCAGGGCCCCGCCGAAGTTCCCGAAGAACTCGTCCCAGCCCGACTTGGTGGGGCTGTAGTCGGGCAGGTAGCCGCAGTGCCACTTGCCGATCAGCGCGGTCGCGTAGCCGGAGGCGCGCAGCAGTGAGGCGAGCGTCGGGTGGGTCGGCTCCAGGCCCGCCGATTTGTCGGCGATGGGCTCCGCGAGCCCGCCCGCGGTGCGGCCCGGGTAGCGGCCGGTGTACAGGCTGAACCGGGTCGGGGAGCAGGTGGCGGAGCCGGAGTAGGCGTCGGTGAAGCGGACCCCCTGGCGGGCCAGCCGGTCGAGGTTGGGGGTCTTGATGTGCGGGGAGCCGTACGAGGACAGGTCGGCCCAGCCGAGGTCGTCTCCGAGGATGAACAGGATGTTCGGGCGCCGCGAACGCCGGCCGCGGGCGGCCTGGAACGGACGCTCCCCGGGGTCGGTCGGAGCGATGTCGGAGGCGTCGGAGGCGGCTGCCGGGCCGGCCCCGAGTCCCACCGCGGCGGCCGCGGCGCTCGCTCCGAGGGCACCTCCGAAAGCACGACGGGACAGATTGCTGTTGTACGAAGACACGAGAACTCCAAGGCGCGGCTCGGCGGCCCCGCCCCGGGCGGGCGCGGGACGGCGCGCGGCACGGCGGGGCGGGGCTCGGCGGAGCGAAAGGGAGAAAGGAGAGGGAGAGTTGTGGCTACGCAGAACAGCGACAGATGGCGCTCGCGACACGGACCAGGTCTACGTGGCGGCGCTCGACAAGGGTGACGGAACGGTCACCGAGAGGCTGCATGAGGCGAGAGCCTGTACGAATACCTTCGTAGATGTCAACAAAGGCTCCGAATAGCGAGACAGAGTCGCCCCGTCACCCTCTGTGCTGTGACATTTCCCGGCCATCCCCAATTCGGACCAGTGGTCGATCTCGCCTACACTCGGGAGCGTGCCTCGTGGTGATGGACGACTCAACCACGACCTGCTCCCCGGCGAAAAGGGCCCCCAGGACGCTTGCGGCGTCTTCGGTGTCTGGGCTCCGGGTGAAGAGGTCGCCAAGCTCACCTACTTCGGACTGTATGCGTTGCAGCACCGTGGACAAGAGTCCGCGGGAATCGCTGTGAGCAACGGTTCCCAGATCCTCGTCTTCAAGGACATGGGCCTCGTTTCCCAAGTCTTCGACGAAACCTCTCTCGGCTCGCTCCAGGGTCATATCGCGGTCGGTCACGCCCGCTACTCGACCACCGGAGCCTCCGTCTGGGAGAACGCGCAGCCCACTTTCCGCGCGACCGCCCACGGCTCCATTGCCCTGGGTCACAACGGCAACCTGGTGAACACCGCCGAGCTCGCCGAGATGGTCGCCGACCTCCCCCGTCAGGACGGCCGCGCCACACAGGTGGCGGCCACCAACGACACCGACCTGGTCACGGCCCTGCTGGCCGGCCAGACGGACGACGACGGCAAGCCCCTGACGATCGAGGAGTCGGCCACCAAGGTCCTCCCGAAGGTCAAGGGCGCCTTCTCGCTCGTGTTCATGGACGAGGGAACCCTCTACACCGCCCGTGACCCGCAGGGCATCCGCCCGCTGGTCCTCGGCCGCCTGGAGCGCGGCTGGGTGGTCGCGAGCGAGACCGCCGCCCTCGACATCTGCGGCGCCAGCTTCGTCCGCGAGGTCGAGCCGGGCGAGCTCATCGCGATCGACGAGAACGGTCTGCGCACCTCTCGATTCGCGGAAGCGAAGCCCAAGGGCTGTGTCTTCGAGTACGTCTACCTGGCGCGCCCGGACACCGACATCGCCGGCCGGAACGTCTACCTCTCGCGTGTCGAGATGGGCCGGCGCCTGGCCAAGGAAGCCCCCGTCGACGCCGACCTGGTGATAGCGACGCCGGAATCCGGCACGCCCGCCGCCGTCGGCTACGCCGAGGCCAGCGGAATCCCCTACGGCTCCGGCCTGGTCAAGAACGCCTACGTGGGCCGGACCTTCATCCAGCCCTCGCAGACGATCCGCCAGCTGGGCATCCGCCTCAAGCTCAACCCCCTCAAGGAAGTCATCCGGGGCAAGCGCCTGGTGGTCGTCGACGACTCGATCGTCCGCGGCAACACCCAGCGGGCCCTGGTCAAGATGCTCCGCGAGGCCGGCGCGGCCGAGGTCCACATCCGGATCTCCTCGCCGCCGGTGAAGTGGCCGTGCTTCTTCGGCATCGACTTCGCCACCCGGGCCGAGCTGATCGCCAACGGCATGACGGTCGACGAGATCGCCACGTCGCTCGGCGCGGACTCGCTCTCGTACATCTCGCTCGACTCGATGATCGAGGCGACGACCATCCAGAAGCCCAACCTCTGCCGTGCCTGCTTCGACGGCGAGTACCCCATGGAGCTGCCCGACCCGCAGCTCCTGGGCAAGCAGCTCCTGGAGAGCGAGCTGGCCGGCGGCACCGACGCCGCCGACGCGCTCCGGCGCCCGTAGCGCCGCGACCCGCGACCCCGGCTCCACCTGCGCCGGGCCCTGTCTTTACGAGTGCTTCTCCCAGGGCCCGGCACCACCCGCAGTAACGACACGAAAGCTCTCCCTGTCATGACAGAGAAGACCACCGGTGCCAGCTACGCAGCCGCGGGCGTGGACATCGAAGCCGGAGACCGCGCGGTCGAACTGATGAAGGAGTGGGTGAAGAAGACGCAGCGCCCCGAGGTCCTCGGCGGCCTCGGCGGATTCGCCGGCCTCTTCGACGCCTCCGCCCTCAAGCGCTACGAGCGCCCGCTGCTGGCCTCCGCGACCGACGGCGTCGGCACCAAGGTGGACATCGCCCGCCAGCTCGGCGTGTACGACACCATCGGCCACGACCTCGTCGCGATGGTCATGGACGACATCGTCGTCTGCGGCGCCGAGCCGCTCTTCATGACGGACTACATCTGCGTGGGCAAGGTCCACCCCGAGCGTGTCGCGGCGATCGTCAAGGGCATCGCCGAGGGCTGCGTCCTCGCCGGCTGCGCCCTGGTGGGCGGCGAGACCGCCGAGCACCCGGGCCTGCTGGGCCCGGACGACTTCGACGTGGCGGGCGCCGGCACCGGCGTCGTCGAGTACGACCGCCTGCTCGGCGCGGATCGCATCCGTACGGGTGACGCCGTCATCGCGATGGCATCGTCCGGCCTTCACTCGAACGGGTACTCGCTCGTCCGGCACGTCCTCTTCGACCGCGCGGGCATGTCGCTCGACCAGCACGTGGAAGAGCTCGGCCGGACCCTCGGCGAGGAGCTCCTGGAGCCCACCAAGATCTACTCGCTGGACTGCATGGCTCTCACCCGTACGGCCGAGGTGCACGCGTACTCGCACATCACCGGCGGCGGACTCGCGGCCAACCTGGCCCGCGTCATCCCGGACCACCTGCACGCCACGGTCGACCGTTCGACCTGGGCGCCCGGCGCGATCTTCGACCTGGTCGGCAAGGCCGGCCAGGTGGAGCAGCTGGAGCTGGAGAAGACCCTGAACATGGGCGTCGGCATGATGGCCGTGGTCCCGCAGGAGTCGGTCGACGTGGCGCTGACCGCGCTGGCCGACCGGGGCGTGGACGCCTGGGTCGCGGGAGAGATCCTGGACCGGGGCGACCGCACCGAGGGCGCGACCATGACCGGTTCCTACGCGAGCTGACACGGCCGGGGCAACACTGAAACCCGGTCCGGGGCGAGGCCCCGGACCGGGTTTCAGTGTGTGTTGCTTTCGTGCAGACGCGAAAGAGCGTCAAGCGCCGCGACGCTGTGCCGACGGACCGGACTCGTCGTCCTCGTCGTCGTCATCGCTGTTGTACAGATCCGCGTACTTGGCGTACGGGTCGTCGTCGTCCAGATCGTCATCGACTTCGACCGGCTCGCTGACAGGCAGCAGCGGATCCGTCGGCGATGCGCCCAGCTCATTGGCCAGACGCGAGAGGTCAGTCCCGCCGCTGTTGTACTTCAGCTGGCGGGCGACCTTTGTCTGCTTGGCCTTGGCCCGGCCGCGCCCCATGGCTCGACCCCCTCGGTGACGGGGCTCGACGGCCCCAGAGTCTGACACGCGTTCATGGTTCGGAGCGGGCTCTCCGTGGAGAGACCGTCCGTAGGGGTTTAACGGTACCTGCTTCCGCGGCCATACGGTACGCCGCCCGCATGACGTGCCCCGGTGCAGGACCAATGAGGCGCCCCGTCCTCGCTGGTCAGCTGCGATTTTAACCCTTTCCTGGCGAGCGACCCGCCGAAGTGCAGTGAGTTCCGTCTCGCCGCAACCCCGGCGGGCGCACGCAGGGGCCCTACAGGGCCGGGGCCGAGCCCTTCGCGGCCTTCGCGGCGCGGGCGTCGGCCATGCGCTGCTCGGCGATCCGGTCGGCCGCGGCAGCCGGCGGAATACCGTCCGCCTTCGCACGAGCGAAGATTTCGAGCGTGGTGTCGAAGATCTTCGTGGCCTTCGCCTTGCACCGGTCGAAGTCGAAGCCCCGGAGCTCGTCGGCGACCTGGATGACCCCGCCCGCGTTCACCACGTAGTCGGGCGCGTAGAGGATCCCGCGGTCCGCGAGGTCCTTCTCCACGCCCGGGTGGGCGAGCTGGTTGTTCGCGGCGCCGCACACGACCTTGGCGGTCAGGGCCGGTACCGACTCGTCGTTCAGCGCACCGCCGAGCGCGCAGGGGGCGTAGATGTCCAGGCCCTCGGTGCGGATCAGCGCGTCGGTGTCCGCCACCGCGGTGACCTGCGGGTGCTTGTCGAGGACACGGCGCAGCGACTCCTCGCGCACGTCCGTGATCACGACCTCGGCGCCGTCCTCCAGGAGGTGCTCGACGAGGTAGTGGCCGACCTTGCCGACACCGGCCACGGCGACCTTGCGGCCGCGCAGCGTCGGGTCGCCCCACAGGTGCTGGGCGCTGGCCCGCATGCCCTGGAAGACGCCGAAGGCGGTGAGGACCGAGGAGTCGCCGGCGCCGCCGTTCTCGGGGGAGCGGCCGGTCGCCCAGCGCGTCTCGCGGGCCACGACGTCCATGTCCGCCACGTAGGTGCCGACGTCGCAGGCCGTGACGTAGCGGCCGCCGAGGGACTCCACGAACCGGCCGTAGGCCAGCAGCAGTTCCTCGGACTTCAGTACGTCGGGGTCGCCGATGATGACGGCCTTGCCGCCACCGAGGTCGAGACCGGCGAGGGCGTTCTTGTACGACATGCCGCGCGAGAGGTTCAGCGCGTCGAGGACGGCCTCCTCGTCGGAGGCGTACGCGTGGAAGCGCGTACCGCCGAGGGCGGGGCCCAGGGCGGTGGAGTGGATCGCGATGACGGCTTTCAGGCCGGAGGCTCGGTCCTGGCACAGCACGACTTGCTCGTGGCCGCCCTGTTCCGAACGGAACAGGGTGTGCAGGACGCCGTCGGTCATTTCGGTCACGGTGGTGACTCCCATGGAAGAGATGCGGCGGAATGACGCCCGCCCTGCGGGTGGGGGAGGGCGTGCTGGGAGCAGAGTAAGACCTGCGGGCCGTGTGCAGGCGTCCTGTCCGGAGATCGGAACACTCCGGGGGTCCGCCCCGCCCGGCGAGTAGCTCCCGGCGGGGCTGGGGAGTACGAGAGCGTGAGCGAATCCCCCGACCCCAAACTGCCCGCGGCGCGCTCGGCGCCGACCGTCCCGTACGCCTCCTACCTGCGCGTCTACGAGCCCCTGGCGGCCTTCGCGGAGCCGGAGCGCACGCACTGGGCCTCGTACGCGCGGCGCGGCGTGGTGGCGACGGCCCAGGACGAACTGCGTCGCTCCCTCTCCGACCTGGTCCGGGTCCCGGTGGTGGGGGTGCCGGCGCACGAGAGCGCGGACGCCTTCACGGCGCAGGTGGACGGGGTGCTGCTGGTCTGCCCCTGGCGGACCAGGCTGCGCGGCTGGCTGGCCCTCCAGGAGCTCGTCGACCAGTTCCCGCTCCCGGTGCTGGACGCGGCGCTCCCGCCGGGGGAGCGGCGCAGGGCGGCCGAGGAGTACGAGCGCTGGCGCGAACGGAACCCGGACGCGCGCCCGTGGATCCGCACCGGGGTGTGGCAGGTGCCGCTGCGCTGGTTCGTGCTGGTGGCCGACGACGAGCGGGAGTACCTGCCGGGCGAGCGGCTGCGCTACCGGACCCCGATGGTGCAGGCCCGGCGGCGGCTCGCGCGGGCGCTGCGGATCCTGCGGGCGGCGGAGGGGTACGGGGGGCTCGCGGAGGGGCTGGTGGACGTCGGCAGCTGGCTGGAGGAGTTCCATCCGCGCTCGATGGTCGAGCTGGACTACGCGGGCCTGGTGCACGCGCTGCCGGCGGACCGGCTGCGGGAGGACCGGTCGGCCCGGGACGTGGCGGCGGGGATCGCGGCGCTGGGGGCCGGGGACCCGGCCGCGGCGGCGGAGGCCTACACGGAGCTGGCGCAGCGCTGGAGGGAGGTCCGGGAGAGACTGTTCGCGAACTGACCCCCTGAGCGACCCCCCCGCGTTCTTGATCAGGACGCATTCGGGCCTTAGTTCCAGGACCTACGTCCCGATACGGGCCATTGACTCAAGCGTGACGGACCGCACTATCTACACCCTTGCGCCCTTCCCCTACCCTCGTGCCAAAATAGGACAAGGAGTCCGGGGAGGGTTCCTTCCACCCAACTTTGGGCGGAATGCTCGGCATTGCACTCTACGGGGGGTCCTGACGACTCCTGATCGCTCTGTGACTGATCGTCACAGTGGGGTGACTGTCCGTTATGGGACGGTCCATCGGCTTCCGCCGCTGATGAACACCTCGGAGGGCAATTCCATCGGTTTGGCCGTCACGGCTGGACGGATGGTGTAGTTGTAGTGCCGAGGACAAGCCGTTCGTCCTATAACCGACTCGGCCCGCGTATGTCCATTTCGGGCAACGCGGGCCAAGGTGCAGAATTTAGAGGAAAGAACCGAGATGGTTCGGTTCTCCCGAGGAGGCCGCTCATGACCGCTCGCACCCCTGATGCCGAGCCGCTGCTGACCCCGGCTGAGGTTGCCACGATGTTCCGCGTGGACCCGAAGACGGTCACCCGCTGGGCCAAGGCTGGCAAGCTCACGTCCATCCGCACCCTGGGTGGACACCGCCGTTACCGCGAGGCCGAGGTTCGCGCTCTGCTCGCGGGAATCCCGCAGCAGCGCAGCGAGGCCTGAGGTCGCGCAAGCACTCGCTTTACCGGGCTTGAATCGGGTCCCCCAATCCGATGAAACCCAAAGGCTTCAAACGCTTGGACCTGCCCCAACAGGTTCTTGTCGTCAGATCGCGCTGGACTCCGCCGGGTCCAGCGCGATCTTTTTTATGCCCGGGGGGAGGTGGGATCGGGCGGACGCGGGAGGCCGGCGGGGTAGGTGCCATTGCACATATTAAATTGAGCACGCGTATGGGTGCGATAAATGTGCGAGTCTCAAAAACTCATGTGGTGACTCCCGTCACAGGCAGTGACACTTGTGCGACGCGCAATGCACCCGTAAGGGGACGTGCGTCGCAGAGCGCCTCATGCGGACGGGGGATTTGAGCCGGTGAAGCCCGGACGGGGCGGGCGGGGCGGGCGGGGCCACTGTGCCGAGCGGGGCGCGTCAGGCGACACGCGACACGCGTCAGGCGACATCCGGCAGCCGACACGCGGTGGCCGACACGCGGTGGCCGACACCCGGCGGCGGGCCACACGCAACAGGGCCCGCATCCCTGGGGGATGCGGGCCCTGCACTTCTTGCGAACCTGACGGGACTTGAACCCGCGACCTCCACCTTGACAGGGTGGCGAGCTAACCAACTGCTCCACAGGTCCTTGATTTGCGGCCGCTGGGCGGCTGCGAATCAGACTGTACCCCAGCTCAGGGGGTGCAGTCGAACCCGATCAGCGGGCCGGCCCCGGGGCCGCCGCGTCCACCGCCTTCACGATCCGCTTGTCGGAGACCGGGTACGCGGTCCCGAGCGCGTGCGCGAAGTAGCTGACCCGGAGTTCCTCGATCATCCAGCGGATGTCGGTGACCGCGGACGGCACCGGCCGGCCCTTCGGAAGCTGCTCCAGCAGCCACGCGTACTCGTCCTGCATCTCGTGCACCTTCTGCATGCGCGTGGTGTCGCGCTGGGCGCCCGTGGGCATCTGCTGGAGCCGCCGGTCCACCGCCACCAGGTAGCGCATCAGGTCCGGCAGCCGGCGCAGGCCCGTCAGCGTCACGAAGCCGGGCGGTACGAGGGCCGCCAGCTGCGTTCTGACGTCCTGCACGTTCGCCACCAGAGCCAGGCTGTTCGTGGCCTTCAGACGGCGCTCACAGGCCTGCCAGGCGGCCAGGACCTGCTGTACCTGGGCCACCGTCCGCACGGTCGTGTCCACGAGGTCCGCGCGGACGGCCTCGTAGAGGGCGCGGAAGGCCGCCTCGTCCCAGGCCGGGCCGCCGTGGTCGGCGATCAGCTTGTCGGCCGCGGCGGTCGCGCAGTCGTCGAACAGCGCCTGGATGGAGCCGTGCGGATTGCGGGACAGGGCCAGCTTCTGCTGGTTGGTCAGGTGGTCCGAGGCGAACTTCGCCGGGTTCACCGGGATGTTCAGCAGGATGAGCCGCCGCGTGCCCAGCCACATCGCCCGCTGCTGCTCGGCCTCCGTGTCGAAGAGCCGTACGGAGACGCTCGCGCCCTCGTCCACGAGCGCCGGGTACGCCTTCACCGGCTGTCCCGCCCGCCGGGTCTCGAAGACCTTGGTCAGCGAGCCGATCGTCCAGTCGGTGAGTCCCGTACGCTCCAGCGACTCCCCGCCCGCGCGCTCGGCGGTGGCCGCGGCGGCCTTGGAAAGGGCCTGGCGGGCCTTCGGCTTCAGCCTCAGCCGCAGGGCTTCGAGGTCCTTGTCCTCGGCGAGGTTCTTGCGGCGCTCGTCGACGATCCGGAAGGTGATCTTCAGATGGTCCGGGATCCGGCCGAGGTCGAAGTCCTCGGCGGAGACCGGGACCCCGACCATCCGCTGGAGCTCGCGCGCCAGGGTGACCGGCAGCGGCTCCTGGAGGGGTACGGCCGTGGCCAGGAAGCGCGTCGCGAAGTTCGGCGCCGGTACGTAGTGCCGGCGGATCGGCTTCGGCAGCGACCGGATCAGCTCGGTGACGACCTCCTCGCGCAGGCCCGGGATCTGCCAGTCGAAGCCCTCGTCGGTGACCTGGTTCAGCACCTGGAGCGGGACGTGGACGGTCACGCCGTCCGCGTCCGCGCCCGGCTCGAACTGGTAGGTCACCCGGAACTTCAGCTGCCCCTGGCGCCAGGAGTCCGGGTAGTCGGCCTTGGTGACCCCGGCCGCCTTCTCCGTCAGCAGCATCTCGCGCTCGAAGTCGAGGAGTTCCGGCTCCTCCCGCTTCTTGTGCTTCCACCAGGAGTCGAAGTGCGCGCCCGAGACCACGTGCTCGGGGATCCGCTGGTCGTAGAAGTCGAAGAGGGTCTCGTCGTCCACGACGATGTCGCGGCGCCGTGCCCGGTTCTCCAGCTCCTCGACCTCGGTGAGCAGCTTGCGGTTGTCGGCGTAGAACTTGTGGTGCGTGCGCCAGTCGCCCTCGACCAGTGCGTTGCGGATGAAGAGTTCGCGCGAGACCTCGGCGTCGATCCGGCCGTAATTGATCTTCCGCTGGGCGACGATCGGCACGCCGTACAGCGTGACCTTCTCGTACGCCATGACGGCCGCCTGGTCCTTCTCCCAGTGCGGTTCGCTGTACGTGCGCTTGATCAGGTGCTGGGCGAGCGGCTCGACCCACTCCGGCTCCACCTTGGCGTTGACCCGGGCCCACAGCCGCGAGGTCTCCACCAGCTCCGCCGACATCAGGAACTTCGGCTGCTTCTTGAAGAGCGCCGAACCCGGGAAGATCGCGAACTTGGCGGACCGGGCCCCCAGGTACTCGTTCTTGTCGGTGTCCTTGAGGCCGATGTGCGAGAGCAGGCCGGCCAGCAGCGAGATGTGCACGCTCGTCTCGGGGGCGTCGCCCTCGTTGACGTGGATGCCCATCCCCTTGGCGACCGTGCGCAGCTGCGAGTAGATGTCCTGCCACTCGCGGATGCGCAGGAAGTTCAGGTACTCCTGCTTGCACATCCGGCGGAACGAGGACGAGCCGCGCTCCTTCTGCTGTTCGCGGACGTAGCGCCACATGTTGAGGAACGAGAGGAAGTCGCTGGTCTCGTCCTTGAAGCGGGCGTGGTTCTGGTCGGCCTGCGTCTGCTTGTCCGAGGGCCGCTCGCGCGGGTCCTGGATCGACAGGGCCGCCGCGATGACCATGACCTCGCGGACGCAGTTGTTCTTGTCGGCCTCGACGACCATGCGGGCCAGGCGCGGGTCCACGGGCAGCTGGGAGAGCTGGCGGCCCATCGGCGTGAGCCGCTTCTTGGGGTCCTTCTCCGCGGGGTCGAGCGCGCCGAGCTCCTGGAGCAGCTGGACGCCGTCGCGGATGTTGCGGTGGTCCGGCGGGTCGATGAAGGGGAACTTCTCGATCTCGCCGAGGCCGGCCGCGGTCATCTGGAGGATGACGGAGGCCAGGTTGGTGCGCAGGATCTCGGCGTCCGTGAACTCGGGACGGGAGAGGAAGTCGTCCTCGGAGTAGAGCCGGATGCAGATGCCGTCGCTGGTACGGCCGCAGCGGCCCTTGCGCTGGTTGGCGCTGGCCTGGGAGATCCGCTCGATGGGCAGGCGCTGGACCTTGGTGCGGTGGCTGTAGCGGGAGATCCGGGCGGTGCCCGGGTCGATCACGTACTTGATGCCGGGGACGGTGAGGGAGGTCTCGGCGACGTTGGTCGCGAGGACGATCCTCCTGCCCGTGTGCTGCTGGAACACGCGGTGCTGCTCGGCGTGCGAGAGGCGGGCGTAGAGGGGGAGCACCTCGGTGAACCTGAGCTTGCGCTTGTCGAGGGCGTCCGCCGTGTCGCGGATCTCGCGCTCGCCGGAGAGGAAGACCAGGACGTCCCCGGGACCCTCGGACTGGAGTTCGTCGACGGCCTCGCAGATCGCTGTGATCTGGTCGCGGTCGCTCTCTTCGGAGTCCTCTTCCAGCAGGGGCCGGTAGCGGACCTCCACCGGGTACGTACGGCCGCTGACCTCGACGATCGGGGCGTCGCCGAAGTGGCGGGAGAAGCGCTCCGGGTCGATGGTCGCGGAGGTGATCACGACCTTGAGGTCGGGGCGCTTCGGCAGCAGCTGGGACAGGTAGCCGAGCAGGAAGTCGATGTTGAGGCTGCGCTCGTGGGCCTCGTCGATGATGATCGTGTCGTACGCGCGCAGCTCGCGGTCCGTCTGGATCTCGGCGAGCAGGATGCCGTCGGTCATCAGCTTCACGAAGGTCGCGTCCTGGTCCACCTGGTCGGTGAACCGGACCTTCCAGCCGACCGTCTGGCCGATCTCGGACTTCAGCTCCTCGGCGATCCGCTCCGCGACCGTGCGGGCGGCGATGCGGCGGGGCTGGGTGTGCCCGATCATGCCCCGGACGCCGCGGCCCAGCTCCATGCAGATCTTGGGGATCTGCGTGGTCTTGCCGGAACCGGTCTCACCGGCGACGATCACGACCTGGTGGTCGCGTATCGCCTCGGCGATCTCGTCCTTCTTCTGGCTGACGGGCAGGTTCTCGGGATACGTGACCTCCGGCATCCGCGAGGCACGGCCGGCCAGTCGCGCGGCGGCCTTCTCGGCCTCCGCGGCGATCTCGTCGAGCACGGCCTGCTTGGCCTCGGGCTTTCGGATGCGGCGGGCGCCTTCGAGGCGGCGGCCGAGGCGGTGCGCGTCACGGAGGGAGATCTCCCCGAGGAGCGTCTGCAGGGCGGCGAAGGAAGTAGACATACCTGATCGAGGATCTCACCCGCGGGTGCCGGGTGGCGAACGCATTTGTGCCTCCTCCCCGTACCATTTCGGGACGAGATCGTCTGAACCGACCTGTTGACCGAGGGAGAGGCCCGCCGTGTACCGCTTCCGTGGTGTCCGGTGCCTGCTCGGCGCCGTGATCGCGGTCCTGGTCGGGTGTGCGGTGCCCGCGGCGGCGCTTCCGGTTCCGGTTCCGGGTTCTGCGGGTGCGGTTCCGGGTGCGGTTCGGGTCGCGACCGCTCCCGTGGCGCACGCCGTGGCCTCCGCCGGGCAGGGACCCTCCTGCGACCCCGGGTCCGGGGATCACGGGCAGGCTCCGGGGGTGCCGCCGCGCGGCGCCGGGGAGCACGCGCACGCTCCGCTGGGGCGGCCCGCGGCGGATCAGCTGTGGGCGGACCGGACGCCGGCCGTGCGGGTGCACGTACGGGGGCCGGACCAGGCGGCTCCCGGGCCCGTGGAGCTGTCCGTGATGCGGGTGTAGAGGACCGGCCTTCCGCCGGTCCGATTCACCACCCGCATCTCCGGAGCACCCGTATGCCTTCTTCCACTTCCCGTTCCTCCTCCTCTTCTTCCTCTTCCTCCTCTGCTTCCGCTCGCAAGCGGCTGCTGATCTCCGCCGGGGTCGCGGTCGCCGCCGTCACCCTCGGGATCGTGTCCTGGCGGGCCACCGCGCCCGAGGACCGGCCCGACCGGACCTCTTCCTCTTCCTCCTCCGCGGCCGCGGAGGAGGGCTCCGAGGTCCACGCCGAGCTGGCGAAGCTCGCCCGCCGGGAGGCCGGGGACAAGCTGGCCGTCGGCCGGGCGGACGCCCCCGTCGTGCTGATCGAGTACTCCGACTTCAAGTGCGGCTACTGCGGGAAGTTCGCCCGCGACACCGAGCCCGAACTGGTGAAGAAGTACGTGGACGACGGCACGCTGCGCATCGAGTGGCGCAACTTCCCGATCTTCGGAGCCGACTCCGAGACCGCCGCCAAGGCCGCCTGGGCCGCCGGGCAGCAGGACCGGTTCGCGCCGTTCCACGCGGCCGCGTACGCCGACGGGGCCAAGGAGAAGGGCTTCGGCCGGGCGCGGCTGCTGGAGCTGGCCCACGAGGCCGGGGTCCCGGACCTGGAGCGCTTCGAGAAGGACATGGCCGGCGAGGCCGCCGCGGCCGCCCTCCGGACGGACCAGGAGGAGGGCTACCGCATCGGCGTCACCTCCACCCCCTCCTTCCTGGTCAACGGGCAGCCGATCGCGGGTGCCCAGCCGCTCGACGCCTTCGCCGCGGCGATCGCCAGGGCCAAGGCACAGGCCGACGGCATGGCCGCGCGGTGAACGGCGTCGGCGACATCGGGTACCTGGCCGCGCTGCTGGGCGGGCTGCTCGCGCTGCTCAGCCCGTGCAGCGCCCTGCTGCTGCCCGCGTTCTTCGCGTACTCGATCGACTCCGCCTCAAGGCTGCTCGCGCGGACCGGGATCTTCTACGCGGGCCTCGCGAGCACCCTCGTACCGCTGGGCGCGGCGGGTTCGTACGCCGGACGGTTCTTCCACGGCAACAGGGACGGGCTCGTCCTGGCGGGCGGCTGGCTGATCATCGCGCTCGGGCTCGCGCAGATCCTGGGCCTGGGCTTCGCCCCGAAGCGGATCTCGGAGCTGTCGGGGCGGATCCGGCCGACCACCGCCCTGTCGGTGTTCGCACTGGGGGCGGTCTACGGGCTGGCCGGGTTCTGCGCCGGCCCGATCCTCGGCAGCGTCCTGACGGTGGCGGCGGTCAGCGGCAGCCCGGTCTACGGCGGGCTGCTGCTGGCGGTGTACGCGCTGGGGATGGCCGTACCGCTGTTCCTGCTGGCGCTGCTGTGGGAGCGCTTCGACCTGGGCCGGCGGCGCTGGCTGCGCGGGCGGACCGTCCGGTCGGGCCGCTTCGAGCTGCACACCACCTCGCTGCTGTCCGGGCTGTTCTTCATCGCCCTGGGCGCGCTGTTCCTCGCGTACGACGGGGCGAGCGCGCTGCCGGGGCTGCTCGACGTGGACGATTCGTACGCGGTGGAGCAGTGGGTCCGGTCGTTCGCGGACGCGGTTCCGGACTGGGCGCTGCTCGGGCTGGTGGCGTCGGGCGCGGCGGCGGTCGGCGTGACGCAGTGGCGCCGCCGTACCCCCGGCCCCGAGGGGGAGAAGGAGTAACGCAGAAGGCCCCGTCCGATGGACGGGGCCTTCTTGTGGTGGCTGGGGCCGGGGTCGAACCGGCGACCTATCGCTTTTCAGGCGATCGCTCGTACCAACTGAGCTACCCAGCCACGAGACCGTTTCCGGCCTCAGCGATCCTGACGGGACTTGAACCCGCGACCTCCACCTTGACAGGGTGGCGAGCTAACCAACTGCTCCACAGGACCTTGCAGTGTGCGAGACCAAGTCTTGCACACGGTAATGCGTACCCCCAACGGGATTCGAACCCGTGCTACCGCCTTGAAAGGGCGGCGTCCTGGGCCACTAGACGATGAGGGCTAAAGGCCCGCCGGGCACTTCTTCAGCGCGTCGGGGACGTGAGAAGCATATGGGATCCGGGGAGCTATCGCCAAAACGGTTTCTCCCCCACATGCGGGAGGCGCCCCCGCCGGGGGGACAATGGCCCGGTGCTGGAGATGACGCGCGAGGAGTTCGAAGAGCTCGTCGCAGAGGCCCTGGACCGCATCCCGCCGGAGCTGACGCGGCTGATGGACAACGTGGCGGTCTTCGTCGAGGACGAACCGCCGGCGGACGATCCCGAGCTGCTCGGCCTGTACGAGGGGACCCCGCTCACGGACCGCGGCGAGTGGTACGCCGGGGTGCTGCCGGACCGGATCACGATCTACCGGAACCCGACGCTGAGGATGTGCGAGGACCGGGAGAGCGTGGTCGCGGAGACGGAGGTCACCGTGGTGCACGAGATCGCCCATCACTTCGGGATCGACGACGAGCGGCTGCACGCACTGGGGTACGGGTGACCGGGCCGGCTGGGGACGTCCCGGACGGCTCGAACGTCCCGGCGGAGGCCATCGATCCGGACGTCGACCTCCATGTGCCCGAGCAGCGGGCCGAACGGCCCGGTCCGGTGCTCGCGGCGATCGCGGCGGGCGGCGCGCTCGGGGCCTCGGCGCGGTACGGGGCCTCGCTGCTGTGGCCGGCGGCCGGGCCCGGGGCCTTTCCGTGGACGACCTTCTGGACGAACGTGATCGGCTGCGCGCTGATCGGGGTGCTGATGGCGCTGATCAGCGAGGGCGGGCGGACGGCGCCGCATCCGCTGGTCCGGCCGTTCGCCGGGGTCGGGGTGCTCGGCGGGTTCACCACGTTCTCCACGTACGCCGTCGACTTCTCCCGGCTGCTGGACGCGGGGGAGGCCGGGCGGGCGCTGGCGTACGCCGGGCTCACGCTGGTCGCGGCGCTGGGCGCCGTGTGGGCGGGGGCCGCGCTGACCCGGCTCGCGACCGGTCTTCCCGTACGGGGTGGCCCGAGGGGGCGGGCGTGAACTGGCTGTTGGTGGTGGCGGGCGCGGTCGTGGGGGCGCCGCTGCGCTATCTGACGGACCGTGCGGTGCAGGCGCGCCACGACGCGGTGTTCCCGTGGGGGACCTTCGTGGTGAACGTGGGCGCGTGCCTGGTGCTCGGCGTGCTGACCGGGGCGGCGCTGGCCGGCGCGGCGCCCGAGTGGCTGAACCTGCTGCTGGGGCCCGGGCTGTGCGGGGCGCTGAGCACGTACTCGACGTTCTCGTACGAGACGCTGCGGCTGTACGAGCGGGGGCGGCGGTTCCTGGCGGCGGCGAACGTGGCGGCCTCGGTGCTGGCGGGGCTGGGCGCGGTGACGCTGGGCTCGCAGGTGGCGCGGCAGTTGTTCGCGTGAGCCCGCCCGAGCCGCCCGAGTCGTCCGGGCCCGTCCGAGCCGTCCGGGCCGTCCGGGCCGTCCGAGCCGTCCGAGCCGTCCGGCGGACGGGGCCGGGGGCGCGGACAGGCGGTGTCCTCAAGGGCGTGTCTCTTACGGGGTAAAGGGAGTTGGGCACATTGACCCGCTCGACGCGGGGCCCTGACCGCCCCCTCCCGGCTGCCGCCGGGGGACCCCCAGGAGGTGCCCCGTGCGCCAGTTGTCCGCTTCCCTCCGGCTGGCCGCCGCCGTGCTCGCGGTCGCGGCCACGGCGGGCTGCATGAGCGTCGGTGAGGACGGCGCGAAGCCCGGGCCCTCCTCGCAGGCGGACCGCAAGGCGGCCGCGGAAGCGGCCGGGGGCTCCGCTTCCGGCAAGGGTTCGGGGGCGCGCGGCAACGGCCACGGCTCGAAGCCGGGCGCGACGGGCGAGGACGGGAGGCCGGCCGAGGACGGCAAGGCCTCCGGCGCCACCGGAGCCACCCCCAGTCCGGGTGCTCCCGCCGGGCGGCCCGGGGCCCCCTCGCCGTCGGCCGGACCGGGCGGCGGGCCCGGGGGCCAGGGCGGACAGCAGCCGACCTCGGGCGGATCCGGAAGCAACGGTTCCGGTGGGACGCAGGTCTCGCCGCCGCCCGTCCAGTCGCCGACGCCGGAGCCGCCCGTGACTTCGCCCACTCCGCCGCCCCAGTCGCCCCCGGCCCCGGAGCCCAGCCCGACGGCCTCCTAGAGGGCCGCGGGTACCTCCCGGGGGTGGTGCGGATCTCCCGGACTGTCGGCATCGTCGCAGGTCAGAGGGGATCTGGCCGGAATGACTTGCCAGACCCGGGGGAGGGTGCGTATGGTTATAGATCGTTTGATCCCATTGCCCGGCGCCGAATCCGAAGAGCGCCGTGTGGCGCGTACTCTCCCTAGCCGTGGCTGACCGCATTGAGGCGGTCGATTTGCGATTCACGGAGTTTGGGCGCGTGCCGAGACTCCGGAAGGTTTCGCATTTCGCATGTCCATTTCCAGTTCTGACCGTGCCGTCATGCCCGAGAACGACTCGAACGAGATCGTCGACGCCGTCGAGGCCCTTGTGGTCACCGAGGCGATCGAGGCCGCTGAGGCGGACGAGATCATCGAGGCTCTTGAGGCCGACGTGACGACCGACCAGTCCATCGACGCCGAGGCGGACGACGCCGACGCCGAGCCCACCATCTCCTTCGGCGACCTCGGTCTGCCCGAGGGCGTCGTGCGCAAGCTCGCGCAGAACGGTGTCACCTCCCCCTTCCCGATCCAGGCCGCGACCATCCCGGACGCCCTGGCCGGCAAGGACATCCTCGGCCGCGGCCGCACCGGCTCCGGCAAGACCCTCTCCTTCGGTCTGCCCACCCTGGCCCGCCTGGCCGGTGGCCACACCGAGAAGAAGAAGCCCCGCGCGATCATCCTGACGCCGACGCGTGAGCTCGCGATGCAGGTCGCGGACGCCCTCCAGCCGTACGGCGACGTGCTCGGCCTCAAGATGAAGGTCGTCTGCGGCGGTACCTCGATGGGCAACCAGATCTACGCCCTGGAGCGCGGCGTCGACGTCCTCGTCGCCACCCCGGGCCGTCTGCGCGACATCATCAACCGCGGCGCCTGCTCCCTGGAGAACGTCGAGGTGGCCGTCCTCGACGAGGCCGACCAGATGGCCGACCTGGGCTTCCTGCCCGAGGTCACCGAGCTGCTCGACCAGATCCCCGGCGGCGGCCAGCGCATGCTCTTCTCCGCCACCATGGAGAACGAGATCGGCACCCTGGTCAAGCGCTACCTGTCCAACCCCGTCACGCACGAGGTCGACAGCGCGCAGGGCAACGTCACGACCATGACGCACCACGTCCTCGTCGTGAAGCCGAAGGACAAGGCGCCGGTCACGGCCGCCATCGCCGCCCGCAAGGGCCGCACCATCATCTTCGTCCGCACCCAGCTGGGCGCCGACCGCATCGCCGAGCAGCTCGTCGAGGCCGGCGTGAAGGCCGACGCGCTGCACGGCGGCATGACGCAGGGTGCCCGCACCCGCGTCCTCGCGGACTTCAAGGACGGCTACGTCAACGCGCTCGTCGCCACCGACGTCGCCGCCCGAGGCATCCACGTCGACGGCATCGACCTGGTCCTGAACGTGGACCCGGCCGGCGACCACAAGGACTACCTGCACCGCTCGGGCCGTACCGCCCGCGCCGGCAAGTCGGGCGTCGTGGTCTCCCTGGCCCTGCCGCACCAGCGCCGCCAGATCTTCCGCCTGATGGAGGACGCGGGCGTCGACGCCTCGCGCCACATCGTCCAGGGCGCCGGCGCCTTCGACCCGGAGGTCGCCGAGATCACCGGTGCGCGTTCGCTGACCGAGGTCCAGGCCGACTCCGCGAACAACGCCGCCAAGCAGGCCGAGCGTGAGGTCGCCGACCTCACCAAGCAGCTGGAGCGCCTGACGCGCCGTGCCGCCGAGCTGCGCGAGGAGGCCGACCGCCTGGTCGCCCGCTCCGCCCGCGAGCGCGGCGAGGACCCGGAGGCCGCTGTCGCCGAGGTGGCCGAGGCCGCCGAGGCCGAGGTCGCGGCTGCCGTCGCGGCCGCGCCGGTCGCCGAGGAGCGCCCGTCGTTCCAGGCCCGCGACGACCGCGGCAACTACGAGCGCCGCGACAACCGTCGTGACGACCGCGGTGACCGCGGTGGCGACCGTGGCGGCTTCCGCCGCGACGACCGTCCGTCCGGTGGCTTCCGTTCCGGTGGCGACCGTCGTGATGACAACCGTGGTGGCGGCTTCCGTCGCGACGACCGTCCGTCCGGTGGCTTCAACCGTGACGACCGCGGTGGCGACCGTGGCGGCTTCCGCCGTGACGACCGTCCGTCCGGTGGCTTCCGTTCCGGTGGCGACCGTCGTGATGACAACCGTGGTGGCGGCTTCCGTCGCGACGACCGTCCCTCGGGCGGCTTCAACCGTGACGACCGCGGTGGCGACCGTGGCGGCTTCCGTCGCGACGACCGTCCCTCCGGTGGCTTCCGCTCCGGCGGCGGCGACCGCCCGTCCGGCGGCTTCCGTCGCGACGACCGTCCCTCGGGCGGCTTCAACCGTGACGACCGCGGTGGCGACCGTGGCGGCTTCCGTCGCGACGACCGTCCCTC